>NZ_BAAHBQ010000001.1:0-986712 GCF_054776595.1 Spirosoma horti
GCAAAAAACTAAGCAGTTATCGATGCTCAAACGACGGAAAAGTCATATTTTTCAGCGAGTACAAAGCGGTTAAAACCGTCTCATCTCTTTTCACCCGCATCTGTCCACTTTCGGTTGACGACGTACACTATTAAAGTGATAAGCAGAATAATAGGCACTAGTACGATTAAACAAACGCCTAAAAACGAGACTACTAAAAGGCTTTTCATGGTGATAAATGGTTTGACGTTTAGGGTAAATTTTTGAGCTCCCGGTCGAGCTCGGAAAGTAATCCCTGTAAGCCGTGAGAGATGATCGCTAGATTTTGCAATTCAACGTAAAGAGCTCGAGCAACTGCGAGCGGCATCGTAAACGTGTAGGGCTTTCCGGTTGGTCTCGCTTTCCAGGTAAGAGCCTGGTTTGTCGTTATTCGCCCTCTCCAATCTATTAGGACAATTTCCTCGAGCCGGAGCGTTGCCATTTCCCGGAAGGTTATCGCGTTCGGGTGCGGGACAAATTCGAGTAAGGCTCCTAATTGATGTCGATAAAGTCGGAGACGTACCTTAAGCATTTGTTCGCCCTCCGTTAAGCTTATCGAGCTCGGCCTTCGTTAAGATTGCCGTTCGTTTTAGTTTTAGCGTCCCTTGCTTCATTACGATGTCTATTCGCTCCGGCTCAATGATATTAAGTTGCATCGAGACAACTCGCTCGAGGTCGATACGCTCGAACGGGACCACTCGCTTAAACCGTCTCGGGGATTTATGGCTATAAGGCTTTGGCGTTTCTGACGAATTCGACGTTAGTTTTGTGTTCCGGCTCATCTTATCTTTGGCTTTAATTTTTTGGAAATTTGTTGTAAACCGCTCCTCCTTTGGGGGTGCGGTTTCTGTTATTAATTGGCCTTGAATTTGGTATGTAGCACGTTTACTGTTGCCATAGCTTGAGCGGCTGCTTTGTGGGGAGGTACGGCCGGAGCGACATCGACCGAGGCCGGTCTTACTGTTGGAGAGGCAACCGGGAGCGATTGATTAGAATAGTAGTGTTTTACTTTATGATACCAACCCTCGACCCTTGCGCGAGGATAATTCTTTTCCCGGAGGAGATATTCGGCGCAATGGGTAACGACTGTATCGAGCGTAGGAAAGCGGTCTTTAGTGAACTCGAAATCGTTTTTTTCATTGGAGCGGTAAGGAACTCGCTCCGGCAATAACTTCTTAAAATCGAGCTCTCCTCCGTTGTTAATCCGCTCGTAAACCCGATTTAAGTACTCTAATGTTGGGAGCCGGAGCCTAACCTCTCCGTGTGCTAGGTAATGACCTGGAAAGAGTTCGAGGATTTTTGTATCCTGGCTTTTATGCATGAACTCCCGCTTATAAAAAACCATTTGGTAGCACTTGGAGAAGTATCCATTGTTGCCGAGCCGTTGGATACAATCCTCGAGGAGAGCCTCCTTATCCTGTTTTTCGGCGTGTCCTTCAAATTTGGAGTAACCATCGAACGTGTATCCGTTTTCGAGAAAGAGCTCCCATCGGTACGTAGAATTTTCGCGGTCTCCCCGAGGCTTTGGTTTTGTGGTTTGGTACGATTGCATGAGGTTTGGAAATTGGTTGTTTTTCTGCGTTTTAAGACCTTTAGCCCTTATGCTCCTATTTGAGCGAGCTTAAAAAAATATCTCCTCGCTACGGTCCCGAAATCAATCGAAGAGGAAAATTCGAGGGTTTGCCTCTTTTTTTGGATTGCTTTTTTTGTGTTTGGCAATGGTCTCGAGTTGATCTCTTCCCGTTGCCTGTCTGGTTTGTTTTCCTTCGTTTTAAGGCCTTTAAAGCATATTGTCGTGTTTGAGCAGACTAAAAAAAATATCTCCTCGCTCTCGGCTTGTGTCGGCCACTACTGCCAAACTTTGACTTTTGCCCCTTTTTTCAGCTCGACTTTTTCGGGTTTGGGGAGGCTCCGCTTTCGGCCGACTCCCGACTCCTGTTAGTCAGTTAGGGAAAACAGCTCTATAGAGCAGTTTTCTATAAGTTAATCCCGTTATCTAAGAGTTAATCTATTGATGTTTAACTTAAGTTAACTTATTGTTAAACAAGATGTTAACATAGGAGTAACAGGCAAACTGGCAAAAAAAACTGACGGAATGTCAGGGCAATAGGATTCCACTCGACCGATGAAGTCGATTTTTTTGTTTTTGCGGATAATTGGCTTTTGTCCGCGTCGCAAAAGCCCAGGTTATAACCTAACGGTAGTCTGTAAACGTAAGAGCTTAGTGGCTTTTAGATTTGCCCTCCGAATCAATGCCGGAGGGCAAACTCTCCAACCTATTCCTAAACCCTTATTACCTTGACGGATTTTCCGTTGTAGGAGAGAGAGGACTCGAACCTCTGACCTGTGAGAAAACACCTCACTGCTCTACCATCTGAGCTACCCTCCTTTGTTGCCGGTCTTTCCCGGCTGTCAACGAGCCTCTATTCTCGTTCTCTTGGTGTCAAGGGAGGAGCAACTCCCTATCAAATAAGCCGCCGTTTGCTCCCGGCTCCGGTATCTCCCTTTCAGGCTTTCCCGGACTCTACAGTTTGGGTTTCCCATTGAGCAATTGTTTTCTCGAAAGCCGATTTTAACAGTTGCATCATATTCTTTAAATCTCTTACCTCTCTGAACAAAGCGACATCGAGCGGAAAAGACTGATTAAGAACAGCCTCTCTCTCCTGCATTGCGTCCCGGATTCTCCGGTACAATACGCCGAAAGTTGGAGAGGTCTCGAACTCGAGCGAGACCTTATACTCGTTAAGCTGCGAGTTCGCTTTCATGCTTCGGAATGTTGATCGACTCCGGCAACGTGTTTGTATCGAAATTCTCTTGTGTAAACCCGAGAAACCTAATCATCAAAAAGCTTACGGAGCCGTGAACATCGGTTAAGCTTTTTTTCGGGTTGCCCATTACCGACCGTTTAAAGTAGGTAAGTTTTTCGCGCTTCTCGAGTTGGCTGTTAAACTCTCGATAAGCCTCTCTATCAGTCTCTTTGAGAGCTCGATAATGGTCTTTTATGCTTACATTCATAGAGTTACGTAAAAAAACATTGACCATTGTAAAACTTTTACTTGGTTTTCATCGTAGAGAATACAAGATTTGCTACAGAGTTTGTAACAATGTTTGTTACTATCTGAGAACAATATTATAGCAATTGTATGTATCTGTCAAGCATTTGCTATAATAAATTTTTAATCTTTTTATAACATCCTTAAGTACAGTATGTTACAGTATGGAGAATGATTTAACTAAGAATAGCAAAAAGAGCTCTAAATGGTGGATTTGGTTAATAGGAGTTATAGTAGTGCTATACATTATAGGGTATTTAAGCAATAATGACCCTGTAAATACGTCAGTTAATGATAGTAAACCTTTAAAGCCTTCGCTTAAACTTAATGTAGTGGCAAACCACAGTATAGCAAATGTTAGAAAGGAGCTTGGTAAAGGTGTATTTCTCCGTAATTGGAAGGATAGACGTTCAGGTTGTAAAGCTTGTCCTATCTATAGCTACAGAGACGATTCTCTAGAGGTTATTTACATTAATGGCAAGGCAGATCGAATCACATTAAACCATTTGGACGATTATAATTTTGACGAAAAATTTATAACAACATTAGGTTTGCCTTTCAAAACAGCCGATTTTAAGAATGCCGATGTAATGCGTTGGTACAACTATCAAGGTTTTAGGGAGATAATGGCTTTCAACAATGGCAACGGTCAAATTCACTATAGCTTAGTGAAAACTAATGCCGAATAATCCCAATTCGATGAAAATGGAAAATACAATCAATCAGCGAGTAGCAAGGGTTATCAATGACTTAGGATTGAATCCTAAGACGTTTGCTGAACGTATCGGCAAAACTCCTACATCTATTTATACGATTCTTAACGGTCGTAATAAACCAGGTTACGATATACTAGAGGCGATTCTGCAAGTATTCCCAGAGGTTAGCCCTAATTATTTAATGAAGGGTGAAGGCGAACCAATGAAGATCGAGGACAAAACTTTAGACGGTCGGAGCTTCGGCTCGGAGGTTGCAGGTAGGATTCTCGAAGAGTTTCGAGGTTTAAAAGATCAACTATCAATAAAGGATAGACAGATAGATGGTTTGCAACGAACAATCGACGTTTTGCTTAGCGGTCGTCAAGCTCCGGAAAAGTCTTTTCCTAAGCCTGTTTCCCGTACCGGAAGGGTTTTCGAGATGTATCCTCGTAATGAGGCTAAAAGAGCTTAAGAGCTTTTTTTTGTACGTCTCGGGAGCACTTTAGGAGGCAGGCAGTTAACTCAAAGAGTTAACACGGTATAACAGAGAAGCTTATAAGCAGAGGTTCAATACCCTCTCTCTCTGCAAATTGTTATTAATAGTGAGTCTGGTGCCCGAAACTAACCATTTCGGGCTTTTTTTTTGCCCCTATTTACCCGCTCTAAACCCTTTTTAACCCTATTCAGTCTGGTTTTGCCTTCCCCGTAGCAATACTGGTGCCCCCCCCTTGTGCCTGGTGACACCCCTTCTTTAATTAATTTAATACAGATGTATATAATTATTAAAAGAAGTTATATAACGGTATAAATACTTGCCGCATAACAAGTTTACATGCCAACTAATTAATTTTTTTAATTTTTCCCTAACGATGTAACCACCAGTTACTTACTCGCGCTACACTAAACTGTAGCGCAATGAAAATTGTAAAGCGTATGGAAATCAGCTTCTGGCGTCGCAAAAGCAAGCAGAAGAACAAAGTGCAATTGTACTGCCGCATTGCGGTAGGTGGTGAACGAGTTGACATCGGATCCACCGGTGTTACCACGTACGAAGACTACTGGGATGGTCAGCGAGTCTCGGATAAAGATCCGGAAGCCTTCTTTAAGAACGAACAGATCGACATCATGCGTGATCATCTGCGGGCCATCTTCAATGATCTGTTCCGGCGAAAGCAAAAAATTACGGCCGCTAAAGTCAGGCGTATCTACGAAAGCGGTACTGAAACAGTTTCCCTTCTTTCGGCATTCGAGATGTATCTGGCCGACAGCGCCCAGGATCCGGAGCGAAACCTAAAAAAAACCAGCATCGAGGTATATGACAACGTTCGAAAAAAGCTGATCGATTTTCTCATCAGTGAGAAAGCCCTTGATCTACTGGTGGAAGATTTCGATTTGACCTGGGTAAAAAAGTACCGGCGCTGGATGAAACAGATCAAGTTCGACGGCCATCAGGTCGGCCACGCAGATTCCTACGTCGTCAAGCATACCCAAACCATTAAAAACGTGATCACCTGGGCAAAGCTCAAAAAGATCGCTGACACGAATCCCCTCGAAGGCATGCGCATCAAAAATGCCGAGTTTGACGATCCGGTCTTTCTCTCCGAAGAACAGTTTCAGGCCCTACGCTCCTACCCCTTCGACAATGTTCACCTCCAGCGAGCCGCAGACGTGTTTATTATCTTATGCCGATCGGGGTTCCACTATGGTGACTTAGCCGATTTTGTTCAGAAGAATAAAACGGCCGTCCGAATGGGGCTCGACGGAGAGACCTGGTTGATCAAGGATCGCATTAAAACCGAAGTCTCTATCCGGGTGCCTCAATTCGATGAGGTCAAGCAGATCGTCGACAAATACGGGGGCTGGGAAAAGCTGCCCATGACGAGCCTGCCCAAATTCAATGCCTGGCTAAAGGTGATTGCGGCAAAGTTAGACCTACCCGAAGATCTCTCCAGTAAGGCCGGCCGGAAAACGTTCACGGACTGGTGTTTTAACAAACTGTTTCTAAGCACAGACTCGGTTAAAGTAGTGCTGGGCCGCAAGACTGATAAAGGGCTTGAAGTATACGGCCGGCCCGACGAGCGACGGGTGATCGGCGAAATGGAGCAAAGCAAAGTGCTCCAGGAGCGAAAAAAGGATAATAAGTAAAAAAAAGCCTGGTTTAACCGACCAGGCTTTTTTTGGTTTTGTAATTAATTGCAGAAGAAGTCAAAAGCATCTTATTCAATAAAATCAATAGTTTAAAGTCCTGAGTAAAGCTACAACTCGATTGGCTATAATTTGGTACCCTATGTTATTCAAATGGGTGTTGTCGAAGTGCATGCCTGCGGGGAATATTCCATTATCAAGATTTGCCTTGTCTTGCTGGGTCGGCGAATAGCCCACCGCCTTCAATTCAGCACTCGTAGGTGGAGTTACGGCCACATAGGCACCTGGATACTTGACTTCAAGTACTCCGTTGTGGGCGTTGATCATCTCGCCTACGGATGTGCCTTTCCCCTCCGACATGCGAGGCAATACACCCAGCACTAAATAGCGTTTCGGTTCCGGCAAATAGGCAATAGAGGCATCCAGGGCAGCCATGATTTCACCGGTTGCGTTCGATGCATCAGGCCGGTTGAGGTAGTAATTATTCCGGCCGTACCATAGTACCTGCACGAGTGATTTGGTCTTTTCAGCCTCATCCAAAATGAATACCGAATCTGGTGGAATCGCTTTTACCGTCATCCCATTTGGCACAATACTGTACGATTCATTCTGAGCGGAATCCGACTGGTTAACTGACCGTATTATTTTACAGGGCACACCGGCTACTGTTCCCTTAGCCGTGAGCAGGCTTAAATTAGCATTGGGAGACAGAAATTTTGTTGAAACCTTTGATAATTTAACAGGATTAAGCCGGTTGAACTGATTTCCTTCCAGTGTAATGAGCAAGGGCTTTCCCCCTTGGAAAACGGCAATCTGTTCTGCATCCAGTCCTCCAATGGCAGAGGTAATAGTTGGCCGGTTAAGGAGTTTACCAACTACTAAACCGTAAGGGGTGCCACCTGTACCCGCCGTCAGACTGTCACCAAAAAACGCCAGGGGCGGTCCACTCTCTGCCATCGCATTACTCTGACAGCTTTGCAGTAGCGTCAGCATCGTCATTGAACCCGCTGAGAAAAGGAATGAACGACGGTTTTGTAAATTAGAATCAACCATTGGACATTGGAAGGACAAGAAAGCCTAATAATTGGCAAGTTACTATACATAGATATTTATTAATATATAGTGTAGCGAATTGTAGGTTAAATAAATATCTATGGTTTTAGTTTTATATTTGACTTTCTATCTGTCCTTAAAATGAACAACCGGTTAAAATTTGTCTACCTAGATGGTATTCGCGGGCTGGCCGCCCTGTATGTGGCACTTTATCACGCCCAGGTCTTTACTGGCCATCACCTGCCAACCAGCCAACTTTCAGTTTTTATAAAGCCATTTAGCCTCTTCATTTCCTATGGCTATCTGGCCGTTCCCTTGTTCATTGTCCTTTCTGGGTATTGTCTGACCATCCCGCTGGCTACAAAACCGATTCCTGCCCTGAAAGGCGGGTTTGCTTCTTACATCGGCCGAAGGGCCCGGCGCATTTTACCACCGTATTATTTTGCCTTGGCACTGTTTATTATACTTATAACAGCAGTACCAATCTTACAGGTGCCTCATAATACAGCCTGGGACAATAAGATACCAATGGACTTACCCGCCGTGTTGTCTCACATATTTATGGTTCATAACCTGAATGCAGCCTGGATATGGAAGATTGACGGGCCGCTCTGGAGCGTGGCCACGGAATGGCAACTGTACTTTTTATTTCCTGTTCTGATCTACCTTTGGAATCGCATTGGCTTGTTAACGGCTGTAGCGTTAGCAATGGTACTTGGTACAGGCTCGGTTGTTGTTCCCGTGGGCAAGCTTATGCACTTCTGGTTTTTTGGGCTTTTTGCCTTGGGCATGCTGGCCTCGGTCATCTCCTTTTCCGAACAGGGGCAGTGGGTACGAATTCGTGAGCGCATTAATTGGCAGTGGTTCAGCATAGGTATGGTTGCTTTCCTGCTGGTGCCCGTAACTATTGACGGCTACCGTCCCCTTAGTCCGTCCATCATTGAGCTTTGTACAGGACTATGCTCCAGTATCTGGCTGGTGTACTTTTCCCTACAGGAACGCAAACAATTAAAACCGACACGCCTACTGACAGTTTTTAATTCACGATGGGCTGTTGGACTTGGCACTTTCTCATATAGCATCTATCTAGTGCATAGTCCGCTGCTAAGTCTGCTGAATCTATTGACTTTAGATGTCCCGATGGAGCCAAGTCTTCGTTGGCTCTTTATGGTGTTAATTGCTGTTCCGGTGACAGTGCTGGCCTCCTATATTTTTTATTACTTCTGTGAACGTCGATTTACGATTGCTCATGTGCCGCAGCCTCAGCTCGTAGCCGAACCTTCAAGAAGTTGAATTAATGAATTGCTGTTGAAGTAATTAAACCATAAAACCGACTGCTCTACAGTCGGTTTTTTTATCTATGAGGTAACAAGGCGGTGCTGTCTGACCCGTTGCTCTAATCTTACACCACGGAAAAATTATTCTGGCCATTACAACACAGAAACGGGGGACAGCACCGCCCAATTTTTGGCGATGCCATCCTCCGTGGTGTACAAACTAAATTAGAGCACTGCAAAGCTAGTAAAAGCCCGTTTGAATCAACAAAAAAATACCCCGACAGCAGAGCCACCGGGGTATTTCCTTTAAGACGCTTTAGCCGAGAATTATTTATAAACCTTGTCTCGAATGAGCTTCAGATCGTTTAATTCCTCGACTACTAGTATATCCTCGGCCGGGATGACGCCCCGGTTGATCCAGTTGGAAATGACACTAATGCTTTCCAACTCATGTCGTTTCGCATATTGTTTCAGCGTTATCCATTCGGATAGGCTGTAGCGTTTTCCCTGAGATTCCAGGAAGGCGGTTGCCTCTTGAATCAACGCCTGGTTATCCGCCAGAAGTTGTTCGGTTGTGGTGAAAGTGTTTAAAGTGCTCATGGAAAAAGAAAGATGCAGAAAAATGTGAAAAGGACAGAAATGAAAAATGAATGAGAAAAAGGCAGAAAAAATGGAAAAATATATAAAAGAAGGGAGGGGGTGGGTAGCCCCCCTTACCCCTACTCTTCAAATTGCTGGAGGAGTTCGACTAAGGCTCCAAGTTGGTCGAGTAGCTTGTCTTCCTGTTCAGAGGTCAATTCGCTATCCGGGTAGCCAGCTCGCTTATCGGCTAATTCTTGTTTGGTAGCAGCGATGGCCGCCTGAATCCGTTTGATAAAACCTGCATTCATAAGCGTCTGGGAAGTTTAGTGGGATTGTTAACTCACTTAACAAAAGTATACCTGTTAAGTGAGTTAACAAAATAATTGCACAAGTTTTTTTGAAGGAAAATGCAGGCTTTTTTGTGGGGTGTACCACACGATCAAGAGATCAAAAAGAGTGGGGACACGACTTGCGTGTCCCCTCACGAAGTGCGTGCTTTGATTTAACAAAAAGGGAAGAAAAGATGAACGCTCAGCAAATCCTAGCCCAATATAGCCTCCGCAAAGAATTTTCTACCCTGAAAATGGCCTCCGACGTTAGAGACCGCATGACAGCCGGCCACGCCATCATTTTAGGCGATAACAACAAATTCTGGATCCTGCCTAACCGCTACGCAATGACGCTGATCAACGCCGGCTACGAACTGGCTAACTAATCACCCTGAAACACCTACTCCTATGTTAACCTTAGAACAGAAAATCAACCAGCTTCAACCAGGTCAGGAAATTGAAATCAGCCGCACCATTGCAGGCTACTGCACGGCCGAGCGGTCAGGGGACGGCAAAACGCTCCACTCTATTCGCTACACCGGAAATGAATGGACAGTCTTCCGTAAACGCATTCTTTAATTAATTTTCCCAAAAATGATGATTAAAGTATTTCTTGCCGGGTCAACTGATGAGTTGTTCCAGCTCAACATGAACCCGACTCCATCAATTGGCGATGAACTACTACTGCTGGACCAGCCCTACGTAGTTACCGCTCGTCGGCATGTCCTTCAAGAAACCGGGGAAGATGTAATGTTTTGTGACTATACAATTCTATTTGTCCGGAGAATCTGGCAACCTTAAACCAGGCTTTTCCTCCTATCGTTAGCCCGGCTCCTAACAAGGCTGGGCTTTTTTGGCAAACTAAACACCGAAGCTGCTTAGAGGATTTTAAGTGGTTCGATAAAACGGTCGTTTTTAAATCTAGCCATTATTTTAGAACACTCTAAAATTGTACATTTACCGGCTAGGTTAACATATTGCCACTTATATAACAGATTTTTGGCTGTTACTCAATCCAGAAAAGTACTCTCTATTTCGATAGCATCTGTATAGCCTGAGACTTCTATTGAGTGATTGTAAGCCTGATCAAACACTACCATTTTTTCGGACTCGAGTATTAGTTTTCTTAACTCAACTACTAATTGACCGATTAAACCGACCGGGCCAGACAAAGCAATGTAATCGTTATAAAAACTTGCTCTATAGATTTTAGATGTGTCTTGGCTCTCGAGGGTGCGAGTTCTTCCCTTCTCTGAAAATGTGTTAGGATTCACCATATAATCTTTGATCAGATCAGACACCTGTTCTAAGTGAAAACCTATTCCAAGAGTGATCAAGCAGTCAATATGGTATACAGTACGATTTTGCATTATTAACTTTTTCTGAACCGAGAATTATAAATATAAATCTTGTTCTAATTCATTAAAATAACATCAGTTATACAACAAATCTAAGAATAGTGTTAACTTGCTGTGGGGCAGTTCATTGTACTTTATTGATGTGCACCACTAATTCCAGAATGAAAAACTACCCCCCTTCTAGTCACAACACAAGGAGATGATTCAATAGCTTGTATTGGCCCGGGTAAATATGATACCCATTTTATGGAGCCGGTCAAAGCATCGACAGCATGTACCCTAGAATAGCCCCCTACATAAATAGTCTCACCAACAACTGTAGGGCTCGATTGAATAGATCCTCCTAGACGAGATTCCCATTTTTTCTGTCCTGTTGTCGCCTCTATAGCATACAACTTCCCTTCATCCCATCCAGTGCCAACATAAACACTTCCATTAGCTACTACAGGACTTGCCCAAATATTTTTACCCATTTTATATTTCCACTTTTCTATGCCTGTCATTGCATCAATAGCATAGAAATTTGAGCTACCATCTCCTATGTAAACAATCCCGTTATCGACAGTGGGACTAGCATTAATATAGTTACTAGTCTTAAACGCCCACAGTTGATTTCCCGACTCAGTATTAACAGCATAAAGTGTACTATCATAACTACCTACATAAACAATTCCATTAACTACAGCAGGACTAGAACTAACCGTGTTCCTTGTTTTAAAACTCCATTTTTTTGTCCCTGTAATTGCATCAATAGCATACAGACTATTATAATTACCCCCATTGCCTATATTACGCCCATTGCCTATATAAACAACTCCTTTTACTACTGTTGGACTTGAATAAATATCTCCACCAGTGCTGTAAATCCATTTTTCGATGCCCGTCCTTGCATCAATTGCATATAATCGACCATCAAACCCACCTCCTCCCACATAAATGATATTGTTAACTATCATAGGAGAACTGGAGCCAACTGATTGTACTGTGCGTAATTGGCAACTCCACAATTTTGCTCCTGTTACTCTGCTAATAGCATACAGTTTAGATACTGAACGTATGAACACAGTATCATTAACTACTGTTGGGCTGGAACTTATTGCTCCGTAAAAACTTGCTTCTTCAGTAGTAAATTTCCACTTAATTGTTCCATCTATGGCATCGATAGCATATAGCGAATTATCGTGACTGGTTCCAATATATATTGTTTCGGCTAAATCTGGTTCTTCGGCTATAGTGCTTGGAGTTTTACATGAAAAGTTTACAACACAATTTGTAACGATCAGTAAAAAGTATAGAGTGAAAGGATGGTAATAACGATTCATGAAATAGTGGTTTGAAACTGTTATATAAGTGGCGTGGCTGTTGCAAAAGTCGAAACTACTGTGGGTTGGCTCTATAAATGGGTAATTTTCTGCCCCTGATTAGATCGTAATCGGCTCAAAACACATGCTCATGTGAGCCATTCCAGACTTTAGCAACAGCCACTGGCATTATGTTAACCTAGCCGGTAAATGTACAATTTTTGGTGTAACCCAGTCTAGTTGACTAGTTAAAAAAATAGTCCTATTGCTTGACAAGTAGGCTGTGACAGGCATTTTTACCGCACGATCAATCATAGAATTCCCCAGTTACAAATGTGGCTGGGAGATAAGCATTCCTGCTAATTAGCTATCCTTAGCGAACATTGAGAATTTCATTCCATTTGGTCGTGTAACAAGGAGAAAGAAACTTTCGGTTGTGTTCCCAATCGGGGCTAAAACTCTGATTGGCCAGTTGAATCGTTCCCCGACCGTGTCGCTGGTTGAGCCGTTCCATAATGCTGGATAACTTCACCATCCGCTCATCCGGCCCGTCGATAAAGATTCCCTTCTGGCGGTAGTCACTGGGCACAAATCCAGACAGGATAATACCAACTTTCTGATACGCATAACCGAACTGAAAGATCGATTGCAGCGCGGAATCTCCGTATCTGACCAATTCCGTTATACTCGCCGTGGGATGAGGTAGCGTAATGGTTCGAGAATTGTAATACTGCTTGGCGGGTTGGCCATTGGGGCTTTTTTTGAACCGATTGGTATGCAGAAAGACGGTCATGGTGCTACACAATGAATCCTGCTTCCTGAGCTTCTCACTGGCTTTGCCCAGATAGGTAGTCAAGGCTTCGGTGATGGTTTTAAGATCGGGAATTAACCTGCCAAAGCTGGGAGCCGTGATGATTGCTTTTTTGGGCGGCTGACCCACCTCCAGCATTCGGCAGGGAAAGCCCCTCAGTTCATGCACCAGCCGCAGCCCGTTCACGGTCATCACTTGGTTGACCCAGTCATCATTGGCGTCCCGAAGGTGGGCAGCCGTGGTAATTTTATTGCGCTTGAGCATACTGGCATACCGCCGACCAACGCCCCACAGATCAGCCACGGGAAAGTCAGAAAGTACCTCATCAATGGCCTCCGGAGTATCCAGGACGTAGACCCCATTTAGCTCCGGACGCTGTTTAGCGATCCGATTCGCCAGCTTGGCCAGCGTTTTGGTTGGGCCAAACCCAACGCATACCGGGATACGGAGCCACTGGGCAACGGTTGAACGAATAGATTCACCAAGCCCCCTATAAGTTGGGTATAACCCCTCGTACCCATCGGCCTGAATAAAAGCCTCGTCGATCGAATACACCTCGACATCTTCCACAAAATGAGTGAGCGTACTCATCAGTCGGGCACTCATATCGCCATAGAGAGTATAGTTCGAGCTGAAGACGGCAATATTATGCTCGACTATCAGATCAGCTAATTGAAAAAAAGGTACCCCCATTTTTATGCCCAGCGCGTTGGCCTCGTTTGACCGGGCAACAACACAACCGTCGTTATTGGACAGCACCACTACTGGTCGGCCGATCAGGCCCGGGTCAAAGCTGCGCTGGCAGCTGACGTAGAAATTGTTCGCGTCGACAAGGCCCAGCATCATTAGAATTTCTGCAGGTTATAGGTAACCACACCGATCACGGAGAAGTTTTCACCGGGATGAACATAGATCGGTAAGTACTTTGGATTCGATGACTCCAGAATAATTAATTTATCGGCGTAACGGATCCGCTTAACCGCGTGGCCTCCATCGTACCAGACAATGACAATCTTTCCGTCGCTGGGCGTTCTGGACGAATCGACGATTAATACATCTCCCGGTTCGATCCGATCCCCGACCATGCTGTCGCCAGTTACCCGGACAAAATACGTAGCCTCCGGAGAGGTAATACATAGATCGTTCAAGTCGCAGACCTTGTCCAGGTAGCTCTCTGCCGGGGAAGGAAAACCGCCCTGCACCAAAGAAGAAAAGAAAGGAATGAGGTATCGGGTAGAGGCTGTTACCTTCACCATAGCCCCTTCGTCAAGGTGGTCAATCCGGTCAATCATAGCTGCTCATTACGTCACAAGCTGCTATATTATACTTTTGTTATATATACTACAAATTAATCATATACTTATTATCTTATTAGTCCCACTACAAGCCTTGCCAACTTCACACAGTTCTTACATAAAAACTTTGGATTGTCAGAGAGTTATATCTAGATTGAATTTTCTAAATCCAATCTTAAGATGCTAACGCACAGTCAGTCAAGCAAGTCTTCAAGCAGTTCTTCTGGTGGCTACGTCAAGCTATCTAAAAGCCCCACCCCAGAATTTAAGGATAACCGGCAAATCGCAAAACAGCAACGAAAGTTTAAAAAAGTGGCTAATGAGAGTTCCAGCCAAAGTCTAATTCCCCTAGAAGAAGATATAGCTGACTATCCACCTAGATTTGAAAATGCTTTAAAAAGATTAGTACATAAACATAATGAAGAAGATGAGGATTCTGATTACACTAGCCAATGTTGTGCAGCTGGGTCTAGGTTTGTCTTCGAAACACTAACCAACGGAACAAGACACGCCGAAGCTGATGCAACTATTGGTATTGATTCGCTGAGAGAAAAGATGAATAGCCTGTCTGGGCTTGATAAGGAATTTTTATATTACGTAAACGCTGATGGCTTAGTGGGCCATCGATTTACTATACTGCAGCATGGAGATCAAGCTATGCTTTTACAAGGATACTCAGGCCAATACAGCGTATCTGACTCTATTGCAGATCCATCCAAGTCTATTGAAGGGATATTAAATTCCCTCGCATCGCTAATTAACATTAAGAAAAAATGGATGTCAACAAATACCATTACAGAGGAAGATGGTACTGTATTTAGTGATACACATCAGGAACTCTTTCGTTTATCCCTAAATGCAGAGGGAATAAAGAAGGAATTTTTGAAAGGGAGAATCCACCGGACACAGAATGATATCGAATGGGAGGTAAGATCTACGGATGGACAGGCGGTGCCAGTAGGCAAAAAAGGTAATAAACCGAAAAAAGACAGTTGTTGTATTATGATGTAATTTCAACTGACTTCTCTATATGCTAGTAGTGGAGCCTATTCATAAACGCTGGTTTGTATATGTAGCGCAACGGATTGGGTAACGCTTTCTGATTTATAAAGACTGTAGCCTGGTCAACAGACCAGGCTTTTTTGTGTTCGTTTAAACGAACGTTTTACTTGACTTGCCGTTGGCTCCGGCAGACCCGCCCAAAACATTTATAAATAGTTCATAAAAAGGGTTCAGTTAAATTGTCCAGTTTTTCGTATCTTGTAGTGGCTTAACTGAACCATTTTATGGCAGATAACTACTTTTTAAAACCGTCGTTTTAATATACCTCGGAAATTAGTAAAGACATACGGTGCACAGCCATTTTGACCCATCTTTCCCCAGCCTTTTATTCAGGGATTTATTATTCACAGCATACGTACATGCTATTCTCTTACAGATCGAAAGAACGAACTCATACTTATTTAATTCGTCGATAATGGATTCCAAGAAGTCAATCATAAAAACAGGATTTAATTATTTTGTAAAAATAAATCCTGTGGAAGAGGTCAAGGGGACTTGCTACCGTTTAGAGAGATCCTAAAAAATGGTTGTTTCGAGACCTTTCAGGGGAACGCACTCACAGTAACCAAATTGGTGTCCCTGAGCCCTGCCGACCTGGCGTTGTTTTCGTTCCGGAAGAAGGTCCACATCAAAGGGGCCAACTACATGGTCGGCTTGATGAAGGCTGCCTTGGAGGCAAAAAGCCACAAGTCTGCCCTTTGCTTAGAAGTCGACGGAGACCGCTGGACGATCAAAGACCACATCAGGATTGAAGTCAGCCTCCGAGTTCCGAGGTTCGAGGAGGTATAAACTATTGTCAACAAATACGGCGGTTGGGCGAAACCTCCCCTCACTTCCCTGACTAAATTCAATGCCTGCCTACAGGTAAATTTGGCCAAACTTGACCTCCCAGAAGAGCTCTCAAGCAAAGCGGGCCGCAAGCCGTTCAGCGACTGGTGTTTTAGTACACTGTTATTAAGTACCGGCTCGGTGAATGTAGTCCTGAGACGAAAGTCCGATAAAGGCCTGGAAGTGTACGGCCAGCCCGATGAGCGGAGGGTAATTGATGAGATAGAGCTAAGTAAAGTGATTCAAGAGCGAAGGAAGAACCTATTTAGACAATACGCTCCGTTCTGTTTAATCAAAAATAATTCTTTGGCCTATTAGGAAAGGCAACTCGCCACCTTTTAGTGGCTTAATAAGTATTTAACTAAAAATCAGGGTGTTTATACGTAGTAAGTTAGTATGTTTGTCAAACAATAATTTATATTAACATATACTCAAACGTCTTAAGTTGACTTAGTATGCTGCTATTCCTGACGGCTATTGACCCCGACCAGCAAACCCGAAATTTCACCTGGTACTTTACAAAGATAGAAACCTGTTTTGATGTATTGAGTGAGTTAAGCGCTACCGGAAATCAGCTTCTTCGAATCGAACTAGTCGATAATGACAAACATACGATTCTACCGGTAGAGATTTTTGATGGTTTGGAATTCTCAACCCCGATTCAGGCCTTGGAGCTGGAATGGAAGCAGATCTTAAGTTATTCTTCAGAATAAAATCGACACTTGTTTTCAAGGAAAAAGGTATCCAGATTCACTAAATAGTATCTTTCTCCTAAATTTTCTGTTAAAACCTTTCGTATCAACTATTGCCTATTTTCAAACTTATCATTTATAATAAAACTATATTACTTATTATATTTTCACAAAATAACTTAGTTGATTACATCGCATTGCCTTAAGACCCATAAATATTTATAAAACGCAACTGATTTATAATTATAGGATTACAAACCAGATTATTGACTACATATTAATAATTAATCTTTTTTTAATTATATTTATTAACTTCGCTATTGACAGATTAGCAAATGTTACCAATAGGTAACACGTACTTAATGTTTTGCCAGAATTCAGTAGCGTAAATTTTATCCACTATAGGAGGATCCCATATGAACCTATCCTTTACCTCAAATCTCCAAAAACAGCGCCGGTATCCTGTACTAGTCGTCGAAAATGATGTCGACCAATGGCTTACCCTAAGCTCTGCCTTTGCTCAATGCTTTCCCGAGATAGAGCCTATCTGGATTGAGGAGCCATCGCAGGCCTTAGCTTACTTAAGAAGCCGATCAAGGAGTCCCCTCACAATTCCCCGGCTCATCTTTATGAATTCATTTCTACCCTCACAAGAAGAAGGATGGGTCTTCCTAAAGCAGCTAAAATCCGACCCATGTTTTAAACAGATACCGGTTATTGTCCTCAGCCACACGGAGGTACCCGAAGATGTTATAAAAGCCTATACCCAGGGGGCAGCAATGTATATAACCAAGTCATCGAATAGAACGCAGTTGTTACTCGACTTCTATACCCTAAAAAAGTACTGGTGGCAAATAATCAAAATGTCCATCGTGCTATAGGCGTAAAAACCAATAATCAACATCAGAAAAAGTCTCACGGCAGTACGTTTCCCTTTATAATGTTTACCGTAAACAACAATGTTTCGAACCCTAACGCCCCGGAAACTATTGGAGGAGCGCCCCAGACCGTCTGTTCCTGAGGAACATACGTGAACTTGCAGCCGCCGTTCGGAACAGTGAATCGTTACGCTATTGAACCCGGATGAACTGAACGCCCAGCACCGGACGACCATCGGCCGTAACGCCCTGTATGACCACGCGCAACGTACGCACGACGTCCGATAAGGGAAAACGTAGCTGGGTATGTCCCTGACTGTCGGTTTGCATCAGGGGTTTCCAATATAGTACGTCCCGGCGGTCGACGGGGCCAGAAAGGGCGCTGGGAGTTGTCTCCGCATCGTAGCGGGGCACATAAAATTCGCGCTGCACCGACGGGTAGCCAATGAATTGGATCGGTGTCATTCCCTCCTGGGGTTTTCCCAGGCCCTGCCTATACCGGGCGCCTTTGGAATAAAAAGCAATGACCCCGTTCCCGCCCCGGGACCCATATATACCAGCTGCGCCAGCACTTTTTAATACGTCGATCCGCTCAATATCTCTTGGATTAAAGAACATCAAAACGCTTCCATCGGGGTCCTGAATAGGCACTCCATCCATCAAATACAAGGGCTGTGTACCACCCTTAAAGCTATTTCCTCCGCGCATGGACACCTGATAATCGCCCTGCTTTACACCTCCTGGTGGTGCAATGCTTCGCGAAACGGTCACGCCCGCCAATCGGCCCTGCATCATTTCGTATAGATTCGAGTAGGTAGGCGATTTTTCATCGAACTTGACAACCACATCAGCCACATTGTGCAAACTACGCAGTTGAATATCGTCGGGTCTATCCTCATCTTTCTGCCCGCGAACCGTCACTTCGTTTAGCACTTTCGCCGTTTGATCGCGGTAAAGCTCGGTGTTGGCTGCCTGCCTAAGGCGAGCCGCTTCCAGTTGGGTCCGCAACGCCGACCAGTCTGGTGCAACGGCCATTTTACCAGATTCCCATAACTTACCCGGTCCTTCCTGAATCAGAATGGCTTCTTTGGGGGGAATATTTTTAAACCGGCGATCAGCAATTTGTATCAGTAGTCGTACTGTATCGGCAATAGCCAGCCCCGCCAGCCGAAAGCGGCCTTGCTCATCAGCTCCTGCCGATTTTATGGACGATTGCCCTCCTGTTGGTGCTACGATTAGTTGGGCGTTGGGTATGGGTTGATACTGCCCATTTACAAGGCGTCCCCTGAGTGACACCCCACCGAGCCGCTCCGTTTCAGGCGTCCCACTAACCCGTCGCCAGCCCTGCGTTAGCAGCAGGTCGTCCAGCGCCCGACGGGTTTCGGCCGTTTGATTCGCAACGTATCGACCGGGATTTTCGATACGTCCCCGAAGCTCTCCCGTTAGCAGCAGGTGCGCGGACAACGTAGCGTCGGCTGTATCATCCGGCACCTGGCCGGCATCGGTAATGGAGGCCGATAGAGCGGCCAGTGCCGGCAATCCGTTATTGCTCAGATTGATGCTCAGGATGGCCTGTTCGCGGGGCTGATACCGGGTTTTGTTGGTCCCCATCCGGACACGTACCGGTGCTATGAATTCGGGGACAAAAATCAATCGCTCAGCTTGCGGCCTGGCGATGGCATCATAAAGCGTAATTTGCGCCAGACCCGGCAACCAGGTCATCATGGGCAGACTTAGTTTCGCCACCCCAGATTGCAGGAGAATTTTTCGCTGATCGACCACCCGGCCATGTTGTTGAATCAGAATATAAACGGAGTCGATAGCGGCCGGGTTGGCGCTCCTAATGGTCAAGGCCAGACGGGTGGTATCGCTGATCGCATCGGCAGAAAGCACCAGCCCTTCCGTTTCGGCTTTGGGTAACGGAACACGCTGCGGCTGGTTGTTATCCAGGAGGTCGGCGTAATACGTCCGTTGCGTTTTCGGCTCCATCGACACACTGGTCATCCCCTGCTGATTGGTCCTGAAACGAGCGACTTCGGCACCCAGGTCGTCGACAATACGGCCCGCAATGGCCAAGCCACGGCCATCAGGCTGGACAATTTTTACGCCCAGACGAGCTGGTAAGCCCGAAATCCAGCGTCCACCTTCCGGCAAAATCTGAACGTCTACCGGTGCTGGCACCGAATCAGTAGGCATGGATATCGGGTTCTGAAACAGATTATAGATCGCCACGGACCGCTCGAAAGCCGGGCGTCGCTGGGCATCATCTTCATCGGTATAGGCGCGCAGGCGATATGTTCCCGTTGTGAGGGTATCCGACAGTCGGAAATTGCCCTCGCCCCGTCCGTCAAGGATACGTACCCACTGGTGCTGCACGAGCTTACCCGCCGAAGTGAGCAGATCAACATGCAGGGCCGTTTCGCCATCGGCCCGCTGGTGACTGGCCGCGTCGAGTACGTACGTACTCATCCATAGCCGATCGCCAGTCGCGTAAACCGGCTTATCGATGTGCACAAACACAGTGGGAGACAACCAGTTGAATCGCTCATTGAAGGCCGCCGTGATCCGACCCAGGCGGTCATCATTCGGCGCGAGCTTTCCCTGGGTAGCCAACGGGCCATTTGAAAGGGCTTCCTTCTCAGCGCCTTCGGGTTTCCAGTCGGCGGGCAACATCGTCGATAGCCGGTCATTCCCCATCGAACCTTTCGCTTCCATCCCTTCCGGCATGGTAATAACCCCATCGATGGTCATTTGCAACTGGCCAGTAGGCAGTTTCATTTCCGT
This sequence comes from Spirosoma horti, assembly GCF_054776595.1. Classification (NCBI taxonomy): domain Bacteria; kingdom Pseudomonadati; phylum Bacteroidota; class Cytophagia; order Cytophagales; family Cytophagaceae; genus Spirosoma; species Spirosoma horti. The sequence continues at coordinate 20,162 of NZ_BAAHBQ010000001.1, forward strand.
ATAAGCATAGCGCGCATCGGGATAGGGCGAGAAACCCGAGACCGCATTCGTATAGAAGATGATCAGTTTCAGGGGCGAAACCAACCGGCGCTCGGTCGCTAATCGACCGGGCTGAATCAAGGTAGACTGCTTAATAGGTACCAGACGCTTGTAGTCATTGACGGCAGCCGCAAGGGTAACCTGCCGCTGCTCCAGGGATATCATTTTGGTCGCATCTTCCTGATAGACCATAAAACCGGCCTCTTTGAACGTATTATCCGTTAGACTAGCCATTAAATGGCGAACAGATCCTTTGTAAGCGAGCATCCGGTTACGCCGAAACCGGTTGGCTTGTCGTTCGTTCTCGGGTTTTAGCTCTTCAAAACGGGCCGACCCCGCTGAATAAACCTCTCCTGATGCAGTAGCATCAAAATGTTGCAACGCATAGATCAGCCGATATCCCAGTGCCTGATTATCAACAATCAATGGCTCATTGGACGTCGCATACAAATGATCTTTATCTTCTTTGAATTTGATAACTTCGCTATTTACAAGCAGACACTGTCCGCCAAACGGCTCGCCAAAAAACTGCTTTTTAAACTGACGCAAATGCCGCTCCCAAGCCTTTGGATTGCCTCGAACGGTTACTACATCCAGGGTTTGTTCACTCGGCTTCAGGCGAAAATTCAGCTGAAGTGGTGTTGTATTATCGAATCGGACTTTTTGTATAGCCGGTTGATAACCAACAAAGGAAGCAGCTATTTCGGTCGTGCCCAAGGGCACTTCTGTCAACGCATAATAGCCCTTTTCGTTGGTGACAGCCCCCCGCGTTGATCCATTTAGGTAGACGTTGGCAAACGGCATAGGTTTTCCCGTCGTGGCATCGGTTACGTAGCCAGTCAGTACGGCTGACGTTTGCCCATAAACCGGCCAACTCGATCCCAGAAGTAGAACGACAACTATCCAGCCGATAAAGTGCGCGCCACGCATAAGGCTTATATTACGTTCTTTAGAAAGAACGCCACTACGAAATTATACCGAAGGCTGTAACAGACAGCTGTATGCTTGTGATCGTAGTTGACCAATGTCAATACTGATTCGTTCACTGATTGAAGCGGTTTTCAGGAAGCTGTTAACCAGAGATCGCTGAACGGTGACGGTCAGTTACATACGTAAAACCAGCAAATCAGCTTTATCTTGCATCGTTTCGCTGATTACTAACCTATCAACCGTGATAGGCAAACGCCATCCTGTCTAAAGGGAGCTCCTGGCGGCACGCAAAGGGCTATACAACATACTATGAAATGATTCAATATGGACAATGAGCGTGTATACCTGTTTGGCACAGCCAGTATTTTACGTTATCACCAAACATTGATCGAACGGCATGGGACCGGTACGACCCGGGCACTGGGGTGGCAAAAAATTGAAGGACAGTCAGCACGCTTTAAAACATTATGCCAAATAGGTGATCTAAGCGGACGCTCTGTGCTGGATGCGGGATGTGGACACGCAGATTTTTTCCCCTTCTTACAAAAAAGGTTTTCTTCCATAACCTATTATGGTTGTGAGCAAATACCCGAATTGCTCCAGGTAGCTACTCAACGATACAAACACGAGAACAACATAGTACTACTACAAGGAGATTTTTTCGATGAAGCAGTACCAATGACCGATTTTGTGTTGGCCAGCGGCTCACTTAGTTACCGGCATAGTGATGCCCATTTTATTTATAACGCTATTGAGGCCCTGTATGCCAAGTGTCGTATCGCCCTGGGCTTTAACCTACTAAGTGCGGGCGTCGAAACGAGCACGGTACTCACGGCTTACCATCCCAGTGAGATACTCGGGTTTTGCCGGACTTTGTCAAAGACGGTGCAAATTCATACCGGCTATTGGCCTGATGATTTCACCGTTTTCGTTTACAAAGAATGAGGTACTATTGGGCAGCACCAGTCAACACCTCGTCGTTGTCTTCCTGGCTGGCCCGTTCGATCGTTTCGACAAATTCTTCCGTTGAAACGGTATGTACATAGGGATCGTCGAGATCTTCCTCCGGTTCAACGCTGGCTGTGGGGTTTTTTGAATTCATGTAGCTGGGATGTACGTCTATAAGACCATTAATGTAGCGGATGCGTTCACACAAAAAAGCCCAAGCCAAAATTAGCCAGGGCTTTCCGCTTCTATCCACACCATAGTGGAGCTGTGCCCCACCTGATATTGATTAAACGGTTGGTTGGCCGAAACTGTTCGTTCGTATGCCAAATCAGTTAATTGGTAGCTCTACGTAGATTATTCACTCAGAGTGTGCACTCAGAATAATTGTTGTGGGCATCCGCTTGATCGCCAGGATGAGATGAATCTGAAATGCACTAGCTGTCCACTCCAATCAGCAACAGACGAACGAATACCACAAGAACCTTAAAAGGCAATTGTCAAGCTTCCATCAACCGTCAACACCGAACTCGTTATTGATATGTTGTACTTAAATAGGCTGTTACTGAAAACAACCTACAAAAAACATCCAGCCGCTACCAGATACGATTGGTATCAGGCTTTCCCAGAAGGATGCTTTGATATTTGCAAATAACGGATTGATTTTTTCAAACCCATTTGGTGTTGTTCCTGTGACCTTTGTAAAACCAAAATAGGTATACAATGGATACGAAGAATAAGATTGCCCTGGTAACCGGGGGGAGCCGCGGACTCGGTAAAGACATGGCATTAAAACTGGGCCAAAAAGGATTAGATGTCATTGTTACGTATAATACCAGGGCCGAGGAAGCTCAAAATGTGGTCGCTCAACTGGTGCGCAGTGGACGGAAAGCAGCGGCTCTGCAACTCAATACGGGCGATATTCAACACATTGATGCTTTTGTTAATCAGCTTACGGAGGTTCTGGCCAGTACGTTTGATACGGACCGTCTGGACTTTTTAATCAATAATGCGGGTATCGGGCGTTATGCACCAATTGGCGAAATCAACGAGGAGTTGTTCGATGATTTGCTGAACGTGCATTTTAAAGGCGTTCTTTTTCTGACTCAGAAGCTGCTGCCGCTACTCAATGAGGGGGGTGGCATTGTTAATGTGTCCACGGTAACGGCTCGCATCAGTGTACCGGGATCGGCGGTCTATTCATCCATGAAAGGGGCCATGGACGTTTTCACGCGTTACCTGGCCAAAGAACTTGGCGCTCGGGGTATCCGGGCAAACACGGTGGCCCCAGGTGCGGTTACTACGGATTTTGGCGGTGGTCACCTCCGCGAAAACGAGGGCCTGATCAAGTATGTCAGCAGCATGACCGCATTGGGTCGTCCAGGGGTGGCCGAAGACATCGGTGGGGCGGTGGCCTTCCTCTGTACCGATGATGCCCGGTGGGTCAACGGGCAGCGGCTGGAAGTTTCGGGTGGCTTATTCATCTGATTTAAGCCGGTTTGTGTAAATTTCCGGAGACAGCTTCACAAACAGATCACATACCGATATGGATCATTCCTCATTAACTGACTTTTATCAGCGTAACGGCCAATCCCTTCCGGTAGGGATTAGCCACGATATTGGTCATTTCAATGTCTTCGAAAGCGAAAAGCTCTTTCATAAGCAGACTGGTGTGCGTGTCATGCCCTACAGCCGTCGGGATTATTATAAAATAAGCTGGCTCCGGGGAAACAGCAGGGCAGAATACGCCGATAAGGTTATTGATATTCAGTCGAATGCTTTATTATTTGCCACACCCCGAATTCCCTACCACTGGTTGCCTGCCGACAGTAACCAGACGGGTATGTTCTGCATCTACACGGCTGATTTTCTGTCTCCTCAAAAAACGGGTGTCGTTCTGGATACCTTACCCCTGTTTCAGCCAGGCAAGATCCCCGTATTTCATCTATCAGACTCAGAAACTGGCGAGGTCGAATACATTTTTCGTAAAATGGTCAACGAACTGAGTTCCGATTATAAATACAAATATGACTTGATCCGAAACCTGGTGCAGGAACTGATTCATTTTGGTCAGAAACTCCAGCCAATGTCGGCAATGAGTGCTATGCAGAATGCGTCAGAACGAATTTCTTCGCTTTTTCTGGAACTTCTGGAACGGCAGTTTCCCATTGAATCGCTGCAACAGCGGCTAAGTCTGCGCACCCCAAATGACTATGCTGAGCGGTTGGCCGTACATATAAACCACCTCAATAAAGTATTAAAAGAGGTAATGGGCCGAACAACGTCGGAGATCATCAGCCAGCGAATCAGTCAGGAAGCCAGGATTCTGCTCAAACATACCGACTGGACCGTAGCCGAGATCGGCTACGCGCTTGGGTTTGATGACCAGGCTCACTTTACCAACTACTTCAAAAAGCAAACGGCCCTCACGCCAGTCGCTTTTCGCACCGTTGATCCGCCCAAATTCTGATAATATTCTGGCCTGTCCGCCCGGATTCAATCATCAATCACGTAGCCAGCCAGACGAGTACAATATGATAAACTGCCTGTCTAGGTGATCAATTTTATGACTAATTTGATCTGACAAATGCCTTACCATCCTTCATAAGAAGGACCCAGGTTTTCCGGACAGTTACGTTACAGATAAAGCAGGAAAGCCCGCTCCCGGACCGCCACGTGGGGCACGAGCCTATCAATCGTGGCAAAAGCCCCCTGGGTTTCGTCCCCCGATACCAGGATTCGATATGTGGCACCCACCACAGAAACCCTCTTTCCCTCTTTAGGGCCACGGGTTAATGGCTTATTTTTAGTGTCCACACGGATAAATTTTTGTCTGGCGATATACCGTAAATAGCCTATCTACTCTCTACTACCGTATTCTCTGGTTTAGTTTTTTGGTTCTGCCCTGAACAAAAAGAAGGTTGTGATCATCATATACACGGCCGTGACCCCATGGATCAGTAAATGCGTCACGTCCTGTGCGCCATTGACCGCCAGGATGGTAAGACAATCGGATACGGGGATGATGATGGCTGCGCCGAAGGCAAAGGCCGTTGCCTGGGGCTTCCGTGGAATCAGGAACAGCAGCACGACCAGACCCGAAAATATATCCCGGATGCCTTTGATCCAGCCATAAGCCATAGCCTCTTTGGCAGGGGCAAGCGCAATGCCAAATCCTTCGGCGCCAGCGGCCGGGGCTACGATAAACCGCAGACCTAGGAAAATAATGCCCACCGCAGCCAGCGCCGTGAGCCAGTAGGAGACCGAACGTGGTCCCCAGACATTGATTGGTTGTGTTTTCATTTGCTTACGCTGATTTGTTAAGCAAATGTCCCCTACCTACATTTTTAAGTCATTCACCCAGGTTAATTAATGAGGCCGTGTTTCTCGTTTCCGGATTCGGGATAACGACTGGGGTTTGATCCAGATGTAGGAGGCAATATAATACGGTGACACCCGCTGACTAATGGCTGAAAATGAATGCAGAAAGCGCTCATAGCGCAGCTCGGGCAAATCCTTATAAAAAGAGTTAGTTCGACTGATTAGTAGGTGTTGAGGCAATCAATTATCAATGAGGAATACTACTCAGCGATGCCAATACAAAAACACTATCCTCGGCCCTACATATCCCATTGTTCAACAATCAATTATACCACTTTACCTTTATCTTTGTGCTTATTCCACACAATTGGCAATGAAGCGAACCATTTACTTTATAAAGTATTTATGCTCATCCGTATACCATTTATTCTTTACAAGCAAAAAAGAACTCGATGAGTTTCAGGATGATCTATGAGCGTCAATACACTCCTTAGTTTTTCTTAACTGACTTAAGCACCAAATAGCGTATGCTTTCACCACCCAGGCGTGGTGATGGCAACTTCACATCCGTATAGTAGTCTCCGTCGAAAATAACTTTTTGATTCACTGTTTTCAATTCATCGGGCATATTACACACCAGCCCCGTAAGACTGGTATCGATTCCGCCCAGAAATACGTTGATGTAATATAGGTTCAGGTCCTCCCGATACCCCACTCTCCCCTCCCGCTGGGTTACCTGCGAATCCAGTGTTAACGAACTGGCACACGTGCTATTAGGTAGAATAATGGGTTTGTCTTCTTCCGTTGTTGGAGCGGGAACAATCACTGATGCAGACTGGCAACCAAGGGTTAGCAGCAGTACGATAAGGATACCGGTTTTCATACTCGTATCATTGTCTGGGAGGATAACGTTATAAGGTGCTATTTAGTAAACATCCCTGTTTATACCTATCGGACGATGAAACTGGAAGAAGAAATAGCCATTAACCAATTTGGTCAGGGTGCTCTATCAGAGGCTGACCTGTTGGATGCTTTTGCGCAACTGGATGCGTCCCAGCAACGTAAACAGTTTGTTCAGCTCTATTTTTATGTATCCAGCCAGAACCTGGCAGCTTCCGATATTGATCAGGCACGTGCGGCTTGTTCACTGACAGCCGAAGACCCAGTGAATAGCTACCTGAATTTGGAGTACCTAAAAATCGGCTCAAGGGGAGTGATCTATACACCTCATTCGGCAGAGCCACCCGAAGGCGATCTTGTAAAACCTTATAAAGTAATGCTGTATGTGTTCAAGGCAAACTACCAACAGCGCTATGCCACAGAAAAGGATAGTTCGGCAACATGGCGGTATCGTGATTTTTCCAAAAGCGAAACCGTACAGGATATCCTTGACACTCATCAACGATTAGCGGAAGAAATCTACGCCAATACCAGCTTTCGAACGGAGTTCAAAACGATGGCCAAATTATGGCATAAGCGGCATGAACTGATGCAAGCTTTGCGTCAGGAGGCCCCTGCTGAGCCGCAGACGCGCTTTGACTTTGTACGGTACGACCAAATAGAGCACAATCCCACCTGGAAAGCAGCAAATCAATGCATGCAGTCGTGTGCCTTGCTACGCAGCTCCGTCGATAAAGCATTGTTCAGGCAATATGGTCTGGATATTGATGATATAAGGCGATTGACCCTCAATGTCATTGATCGACACATGCAGGAAACGTACTCCAGGGGACTTGACTTTGAGTAGCCCACTAGAATACGTTCCAGGATTTAGCCAAAGAATCCACCATTACGGAGGGTTCCCATTAACCTCGTCCGGTTATCTCAACATACACCAGATGGTTTGGGAAATGAGTTAAACAGAAGTGGGAAAACTTACTACCTCCCACCAGTAGCGACGGAGCGTCTGAAAACAGGATACCCACTTATGATAGGTCGTGGGCTTGGTAATATACGACGCTATATTCAACGAATAAGCCTCAGTAATATCTTCAACCGTTTCGGAATGGCTCATGATAACTACCGGTATCAATTGGTGGCGGGGATGGGCTTTTATCTTTTCCAGTAAGTCCCAGCCATCTTTTCGGGCGGGCAAATAAGGCTCCATTAAAATCAGGCGGGGAACAGACCGACTATCCGATGTACACTCATTCAGAAAAGTTAAAACCTGAAGCGGATGATTTTTCCAGATAGGTTCAACTTCTGGGAAAGATTGGGCTAAGGCAGCCCGAATGATCAGCCACTGATCAGGATTATTCTCAACGACTAAAATTGGTGTCCGGCGAACTTTCCGGAGTTTGGGAGCAAGTGTAATAGCCATGTACAAGTAGTTTTAATCAACATCAAGGTGGAAAATAATTGATCAACTTTACAGCACTGGACTAAAGCGGCAGTGGCCTTCCGTCCAATGCAATGATTTCATCGCCTAAACCGGACGGTCGTTCTGCCGTTTCAATCCGATGTCGCGAAAATCCTTTAGTAACATAACCCGAATTCATTAGTCTTTTGGGCTGCTTACCCACCTACATGACGAACTTGAGTCAACTGTTCAGCGGCTTCATAACCTGCCCGCTTGTACCGGGCTAAAAGTTGAGCAAAATCCTGCCGGGAATGAATAGAAGCCGGCGCAACGTCTGGCGGTTGACTTGGACGGTTAGCCGGGGTTTTCTCAAACTGCATGTGGTCGTGAGCGGGTAAACCCAGGACCAAGTTGGATAAATTTTTCATATAGTATCAAGAATTGACACAGCTGTTCTAGTGCAAAAAATGTTGCCTTTAGAAACAAATTATGTCAGGTGGATAAAAAGTATTTATGCAAGTCTACGGAATGAATTTGCAATAAACTATTCATCTGCCTATACGCTACTAGTTACCACTGTCCGGATTTTAGACATTATATTAAACAATGCAGGCGTAGTTGTTAAAATTTGCTACAGCGTATTTAAGATATCCCTTCATTTTCTCAAAAATGGTATCTTTTTATATACTATTTTAAAAATATGTTAACTTTTTATTTACAATTATATAATAATTAATAATTTACAGATTTTTGTGCTTATATAGTTATAAATACCTATTTTAAGGTATGATTCAATAGAATCAAGCTACTGATAATCAGAAAATTGTACCTTTACCTAAAAAGGATTTCTACGTGAAAAATTTTGTAACTCCAATTGTGTAATCCGCCTAGTGCTGGTCTGTTAGATAATTGATCCGGCAATTGCGTAAAAAAATGAAAGCTGGTTTATAGTCACTTTTTGGTACAGTGTTTGCAAGGGAATAGACTAAGATACTAACCAAGCTTTTTTAGCCATGAAAATCCGTATTATTGTTACAACCAGCCTAACCATAACTGACCTTCAAAACATAGCGGCCTGGTCTATTCTACTGTCGACATCCGCTCTCTTCTGGTATGGTGTTATCAGGCTTTTGTAACAGGTGTCTGGCAAGATCTAATGGCAATAAGCTCGACAAACTCTTTGCGTCTTATTTTTCAGTATCGACCGTTTCAAAATATACCTCCAGGTAAAGACAAGAAATAAATTTTACTATCAACGAAAATGCCCATTTGAGACCTGGTAGTCTCAAATGGGCATTTTCGTTGATAGTAAATAAAGACCAATACGTAACCTCTATTACACCGTCAACTTCTGAATATTTTTATAGCTGATGGCAATAGATTCTAAAGGAGGAAGCTTACATACGTCCTGTTCAACAAAGTAATGCGTCATGCCCGATGTCTTTTTAGCATCGAAAATTCGCTGAAAATTAATTGAACCTGTACCAACGGGGGCAAAAGCCCGGTCGGCGGTTTTCTCCATGTCTTTCACGTGCCAGAGGGGGAATCGTCCGGGATGCTTTTTAAACAAGGCAACGGGGTCCTGATTCGCCATGGTCGCCCAGTACAGATCGAGTTCGAGCTTCACCAGGTTCTTATCTGTGCCAGTCAACAATACATCGTAGGGCATCTTACCATCCATTTCTTTGAACTCAAAGTCGTGGTTGTGGTAACAAAACTGAATACCGGCTGATTTACACACTTCCGCCGATTTATTGAACAGGTCGGCAAACTGTTTGTAATCATCCAGTTTGGTCCGCTCAGTGGGGAACAGGTAGGCGCAAACCATATATTTCTGACCAATCGCAGCGGCATCATCGACCGCCCGCTTCCAGTCATTTGTCAGCGTGCCTTTCATGTTCGGCATCGTTTTGCCGGTAGTGTAGTGGCCACTTGGCACCGTCATGCCTAACTCTTTTATCAACGCAGCAAATTCTTTAGGGGTTTTGCCAAAAAATTTGCCATCGGAATAACCAAAAGGCTCTACTTCTTTGTAGCCAATTGCAGCCACTTTTCTCAGCGTGCCTTCAGGATCTTTTGCCATCAGATCACGCAGGGTATACAGTTGCAGGCCTATCTTTTTAGATGTTGCAGCAAATGCATCCAACTGGGGCAAAAAAGCGGCCGACGTGGCCAGGGCACCTAATTTGAGAAACTGCTGGCGGGTAATTTTAGGAGACTGATTCATGAGATAATTTAATGATTAAGGGCAGCGGGCCTCGTACCCGTGCATTTAGTTCTTAAAGGTACAGAAGCATTCAAATAAGTAATCATCAGTAACTACCTGATCAATGTGGTCAATCTCAGCGGTGGATTCCACTGACCAGCCAGTTACTGATTCAACAGCGTTTAGATCAATCCCTGTTTCATGGCCTTAACGGCATAATCGGCCGCACGAGCTGTCAGCGCCATGTAGGTCAGGGAAGGGTTTTGCGTCGATGTGGAGGTCATGCAGGCGCCATCGGTAACAAACACGTTCTTAACGGCATAAAGCTGGTTCCACTTGTTGAGCATGGACGTTTTGGGATCGCGCCCCATCCGAACACCACCCATTTCGTGAATATCGAGGCCAGGACTAGCGTGGCTATCCCGAACGCGGATATTTTTAAAGCCCGCTTCAGTAAACATCTCGGTCAGTTGCTCCTGGTAATCCTTCACCATCTTGTCATCATTGTCATCGTAGGCGATGGATATTTTCAGTTGCGGAATACCAAACGGATCTTTCTGCGACGCATCGAGGGCCAGGTAATTGCTTTCTTTCGGAATGGTCTCGCCCATCATGTGCGACCCCACATACCAGCCACCGAGTTTGGGGTTGAGCAGACTTTCTTTTAAGTCGGCCCCTACTCCACTTTGGTCGGACCGCGACCCACGTCCGGCCGAAAAACCAGCGGCATATCCTCTCAGAAAGCCCATTTCCTGTTTATGTACATTTCGGAAGCGAGGAATATAGGGGCTGTTGGGACGGCGTCCGTCGGTTGTCGAATCGAGGTTGCCATCGTACTCTGCCGATACCCCCGCCCGATAATTGTGGAAAGCCGCGTACTTGCCCAGTACACCACTGTCATTACCCAACCCATTTGGGAAGCGATGGGAGGTTGAATTGAGTAAGACCAGGTTCGAGTTCAGTGCGGCTGCATTCAGAAAAATAACGCGTGCGTAGTATTCCGTCATTTGCTTGGTGTTGGCATCGACTACGCGTACACCTGTGGCCCGGCCTTTCTTCTCATCATAAATGATGGAATGAACAACCGAGTTTGGTCGAAGTGTCATTTTTCCCGTTTTGGCCGCCCAGGGAATTGTAGACGAGTTGCTGCTGAAATACCCACCGAAAGGGCAACCCCGTTCACAGATTGTCCGGTGTTGACACTGCGCCCGGCCCTGCTGGAAATGGATCGGCTGGGCTTGACTAATGTGGGCTGCCCGCCCCATGATCACGTGGCGGTCTTTGTATTTACCCGCTACTTTTTGCTGAAAATGTTTTTCGACACAGTTCCACTCGTGGGGAGGTAAAAACTCGCCGTCGGGCAGGGTAGCCAGTCCATCTTTATTTCCCGAAATACCCGCAAACTTTTCTACGTAGCTATACCAGGGAGCAATATCAGCGTACCGGATCGGCCAGTCGACTGCAAAGCCATCACGGGCAGGCCCGTCAAAATCAAAGTCACTCCACCGCTGGGTTTGACGCGCCCACATCAGCGACTTGCCGCCCACCTGATAGCCCCGAATCCAGTCGAAGGGTTTTTCCTGAATATACGGATGCTCGGCATCTTTCACGAAAAACTGCTCTGTACCCTCATAGAAGGCATAACATTTACTGATAATAGGATTCGCTTCTCGCACTTCGCGCTTCAACTGGTTGCGGTGTTCAAACTCCCACGGCTGCATGTTGGTGGTTGGGTAATCAGTTACATGGCGCACATCGCGGCCCCGTTCCAGGACGAGTGTGCGAAGACCCTTCCCCGTCAATTCTTTGGCCGCCCAGCCACCGCTGATGCCCGATCCAATAACAATAGCGTCGTATGTGTTGAGCGCCTGAGCGTCTATATTCAGGTATGACATGTTTAAAGTGGTTAACGATACGGGTTTGTGGAGGTAGTCGGTTTGTAATTTGTGGTTGGCTAACGCGCTCGGGTACCTTCGATAGCGACACTCATGCGTCAGCCAACCACAAACCACAAACTACAAACCTATTTTGGTTGGGAAGCAGTTTTGGCTTTAACAGGGACGCAGCCATAATAATGGCCGGGTATAAACTGGTAATGTGTCAGATTAGTCATGACATATTCCGATGTCAGATAGCCCCGAATGGTCAGGTTCTTCACCAGTGAATAGAAGTCTTTATGGGCGGTATCGTCCGATTTCGATAATTGTGTCAGCAGGGCTGTGCGCTGTGCGGTATCTCCTTCGACAAAAGGCTTGTTGAACGATGCTTTCGCCAGACCATCGAGTGAATCGAGTCCCTTCTGAAGATTTTCCTGAGCGGCTTTATCGTAGCAGTCTACCACCATTTTCTGAACAAACTGGTGCACATTCAGTGCCTTGGCACCGGGTGTATCGGTAACTGGAATAATGGTTTCAACGAGTTCGGCTAGTTGGTCGGCCTGACCGATAGAGAGGAGCTGTCGGGTCGACTGGACCGTTTCGGTTGACCAGCCATTGGCCCAGGTCGGCAGGCTAATCAGCCCTCCGAGAGCTCCAGCCATTGTTTTTAACGCATGACGTCTTTCCACGGGAATAATTACTACAACTGAGTTAACAAAATGATGACTAACGATTAAGGCATCGGCTGATGGAATTACTGGGACTAATCGATTGATTGATAAGCCAGTAAAATCTAACGAATCTCCGAAAGGCGAACGTTCTTAATCGTCGGGGTTTATTATGTCAAAGATACAAAATAAACCCCGACGATTTATACACTACCTCTGCTCATCGATACACTTTTAAACCAGCGGAATGCTTTTTCTTCGTCATTAATTTACTCTATAGAGAAAGAAGATTAAATGCTGATTAAATCGTTACTATCTCATCTTTTCTTGCAACATTTAGCGTTCACGAAGCGTAAAATAAGTGGTAAGACTCTTTCCGCTTATCCAACAGATCTATGATACAACACGTTGTGAACAAGGCCAGATTGGCTTCTATGAATCAGTTTTTTACCCAAAAATCGTTGTTGCACTGGCTACTGATGGCTGGATTTATTTTATCCCTGTCCGCCTGCAAAAAAACGACGGATGATGTTAGTCCACAAACCAAAACGGCGAGCACTGAAAATTCAACGATCGACAGCTGGATTTTAAGTAATATGCGGGAGGTGTATTACTGGAACGACAAGATTCCAGCTAACCCGGACACGACTCTGACCCCTGACTTATTTTTCGATTCCATCCTGAATAAATACGACGCCACTACAAATCCAACAGGCGACCGTTTTTCGTGGATTGAAAATGATGCGAACACGCTGACAGCTGAACTAAGCGGCCAGTCGGTGACAACGGGGATGGACTATAATCTATACCTGCGTGCCACAGGATCAACGGGTGTCATTGCCCAGGTGTTGTATGTGCTTCCCGGCTCTCCGGCCCAGAAAGCAGGGTTGAAACGGGGCGATATCATCTCCAAAGTGAACGGACAGTTGCTCAGCACAACGAATTATTCGGACCTGTTATCGACGGGGAACACCTATACCTTTGGCCTGGCAAGCGTCAGCGGTTCGAGCCTGGTCGATTCCGATCAGACGAGGACGGTTACCGCTACGGTATTTCAGGAGAATCCGGTTTTTCTTGATTCGGTTTATACGATTGGCAGCAAAAAAGTCGGCTATTTTGTGTACAACCAGTTTGTGCCGGGCGCCAATGGCAGTGAAGCCAACGAGTATGACGCGCAGATGGATGCGGTTTTCAGTAACTTTAAAGCACAGGGCGTGAATGAACTCGTGCTGGACCTGCGCTACAATCCCGGCGGTTATACGTCTTCATCAGCAAACCTGGCCAGTTTAATTGGCAAAGGCGTCAATTCCAGCAAGCTTTACTTCCGCGAAGAATGGAACAAAACTATCACGCCCATACTTCTGCAAGACCCGAATTACGGCAGCAGTTTCTTCATACAGAACTTCCTCGATAAGGCGCAGAACATCGGAAACAACCTCTCCCGGGTATTCGTCCTGACAACCGACCACACAGCCTCTGCCAGTGAGCTGATCATCAATGGACTTCGTCCTTACATGCCCGTAACGACGATAGGTACCACCACCTACGGCAAAAACGTAGGGTCGATTACCATTACCGACGATACGGGGAAAATTAAGTGGGGTATGCAGCCCATTGTGTTCAAGTCGTATAACAGCGCGGGTCAATCAGATTATGCAACCGGCTTTACGCCTACGGTTGAAGTTGAAGAACCCATAAACCTGTTACCCCTGGGCGACGTCAATGAGCCCTTGCTAAATGAAGCCCTATACCAAATTTCGGGTAATGGCGCCAGTGGCCGCCGGGCAGTGGCTGTCCGAAACCCGCTTTTGCAAGTAGGGTCATCAATTCAGAAAAAAGCCGCCGGTCAATCCATGATCCGGACACTGAAGAACGTGAAATTATAATTCCTTTTTTTAATTCCTATTCCAACGACTACGCCACAAAGAGGGTCTTTGTGGCGTAGTCGTTTTCGTAAACCAGAAACCTTTTCCTGTCTATGGCAATAATTAAGAATTTTTATGAGATGGGTACGTTGGTATGTAAGACTGGTTTGACGTAATTTTGTGCGACGAATTTGACTACTCAATCACCCGAGTTCGCTCAAAGCCGACTTGCAGGTGACTCCCAATGACTTCTTTATGGGTTGACTCATCCCGGTCGGGATGGCAAAATCGTCGTTTTTAACGCAAATTGGTATAACTTTACGTTTTAGTTCGTTCGTTTACGCTCTTTTTCATGATTCATTTACCATTCCGATTATTCTCGGCAACTAATTCCGAGCCGCAATCCGTAGCTTCCGAGACCTCGCTCTCCTCTGCAACTCAGAAAACCAAAAAACAGCAGCGCATCAACTGGGCACTGGGTGTTGTTGCCATTGGCTGGGCTGGTTTACTGGCTGGTTGTAATAGTAATTCTACGGTATCTGTTCTGGGCGACTGGACAGTTAAATCCGAGTTTGAAGGAGTAGCCCGCTCCGAAGCGGCTAGCTTCGTGATCAATAACATTGCCTATATGGGTACTGGCCGCAATGCCAGCAACGAACGTCTTCAGGATTTCTGGGCGTATGACCCCGCCAAGAACGCCTGGTCGCAAAAGGCTAACTACGGGGGTGTTGCCCGTTATTCAGGGATTGGCTTCGCCGTTGGCAACAAGGGCTACATTGGCACAGGGATCAACGTCAATAGCGATAAGCTAAAAGATTTCTGGGGTTACGACCCAACCACGAACACCTGGACGAAAGTCGCTGACTTTGGCGGCACAGCCCGTTATGGCACGATGGCTTTCTCGATTGGCAACAAAGGATATGTGGGTACCGGCAACGACGGTAACTACCTGAAAGACATGTGGGCATTCGACCCAACGGCCAACGCCTGGACGAAAGTGGCCAGCTACGGTGGAGCAAAACGGGTTGGTGCCGTTGCGTTTGTGATCAACAACATGGCCTATGCCGGTACAGGCAACAACAACGGAACAGCCCAGCGGGACTGGTACGTATATGATCCAGCAACGGATGTATGGACGCAGAGACTTGACTTCCTGACCGACCAAGCCGTACAGCGCAGCAATGGTGTTGGCTTTGCCATCAATGGGAAAGGCTATGTGCTGCTCGGCGATAACACGAACGTTTGGCAGTATGACCCAGCAACCGATCTCTGGACCACCCTGGGTTCGTTTGAAGGTGCCAACCGCATCAACGCCGTTGGCTTTGCGATTGGCAACAAAGGCTATGTAACGACGGGTAGCAACGGCACAAACCGTTTCGACGATTTGTGGGATTTCGATCCAACCATAGAACAGGTATTGTAAGGTGCAGAATGCGTCAACAAACATGCATCAACCAGCACAGACGAATGTAGTTCGGAAGGGGTTGCTTCTGGTGTTGCTGTTGCTTGCAATTCTGACCGCCTATAGTATTTATCAGCGGCAAAACCCCTATACGGTTGAGGTTTTTTCAACCCCAGGCGGTTGGGGTTATGCCATTCTGAACCACGGAAAGCCATTCATTCATCAGCCTACTATACCGGGCCAGCCTGGTATAGTAGGCTTTTCCAGCGCAGCACAAGCCCAGCGGGTTGGTGAGCGAGTGGTTGAGAAAATACAACAGGACAAGGCACTGCCTACCCTGACGAATGATGAACTACGCCAGTTAGGCGTAAAAATTCCCTGACTTATTTGCTTATGCGTACTCTCTGGTACGCCGGTTTGCTTTGGCTGGCCGGTATAGTGCTATTTGCTTGCCAATCGGGCGATCTTAACGTGGGACAGTCGGTGATTAATCCGCAACAGTTGCAGATTCAATCCGTTGATTCGGTGTCGATTAAGACGTCTACGGTGATGCGTCCTGATTCGTTCCTGACGTCGGGTGATGCCGATATAGTTGTCGGTCAATGGAAGGACGCGCAAACGGGTCTGCAAAGCACACAGGCTTTTGCGGCCATCGACTATCCGGCCAATTCACTGGTCTCCCAAACGAATCTACGGCTCGATTCACTTGTGCTGGAGCTAGGCTATTCGTTTACGTATGGCGATACAACATCGGCGTTCAATCTGGGGATTTACCCCCTGAATAGACCTCTGGCCGCCCAGAATTACTTTAACACCAGCACCGTTGGCTATTCAGCCAAACCTCTTGTCCAACGCACTTTCGTTCCACAACAGTTTAGTGGAAATCGGCTGCTTCAGATTCGGATTCCGAGCGAGCTGGCACAGGGTTTATACGATAAACTGATCAGTGGTGATATTACGGACAACGTCACGCTGAATGACTTTTTGCCCGGTTTCGCGTTTCTGAGTAAGTCAACGGCAAATACATTTATTGGCTTTACGACGAATCCATCAATAAGTGGCCTGCGGCTTTATTACCACGATACGGATGTCAATAGAACAGCTTCGACGCTGCTATTTCCGATTACTTCACTGCATTTTACATCGTTCAAAAACGATCGAACGGGTACTCCACTAAGTGCGTTAAAAAGTCGCTCCGACGTCGTCAGCAGTTATCTGACCGATCGGACCACGTTTGTAGCCTTGGGTGCCGGCCTTCAGACGCGCCTTGAGTTTCCCTACTTAAATGAATTTTTCCGGCCAGGTAACTTTGCCGATCTAAACCGGGCGCTTCTGGTGATTAGTCCCGTTCGGCGTGATTCCCGTGATAATATTGCTCCCCCCCCGAGTCTGCAGCTTTATCAGACCAATTCTCAGAATGAGTTCATTGCGACGATACCAGGAGGAGCAACAGGAGCCGACGTGGCTGGAGCGGGCTACTCGCAAGTTCCCGATCCCATAACTCCTCTATTAACGGATAGCTACACCATTGATCTGACGTATTACATTGGTCAGATCATAAAGAAAAAAGCACTGAGCCAACCGCTTTTATTAAGTATCCCGGCGCCATCCGGCGGCATATATTCGCTCAAATCATTGATGCAACGGGTGACCCTTGGTGACCAGCTCCGCCCGAATGACCAGATAAAGTTGCAACTGTTTATGACGTCGGGTTCGTAGTCTGAGGGATTTCTACAAAAGCAATGAGGGGCCGATTCTAAAATCGGCCCCTCATTGCTTTTGTCTTATTTTGCACCAAACAGCCTCTGGCTGTTTGGTGCCTAGCTAAATATATACCTGATTTCACAAACCCGTCAGCCCGTAAATAGTGCCTTTTTGAGTTGTAAACGATGTCACGTATCCCATGTCCGTTTTAATTGATGTTGCTTTTGTCCCTTGAACGCGTATTGGGCGGCTGGTTCTGAGTTTGCAAGGTTCGCCAGACAGCGACTTAACGGTAGCGGTTACTAACTGGTGGTTCTTCCAGTGCATACCCACCTCAAATCCACCACGCGCTCTCAGCCCCGTAACGCGTCCGTCTTTCCAGGTATCAGGTAGTGCAGCCAGCAAATGAATATCGTTTAAGTGGCTTTGAATCAGCATTTCGGCCATACCCGCGGTTCCCCCAAAATTACCATCGATCTGAAAGGGCGGGTGCGCATCGAAAAAGTTGGGATAGGTACCGCCCCCACCCTTACTGCCATAATTGGTTTTGGTTTCGCTGGTAAACTGTAGTAACTCCCGCAGTAATTTGTACGCATGGTTGCCATCGAGCAGCCTAGCCCAAAAATTGATTTTCCAGGCCCGACTCCACCCCGTACCAGCATCGCCCCGGAGTTCCAGCGTTTTTTTAGCAGCCGCTGAAAAGTCAGGTGTTGTAATGGGCGAAATCTGGCGTCCGGGGTGCAGCCCGAATAAGTGGGACACGTGCCTGTGTTGTGGATCAACGTCTTCCCAGTCTTTACTCCACTCCTGAAGATTACTCTTATGGCCAATGTGTAACGGATAAAACTTTTTCCGTTTCTCTATGAGCATCGTTCTGAATTCAGCATCTGTATTCAGGGCGGTCGACGCATCGATCAGGTTGGTGAACAGGTCCCACATGATTGACATATCCATGGTCGTGGCTACTGAAATAGAAGCCGGCTGACCTTTCGAGTCGATGAAATCATTTTCCGGCGATACGGATGGTGATACGACCAGGTACCCGTCCTTGTCTTCAACAAGCCAGTCCAGGTAGAACTGGGCGGCTCCTTTCATCAGGGGATATGCTGTTTCACGCAGGAAATTTTTATCATCCGTAAACCGATAGTGCTCCCAGAGGTGCTGACTCAACCAGCCTGCTCCCTGGTTCCAGTTTGCCCACTTTGGATCACCCTGCCCCCGATCGCCCACGGGGTTGGATATCGCCCAGATGTCGGTATTGTGGTGCGCTACCCACCCCTTCATGTTGTAAAACTCCCTGGCGGTAATGGCTCCCGTTTTGGCTAGCTGCCCGATAAAACTTAATAATGGCTGGTGTAATTCGGACAGATTAGTGACCTCGACCGGCCAGTAATTCATCTGAGTATTGATGTTGATGGTATAGTTGGAACTCCAGGGAGCGCGTAAGTCTTTGTTCCAGATGCCCTGAAGGTTGGCCGGTACATCGGGGACGCGGGAGCTGGAGATCAGCAAATAACGTCCATACTGGCAATAAAGCGTTTCGACACCCGGATCATAGGCTCCGGCACTATACCCCTGCAAACGCTGGTCAGACGGTAAAGCGGCATTGGCATTCGCAGCCGTCGTATCGGTTACCTGAAACGAAAACCGATTGAAATAAGACTGATAATCAGCCGTATGTCGGGCAAGCAATGTTTGATAATCACGGTTATCGGCTTGCCGGATCAGGGTTTCTGCTAGCTTATTTTCATCTTTCCCATCCTTATCAGGACACTTATCATAACCGTTGAAGCTGGTCGTTGCCGCTACCAGCAGCATGACTTCCGTTGCCTTACGAACATGAATCCCCGCAGTATCGGTTTGCACAGTGCCCCCTTTATGGAGCGCCTTCAGGCGTAGCTGAAAGCGCATGCCGTTACAGCCCTCGGTATCCTCATAAATAATGGGCTGCCGGTCTCTTGAATTATAATAGTTAGGATCGACCTGAGCCGGAGCTCTCCCCTTCATCACCAGTTCGCCGGTTGTACCCGTGGTATTCTGAAAGCGCAACGGGCTCTTAGTCGATGCATCGAACGAAAGTTGACCCGGCTTGCTGGCAGTCAGCCGGATTACCATGACGCCGTCAGGAGCCGAAGCAAATACTTCCCGTTTATAGGTTACGCCGTTCACCGTAAACCGGGTCGTGGCCACGGCCTTCTGAATATCAAGATCCCGATAGTAATCCGTCGGTTTGGCGCCGTTAAAATCCTGCTTCAGTAACAAATCGCCCAGCGGCATGTACGACTGCGTATAAAGTCCCTGCATGTGTTTCACCAGAGCAACAGCCTGTGTGTAGTCCTCTTTTGCCAGGGCTTCCCGAACTTTTGGCAAATACGAAGGTGATTCTGGGTTGACCGCTCCTTTTACCGGCCCACCCGACCAAAGTGTACTCTCGTTGAGTTGGATTAACTCATTGTCAACCTTGCCAAACACCATCCCCCCTATACGTCCATTGCCAACAGGTAATGCTTCGGTCCAGGCAGCTGCCGGTTGATTATACCAAAGTTTAAGATTCGATTGGGCGAGCAGCGGTGGTGAAAGAAAAAGAAGTAAAAATAACCAGTTATTTAGCCTCATGTCAGGATATTAAATGTTAAACGGAAATAAACCAGCTCAACAAGATAGCCAGTCAGTCTGTAAAGCAGACTACCGTTTGTTTATCCTGAAAGGTGTGAAGAGTTTTTGTAAAAATGAAGATTTACTAACCTGTTTTTTGATCGGGAGTGAACCTCCGTAACGATCGGCTCCTGGACGGCGTAATGTATATAACTCGTTCAAATAGCCTTCTAAGGCTCGTTTAATTGGGCCAACAGTATAAATGACCAGCAATCGCTCAGCCTTACGGTGCGTAGCTTTTGTTAAAATAACTTAAACCCAGCCACAACTATCCCGTATGGGCCGATGTCAATCAGCCTAATGAAAGACCTGTACGTTACCTTTTAATCCGTGAAACAGCAGCTAAATTGAATAGCCCCACATGGAACGTACACTCACGCCAACCGACGTTACGCAGCCAACCCAACTTCCAACCTCGACCTTGCAGAGGCTTCTTTCTCAATCTAACGATGACTTTTACGGGAGCCTTCAGCGCATCTGGAACCCGATAATTCTAGCTGACGAATAGGCGGAAATCAACAGACCTGCATAAACCTTCCCCAAATTGACAGGCGAAACTGATTGGCTAGTGAATGAATCTTGCAGTGCAAATAGGATTCATTCATCCGCCATTTGGCTGAATCGGGAATGGAAAGCAAAATCAGTACGTGAAAACAATTTGTTGGCTGACCTAGAACAGGATCATAGCGAGGCCAAACGCAAATAAAACTGAAAGGACAAGAATGCCTGTCCAGGCAATTGTATTGACAGGATCAAGCGAGATTGAGCGAAACCGTTTCATAGCAGTGCAAATTAAAATCAATATTGTTCAATAAACGAAATTTGCGAGCATTTAGATTTCGTTTAAATGACTAAATTTTATTTTGAGTTAAAGAGCGTTGAAAACCAACGCCTTTTCATATCCTTTATACTCAACTGAGCTGTTTTGACTGGTGGTGATTCAAAAAGTAACACGCTTCCCTATTTCTTATTTTGGCGGCTAAAATGAGGCACCTAATGCTATTTTGTTAGGGGATAAATAAGAAATTTACGGCATGAAAAACGTATTCATGGCGCTGTTTGCAGCCTGCTTGTTACAAGCCTGTGGACAAACCGAAAAAAAACAGGAGAATACAGCCCAAACGACTCAGGCTTCTGCCGATTTAATGGCCACTCCCCGAGTATCTAAAACCAGTGATTGTCAGTCAATAGTGAAGTCCGCTAAGCTGGGCAAAGCTGATATTTACCAGGAATCAGCGAAAGCATTGACCGTTTCAATAACTGTCGATCAGGATACCAGTTCACTGCAGGTGGCCAATGGGTGCTATTTCAACAATAGCGTAACGATCCGGGCAACGAAGAAATCAGGTAGTCAGGTGTTCAGACGGACGCTTTTAAAAGATGATCTGGTTTATTTCACCAAAAACGACAAGCCCATTGAACAGGCCATTCTCCAGAGTGTTACGTACAAGCCTACCTTTAATGGTCAACGGTACATCACTATTTCGATGCGCCTGATTGAGCCAGAAAGCAAAAAGACGTCCGATTACCTGGTGACAATGAATTATTTTGGGGAAATCATTAAAGTGCGGTAGCAATCACAACCAAACGGTATTGAGCCCGGAGCGGTTATTCTTTCTATGGCAAAATCGTCTTTAGGCTCTTTACTGGCCCGTGTGGGTCTTGATTGGTTTATTCTGGCCCTGCTGGGCATGATTGGTTTAGCCAGATTATGGCCCGGTCCCGGCATTCAGGAAGGTCCGCTATCGCTATCGTCTCTGGCCAATTACGGGGTGTCGTTCATCTTCTTTTTCTATGGTCTTCGACTGAATTTCAATCAGTTAAGAGCAGGTCTGCGAAATTATCGGTTGCACCTGGTCATCCACACGACCACGTTCATTGTTTTCCCGGCGGTTGTATTAGCGGCTCGCTCGTTGCTACTCACCCCCGATAGGGAATTACTTTGGCTGGGTATTTTTTACGTGGCCGCCCTGCCCTCCACCGTGTCGTCGTCGGTGGTGATGGTTTCCATTGCGAACGGCAACATCCCAGCCGCCATTTTCAACGCCAGCATTTCCAGCCTGATCGGTGTATTTATTACGCCCCTCTGGATGAGTTTCTTACTAGCCAGTTCAAACGGGCACTTTGACCTCACCAGTGTTATCGGCAAGCTAACAGTACAGGTCATTGTGCCGGTGGTGCTGGGGCTTTTACTGAATCGTAAACTGGGCTGGTTCGCCGAACGGCACAAATCGTATCTACGCTATTTTGATCAACTCACCATTCTGCTCATTGTCTATACCGCCTTTTGTGAGTCGTTTTCGCTCAACTTGTTTGCTAAATTTTCAGCGGCTGATCTGGTAAAATTGGCGGGGATGATGCTGGGCTTGTTTTTCCTTATCTACGGATTCGTCCATGTACTTAGTCGTCTGCTGAAGTTTAGTCGTGAAGATCGGATCACGGCCCTATTTTGTGGCTCCAAAAAGTCACTGGTACAGGGAAGCGTCATGGCCAATGTCCTGTTCCCGGGTTCGGTTGCGGGGGTTGTCCTGCTGCCCATTATGATGTATCATGCGCTTCAGCTCATTGTCGCCAGCATTCTAGCGCAATCGATGGCACACCGGCAGTTGGAAAAAGAAAAGGCCATTCGGGAGTAAATCAAGCCCGTTCGGGAAGCCAAATCGGGCACTCAGCCAGATGCGCCTACTCTCCCATTAAACGCAGCCCGGCAATTTGTCTCTAACGATCAAGTAACACATAAAAACAACCAACGGATCATGAAAAAGACAATCGCAGCCGCCCTTACTTTATTTACCCTTGCTTCTGGTGCCACGTTTGCACAAGGCGTTTATTCAAGACCTTTCGACAATCGTCCGGTACCCGCGAAAGGTTCACAATACAACAATGATCAGTATCAGGACGAGTTAAAAATTGACCGTATCGATGCCATTGTCGGCTTAAGCCGTCGTCAGGAAAAGCAGCTTCGTAAGATCGAAAATAACTACGATGAACTCATGGCCCGCAGCCGCATGACGCCCGATGGCTATCGTCAGCTTCAGCTCCGTAAGCGCCAGGATATGCTGGCGGTATTAAACTCCGCTCAACGCGACCGTTTGTTTGCTGTTCAGCAACCTAACCGGTTCAATAACCGCCCAACTCCCTACGGTCGTAGAGGCTAAGGGTAATCAGCTCATTCACTGCACTTAAATGGCTCCCCATGGTTGACTATGTCAACCATGGGGAGCTAGTTTAATGAGCCGATACCACTTCCAGACTTCGCCAGACAAGGTCGCCCATAGTTCGGCAATTGTTGAAGCTGCTGGTGTGATAATGACGGTTCAATGCCGCACCCAGTTGCTCAACATTGGCTGGCGGAGCAATTGTATCTGTTCGCATGGCCCCCATCAGGTCATGAATGCGTATTTGTTCAACCCGCAGCCGCCCCGCCACCAGGGATCGTTCTTCTACCTGATACTGCCGTACGCTTTCGGGCGTAAGAGTAGCTGTTCCCAGGTCGATGATGGGCTGATTCTGCCGATAATATTGAGGCATATAAACCGATTTACGCCCTTCATAGGATTGCTGGTCGAAGTCGATGGCCCGTATGCGATAGTAAACTTCATCAAAATCCGGGGTAATATCGACTACGAAATTGCTCGAGTGCATGTCGCCCAGCAACCGGATAAAGCAGCGCTCATTAAATTTAACAAATTCTTTACAGAGCCGAACCGGGTTCCGATCGGGGTCCTGCATCTGCTGTTCAAAGAACATATCACCCGGAATCCCCGCAATGTGTTCCTCGATCAGCGTACTTCCACTGGTCAGATAACTGATTCGATTGGGCGATAGAATATGCTCTAATTCCAGCCCATACACGCGGGATGCGTCGGCGTTTTTGATGTAGAAATAGTCGAAGTTATCGTTGACCAGATTACGAATGCGAACCCGAAATGGCATGGTGTTGCCATACGAGCACAAATCGACCCGATCGATGGCCAGATGGCCCGTTACCGACATATCGCCATCTGCTTTCAGAGTAGCATATATGGTCTTAAGTGCCAGCAGAATATCATTAATTTCTGACGCTGGGTAAAAAACCGTTTCCCAAAGTGTATCCCGATCCCGTTTATCGAAGAGCGATATTGAATTATCGTAACGTAATAAATCTGTATAATGAATTGGGAGGGAATGTTCGCGATTATACTGCATCAGATACGCCCGCAGGTGGTCGTTGATGGCATAAATCTGCTTTTTCCGGCTGATGATGGGCATAACCAATCAGGGCATTAGTTTTGCCCTAAATGTACGCAGACAACGGCATTTTGTTTGGCACGAAACACGGATGCACACGGTATAAAAAGACGCGACAGCCTTGACTAGCGAAAACCATCAAACAATCGCAGAAGCCAACGCGTTGACTGGTCGATTGCTTCGCCTACAGAAGCTATATTTGTCTGATGACTAAACACGATTTTGGCCCCGATTTTAGTTGGGGTACGGCTACGGCGGCTTACCAGATTGAAGGCGCTGTTGATCGAGACGGGCGCGGGCCATCCATCTGGGATACGTTTAGCCATCAGAAAGGGAAGATCAAGACCGGCGAACATGGCGATATAGCCTGCGAATTTTACGACCGCTATGCGTCTGACCTGGAACTTCATAAAGAGCTAGGATTCGATGCCTTTCGATTTTCGCTATCCTGGTCCCGTATTCTGCCTGAAGGTACGGGTCCACGCCACGGCGGTCGCATCAATCAGGCCGGCCTTACATTCTATCATCAGCTTATAGACCACTGCCTCGCTCTTGGCATTACCCCCTGGATCACGTTGTATCACTGGGACTTACCACAGGCACTTGAAAACAAAGGCGGCTGGCCTAACCGCCAGATTGTAGATTGGTTCGGCGACTTCGTGGATGTTGCGACCAAAGCATTCGGGCATAAAGTCAAGCACTGGATTATCCTGAATGAGCCCCTGGCCTCATCTATTCTGGGGTACTTTACAGGACAGCATGCCCCCGGACGACGTAGTTTTCGGAACCTCCTGCCCGCCATTCACAACACCGCGCTGGCACAGGCCGAGGGTGGCCGGATTGTCCGGCAAAACGTCCCTGACGCACAAGTGGGCACTACGTTTTCCTGCTCGCCCATCGACCCGTTTACCCCCCGCGATCAGCCCGCTGCTACTCGTGTTGACGCCCTTCTGAACCGGCTCTACATCGAACCCGCTCTTGGGTTAGGCTATCCTGTCAATGAACTTCCGTTTCTGGGTGGCATCGCCAAAAAAGTGGCAAAACCCGGTGATTTCGACCGGCTGGCGTTTGACTTTGACTTCATCGGTTTGCAGCACTACTTCCGAGCCGTTGTTGAACAGTCTTATTTTATGCCTTATCTATGGGCTAAAGATGTGTCGCCCTTACGGCGTAACGTCCAAACCATTACTGAAATGGGCTGGGAGGTATATCCGGAAAGTATGTATCGGATTATCAAACAGTTCAGCCAGTACGAGGGCGTCAAAAAAATCTACATTACCGAAAGTGGAGCCGCCTTTTACGATACTGTAGAAAAAGGCCGGGTGAACGACATAGCCCGGGTCGAATACCACCAGAATTACATACGGGAAGTGCTGCGGGCCAAGCAGGAGGGCATTCCGGTGCAGGGCTATTTCGCCTGGACATTCCTGGATAATTTTGAATGGGCCGAGGGCTATCGTCCCCGTTTCGGGCTGGTTTACGTGGATTTTCGGACGCAACAGCGAATTGTTAAGGCATCGGGACGTTGGTTTCAACAGTTATTGGCAAACCCTCATCCTGTAATTGAGCTCAAAAAATAGCCGGAACTGGTCGCTCCATCTTTTGTCAGATACTAACCAGCGGCTTCTCTTATTTTAGACTACTCACCAGGTTCTGGACCATCTCCATGATGAAAGCGCTGGTATGCGGCCCAAAACGGTTCATGTCATGGATGTCGTACGGACTTTTTGGATCGTCATAGTAGCGATCCGGCACAATTTGGCCAATGTTGCCGCCATTATAACTGGTGATCACCAGGTTATTCCTTTCTCCGGTGGGGGTTGCCTGCAATTCCGAGGCCAACTCGGACGAAAAAGCGCCAGGGTTGCCAACAAAAACGGTTTTTCCAATCCGTAACGCCTTCATATCCGCACCATAATCACCATAAATCGCTTTCACAAGCCAGGGTTTGAGCCGCCAGCTTTTACTGAGCCGCACCTGAGGATCACTTTGAATAAGTGGTACCGTTTGCGCCACCAATACACTGTCGGTGTGAAGCGGCAGGTTTTTGAGCATTGGTACAACGCGTGCCAACACGCTATCGACTCGACCCGACGGGGCGTTTATCTTTTCGGTAGGTCGATCAACTGCACCAACCATATACAGAGCAAAGCTCCCTGTCTCTTTCTCCAGTTGGGTAGTCAATAGATTGCCCAAACTACGTCCAGGAGACGAATTAGCCAGATCGGCCAGCAGTTGTGGCGCATCGGTCGAGTACATGACTGCCGACTCGCCGGATCGTTTCTGTAGTTTTAGAAAATGGCCATGCTCAACCTGCGTATACCCCGTTTGAACAACAGCGCTATTTTTCTGAGCGCTCGCAACGGCTTGTAGAATGGCTTTTGTGAGGTTGTCAACTAACGTTTTATCATAATCGCCCAAACTCTTTTTGCTCATGTAGTCGTTGGCCCATCCGCCCAGATTTGGGTGCGAATTGGTTGCTCCCAGGTACACGTTCTTCCAGTCGAAGCCAAGTTTAGGCAGTTGCTTTTGCAACTCAACAGCAACCAACGGTGGCATCATGAGCAAGTCAATGCTGATAACCACCGCTTTGTTCGTCCCATTGTCAAGTACAACGGCGCGCGTAAAGATCGAATCGGAAGAGGAAGAGCCCACCGATGCAGCGTTCGTCGTAGCAAAAGCAGCGTTGAGACTCGCCTTAGACCAACCGGCATTGATCGCGTGTTGTGGCGGTGGACTGGACACGATCCAGGCAAAGCGCTGCCGCGTAAAGCGGTAGTACAACGCATTTTTATAGCTGGTTTTGTCGACCAGAGCAATGCTGAACGCGAGTCCGTTAATGATGATGAGCGCCAGTACAAAGGCGATAAGACGGTATCTGGACTTCATTGGCCATAGCCCGGTTCGTTAGCTCGTTCGCTATAAAAGGCGGGGCACATAAATTGAGGAATGATCAAGGACTACATTAGTGCTGCTCATTACTTGATGTCAAGTAGTCAGCAGCACTCTCATTCTATTCAGCAACCGGATAACCTTTATCGAGCCAGTCAGTCTTCAGGTTTTTGGCCAGATTCAGCAATTTGTGATTCTTGAAACCCAGTTCATTCAGCTTCGTAAACGCGGGGCGCACGTTCGGGCAATTTTTGAACGGACAACAGCCGCAGTAAATCACGATGGCCCGATCTTTAGATTCTTTACTAAGTAGCTCCTCCAGTTTCGCCAGATTTGCGGCTTCGCTGCCCGGTCCAATACCGACCGACCCTTTGATGGTAGCCGCTGGTCCGATGCTGATAATGAGCGGCTTTGCTGCCGATGGGTCGTTTATCATCTGGGCCAGATCGGCGGGTTCCAGCAGTTGTTCAGGACTCCAGGGCTCCGCTTTTTTCCAGCCAGCCTGACCGATTAGAATGGCTAACAGTATAGCCACCAGGGCCAGGGGGAAAATGCTTTTTTTAGATTTCATCATGAGTGTGTCAACGCGATGCGCGTCTGTTGTACGTGTTCAACTAAGGTAGGCCAAAAATACGTGAAATGGCGGGCAATTAGCTCATAATACCGTTCTAAATCCAGAATAGCCGTCTCTAATCCCGATGGGAAAGCGGTTCGCCGGGACACTCCTTTGAGCGACCGGTCAACCCCTTCGATAAACTGGTAATTCGTCAGCCAATCCTGCCGAATCATATAATCGGCCATTCGGGATGCGTCGACCGGCAAACGAGCCTGATTATCGAGCAGGGTCTGATAGAAATAATGCGTAAAAGTAGCCAGGGTTTCACCCGTTAGCGGCTCAAAGTTGATCGCCAGAAAGTGGTCAAAGAAAATATCAACGGCCGCCCCGGCATACTTGTGACAGCGTGGATGCAATAAATCACGCACAGCCGCCACATCGGGGTGGGCATCTGTAAAGGAGTCGATGGCCCGGTGCACACGAACGCCCATCACCTCTTCGGGCGATAAGTTGTGACGAGGGCGGGCGGGGTCTCCCTTTATAAAATCGCCAATAAAATTCCCAATGAGTAAACCTGTGTTTCGATTCGACAGATAACCATGCGCCAGTATATTCATACCGTCGCCTGGGCTATTGGTGGCTCAGCTGCCAGGGCGACGCCCTCCGTTGGCACATACCGCTCAACCAGCACACCAAACCGACGGAGAAAATCAACGCCTTCGTCGGACGAAATCCCTTTGTATTCGGCGTATGAATTCAGAAAAACGACCCGCGCAATTTTCATACTGTAAATGATCCGGGCGCAAGCAATGCAGGGCGACAGCGTTACGTAGATCGTTGAGCCTTCAATTTCGGAGCCGTTTTTTGCGGCATACAGTATGGCATTTTGCTCAGCATGGAGCGCCAGTGAACACGAACCTTTAGAATCCCGTGGACAACCCACATCAGGAAACTCCTCATCGCAATTATGTGTCCCGGCGGGGGGGCCATTATACCCAATCGAAATGATTCGGGTGTCGCGGGTCAGGACGGCCCCAACCTGCGCTTTGATACAGTGCGATCGTCTGGCCAAATTCACGGCCAGGTCCATAAAAATATCATCGAACCGGGGCTTAGCGGCTGGTGCGCTCTGGCGACGTACGGTAGACGCATTCGTCTGGAGGTCGTCTGTATTCAGATTAGTTACGGATGTGTCGGTGGTTGGTACCATTTGGCAAAGATCAGTCTAAAAAAATCGTTCACCACGAAATTTGCGTTTTTAAGTCGCCAAACTTCACGGTGAACGAGGTGGTATCGAACCAGAAAAAGAAGACTCTCCTACCGTCTTTTTCTACCCGAATAGTTTCCCGAAGAGGTCGTCTTACCTGTATTTCCCGTTTTACTACCCAGTAGCCGTTCTACCAGATCGGGCCGATTGAGCTTGTTCAGCCGGTTCCGGATCCAGTCTTTGTATTCGGGTTTGTACCAGAAGAAGTACCGATTCTGTGCCTGTTTTTCGTCCCGTGTTTTGGCCGTTTTCACAGGCTTCAACGTGTAGGGATGAACGCCGGAATAGTAGATTACTTCGGCCACGGTCATGGGAGTGGGTGTAAAATCCTGCACCTGTTCGAGCTGAAAACCAAGGTCTTTAGTTTCGGCAGCCAGGTTAGCCATGTCCTGCTCTTCACAACCGGGGTGCGACGAAATGAAATACGGAATCAGGGGTTGTTTGAGGTTATGCTTTTCCTGAATCTCGTCGTACTTCTTCTTGAACAACTTGAAATACTTGAACGATGGCTTCCGCATGACCCGCAACGTATCGTCGGCGGTATGCTCAGGAGCCACTTTCAGGCGACCTGATACGTGGCGCGTAACAAGCTGCTCCATGTACTCGTCGTGGTTACCATCGCTGTTATTTTTATTGAAATCATCAACCAGTAAATCGTACCGCACGCCCGAACCCACAAACGCTTTTTTAATGGCCAGATTAGCATCTACCTTACGATACAACTCCGTCAATGGCTTGTGCGAGGTGTCGAGGTTGGAACAGATAACCGGGTGAATACAGCTCGGACTCTGACATCGGGCGCAGATCGATTCGTCTTTGCCCTTCATCTTGTACATATTCGCCGATGGACCACCCAGATCGGAGATATAGCCCTTGAATTCCGGGTGCTTCGTGATTTCATCGACCTCTTTCAGCACGGATTTCTCAGATCGCGAGGCAATAAATTTACCCTGATGCGCCGAAATGGTACAGAAACTACAACCACCAAAACAACCCCGGTGCATATTGACCGAGAATTTGATCATGTCATAGGCCGGAATGGGGCCACGTTTCTTGTATTTCGGATGGGGCATCCGCGTGTACGGCAAATCGAACGACTTATCGATCTCAGCCTCCTCCATCGTTTTGAAGGGCGGATTGATGACCAGTACCTGATCGCCCACCTCTTGGGTAATGCGGTTGGCCTGCCATTTATTCGACTCGACCTCCACGATTTTAAAGTTGGCTGCGTACTTGATCTTGTCTTTCAGACAGGTCTCATGACTCGCCAGTTCAACGGTACTCCAGTTGTTGTAGTCAGCCAACGGAGCGCGGGCATCGTGCATAAACGCCACCTGATTGATATTCCGCATGGACGAAAACGGTACACCCTGCCGCGCCAGTTTCAGAATTTCACGTAGGGGCTGTTCACCCATGCCATACACCAGCATGTCGGCCCCAGCATCCACCAGAATGGACGGCATCAGTTTATCCTGCCAGTAATCGTAGTGCGTTACCCGGCGCAGGGAAGCCTCAATGCCACCCAGAAGCACCGGCACGTCAGGATACAATTCTTTCAATATTCGGGAGTACACCGTCGTCGCGTAATCGGGTCGGAAGCCCGCTTCGCCACCGGGGGTGTACGAATCATTCGAACGCAGTCGTTTGTTGGCGGTGTAGTGATTGACCATAGAGTCCATACAACCCGCCGTAACCCCAAAGAAATATTTAGGCTTACCAAATTTCTTGAAATCACGCAGATCGTCTTTCCAGTTGGGCTGTGCAACAACCGCTACCCGAAAGCCTTCACTTTCCATGATACGGCCAATCACAGCGGTTCCGAAAGCCGGGTGGTCCACGTAAGCATCGCCTGAAACCAGAACAATGTCCACTTCGTCCCAACCTCTTTTTTCGACCTCTTTCATTGTTAGAGGAAGCCAATCTGTAATGGGTCTTTCAATCATGAGTATGAGTAATTATCTATCTGAAAAACATCGAAATTACGAAATAATTCACGAATCGAGCACGAATCGTTCATTCCGGGCGTAATCACAACGGAATGTTCGGGCATTTTACTCAATTTCGGCCGGTCAAACCTACTTTCCCTATGCCCTTACTGAAAGCAGCCATTATTGGGGGTGGCAACATTGCCGACAACAATCATATCCCGGCCCTCAAGCAACTGGCCGATCGGGTAGAACTTGTAGCCGTTTGCGGCCGCGACCTGGCGAAAGCCCGCGCCCTGGCTGATAAACACGGTATTTCTCAGGCTTTCGACAACACCCGTTCGCTGTATGAACAGTGTGTACCGGATGTCGTCGTCATTTGCACACCCAACAACTTGCATTTTACTCAGACAATGGAAGCGCTGGCGCAAAATTGCCATGTTTTCTGCGAGAAACCACCCGCTATCTCGGCTCAACAGGCCCGGGATATGGCCAATCTGGCGGCCCAGAAAGGCTTGACGCTGGCCTATAACTTTCAGCTCCGGCAAACGAGTGAATGGAAATTACTGATGCACTGCCGGGCCGATGGTTTGCTCGGCGACATTTACCACATCAAGGCTCACTTTCTACGGCGAAGGGGCATTCCGGGTTGGGGTTATTTTACCAATAAAGCCATGCAGGGCGGTGGTGCGTTAATGGACCTTGGCGTTCACGTTCTCGACTTAGCCCTCTGTGCACTGGGCTACCCAACGCCCGACCAGGTGCTCGGTAATACGTTTGACCAGATTGGCAAAGCGGGCGGTAAAGGATTGATGGGTAACTGGAATCCAAATACGTTTGAGGTCGAAGATGCGGCCACGGCCTATCTTTCGTTTCCGAACAATGTATCGATTATGCTCTCGGCATCGTTTGCCCTGAACACCCAGGCCGATAAAGATCGAAATCTGGAAATCTTCGGTAGTAAGGGGGGCGTAAAACTTTTCCCGTTTTCACTTCATACCGAAATAGCTGGGGAGTTGGCCGATGTACAGTTTCCGTATCTGGAAGAAACGGATATCCAGCTTAAAAATACGATGGCCTTTCTGGATGCCTGCGACGGGAAACCCTCCACGGTTTGCACGGCTGAACAGGGAGCCATTTTACAGGAGATCGTTGAGCGAATCTATCAGTCTGCGGAGAAAAAGTGAAGCCGTTTTGGCTTTTAGAAAGCGTCGATTCTCAACCTAAGCTCCCTGACTGAGTCGAATTAACTAAGCGTCGTTATTCATTCATTCTCGCCGGTTTTCAACCCGGCGAGAATAGATAAATGAGGTCTTTTTCCCCGTTACCTTAATCAAATCAATTTGGGGTTGGGGAAATCACATAAAACAGACGCACAAAGTATAGAGAAACCTCCCCCATTCTTTGTGCGTCTGTTTTTATACGTATGCGCTTGATGTGTTCTTAAACCAGTGCCTTAGTCGAACGTAGCCACTCGGGCTTGGTGGTTGTTACGCGGGCTTTTAGCTCGTTCAGCATGGCGTAAAGACCATAATAGGTTCGATTCACGTATAAGCCATCCTGCGATCCACGGGCAACTTTAGAGTTTTTCAATTCTTCCACATTGGCCAATCCTTCAGCAAATGCATAGACCCGATTGAAATAAGCGTCATCCCCAAAGTCGAACGCATCGACGGCAAAGGGCTCAGCCAGCATGCGGGTCATCTGCTTAAATAAATCAGAGAAGAAAGCCCGTTCCTTAGGTGAATCTGCGTCTGTGAGGAACTCCAGGTTTTCGAAAATCTCTTCGGTCAATTGATCGTCATCAATGGTGTCCGGATTGACCAGCCGGAAATAGTTGTCGTAATAAAAATCGGGAATAACCTTCACGCAGCCGAAATCGATAACACCCATGGTGCCATCGGCCCGCATCAGAAAATTACCCGGATGCGGATCGGCATGAACCTGACGCAGAGAGTGAATCTGGTAATCATAAAAATCCCAGAGCGCCTGCCCGATCCTGTCCCGAACTTCCTGCGACGGATTCGTCTTCATGAACTCCTTCAGATGCATCCCATCGAGCCAGTCCATGGTCAGGATCCGTTTCGACGATAATTCAGGATAGTATTTGGGAAATACCAAACCCGGAATGTGGGCACAGGCTTCAGAAATCTCTATGGACCGCTTCAATTCCAGCTCATAGTCAGTTTCTTCCAGCAGTTTCGACTCCACTTCGCCCATATACCGGTCAATATCCCGTTCATTTAAGTTCAATAGTCGAACGGCGAGCGGTTTGGCAATTTTCAGGTCCGAGCTGACGGCATCAGCCACCCCCGGATACTGGACTTTAACGGCCAGCTTTTTTCCATCTTTCCAGGCCTGATGGACCTGACCGATGCTGGCTGCATTGACGGCTTCGACGCTAAACTTGTCAAATAGTTGCGCGGGCGTTTTGCCAAAATACGTTTTGAATGTCTTGACAACCAGCGGTCCCGACAATGGTGGTGCTGAATACTGCGCCATCGTGAACTTGTCGGAGTAAGCCACTGGCAGCAATCCCCGGTCCATGCTCAGCATCTGGGCCATCTTCAGGGCCGACCCCTTCAACTCACTCAAGGCATCATAAATATCGGCCGCATTGTCCTTATGCAATTCATCCTTCGACAAACCAGGATCAAGTAGTTTCTTACTATAATGTTTTATATAATTACCACCAACCTTGACACCAGCCTTCATAAACTGACTGGCACGCGCAACTTTACTCGTTGGAACGGATGTCTGGATCTTCATTCTTGATGAGTGAAAAAAGAGTGAACGAACGAAATCGGAGTGCCGAAGCGGAGCGAAAGAGTGATTTTTGTGCCGGATGCATTCACTCATTCATACCGCTTCGGCGGTCCGATTTCGCTCGTTCACTCATTTATTTTGGTACATAAACTTGGCAAAATCGAACAGGGTATCCAATGGCGAACGGCCGATCAGATCGAAAGCTGTGTTGACTGATTTTTCAATAGCGGTGTCGGTCTTCTCGAAATTTTTGCTGACGTCACGTATCCAGAAATCAAGCAGATAAAGTGTTTGTCCCCAAAGGGCATCCGGGTAACGGTCGGTCACAAACGGGCGCGGTTCGACTTCTTTACTTTCCCGACCTTCGGCCAGCAGATCGCGGGCATAATCGAAGAACTCGTCCTTGAAAGGGTTTAAGATGGGGACTTTGGGCGTCAGGCTTTGAATACGTTTGCCTTTGCTCTGGTCCTTTAATCGACCAAAGCTATAAACGACAAAACTGCGCTGCGCCTTGAGTAGCTCGATCCAGGTGTAATAGAAAGCCAGTAGTTTCTCCCGAACAGAATATCCCTGATACGTCTCGTCGGTTTCCACCGTTGTTTTGGCATCCTTGAAGAAAGCCAGCCAGATATCGGCTTCAATGGCATCGAAGGATGTGTAGTGGGTGTAAAAGTCAGCCTCGGCTATTTTTAGTTTCTTGGCAAACTGAAAAACGGAGGTAGGTTGTTTGCCGTTTTCGAGTACGTACTCCGTATACGCTTTGCGGATTTTTTCTAGCATTTCCATACAACAGGACAACGGCACGTTTACGAAAAAAGTTTAGTGGTTTTCTGCATCCGAAAGCCCGATAACTTCCTGTATTTTTGTTCTGTTTTACCGAACAAACCAAATCGGTAATCAGAGGCTATTTATTTACTTTCCTGTAACTGTCATGAATAAATTAACGATGTGGTTGTGTTGCCTGGCGCTGTTCATCAGCTTGCATAGCTTTGGCCAGTATGGTGGTTACGGTGGGGGATACGGTCGAGGGGGCTATGGCGGAGGTATGGGTGGTCGGGGTATGGGGCAAAGCATGCCCAGTAGTCCACCAAAAGCTTCTGTTCCCAATATTGCCGGCGACATGGCTCAAAAGGAAACCAAATGGTTGAAAGAAAATCTTGAGTTGACTAAAGAGCAGGCCAAATCCGTCAAACAACTCAATAATGAATACGCCAGTCAGCAGCAGGATGCCATTAAAGACATTATTGGCACAGGTGGCGGCCGGCCTTCGCCGGAAACGATCAAGCAGGTGAAAGATGTAATGCTTATGTTCAATGAAGAAAAAGAAGAGAAGCTGAAGCCCATTCTGACACCCGAACAATGGACGCTCTATCAATCTAAAAAAGAAGCCATGCAGAAGGAAATTGGGGGCTGGCGACCTGCTGCTCCGAAAAAAGACTCGACAAGTCGGGCAGCCAGTCAGGGATAAGGCCAAAAATAGACCGGTTAATTAGTTTACGAAAAACAGGTCATTTTTCGGGTCAATCCGTAAGTCTAAGGATTAAGTTATTACGTAAGTGTGGCGATATACCTAGTTTAAATTCGCCCAACTTATGAAACGCTTATTCCCCTTACTCTTTTTAGTCTGTTTCTGGTGTAAGACGGGGCTGGCTCAGCCAGCCCAAAGTACTACCCAGGCAATCCGGTACATTAAGCTGGCTAACACGCTTCGTGCGGTCGAAAAGTCGGACGAGGCAATCAGCCTGATTAAACGAGCGATACCCGCTGTTCAAAAAACCAATTTTTACTGGGAGGCCGTTGCCAACGAGCTGCTGGGCCTGTCTTACATGGATTTGCGGGATAGCACCACGGCCATCCGCTACCTGGAGAAAGCACGCGCCCAGTATCTAAAACTAAAGTATGTTGCCAGTGCCTGGGGAGTAAATGAGGTAGTCCGGAATCTGTCCAACAAAAATTTGTACGCAGGAATACAAATTGGCACGTCGGCCATTAAACTGGCGATCCTAAAAACGAAGTACGAGACCGATTTCTACGAAAAAGAAATTAAATCTACCGTAGATATACCCAATCCATCCGTTACGCTTTTTGCGGATGCGTCCGGCAATTACCGCCCTACTCAGGATGCGCTGAAAGTTTGTCTGGATTCGATTCAACACTATAACATTCCCAACGAACGGGTATTTATCGTTCTTGGTAACGATGTTCGGGAAGAGCTGGCCAGGAATCCGCAGGCAAGAAAGAAGCTATATGACCAATTGGCGCGTGTGCTGCCCAACAGCAGCCTGAAAATAGACACCTCACTTACCGCCAATCGGGAGGCCGAATTGTTTACGACGGGGGCTATTCCCCGCAAAGTATGGCCAACGACCTCTGCTCTGGACATTGGCAGCAACAGTACCCTGGGCGGCTATTTCGAGCAGGCCGCTGGCCCCGCTAACAAAATGTTTCATGGCATCGATGTTCCCGTTGGCATCAACTCGCTCGTTAGTCAGATCGACAACAAGCGGTCGATGAACATGGATGCCTATAGAAAGGAAGCGCAACGGGTTATCAAAACCATTGCCGATAGTGAACTGGCTCCCCGTCTGAACGCCAGTAATCAAGGGTTACAAAAGCGGAAAACAGTGGGTGTGGGTGGCGACATCGTTTGGGCACTAATCACGTACTTACATCCAGAAAAAGCGGGCATCACGGCTGTAGCGGTTACGATGGATGACGTGGAACGCTTTAAACGACTGGCCTTGACCGACTATCGTGAGTTAACCAAGCCCAACCTGAACGGCATTGCCAATCCGGAAATTAAAGCCCAGGCTGAGAGCGATATAACGTCGATTCAAAGTCAACTGAATGAAAAACAACTTATTGCCGGTGCTTTATGGCTGGAATCCATTATGAAAACGTACTCGGCCATGAATGCCGAACCAAAACGATTCGTCTTCGTTCGTAATGCCGATGTGGGCTGGGTGACCGGCAAGTTTTTGGAAACGATCAATTTCGAATACGAGTCAACTATTGCCAAAGGGGCTTTATATACCCGGTAGAAGGCGTTTAGTTGGAAAAGGGATGAGGCCGTCAGCTAACGATATCGTTAACTGACGGCCTCATCCCTTTTCCAGTCATTTACGTTCCCAATGGCGACCCGTCACCTAAGCTCCGTGACGTACGCACCCATCTGGCGCACAGAATAACAGGCAATTTTTCGTGCTTTAGCCTCGGCCAAAAGCTTATCTGTCAACGGTGTTTTATTCGAATCATCGAAGATAATATGTTTCGCCACGACGCGACCGGCGAGCTGGTTCCAGTCTTGTAGCGCATTTCGACGAATAACGAGGTAATCCACTGCAGCGGGCAAACGCCACCGATTTCGACCCGTCAGTTTGTTGACCAGCAACAGCGTTTTTCCCTGCCAGACCCATAAGCCATACGACTGAGTTTGGTAAAAGCCAGGAATATGGTCGAGTGAATCAGCGTCCTTTTCCTTCCGGCTGGTACTGGCAATAGTCAGTTCCGAGACGCCCCATTGCCCAAATGTATTTTTGAGGTAAAAATCGAATGAACGCGTATCTGTCCGATCGAGATCCGTTAGTAATTGGCTCCGATGTCCAGCCGTCAGACTTACCGCTGTTCGGTGTGGCAGAAAATGTACGGCCAACCGTTGTTGGTGGGCTTGCTGATAGTCGTCCCAGATGGTCACCCCGGCCAGCAGCAAAGCGGCCACACAGGTAACCCACAGGTAGGTTCGGTTTCGGGTGAGAACCAGGGCTGCTCCCCCAAAAATAACGGCATAGAGTAGTACCATTGCCGTTTCTGAAAGCCAGAGCCCATCCCAGGCCGCTCCGGGGAGTCGACCCGTTTGCATTACGGTGTAATTAAGAATCCAGGCTACCTTTTGCAAAAACCACCCGAGCACATCATTCAGGTACGGTATCCAGCTAAAGGCTAACATAGCCATGGCCAGCGGCAACAGAATTTCTGACAGTACAATCACGATTGGATTGGCCAGCAGGAAATAGGTGGGAAATTGGTGAAAATAGAAAACACCCAGCGGGAAGGTGATCAATTGAGCCACCAGAGCCACCGCCGTTAATTCCCACAGTCGGTTAGCCCATGTATAGCGAAAAGTCAGGGATTGATACAGTGGCGACTGCCACGCGCTTATGCCACCCACCGCCAGGTAAGACAATTGAAAGCCTGCCGAGAAGACAGCGTATGGGTCGAAACAAAGAATAAAAAAAGCCGATGCACCCAGCGTATTGGCCAACTGTTGCTGGCGCCCCGTAGCATTCGCAACAATAAGCATCGAAAACATGGCCGCTGACCGGAGTACGGGTGGCGAAAAGCCCGTAACGAGGGAGTAGAACCACAAAACGCTTAATTGCAGAAAAGCCACCAGCAATTTGCCCCCTGGCCGCTTGATCAGGAAGCTAAGTAAGTAGGTCAATACCGCAAACAGTATGCCCACATGAAGCCCCGATACCGACAGAATATGTACGGCTCCAGCCGCCGAATAAGCCCGGTACAACTCCGTGTCCAGATCGTCGCGCACGCCCAGGATCATGGCGTTTACAATACCGTATTCGGCCCGACTGCCAACCTGATGGGTAAAAACACTATCGGCCCACCGATTTACGATGGTAGCCAGATTGGTTATACGGCTTGGTGGCTCATTTCCCAGAACCGTTCGTTCGAAGGGTCGCAGGTATTGCTGGTGGTAGATATTCCGGTAGCTGAGATACCGTTTATAGTCGAACTCGCCCGGATTTAACGGCGGATCGATGGGACGGGGGGCTCCCGATATGAGCCAGACTTCTCCGTAGCGGGGCATGGGTTGCCGCGTTGACGTCCCCTTCACTTTGTCAAGATACACAATCACCCGGCCGGTGAGCGGTTGCCAGCGATCACGCCAGTTGCCCCGGCGAATGGCTACTTCAACCCGAACCGTTTTGGCACGCTCTTCGGGTTGCGCAGCAATGACGCCTTCATAAGCCCTGAGCGTATCGGCGAGATGAACGATGTTGGTCGGCTCATTACTCGCCGTGTGCTGGTAGGTAATGGCCCAGCCGAGCGCCAAAAGAATCAATAAAGCGCCCATGCCGGATCCCGTCTGAATGGGTTTGATTCGGTTTTTCGCTTGCTGGTACGAACCCCATCCCAGCAGGCAAACACCCAAAATCAAGGCGACTAGTGGTAGTTGTGGCCAGTTAGGCAGTTGCCCGTACAGGACGATTCCTGCAATCAGCGCGCCAACGTAGCGAACAAAAGGGCTACCTTTCATTCTTTGGCGTAGGCTGAACCGGGCAATACCATTTTATAATGCCGGATACCAGCCTCTTCGAACATAGGCCCTACGGGGACGAATCCAAAGCCAGCGTAGAGCGGCATGGCTGTTACCTGCGCGTGAAGATAAATCCGTTCAATGGGCTCGGGTTGCTGGCTGAAAACATCGTCCAGCACTGCCTTTACCAGGGCCTTTCCAACGCCCTGTCCCCGAAAATCGGCGAGTACGGCAAATCGTTCCAGCTTTACGCCGTTCGAGGTCCGGCGCCAACGAGCCGTACCGCAGGGTGTGCCATCAGCACGAGCCAGAAAATGGGTACTACTCTCTTCAAATTCATCATACTCCTCCCGCGCGTCGACATGCTGTTCCTCAACAAACACGTTATGGCGGATGGCAAACGCTGTTTGTAGATCAGCAGAAGTAGAAATAGGTAAAACGTTAATCATAGAATAGATTAATTAGTGTTTACGGTTTGCGGCATTTGATGATCCGTCGCGTGAGTATTGCTTGTGTCAGCCAGCTGTAGCAACGGACCACTACCGGAAACCAGAAACCAACATTACCGCACCAATAAGCGCTTGCTGGCTATTTCGCTGCTGGTTTTGACCCGAACAATATACACGCCCGACATCAATCCCTGCACAGAAAGGCTGACACGAGTGCTTGGGGAGTTCGTATAGGAATAGGTCCTTACCTGGCGTCCTGTTGCGTCAAGCAGATCGACACTAAACGTTTGAAAACCCTTTAACTGAACGTCCACCGAGGGATCACTTGTCGCTGGGTTTGGATACAAATTTACCGTCAGGGCTTCCGTTTCTACCAGGGGCGACGATACGGACTTCAGTAACTGCGCCCGACGAGGGCTCAGTGTCATGACCAGACGCATCCGGGCCACCTGTCCGGCCGTAAACAGATTCATGCACGCATCGGGCCAGTAGTTCATGTAATCCTCGATCAGATCGCGGGTTCGCTGGCCATTAAAGCAGGTTGAATAGGTTTGATTACAATTGAGCAGCTTGGAAACCTCCGATCGGTCTTCGGTCGGTGGCGTATCCGCTACATAATCTTCGGCACATCCATTTCCGTCGCCCCAGGTATGAATCAGCCCCAGCCAATGGCCAATTTCGTGTGTGGCTGTACGGCCTAATGCATACAAGGATGAGGGATTGACCGTCCCAATTCGCCGGCCAAAATAACGATAGTCGATGATGGTTCCATCCGTAAATTCGTTTGACGAAGTCGGTAGTCCCTTCAGCGTATCTGCTGCCGTTGGAAATTGCGTATAGCCAATGTATGTATCAATTTTGGTGACCCAGATATTCAAATACCGATCACTGGGCCAGTAGGCAATCTGTGAGAGTAATACATCGTCATCGAAAACGTTAAACGATGATTTTTGTGAGTAATAATGTCGGGTTATGCCATTGGTTGCTTTCCCCTCGGGGTCCGTTGTTGCAAGATAAAATTCGATATTGGCATCTGCGCCTATCGGGCTGGTATTGAACCCGTTCGTTCCCTCTTTGCGACGGTAGTCCTCGTTCAGAACCTGAATTTGGGATATGATTTGTTCGTCAGAAATATTGACATTATTGGCTCCGCCAATGGTATTCGTCGCGTTACTATGCACTACGTGAACCACAACCGGTATCCGATAAGTGGTTTCATCGGCAGCCTGCCTCAGCGATTGGTTCTTTGTTTGAGCCTCGTCAATCAGGCGATTCAATTTATTGAGTTGGCCCAGGCGATTAGGATCTCGTTGCTGAAGTATACGTTCATGGTCAACCACTCCACAGCGGTTGATCAGTTCCTCCTTCGCCGTCTGCCCCCAGGCTGCAGTAGCGGTAACATACAAAAACAAACCGGCCAGCCAACGCCAGCCGGTTTGTTTTTTCTTTATCAGGTTGTCATTGACCTGCTTTTTCATA
The DNA here is from genome assembly GCF_054776595.1 of Spirosoma horti. Taxonomy (NCBI): domain Bacteria; kingdom Pseudomonadati; phylum Bacteroidota; class Cytophagia; order Cytophagales; family Cytophagaceae; genus Spirosoma; species Spirosoma horti. The sequence goes on from NZ_BAAHBQ010000001.1 coordinate 60,912, forward strand.
CGCTGTAATAATTTCGCGAACGAGCCGGTGCCGGACAACATCGCGGCCATCCAGTTCGACGAACGAGATTCCCTTGATGTTTTTCAAAATATCGACTGATTCTATCAACCCGGATTTTTGCCGGTTGGGTAGGTCAATCTGCGAGCGGTCACCGGTAATAATTGCCTTCGACGTTGGTCCCATCCGCGTCAGAAACATTTTCATCTGCATAGGGGTCGTGTTCTGCGCTTCATCGAGTAGAATAAACGCATTGTTCAGCGTCCGGCCCCGCATGTAGGCCAGGGGGGCAATTTCAATGATTCGGTTCTCGGTATAAAATTTCAGCTTTTCGGCCGGAATCATATCGTCGAGCGCGTCGTAGATCGGGCGCAGATAGGGATCGATTTTCTCTTTTAAATCGCCTGGCAAAAAGCCCAGATTCTCGCCTGCTTCTACGGCCGGCCGGGTTATAATAATTTTTTTAACTTCTTTATTTTTCAACGCCCTTACGGCAATAGCGACGGCCGTGTAGGTTTTTCCGGTACCTGCGGGCCCAATGGCAAACACCAGGTCGTATTTTTCGGCGGCTTCAACCAGCCTCTTCTGATTATCCGTTTTTGCCCGTACGACCACACCACGTGTTCCATATACCAGCACTTCGTCATCATCGGGCGGCACGGGTGGCGCCATTCCGGCACCATTTGCGGGCAGCCCACTATGACTTAGGTAGCTCTGAACGTTTTCGTGGGTAATTTTCCCATATTTCTGATAATGTTCCATCAGCGATTCCAGAATATCGCTGATGCGGCTAATCTCGGGCGTCGTGCCCTTAATACGTATCTCGTTGCCACGCGAGATAATTTTACTCATAGGAAAGGCGGCAGCCACTTCTTTGATATTGTGGTTCTCCACGCCCAGGAAGTCTATGAGCGATACATTGTCGAGGGTGATGACTTTTTCGACCAAACGATGAATTACGTTAAAGTGTGATTCCGAAAAGTAAGCGATTTCTTTACGTGTACAACGCGTTTTTTCGAAAATTTATTCACCTGAGTCCATTTCTTATTTACCGTTATTTTTTTGTACAAAACGAGTATTTTGTACTATATAATCTCTATCTTGCTGATGTACAGACCACTACTTCACTTCTGTATTATGTACGCAAACCCATACATTGACCGTTGCTCAAATAATCAATTTTTTTTTCAACGAGGTAGCGTCAACATTACCAGAATGTTACGGTCATTTTGGCAATGGCGTGGTCTATACGCAGAACTGGCCGGGCTTGCCTTATGGGGGATAGATTGCGTAAACTTGCACTAACAGATGGAGAATAACGCACGCCCCAACCAACACCTTCGTAAGCCTTCGGCCTTTGCCGGGGGTCGTCAACAAGCAGGAAACCACTGGCTCGATACGGGCCTTGGCAAGCTTCCGCCCCAGGCGCTTGACCTCGAAGAAGCCGTTCTGGGTGCGTTGATGATTGAAAAAGACGCCCTCTCGTCGGTTGTCGATATTCTCAAACCAGAGACATTTTATAAAGAAGCCCACCAGCGGATTTATCAGGCTATTCTGACGCTTTTTGGCAATTCAGATCCTATCGATCTGCTGACCGTTACGCAGCAATTGCGCAAGACGGGAGAAATTGAACTAGTCGGTGGAGGTGGATTCGTTTCTGAACTTACCTTCCGGGTCAACTCGGCGGCTAACATTGAGTACCACGCCCGGATTGTGTCGGAGCAGGCGCTCAAACGGGCGCTCATCGCCATGTCGTCGACAATTCTGCGCGACGCCTACGAGGATACAACAGACGTTTTCGAACTCCTCGACCGAACGGAGCAGTCGCTCTTCAAGATTTCGGAATCGAACATCAAGAAGAATTACGCCGACATGAGCACCATCGTCCGGATGGCGCTTAATGAACTCGAGACCAAGAAAAATCAGGAAGGCTTAACGGGTGTTCCATCCGGCTTTACCAACCTCGACCGGGTCACCTCGGGCTGGCAGCCAACCGAATTGATTATCCTGGCAGCCAGGCCAGCGATGGGCAAATGCCTTGGCAAAGGCACCAAAGTGGTTATGTTTGATGGGTCGCTACGCAAGGTGGAAGACGTGCGTGAAGGCGATCTGTTAATGGGCGATGACTCTACCCCCAGACGGGTGTTGAGCATTGCTCGCGGTCAGGAACGGATGTACTGGATAAGACAGAACAAAGGGATTGACTACCGTGTCAATGAAAGCCACATTCTTTCGCTTAAGCGAAGCTGCAACGAAGGGGGGCATACAAAAGGCGATGTTCTGAATATTACCGTTCGGGATTATTTAGGTAAATCGAGCAAGTTTAAATCGAATTACAAAGGCTATAAAGTTGCGGTTGATTTCCCGGAACAAACTGTTCCACTTGACCCCTATTTTGTAGGGTTATGGCTTGGAGATGGCCATTCCTATAGTTCGCGCATCACGAACACCGATACCGAAGTCATTGACTATCTGCAATCTTACGCAGATAACCTTGGACTAAAAATGGTCACGTATCGACAAGCTAACCGGACCAATAACTATGGTATAACATCCGGTCAGCGTGGGGGAGATCAGTCAGGGCGGAATCCCGTATTCAATATACAGACTGAACTCCAGGGCTTATCGGTCATCGAAAGCAAACATATTCCCCGCAAGTACCTGATTAACTCAACCGAAAGTCGGTTAAAGCTATTAGCTGGTCTCATTGACAGCGATGGTCACTACCAGGAAGAGTTTAATTGCTACGAAATCACCCAGAAAAACAAAGAGCTTGCCGAGCAACTTAAGTATTTGTGCGACACGCTGGGATTTCGTTGTTCGCTTAAAGAAAAACAGGCCACTATTACTAAAATAGGCTATGTTTCGACTGTTTACCGGCTTCGTATCTTCGGTAACCTTGATTCAATTCCGGTACGTATAGAACGAAAGAAAGCCCGTGCCCTGAAAGCACGTGCTGACTGGCGGGTTACCGGTATTAAGGTTGAATACGATAAAGTCGACGATTACTACGGCTTCTCGATTGACGGAAATCGACTATTCCTGCTTGAGGACATGACCGTTACGCATAATACTGCATTTGTCGTTAGTGCTCTGCGCAATGCGGCTGTCGATCATGGAAAACCCGTCGCGATTTTTTCTCTGGAGATGTCGTCCGTCCAGTTGGTCAATCGTCTGATCTCGGCTGAAGCAGAAATCGATTCGGAAAAAATCAGGAAAGGAACGCTGGCTCCGCACGAATGGACGCAATTGCACCACAAAATTCAGCGGCTAACCGAAGCGCCTATTTTCATTGACGATACCCCTGCCCTATCGATTCTTGAACTGCGGGCAAAATGCCGACGGTTGAAAGCCCAGCACGATATTCAGATGGTCGTGATCGACTACCTCCAGCTCATGTCGGGTGACACATCCGGTGGTCGGGGAGGCAACCGTGAACAGGAAATCGCGTCGATTTCGAGGGCGCTCAAGAACCTGGCAAAAGAATTGAACGTACCGGTTATTGCCCTTTCTCAGTTGAGCCGGGCCGTTGAAACCCGGGGTGGTGACAAGAAACCACAGCTATCCGACCTTCGGGAATCGGGGTCTATCGAGCAGGATGCCGACATGGTTTGCTTCCTGTATCGCCCTGAATATTACAACATTACAGCCGACGAAAACGGAAATTCGACAGTTGGTATCGGGGAAGTTATCATCGCTAAAAACCGGAGTGGTTCCCTGGATACGGTTCAGCTTAAATTCATTGGTAAGTTTACCAAGTTCTGCGACCTTGACTCGTATTTCGAACCTGTTCAAGCGCAGGGCTTTGCACCGGATGTCAACGGATTAAGCAGTTTCGAAACGCCCCCATCAGCAGGTAGCGTCTTCAAGAGTAAAGCGAATACCATGTCGAACTTCGGCAATGCCGACCCGAGTCAGGAAACGCCATTTTAGTAACGCGGAGACCGCACGGGCGGCTCCGATCCTGTCCACCCGTGCGGTCCACGTTACTCAAAAGTTAGGCTTCAGCAGGTATTTGTTGTAGAACTCGTCGATCACTTTGACAGCCTCGGTAGGTGTGTCGACGATGCTAATAAGCTTCATATCTTCTGCGTTGATATTTTGCTCCTCACCCAGCATTACGTTCGTAATCCAGTCGATTAGCCCCTGCCAGTAGGTTCTTCCCACGAGCACGATCGGGAAACGGGCAATCTTACGGGTCTGAATCAGCGTAATAGCTTCAAACAATTCGTCGAGGGTTCCCATACCACCGGGCATCACGACAAAGCCCTGAGCGTACTTAACAAACATGACTTTACGAACGAAGAAGAAATCGAAGTTGATACTCTTGTCGGGGTCGATGTAGATATTGCTGTGTTGCTCGAAGGGCAATTTAATATTCAGGCCAACCGATTTGCCCCCCTGTTCGAAGGCTCCTTTGTTACCCGCTTCCATAATACCAGGCCCCCCGCCTGTGATGACACCATAGCCATGCCGAACCAATTTGGCCGCTATTTCTTCGGTCATTTTGTAATAGGGGTTGTCTGGCTTGGTGCGTGCTGAACCGAAGATGGACACACAGGGGCCTATTTTTGCCAGTTTATCAAAGCCTTCCACGAATTCGGCCATCACTTTGAAGATGACCCATGAATCGGCGGTTTTTATTTCGTTCCAGTCATGATCCTGGAAAGCGTCTTTGATACGTTGTTCGTCGGGCGTCAGCAGTAACTCGTCGCGCTTGGGTAAGTCATTGGCAATGCGTTCAGTACTCTGCGTTTCAGAGCGATGAACATTTTCTTTTGTTTCTTCCATTTACGTACTATAAAAAGCAGTGGGCGCGAAACGTACTCACTTTATTATTAATTAAAAATCCATTAAACTACTTAAAAATTTTGCCGACAGCCATACCAACAAAACGTATTACGAATGGGGAATCTATTAACAATCCGTTTTCAGGAAACGTTTCATCTCATTTGATGTAGCGTTAGGGCGTACGAGCCTCGGTATACGTCCTGAATAACTGTCACAAAGCGGACAGATTCAAACAAAATGGCCCGGAACATCCGGGCCATTACAAGTCTCTAACGTTGTTTCCAGTTTTCTATAACCGCCGGCTTTCCAAAAAGTTTTCGATCCGATCCAGCGCTACCGTCAGTTCATCGACTGTTGGCAGGCAAACAATTCGAAAATGGTCGTTATGGATGTAGTTAAACCCATTTCCGGCCACTACCAGTACCTTCTGCTCGATAAGCAGATTAAGCACAAAGTCATCATCATTCGCCAGGCGAAACTGCGTCAGATCAATTTTAGGAAAGATGTAGAGTGCCCCTTTCGGTTTCACGCAGGTGATCCCCGGAATAGCGACCATGCGCTCGTAAGCCAGCATCATCTGCTTATAGAGCCGTCCCGTAGGCATTACTAAGTCATTGATACTCTGATAACCGCCCAGCGCCGTTTGAATGGCATATTGGGTGGGCACGTTGGCGCAAAGCCGCATGCTGGCCAGTAATGTCAGGCCCTCTATATACGACTTGGCCCGTTGCCGGGCACCGCTCAGAATCATCCAGCCGCCCCGAAAACCGGCCGCCCGGTAGTTTTTCGACAAACCTCCCATGGTGATACAGAGGGTGTCATTGATTAGTTTGGCTATGGGGTAATGAACGTTTTCATTATACAGGATCCGGTCATAGATTTCATCGGCAAAGACAATCAGTTTATGGCGTTCGGCTAGTCGGGCGAGGCCTTCCAGCACGGCTTTGTCATACACGGCACCGGTTGGGTTGTTGGGATTGATAACGACAATGGCCCGTGTGCGGGGGGTGATCTTGCGCTCCAGATCAGCCAGGTCAGGATTCCAGTCGGCCGCTTCGTCGCAGATGTAATGCACGGGCTTACCGCCACAAAAGGCGACCGAAGCCGTCCAGAGCGGATAATCGGGTGAGGGCACCAGCACTTCATCACCTTCATTGAGCAATGCCTGCATGGAAAGCATGATCAACTCGCTCACCCCGTTGCCGATGTAAATGTCGTTGATGGCAATGCCCGGCAAGCCTATGTTTTGTGTATGGTGCATGACGGCTTTGCGAGCCGCAAACAACCCACGGGAGTCTGAATACCCCTGCGCGTTGCGAATATTCAGAATAATATCATGAACGATTTCGTCGGGAGCGTCGAAGCCAAAGGTGGCTGGATTCCCAATGTTCAGGCTGATAATTTTATATCCCTGACTCTCCAACTCAAGGGACTTTTCATAGATCGGGCCCCGAATGTCATATTTAAGATGTGTAAGCCTATCGCTTTTCAGTATTTCCATACCCGGTAATTCCATCCCGCAAAAGTACGGAAAAGAATACGGTTTGTCGTTTACGGTGTGTGGTTTGTCGTTGGCTGGCGCGCGCTTAGTGCTCATTCACGAACAACGAACCATAAACGACAAACCACACACGACAAACCCCAAACCGTAAACTTTCCAATAAACGTCTATGCTCTATTTTTCAACAGGACTGAGCGCCGTTTCGGCCGAATTACTGATGAAGGCTACCCGTTTGCTATCTGGTGACCAGGAAGGGGTGTTGATGGTCCCCTGTCCGCCATAAATATAGGCCAGCACTTTGGGCTCTCCGCTTCCCGATATGGGCAGCATACGCAAATAAACGTGCTTGTAAAATGGGTGATCATCAGCCTTCACTTCTTCTTTCAGGAACGATATGAACAGCAACCATTTACCGTCCGGCGAGATGTGCGGAAACCAATCATTGAATTCACCATTCGTAATGACCTGCTGGTCAGTGCCATCGGGTTTCATCCGGTAGATTTGCATAGTTCCGGTTCGGGCAGAGTTAAAGTAAATGTACTTTCCATCGGGCGTATATTCCGGGCCATCATCAAGGCCTTTCGCTTCAGTTATCCGCACTTCAGGACCACCGGCCGCAGGTACGGTATAAATGTCAAATTCGTTGTTCCGCTGACCAGTAAAAACGAGTGTCTTCTTATCCGGCGACCAGCTGTGCAGGTACGATGGCCCTTTGGGTGTGATCTGTTTGGGCGTCCCACCCGTTGCCGGAACGGTATAAATAATGGACCCGCCCAGCTCTTTCACCCCACTGCTCAGGCCAAGCATCTTGCCATCGAACGACAGCACATGGTCATTGTTGTTGTTTTTCACGTCGCCCGTATTCAGTACCGACGGTTTACGGTTAGCCAGCTTGAAGGAATACATCAGGCCATCGCTGTTATACAACAATGTTTTACCGTCTGGCGTCCAGTTCGGGGCCTGCAACGACTTGGGTGAATTAAAGATTACCTGCCGATTTCCACTGGCTATGTCCAGAATTTCGAGGTTGCTTCCCAGGTATTGTTTGTAGGGCACCAGCTCGTCGGAGGACGGAACGCTGATGCGTACATCCCGGAAAGTACCCCGCTCAAGCACATCTTTGTTGTGCGAACCAATGAATAGGCCTACATAAACCTCATCCCCAAGCGGCAGGTCGGCAACCTGTTCGTTCACAAACGGCTCACCAAACTTGGCAACCCGCATGGTATAGGTATTCCCTTTCCGTTCCAGTTGGATCACATCGGCACCGGTCATTTTGGCCTTTATTTCTTCCGTATTTGCGCCCTCGGTCCGTCTGAATTGCAGGGATGTCAGGCCATCGCCATGTTCAACAGCGTTGATATGTGGCGATTTTCCGTCGAGACTGGTTCGAACCATCCAGCCCACTTTTCGGTGCGGATCCACGCCTTTACCCACCAAGGCAGCGCGGGTATAGAGTATAAAATCGCCTTTCATGCGCTTCCACATAAAGTGAAATTCATCATGGTCAAACCAGACATTGTAACCCGACCCGGAAAGGTCATAGGTGCGCGTCTGAGGATTATAGGCCGCTGAACCAGGTTTCAGAACGGCGCCAATATCGCCATGGCCTTCGAATAGTCCGAGATTGGCTTTTTGGGCCATCACCGGCGGATTGATCGTCAGAGATAAACTGGTCAGACAGGCCAGCAGCGTTCGTTTCAGATTTTTCATCTAGGTTATTAATCTACTTACAATCAAGTTAGTAGCTACTTTTGAACAGCTACTACCTACGAAAGATCAGATACGGACATTCTACCGATTGAGTAGCTATAAAACTGGCCTATATGTTAATTTTTTATGCAGTACATGGCCAGCCGCTGGTCGGCAAAATCGTTTTTTATTAGCTTGCTCTTCGAAATCAGTGGTCAATTTATACCAACCAACCCCTAAACGTCTTACACTAACTAACCCTAATCAATGAGCCCATTTCTCTTTCTTAGTCGCCTTGCTCTGCTACTAAGCGTTCTGTGTACCGCCCTCACTAATAGCCACGCGCAGGCCAAAGCGTCTCAAAAAACATACATGTACTTGATTTACCACAAGTTATCACCAGGCCTCACTATTCAGGACGCGCTTCCGGTAGAGCGCGAATGGCGAAAAATAAACCAGGCTGCGGTCGATGAGGGAAAGCTCGAAGGCTGGTATATGACGGTTAAACAGTTTACGTCGAACCCGAATCAAACCGAGTACGACTACGTCACCAGGATTGTTACACACGAAATGGCCATTAAGGGAGCATCGCCCGAAGCCATGGCCCGAATTTATGGCGACAGTGTCCAGGCAAAGATGGCCGATCTCCAACGACGGGACCGAGCAACGGCACCCGTCGTAAAAATTGAAATCTGGGAAATCAACGATGGTACTTTCGCCCCAAAATTTGCGCCCGATGGCACGCAGTTTATGGTTGTTGATCGGATTCGTCGCCGAAACCCAGGAGCCGATTATGACGGTTTGGTTGGTCAGTTGAAGAAACTGAGCGAAGAGCGCATCAAACGGGGCAACCTGCTCGGCTGGGATTTCTCGTCATTAGTGATTCCGAATGGCAGTGAAAAGGGCTACGAATTCAGCGTGGCCCACTATGTTACCAGCTTAGGCGCTATCGGCAATCCGGTCATGGCGGATACGCCGACGCCTATTCTGTCCACGCAAGCCTACAAGCAACTCCGCAACCAGACGGCTCAGGTATTCGATGTTACCCGGCAGGAAGTGTACCGATTTATGGAGTACACCACCAGGCCCGCCAACTAATAATTAGGAGCAAAAGTGGGCAGTTAGGGGGGAGAAATTGTTTAGAAATCTCTTGTTCTACCTGGACCATCCTTTACTCAACGCATCAAATGGACGTTAAAAATGAAGATTTACACGGGAATGCGCCTGATTCATCGCCCGTAGCGCTGTTGATTATCGACATGATCAATGATCTCGAATTTCCGGGGGGAGATGAGTTACTGGAACCCGCCTGCCGAGTTGCCGATGCCATTGCTCAATTGAAGAAAAAGGCGCAGGCGGACCAAATTCCGGTTATTTATGCCAATGATAATTTTGGCCGCTGGCGATCTAATTTCAACGACGTGATCAAACACGTTCTCACCGACCGGGTTCGGGGACAGTATCTTGCCGAGGTGCTTACACCCAGCCCGGATGATTACTTTGTGCTCAAACCCAAGAATTCAGCGTTTTATGAAACCACGCTGGATATGCTCCTGACTTACCTGAATGTCAAACATTTGATCCTGACAGGAGTCACCACGGACTCGTGCGTGCTTTTTTCGGCGAATGATGCCTATATGCGGGACTTGAAACTTACCATTCCGGCTGACTGCGTGGCCGCCATCAAACAAACCTATACGCACGATGCCCTGGCCTACATGAAGCGGGTGTTGCGGGCCGACATGACGCCATCCACTCAGCTCGACCTGGCAGAGATGCGCCAGGAGTTGTCTGATGTACATTGACTTCACTTTTCACTACCTAACTTCTTCCTGATGAAACAGCTTTGTCTGTCACTAGTTTTTTGTTTTCTGTTATCGTTTACCGCAACGGCTGCACCGGGCGATTTACACATTACCATTGAGACGCAACAAACAGCCCTGGTTATTCGCATCGATAAAGATCAGATACCTACCCTGGTTCACCTGGGGCCAAAACTCCGAAACACGGCCGAATACGCGGCTATTCCCGGCAACGGAAAACGCGGGGAAGACTACACGGCTATTTATAATTCAATCTATACGCCCGCCGGAAGCCGGAACTTGCTGGAGCCCGCCATTCAGGTGACCCACGCCGATGGCAATCCTTCCCTCGACCTTAAGTATGTTCGGCACGAAACGCAGGCGGTGACCGATGGGGTTGTCCTGACGAAAGTTTATCTGAAAGACCCGCAATACCCGTTTGAGGTGACGCTGTATTACAAAGCCTATCAAAAGGAAGATGTTATCGAGCAGTGGAGTTCAATCCGGCATACGGAAAAGAAACCGGTCACGCTCCACAAATATGCCTCGGCCAACCTCTATATTCCAGCCCAGAATTACTACCTGACGCACTTCCACGGCGACTGGGCTAATGAAATGAATCCCAGTGAAATACCGCTCACGGAAGGCATTAAACTTCTGGATTCCAAGCTTGGTACGCGTGCCGATTTGTTTCAGCCACCCTCCTTTCTGGTATCACTGAACCAGCCCGCCGATGAAAATCAGGGCGAAGTTATTGCCGGTACGCTTTCGTGGTCAGGGAATTTCCAGTTGGCTTTTGAAGTCGATCCGCTCCACAACCTGCGGATTATTCCGGGTATCAATCCGTATGCGTCGGCCTATTCCCTAGCGCCCAATACCGAGTTCAAAACGCCCTCTTTTTTATTCACGTATTCCAACCAGGGTAAAGGCGGAGCCAGCCGCAGCCTGCACCGCTGGGCCCGCAAACATCGGATTCCACAAGGCGAGGGCAATCGCCTGACCCTGTTAAATAACTGGGAAGCTACCTACTTCGACTTTAACGAAGAGAAGCTGTCGGCGCTTTTCAAGGACGGTAAAAAGCTTGGTGTCGATCTATTCTTGCTGGATGACGGCTGGTTTGGCAATAAATACCCGCGTAACAACGACAAATCAAGCCTGGGCGACTGGCAGGAAAACGTGAAGAAGCTCCCCCACGGCCTGGGCTATTTGGTGAAGGAGGCCGAGAGCGCCGGGATCAAATTCGGAATCTGGCTCGAACCCGAAATGGTGAGTCCGAAAAGTGAGCTGTACGAAAAGCACCCGGACTGGGTCATCAAACTGCCCAATCGGTCGGAGTATTACTTTCGGAATCAGTTGGTACTGGATTTGTCGAACCCCAAAGTTCAGGATTTCGTCTACAATGTGGTCAACGACCTGATGGTCAAGAACCCAACGCTGGGTTACATTAAATGGGACTGCAATGCGGTCATTTACAACGCCTATTCCGCGACGATCCAAAACCAGTCGAACCTCTACGTCGACTATGTTCAGGGGCTCTATAAAGTACTGGAACGCGTGCGGGCCAAGTACCCCACCCTACCGATGATGCTTTGCTCGGGGGGCGGTGGCCGCGTGGATTACGGCGCACTGAACTACTTTACCGAATACTGGCCCAGCGACAATACCGATGCCCTCGAACGGGTTTTTATTCAGTGGAATTACTCGTATTTCTTCCCGTCCATTGCCAGTTGCAACCACATCACCGACTGGGGAAAACAGCCCATTAAGTTTAAGACGGACGTGGCCATGATGGGCAAAATCGGGTATGACATTGTGGTCAGCAAGTTAACGGAGCCCGAACTGGCGTTTAGCCAGGAAGCCCTGAAAACCTATGCCCGCATCAAAGACGTCATCTGGAAGGGTGATCTGTTCCGGTTGGCGTCGCCGTATACCCATGATGTGGCCTCGGCCATGTATGTGAACGACGCCAAAGATCGGGCCGTGTGGTTCACGTATCTGGTTAAGGATCGCTATAAAGCGGGTAGTGTGGCGCCCATTAAACTAAGCGGCCTCGATCCGGCCAAATCGTACCGGATTCAGGAACTGAATGTTTATCCGGGCACGAATTCGAACATTAACAAAAACACCGCCACTTATTCGGGCAACTACCTGATGACGATTGGCTTCAACCCGCAGGTCGATACCCGCCGAACCAGCGTTGTGCTGGAGCTGACTGAAGCGAAATAAGTAGGCACTCCTTACACAAGAAGGCCAGCATCGGGCGATGCTGGCCTTCTTGTGTAAGGAGTGCCTACCGTGTCTGTATCCTCACAGACACGGTAGGCATTCACGAGCAAGGAAGTTTACTTGGAAGAAGAAGCCGTTGCTTTTTTGGCAGAAGCCTGATAGCTGATTTTGAAAAGTGTTCCATTCAGGTCGTCACTTATGTACAGCGACCCGTCGGGGCCTTGCGCCAGGCCACACGGCCGATGCTGAACCGGGCCCGTTGGCTTAACCAGGTCCGTTCCGGCAAAATTATCGGCAAAGATTTCCCAGGGGCCTGCTGGCTTTCCATTTTTAAAGGGCACGAACCCAATCAGATAGCCCTTATGAATCTCCTGCGACTGAGCGTGAAAGGCAATAAATGCCCCATTCCGATACCGTTCCGGGAAGGCGGTGCCGGTATAAAACAGAAGTGCATTCGGACCCATATGCGCCGGAAAGGCGGCCGCTGGATTGATTGTTTTAGCCGTTCCCGTCTTCTTCCCATCACCCCCATACTCGGGTGCCAGAATCTTTTTCTTCTGAAACTGATCGTAATACACGTAAGGCCAGCCAGCATCATCGCCCTGATGAACCTCATACATTGTTTCGGCCGGTAACTCAGCGCTTTGTTTCGGCGTGTAGTATTGCGGGTAAAAATCATCGAACTTACCCCGGCCATGCTGCATCACAAATAGGGAGTTGGTCTTGCTGTTCCAGTCCAGCCCAACAACGTTTTTTAAGCCCGTCGCATAGCGGACCCCGCTGGAAAAGGCTTGATCGGGTACGTTCGCTTTAAATTTCCAGATTCCCGCAGCCGAATCCAGCAGTGGACAGGGCATCATGCCTTTGCCCGTACCCGCTACCCGGCAGGCATCGTTATCCGACGCAATATTAACATAGACATTACCCTGATTATCAACGGCAATCGACTTCGATTTATCGCGGTCTTTTTCCCGCAAACCAGACACCAGCTTTTCGGGTTGGTCCGCATTGATGACTTCCTGGTTCTCGTTCAGCTTGTAGCGATAAATACTATTGTTCGACGAGGTGTATAAATACCCATCCCGGATAAAAATTCCCGTACCCGGATAGTCGCCGAAGCCAACCCGCTCATCGACCACACCATCTTTGTTGGTGTCTCGCAATCGGTAAATACCTTTGCCATCTTTTAATTTGGCCAGTTTCACGTAGATATCACCCGTTTTGCTGACAACGATATGGCGGGCGGAGCCCAGGTCTTCAGCTACAATACTTGCCGAAAAGCCCGTAGGCAGTTTGATATCGGATGCGGCAATGCTCGCTTTAGCAGCGCGAGCTGGTTTGGCAGGAGGAACCGGTTTGGTGGTCCCCCAGGCAGTACTCATCAAAAATAAGGGGGTAATGAGGCAGGCAATCGAAAAAAAAGGTTTGTTCATGGATCAAGGTAATCGTTCTTAACAGCGTACAGTATTGTTCTTAGTCAAAGCAGGAAGTTCATCCGGTCTAACCGCCGGATAAAAAATAATGAATCTGGAGGAGCTACTGGACCGGCCTTACCGAATACCCTTTCTTGCGCAGCAGGTTCACTACACCCTTCTCATTACCCAGATGCCCGGCCCCGAAGGCAAAAAAGGTGGGCTTTTCTTTAGCGGCTTTTTCAATCACGGGAATCCAGTTGGCGTTGCGCTCACCCAGCAGGCTGTCTTCATATTCAGCCATATCGCCAAACTTGCTGTTTTTCATCAAGCTTGTCAGTTTGGCCATATCGTTGGCTTTGTAAGCCGCCAGCAAATCGGCAAATTCTTTTTTCGCTTCATCGGGCATCTTAGCCATATCGACCAGTCCTTTCAGTTGCTCCTGCATCGGAATCTTGTCCAATGCCGCTAACTGGGCTTCGACGGTTTCCAGGCCCAACACTTCTTTTTTTTCTTTCGAGGCCATCTCCGCAAACGTCATATCATACGAGGCTGGCTGGCAGGGCAATAACGTCATGTACATGAGCGACATGAGTCCGATGGGTTTTAACATGCCCACCTGCGCCAGGCCCATGTTCATTTTCTGCTTCAGGTAGGTGTCGAGCAGTGTGTAGTCGTCGGCGGAGAGTAGGTCTTTTATGGATTTACCACCAGACATGATCATGGCCTTCTGCATACTTCCCATCATATTGGGGTCGTCCAGGTCAAGCTCCAGATAAACCTGACTGGCCTCACCAATGGCCTTTTTCATGGCATCCGTAATGGTCAGATCAGTGGGGCAAACAAGGTGAAATGTTCCGTAGAGATACGATGGCTTAGCTAGGCCGGGGCCAGTCACTTCGTAAAGAAGCGCATTGTCCTGTGTTTTTTGTGCATTTACGGAGGTCGTTACCAAACCAGCCAGCAGAAAGCCAGTTACCGACGCAAGTAGTTTATTCTTCATCCTGATTTTACTCCTTTCAGATGGTTGATCAAGCAAATCTATTTGTTTTACCCCATGACTGCACAGAAAAGTAAACTTGATTCGTCGGAAACACCAGCGTTCAGGCATAAAATCCGTATCGTAACGGCGGCTTCACTCTTCGATGGGCACGACGCGGCCATCAACCTGATGCGTCGGCTCATGCAGGCATCGGGTGCCGAGGTGATTCACCTGGGGCATAATCGCTCCGTGGCCGAAATCGTGGATTGTGCCATCCAGGAAGATGTGCAGGGAATTGCTATGACAAGCTACCAGGGCGGCCATCTGGAATTTTTCAAATACATGTATGATCTGCTTCAGGAACGCGGGGCCAGTCATATTAAAATCTTCGGGGGCGGGGGGGGCACCATTCTTCCGTCCGAAATAGACGAATTACATGCCTACGGCATCACGCGTATTTACTCACCCGACGACGGCCGAGCCATGGGGCTTCAGGGCATGATCGACCATTTGCTTCGGCAATGCGATGTAGATTTGCCCCCAACCACGGACCGGAAACAACTGGCACGGCTGATTACAACGGCAGAAAATCACCCGGACGACTACGTGCCGCTGCCCCAGACCAATGAATTTGCCAGAGTCCTCGGCATCACGGGCACGGGGGGCGCCGGAAAATCGTCGTTGATCGATGAACTGGTGCTTCGTTTTTTGCGGACCTATCCCGATAAAACACTGGCTATTATTTCGGTCGATCCGTCGAAACGGAAAACGGGCGGGGCGCTCCTGGGCGACCGGATTCGAATGAACGCGATTCATTCGCCCCGGGTGTATATGCGGTCGCTGGCCACCCGACAGGCCAACCTGGCGTTGAGTCGCCACGTGCAGGATGCCATCGATGTGTGCAAAGCGGCTCCGTTCGACCTGATTATCGTTGAAACCTCGGGCATTGGGCAATCGGATACCGAGATCACCGAACATGCTGACAAGACGCTGTATGTGATGACGGCCGAGTATGGCGCTGCCACGCAGCTGGAGAAAATCGACATGCTCGATTTTGCGGATGTGATTGCCATCAATAAGTTTGATAAACGGGGCTCCCTGGATGCCCTGCGCGATGTTCGAAAACAGTATCGGCGAAATCATAATTTGTGGGATCTCCCGGATGAAGAACTGCCGATTCTGGGCACCATTGCATCGCAGTTCAACGATGCCGGCATGAACAGGCTGTTCGACAAACTCATGTCCGTCCTCGGCGGTCCATTTGCAGCAACGGCCCTTCCTTCTGCTCATTTACAAGAGAAGTCTGATGGTCTGAAAATCGAAACGCCCCAGGCCATTATTCCGCCTGACCGCGTACGATATCTGGCCGAAATTGTGGAAGAAAGCCGCCGATACGATGCCTTTGTGCAGGATCAGACGACCCTGGCCCGCAAACTATACCAGTTGGATGGAACGCGTAAACTGCTTGATGAATGCCCGTTACAGGAAGCACTACAGACCCTATATACCGAACTCGAAGCCCGGCTGCATCCCGACTGCCGGAACCTGTTGCAGCAGTGGCCCGCGATGCAGCAACGGTACACCGCTGATTTTTACGAGTTTACTGTCCGTGACAAAGTCATTCGGCAGCCTTTGTACTCTGAGACACTTTCGCACCTGAAAATACCGAAAGTAAGCCTACCGAAATACCACGACTGGGGTGACATTTTACGCTGGTTACTAACCGAAAACGTTCCGGGTGAGTTTCCATACGCAGCGGGTGTGTTTCCCCTCAAACGCGAAGGCGAAGACCCCACGCGGATGTTTGCGGGCGAAGGTGGCCCCGAGCGCACCAACCGCCGATTCCATTACGTCTCGAACGGGCTCCCCGCCAAACGACTGTCTACGGCTTTCGACTCCGTGACGCTATACGGCGAAGACCCGGCCATGCGCCCCGACATTTTTGGGAAAGTCGGCAACTCGGGGGTAAGCATCTGCACCCTCGACGATGCCAAGAAACTCTACTCCGGTTTCGATCTCTGCGATCCGGCAACGTCTGTTTCTATGACGATCAATGGCCCGGCTCCCATGCTGCTTGGTTTTTTCCTCAATGCCGCCATCGACCAGCAGTGTGAGAAATGGTTGAAGAAAAACCCCAACCCAACCCTCCCCTTAACACAAGGGGAGGGAGGAACCACTGCAGAGACCTCACCCCTCCCCTGTTTTTCAGGGGAGAAGCCGGGGGTAGGGTCAAGCTACCAAGGTCCCCTCCCCGACGGCAACAACGGACTGGGCCTGATGCTCCTGGGCATCACAGGCGACAAGGTGTTGCCGCGTGAGGTATACGAGCAAGTCAAAGCCGATACGCTCCGAAAAGTGCGCGGAACGGTGCAGGCCGATATTCTGAAAGAAGATCAGGCGCAGAACACCTGCATTTTCTCGACGGAGTTCGCCTTGAAAATGATGGGCGACATTCAGCAGTATTTTACCGACAACCGCGTTCAGAATTTTTACTCGGTTTCGATTTCAGGCTATCACATTGCCGAGGCCGGTGCCAATCCGGTTACACAACTGGCCTTCACGCTGTCCAACGGCTTTACGTTTGTCGAATATTACCTCAGCCGGGGCATGAACATCGACGACTTCGCCCCCAACCTATCGTTCTTTTTCTCGAACGGCATGGACCCCGAATACACGGTGCTGGGTCGGGTGGCCCGTCGGATCTGGGCGAAGGCGATGCGCCATAAATACAAAGCCAACGAACGATCCCAGAAGCTGAAATACCATATCCAGACCTCGGGGCGAAGTTTGCATGCCCAGGAAATTGGGTTCAACGACATTCGCACCACCCTGCAGGCATTGCTGGCGGTTTACGACAACTGCAACTCGCTGCATACCAACGCTTATGATGAAGCCATCACTACCCCAACCGAAGAATCCGTTCGACGGGCCATGGCTATTCAGCTGATTATCAACCGCGAGTTCGGGCTGACAAAAAACGAGAACCCACTTCAGGGAGCCTTTGTCGTCGAGGAGTTGACCGATCTGGTCGAGGAGGCTGTCTACCAGGAATTCCTGTCGCTCAACGAGCGCGGGGGCGTGCTGGGTGCCATGGAACGCATGTACCAGCGCAGCAAAATCCAGGAAGAATCCATGTATTATGAAACGTTGAAACACAATGGTGATCTGCCTATTGTGGGCGTCAATACCTTTCTGGACCCGGCCGGTTCGCCAACCATTGTCCCGACAGAAGTGATCCGCTCCACCGACGACGAAAAGCGGTATGCGGTTGACTCGTGTCAGCAGTTTCAGGAACACAACCGGGCCGAAGCCGAACGGGCGTTGGCCAATCTACAGGCTGCGGCCCTGGCCAATGAAAACATTTTCGAGCAGTTGATGGAAGCCACCAAAGTCTGTTCGCTGGGACAACTCTCGAATGCGCTCTACGCCGTGGGTGGTCGTTACCGCAGAAATATGTAAGTTTAGTCAATGACTCAATACTAAAAAACAGCCTATTTATTACCCGCTGCCGCGTCTATATGAACATCCGCTTTTACTTCTGCTTACGGGCTTGCTCAATACAGCCTGCGAGAAAAAGAAACCGGCACAACACACTGAACAGCCCGCGCCCATTGCTCCCCTGGCCAAAACGACGTACAATCTGGGCGATACCATTTTAGTCCAGCTTAGTCAGCCGATCACCCAAACGAAAGTTACGGTCGGTGCAGAAGCCTCCCCTATTTTTCAGCAAACGGGCAAGGCCCTAGCCGTTGGATACACGGGTGGCAAAACGGGGCTGCATCAACTCATTGTGAGTGGCGTCACCTCCGGCAGCACATCGTTTTCCGATACGCTCAACCTGGAGATGTGGTCGGACATTGTACCCGAGACCATTACGTATTCGGTGCTCAACACGTATCCGCACCGGGAAACCAGTTTTACGCAGGGGCTGGAGTTTTACAAGGGTGTTTTGTACGAGAGCACTGGCCTGAACGGCCAATCCAGTCTCATGCAGGTTGATGTTAAGACTGGCTCAATCCGCAAATCAGTGCCCCTGGCTAACCAGTATTTTGGCGAAGGCATAACGATTGTCAACGACAAAATTTACCAGCTGACCTGGACATCAGGTGTCTGTTTTCGCTATACTATGGATTTACGTCTGGATAAGACATTTACCTACCATACCCAGGGCTGGGGATTAACCCACCGCGACACGACCCTGATTCTAAGTGACGGCTCCAACAAACTATTTTTCCTGTCACCTGATTTTCAACCCCTTGGCGAGCTGAATGTATACGATAACAAAGGGCCAATCATGAATTTGAATGAGTTGGAGTACGTAAATGGATACGTTTTTGCCAACGTCTGGCAAACGAACCGCATCGTGCAAATTGACCTTAAAACGGGTAAAGTTGTCGGGAACCTGAATATGGAATCCATTCTACCGCCCACCATTAACACCAACGAAAATGTATTGAATGGCATCGCTTTCCAACCAACCGAAAATGCCTTTTATATCACCGGAAAAAAGTGGCCAACGCTCTTTAAACTACGCGTAAAACCAGTCGAAAGAGAAAAACTAAAAAACGTGATTGCGTTTCGATGATAGTTAGCTAAAGCTCATGAACAAATAACGTTTTGGAGGATAATGTTTTGGTTATTAATGTGATTTAGCGTCGTCTACTTCTGCAGAATCACCTTCTTCGTTTTTCGTCTGGACGAGTTCAGTTTTGATTCCATTGGCTATGTAGCGTTCCCTGGTTAGTGAGAATACAGGGCCTGCACCACTGATGCCTATGCCGCATAAGGCTAATACAATGAGGCATACTAAGCCCGTTAGCCGTAAAAGCGTCTTAATTCGTTTGATCAGCATGTATATAAAGGGTATATTGAGACTGTTAAGGGGCAGTCTTAGGAGGATATTATTAAACTAATGAAGCCACAGTTGGGCTCGACCAGGAAGGCTAGCCTCTGGGAAGGGACAGATATGGCTCGTCGGAGCAGGCAGGAATAGTCTTGTGCTGAACGAATTTACGCAAGCCCGTAAACACGAATATACCAGAACAATATAGCTTTATGCGGCTATTCATTAAACTGTTATATAGCCTTGACGCCGGGAATCGAACGGGCTGGCAAGCGATAAAAAACCGTTTCGAACTTGTCTTTTCGTCTATGAACGCACGATTGTTGACTTGCTGCCTAATTACAGATGCCCATTCAATTTTCGGGCTTAATTTCAGGTAGTTTTGTCCCGACAAATCACCACCCAGGCAGGCAAAAAGACGACAAAACAACGCTATTGTTAATAGCCATTTTATCCCCTTAATTGGACTCGCTAATTGATATGGTTTCATCTTGCCGTATATGCCAGTTCTCACTGCCCTTGCTGGACCAATTTAGCCTTTCGATCCTACAAAACAAATGCAAAGCGGCTAACTTTTCTCGCATCGGGTAATACTGTAGTACTTTGCTTTCTTATAAGAAATCTACAAACATGGCTGAACACATAAAACCCGGCCTACCGAAGCAGACCGGGCTGGATTGCTAAACTTGCGAGGATGAACCCGTGCGAATGGCTTTTTGGCCAAACGACCAGACTTATTCGTCGTCCTCACCCTGGTCGACGTGCCCATGAATAAAGCCGCCGGGCAGCTCTTCCTGGTCCTCTAAAGGCGTATCTCCAGGTTCGTGTGGCCCTTCCTGACGCAGAATTGACTCTCTGTCATTGGCACTGTTTCCTCCCTGATCTCCCTCGCCCCCTGGCGAAAACCATCTGACCGTCTTCATAGCTGTTTCGTTTTTTATAGATTATCTTCCAGAAAACCGTTGAACCTAGAGGAGGTTTAAAAAAGATAGCATTTGGTTAATGGGCAGGCCTTATGACGCTACATAAGCCGCTATCAGGGGCTGTAGTTGCGGGAGAATAGCCTCGATCTGCGCCTTCTCCTCCTCTGTCCAGTGTCGGGCACGTCCGAACATACAGGGTTGCAAAATCCCCCATAGTTGATTATCTCTCTGAATGTGCGCATGTATCAGCGCCCGGTGGCCGAACGTTTCCCGCTCAAACTGCTGGTTGAGTACGTCAGGGCCAGCCAGCTCAACATCATCGACATAGACCGACGGTTTCATGGCCAAGCCAGCCCGAATCAACGGGTCTTCAGTTGGCAACTCATCCGTATCGGGTTGCCAGGTGGGTTGTATTATATTTTTGTCGGGGATCTCCTGACTCCTGCGCCAGTAAAAAGCGGTTCGCCCCCGCTTCTGCTCAGGCTGGCGCACGTAAAGAAAACAACGATCAGCATCCAAGGCCCTTCCGACCGTCTCTACTATTTGGTTCAACGTATGGGCGGGAGAATGTCCAGCCTGAATAAGTTCTTCGATTCTTGCCGATAAAGCGTGTATAGGGATCATGGGTGCTAGTATACGAATGACGATCAGACGTCGTCAGGTAAATGGCTACCTGACGACGATCGATTTAATAGCGGGCCAGAATAGGTTTATCACTAAAAACAATCAGATTCCGAAGGCGAACAGTATGATCGTTATCGGGGTTGAGCAGTTTCAGGCGCACCGTATGCTTGCCCGGAGCCAGCTTATACGCCCAGGTCAGGTCGTAGCGTCGGCGAGTGAAGCTAGCGGGCTGGCTGGCCGTTTCAAGCAGTTTATCATCCAGATATACGTCCAGTTTGCCGACGTACGTACTTTCATACTCATTGGCTCCCATCTGCGCTTTGGGCCGCGTATCGCCCACAATGATGAAGCCATTACCCTCAAAACTAGCCGTATACTCATTGGTCAGGTCTTTGTTGACCGCTCGTTTTTCGACGGGAAAATGACCTGCAAAGCCCTGCTCCAGCCGAACCGCTTTGGGCGCTTGCACTGCAATCGTCACCTGGTCGCCGACTACTTTACCACCGTTGCGTTCGATAACCTGAAGCGCGTGCTTCATACCGATGGTATACACATCGTTGAGCGACATGGTGGTGTATTTAAAGTCGATATCTTCCGCTTCTTTCAGACCCAGTTTCCAGTATGCCGGTATTTTATCATACCCCAGTATCGTACCCAGAATACCACCGGCCGACGATGGATTACAATCTGAATCCTGCCCGGCGCGGGTGCTGATCTGCATGGTTTTGGTATAGTCGCCCTGCCCATACAGCAGCCCCAGCACGATGTAGGCGGAGTTGATTTTAGCGTCAATATTAAAGGGCGAAAATACGCCGTCGGAACAACCTACTTCGTCGGCCCACTTGCGCTGGATTTCCAGCCAGGTCCGTTTCCAGTCATTGGGGTATTGATCGTGCCATTTGATGACATCGGCAATACACTGGTAGAAAGTGCTCTGTGCCGGAATGGCTTTCAGCCCCTCCCGAACAACGTAGTTTACCTGGTTGTTGACGCCTGCCTGACCGGTAGGCAAAAAGGCCAGTGCATACATGGCCCCTACATAAACGCCCCCGTACCAGCCATCACCATAATTCATAATGTGCCCAATGGAATCACCGATCTGCACGGCGGTGTTAGGCATTCCGGGGGCCATCAGACCCGAAAAATCAGCTTCGATTTGAAAGTCGATATCGTCGGCGTGGGGATTATTCAGCCAATGGCCCGATTCAGGGGCTTTTATGCCGTTGAGAATATTGTATCGCCCCACCTGGTTGGCATGCCAGAGCATGTAGCCGGCATTGGCAAAGGCTTTAGCGTGTTCGCTGACGGGCGCATCCAGTCCTTTTTTCTCGAACACATCCACAAACGTCAGGTCCATATACAGGTCATCGTACAGCCCTACGTTTTCGGTCATTGTTTTTTTGATGTAGCCGTCATACCAGGGAATGGGCTGATAATCATTCATCATGGTCCCATTGAATTTAAATTCCGTTGGTCCGCCAAAGGTGCAGCCAATGACCTGACCCGCCCAGCCGCCTTTGATCTTATCCTGCAACGTCGCTTTGGCCATCGTTACAGTTCCTGGCGCTTGTTTTTTGGGAGCGGGTGCGGGGCTAAAAGCTGCCAGAGTCAGGACAGTCAGGAGTAAATACATTTTTCTCATGGAAGGTAGTCGGGTTTTAGGAATAAGCACACAGTCTATAAGGGGAGCGCATCGACTTCGTGACGGTGAGGCAGCGAGGCCTGTGCGCCCATGCGGGTAACTGAGATGGATGCGGCTTTACAGGCAAAGGCTACGGCTTTGGGCAGGTCATACCCTTCCGCGATGGCTACGGCCAGCGCCCCGTTGAAGCAGTCACCAGCCGCCGTTGTATCAACCGCCGTTACGGACGGGACCGCAATCAAGGAAGCGCCCTCCGCTGTCGACAGGTAGGCCCCCCGGGCGCCAAGGGTGATCACGACATTGGGTACCCCCGCTTCGTGAAGACGTTGAGCGGCCTGTTGGGCAGTAGCTTCGTCGGTTACCCGAACGCCCGTGAGCCATTCAGCTTCGGTCTCGTTGGGCGTAATGACGTGCAGGCAGGCCAGCACCGCCGAGTCGAGCACCTGTGCCGGAGCCGGGTTTAGCACCACCCGCATCCCGCGCTCGTAGCTCTGCTGAATGGCGTAGGCAACCGTGGGGATGGGCGTTTCCAACTGCAGCAGAACGACCGTAGCGGCAGGGTTGGTTTCGGCCTGCAGGGCCTTCGCGACCTGCGCCTGACTTAGCCGGGCATTCGCTCCCGACGCCACCATGATGCAGTTCTCGCCCCGGCTATCCACCCCGATCAGTGCCACGCCCGATGGTTCATCGGCATCCGTCGTGACATAGTCTGACTGAATTCCTTCCCGTTCAAACTGCTGGAGCGCCTGCCGACCGAATATATCGTTGCCCACATTAGCGACAAAAGTCACCCTGGTG
Organism: Spirosoma horti; assembly: GCF_054776595.1. Classification (NCBI taxonomy): domain Bacteria; kingdom Pseudomonadati; phylum Bacteroidota; class Cytophagia; order Cytophagales; family Cytophagaceae; genus Spirosoma; species Spirosoma horti. The sequence continues at coordinate 84,145 of NZ_BAAHBQ010000001.1, forward strand.
GGCGAGGTACCGGCTGCCAGTCGGGCTGCGGCTACAGCCTGGTTGGCCCCTTTTCCGCCCGGATTCATGAGAAACGTACCCCCCAGTACGGTTTCACCAGGGGCCGGGAGCTTATCTCCCTTGATTACCATATCGGTATTTGAACTGCCAATAACACAAACAGCTGAAGACATAACTAGCGGACTCTTTTTTGAACAAATCTATGTAATAATTGTACCCATCAGAGTCCTATTTTCATAACATTAGCTATTTCTGGCAACGAGATGCTAGTACAAAAGCCGTATAATGCCCTAAACAATGACTTTTCGACGATGCCTTTACGGCTGTGCTACCGGCTGGATCGGGCAAACTGGATTAAATGACCTTCAACCGTTCTTCCTCTAAATCAATCTGGTATAACTGCTGACGGATAATTTCTTCATCAATCGTGGGGTCTTTGTTGAGCTCCGTAAGGTACTGTCGTTGGCTTTCGAGCAATTCCACAAAAATCACCTTCGTTTTTTCTGTCATCCAGTTGTCGTCCGTGGCCTTTGTTCGCTTTTCCCACTGCTTCAGAAATCGCTCCATACCAACATGACCCACCAGTTCATTTTCAGACTTGTTTTTCAGAAACTGATAGACGTGTTGTTTTAGGCCCTGTTTCATTTTTTGCCTGGTCAATTCGTCTGACTGTTCTTCGATCAATCCGTCGAATAACCCCGACCGTCTGATCAAATAAGGAAGCGTAAGTCCCTGTACCAGAAGGGTAAGCAGTATGACAACAAATGTGATGAAGAGAATGAGGTTCCTTTGTGGGAAATCCACCCCATTCGCTAACGTAATGGGTATAGCCAAAGCGGCAGCCAGCGACACGACACCCCGCATGCCCGTCCAGCCCAAAAGCATAGGCATCAGCCAACGCCTTCTCGTGAAGCTGGCACGAGGCATGACGCCAGGACGAAAGATGAACGTAGCCAGTAAGGCCGCGTACGAACTAATGATTCTGGCAGCGATTAACACGCCCGTTACCAATACGCCTGAGCCAATGGCGGTATGCAGGGGAATACCTTTAGCGCGCAGGCCTTCAACAATTTCGGGCAGCTCCAGACCAATAATCAGAAAGACAATACCATTCAGGATAAACACAAAACTTTCCCAAACATTAAAACTCTGAATACGACTGGTACTGTCCAGAAAAACAAGTCGTTTGGCCGACATGTACAAACCACCGCTCACGACGGCCAGCACTCCCGAACAATGGCATTGCTCAGCCACCCAATACATAAAATAAGGCTCAATGAGCGTCAGCGCTATCGTTGATTGCGCATCGAGCGGAAGTCGTTTATGGGATTGAACAAAAACCCAGGCCAGCAGCAGACCAATACCCACACCACCCAGTATGGTCCATAAAAAACTCATAGCGGCCTGCTGCCAGATAAACTGGCCTGTTCCAACAGCGACCAGGGCAAACTGGAAAATAATCAGCGATGAAGCGTCGTTGAGCAGACTTTCTCCTTCCAGAATAACCGACGTGGACTTGGGAATTTTAACAAATTTGGTAATGGCTCCGGTACTGACCGCATCGGGGGGCGATGTGATTCCGCCCAATAAAAACCCTAACGCAATCGTGAATCCTGGAATAAACTGGTTGGCTACTATGGCCACAGAAAAAGCGGTAAAAAACACGACCAGAAAGGCAAAACTGCCAATGATGCGCCACCATTTTTTCATTTCTTTAAATGAGATCGTCCAGGAAGCCTCAAATAAAAGGGGGGGCAGAAAAATAAAAAATATAAGGTCGGGATCGATGCGAACCCTTGGCAATCCGGGAATAAAACTAACGAATAGCCCGGCAACAACGAGCAGAATCGGATACGCAATTTTTAGTTGGTTCGCCCAAGTGTTCAGCAACACGATGGCCGCGATCATGGCAAGCAGAAAAGGTAAAAGTATATGCATTGAATCAGGGATGTGTCGTGCAAATGTGTTAAAAATAGTGGTTCAATACCCAAAATGAGCTCACCAGACGAATGTAATTGAAAAAAACCGACAATTGAACGACCGGCTGAAAGCCAACGGCGACGCTGTCCTAAAAAAGAAATTTTTCTGCCGACAGGTTCCTTACTTAGCCTGACCGGCAATGCTTTCCTTTGTTGCGTCCTGTAGCGGCCACTTTGTCGCCACGCTTCAGGTCAACACCAACCCAAACGCGTCCGAAACCGCAGGAGGTGCGCGTGATGAACCAAACGTTAGTTGACGTTGCCGGCGTAGTGCCGCTCCCCGTGTATGACTGAATCGCTTGTCAACCAGTTGCTCGATGAGGAAAATTTCGTCGCCTTGCCAGCGTTTTAGCGCCTGGTTTCGTCTAGTCTGTAGGACCAAACAAGAGCGACCACAATGACAAGTCGATTTCTTCCACCCCGCCCGTGGCGGATCATACTGGCAACAGCCCTGCTGACCGGGGTCGATATGGGGTGTCAACCAGATGCCCAGAATGCGACAACGCCACAGACCAACTGCCTCCTGCAGGCTTATTCGACACCCGCTGACCGAACGACCTATGCCTTTAACCCGCAGGGACAACTCCTTAACTGGGAATTTAACCTGACCAATGGCGATCAGACGATGAAGAATACCTACACCTATGATAAGGATGGGTATCTGACGGCATCAACCCTGGTGCGCACAGATCGGTGGTACGTCAAAAGTGGTCAGCCAGCCCGCCAGATGACGACCAGCAGAACGTACAGCTACGCGAATGGCCGCTTAACGGGATACGTCAGTGAGAGTAGTCCTGGTTCGTCGCCCGGCAATAAAATTACCGGTACATTCAACTACGACCAGAATGGGCAACTTCAGTCCGAGACCGCTACGTTTCAGTACACGTCCGACCCAAAGCTATCTTTGGAGGGCAATAATCTGGATGATGGGAATAAACGAACCTGGCTTTACCGCCAGAATCAGCTGGTCGATTATACGTATCAACCAAATGCATCGGGCGCTACGACGCATCCGTATACGATCGTCGACGGGCGAATTACGCAAATCAACAACCAGCCCGCCTTTGACTACGACAGCCAGGGCCGTTTGGTAAAAACCATCGTTTACCAGCAGGGCAACCTGAATTCGTATGCCGTGATTGAGTACGATCAGGGTAAATCAGCCCTCGAAACAGTACCGGCTTTCAAAGGCTTCCCTGCTATCAGGTCCGTGGCAGGTGTAGAAACAAATCTGAACGTAGCCATCGGGCTTCTGGGCTATACCGCACCTGTTGTTCAGAAAAGTTATACCTATTTCGCCGACTATCCTGGGCACGGCGTCGTTCAGTTAACAAAACATACGTACATAAATCAGTTGAATAGCCAGGGATTCGTTACGCAGACAACCGCCATTGGCACGAGTACGTATCCCGACTCACCTCCTCAATCCGACACAATAAAAACGGTGTTCACCTATACGAACTGTAACTAATTGACGGCTTGATCGACCAATCACTTCAGGCCTTGCTGCAAGGCTGTCGTCGGGGTGAGGAACCCGCCCAACAAGCGTTTTATGAACGATACTACAGCTATGCCCTGTCGGTTTGCCTGGCCTATGCCAGTAACCCCGAAGATGCCCGTGAAATCCTGAATGACAGCTTTTTAAAAGCATTCAGGCATCTGGATTCCCTAAAGCAGGAGGATGCTCTTTTGCCCTGGCTCCGGCGCATCCTGGTCAATACGGCGCTGGACTATTACCGCAAAAACCGCCAGCGGGCCGCCGATATTCCACTGCAAGGAGTTGATTATGAGTTAGTAGAGCCTTATCTCAACGAAGACGCTATTTTTGCCCAGCTTTCGGCTGAGCATATTCTGGCGGTCCTGCATCAGTTGCCCGTTCCCTATCGGCTCGTGTTTAGCCTCTATGTCCTGGAGGGGTACACCCATGCCGAAATTGCCCAGCGACTGGCCATTGCCGAGAGTACATCGCGATCGCACTTAACTGAAGCTAACCGGCGGTTACGGCTGGCCTTAAGCGCCCAAACCATGCCCAACCATGAGCGAACAAAACGATAAGCGTCTCCACGACTGGGTACGCCAGTCGCTGGCAGCCCACCAGCCTGCCTACATACCCGCGGATTGGGAACGGCTGAAACGCCAGCGCCAACGTGGGCGCAGGTGGCGGGGGGCACTTTGGATCAGTCTGGGTGTAGTCCTGGTCACCATGCTGGGCTGGTTATGGGTGTATACCCGCTCCGATCGGCGGGTTCCTCCGGAACTGGCAACGAATCGGCCAACCCGGTTGCGGCCGTTGGAAAGTCCCCGGCCTCAACCAGCGCTCCGGCCCGAATCGTCCCTACCCGCTCCTGCTGTGAGCCGGATTAATCGCGCACGAGCTGAGGTAACGTCGTCTCCCCAATTCGATCCGCCCCGGCTCCGATACGCTACAGAATCGATACCACCCCTACCGATCCAAACGGCCCTGCGAACCGCATTGACGGAACAAATTCACCGTGGGCAACCCGTTGCGTTCAGCCTCGAAGAAGCGGCCATTATTCACCAGGTGCAAACCGGCGACTTTGGCAGCGACTCCACGACGTACCGGGTTTTAGACCGAAACCTACGGCAGTGGCCAGCCGCCGTGATCGTTTGCGATATGACGACGAGCATGTATCCCTATACCACGCAACTGCTTACCTGGTTCAGGAAAAACACGGCGGCTATTTCTCCGCAGGGATTCGTCTTTTTTACGGATTGCGATAGTCTGGGGCAGCAAACACGCCCCGGTGGTTTACCCGGCCAGATGTATATCAGCCGGGATGTTCATTCGGCCAGCACCCTGCCCCTTTTGCTGGATGCGGCCCGGAATACGGTCAACAACAAGGATGATGGGGAAAATACGGTGGAAGCGCTCCTACGGGCACAGACTGAATTCCCCCAGGCCCGGCATCTCATTTTAGTGGCCGACAACCTGAGTCAGGTAAAGGATATGGGCCTACTGAAGCGGTTAACCAAACCGGTTCATGTGGTGCTTTGCGGCACGACCGGCAGCGATACGGCGCGGGCGTACCAACCCGATTACTACCAGCTTGCCGAGCAGACGCACGGTAGTATCCATACGCTGGAAGACGATCTGAATCCGGCCACCGTCTCCGCGACCCAAACCGTACGCGTAGGTACCCGCTATTATCGGTACAGTCCTCGCCGAAAGCAATTCAAACTCACCCCCTACGACCATCGCCCCCGACGGTTTTTAAAGTTTATTTGGCTTTAGGGGTAAGATAGTTAATGATAGTCAATAGTGATACGCGTCAAAACCCTCAGAGCAGTTGATCTTGAGTTTTCAAGTGTAGATCTGATCCGGGAAAAGATGGGGCAAACTTATATCACACAAGCAAATGGAAATCATGGAACGGGTATCATTGGGACAACTGAAGTTGATCATTTTCCCAACTCAGTGAAATATATTGAAACTAATTTAAAAAGAAACGAAGCAGCTATTTCGATTGAACCATTGTTAGAAGCAAGGCAAGGATGAGGAGGGATCATCACTTAAACGCTATTTCTAATTAAAAGCAACAGAAAAGAGTAGCAGTTTAGATTTAAATAAAGAATAATGATAGTATTTTACAATAAAGGTTCATTGATAGAGTATTTAATCTAAAACTTCATTCTCTTAGATTAGTCGTCATTATTCTACTTTAGCTAATATCTAATACAGCTTTACAATGAAACGAACACCACATTTATCCTGAAATATACTCATAGACTGCACTTACTGCTGCATTCTTTATTCTACGAGAACGTACATCGCCAATATAAAAAGCTTCTTTTAATTTTTGCTCTGAAGCATTAAGTATTTGTTCGATAGTCTTCACCCCTACGCTTTCTATTGCATTTTTTTGCCATTTCGGTATATCAAGTACATTAATAGGTTTCGTTAGTTGTTTATTCAAGACATCAATCATACCACTTCCATTAAATGTTTTAATAGAAGCTGCTAACTGTTGAAATATAAGGTGATTTGCCCCGTACTCGCTCATTCGCTTAATGGTCAGCTGTTTTGCCACATTAAATGCATTTTGAGCTGGATTTGGGTCTAAAGCAAATAAGCACCCTAAATTGACCATATATCTCGTCCCAATTTCTGATCTAGTTGCTTTAATACCTAGACCATGTTCAGTAACTATACCTGTATATGCCAATATTCTTATTGCCTCTTTAACTATCTGTGGAGCATCTCTGTGAATCCAAAAAAAGCAAGTCGTCTTTTTATCATCTTCTTGGTATTGTAAATTTTTCCTATAAAGCTCTGGCAAAACTGTTTGCTCAATAAATCTTCTTCCCCAATCAATGAGTGCCCTATGACCTTCATATTTTTCGGAAAGTAAGGAATGTTCGGCCCAAACCGTTGTTCGATAATATTCTCTAATTAACTCATTAATTGCATTATTAGAAAGGTCTGGGGCTAAGTTTAATGTTTTTAATAATATTCTTGGATTACCATTTGCAGCATAGGCTAAAGTTGCAAATAATTGACCTCGCTTTGTGATACTGCTCATTAAACTGCTACCAGCCTGCTTCTGGACAATCTCTTTCATATTAGCTATGTAATTGTCTGAAGTAACATCTCTATCTATGGCCAGCATTGTGGCATCATGGACTGGTTGGAAGGTTTCTCCATACGAAGTCACGCCAGGATATACTGCTGCATTACATGTAAGATATGGACTTCTTAAATCTCTAAATAACGTAAAAAATTGTCTTTGCTGAGAAGGAATAAAAATATGAGCTGCTTCATCTATAAATAATACAATTCTATTAATATTTGCTAAATGGCAAATATCTTCAATAGCTTCCTTGAATACTTCAACTGTCGGAACTAACCTAGTGTCTATAGCTTCTCCAGGCTTTTTATAAGAATTTTCAAAATTCTCTGTTAGTTCTTCAAGCTTAGTTTTATAAGTAGAAATATTTTCCGTGCTACCGGCCAGTATTGAAAAGTTACTTGAAACATTATGAATTAACCCTGCTTTTTGAAGATCTCTTATAATCTTTGAGGTTATTTTAGCTAACATCCAGCTTTGAAAAGCATTATCATTGCTAGAGTATATAAGTGAGCTTTTTATAAAAGTTATATAAACGGGAAATACTCTCTGCTCATCGAACACTTTCATCATCTCAGCTTCTGCTGTTCTTAGAAGAAAGGATTTACCTACTCCTCTACTGCCTACAACAATAACTGGGTTTCTACTTTTCAAAGAATTCACTATAGTCCTGTCAGTAGAAGTTTCAACGAAATATTTTAAAATTTCATCTAGTTTAATATCTTCAGTTCTGTAAAATAAATCTTCCATACTAACTTGGCAATTAAGATTCAAAAAAAGTTCTTATTGGGCGCAAATGGTTTAGCTCTCCAAGTACAGCTAATTCAAGTTTCGACTTACTTTCGGAATCTAAGGAAGTTAAATATCTAACACAAAATGAAAAACAAATTACCATTCTAATACTTCTTGCGTTTTCTAACCATTGTTTAAATAGAATGGTATCAAACTTTATTTGTTCAGGAATAACATCATGTGTATGAGCATTACCATGAACGAACTCTGAACACTCCCTATAAACTGTTCTTGCAATTGTGCAATAATGGGGTGCTTCTTCGGTCAATTCCTCGAAGAAGGCATCAACGAAACGCTTAGTAAAAATTCCGTTTTCACCTATTATTGGACTCCATTGTAAATCCCTTTGACTGCGTAACCAAACTCTAAGTTCTAATTCATTTGCAGAAAGATATACAGCTCCCAAAGCCAATTCTAAAAACAATCTAAGGCTAGAATAAGCATGACGATATTGTCCTTGGATTACAGCTAGCAAAGAAAATTGATATTCTCTTAATGAAGCCTCAAGCATTGTCTTTTCAGGTCTTTTATTGAGCACCTCTAGCCATTTTTCAAAATCACTGATAAAGTGATGGTTTTCAGCAAAAGCCTCGATCTCAGCCGAATGAAATGATTCACGCCCAACAGCTAGACATTTTTCTTGTAGCCTATCATAGTACTCTTCGATTGCTTTCTTTTTCGTTTCAGGTATCTGCTGCATTTCACTATGATCTAATCAAAAATCTTCATGGATTAATTTATTTAAAATACAGAATTTTATATTATTCATAATCGTTAGATATAGTCTAAAATGCAAACTCCTCAAAATCAACATTTTGAGGAGTTTGCATTTTTTTGTGGAGACGGAGAGATTCGAACTATAAACCGCACCGTTGCAAAATAGGGCTAATTGGGCTGTAAAGGCACTTTCAATCAGGTCAGAGCTTGCCATTATAAGATATTTCTCGCCATTTTCTTGCCATTATTTTAGGCTAAAAACTGGCTTTGTGTCTAAGTCGTCACCTCTCAACAGAATAGTCATTTGAACCGGTTTATTCGGTATTGGCCCTATCCACACTGTATCGGTCTGTCCCTCACGTACTACCTCAATTGTATCAAAGCCGTCGAACTTTTCGGTTTCACTAATCTCGTTTCCGCCCTGGTCTTGGAAGGTCCACCGATTCTTATACTTACCGTAGAGAAAAATCGGCTTCTCTGCCAGTACCTCTTCCGGTTTGAAAGCATTGGATTGACTTAGTTCAGCCAACATCTTGTTGTCAATCAACGCTTTTACGTAGAACCCATCCTCTTTTTTAAACTCCGTTGAATTGCGCGGAGTAGCCCACCCACCGTTATAGTACAAATGGAAATTGCCCACTTGCGTTTTAATTGACGCAGGCAAACTAGCCCAATCGTACACCTTCCCACCATGAACCACGTTTACAGAAGCACCTGGTGCTTCCCCCCCATTTTTCGTTTCAGCCTTGCGGCTTACTTGCTCCAGCTTCGGTTTAGCTGGAGCTAACAAACCAGCTACTATCAGTAGCGCAAAAATTGAAACAACTGTAATGATGCTGATTTTTAGCCAACTAGACTTTTTGTTGGCGCTTTTCGATGTAGACATTGTTTGCACTGATATTGAGTTTAGCTAATAGTTATCGTACTGCTTCTCTGACCTTTTCTACGACTTTCCACATATAGAGGATATCTTCTCCGTGTACATCGATATGCCCGTATTTGTCATTATCAGACCATAGTTTCAGGGTGCCATTAGTATTGAGGGTATTGGTCTTTATTCGTTTAACAACGAAACGGTTACCTGCATAAAGCACTGCGTAGACTCCACCTGACTCATACTTAATATCATTTTTCTGAACCGCTTCGGCTAGCACTAACGCGCCTCCTTTAATTTCAGGTTCCATGCTGTCACCTGCAATCTCAATAATCAAATGCCTCTCACTAATGGCGATAATGGGCAAGAATACGGGGTAAGTCTCTTCGATCCAGTTCAACGTAAAATTATCGTAAGTCATTAAAGGTATGCCCGCTTGGGCACGTGCGGATAGATAAGGTACCTGTACATAGAATTCGGAGATGTTAGGTCTGACAGATGCGATGTTACCCTCCGCAAAGAAACCTGTCTCTGGCTCCATATCGTTCGGCAATCGCCCTTCTATAAGGTCGGCGATAGTTACACCCAATGCCTTTGACACATCTAATAGTTGTGAAGTAGTTGGTTTTCCTTTCCCCGACTCCCATTTCTGTACAGATTGGTATTTCAGACCCAACATTTCAGCTAAGTCTTTTTGCGTCAAGCCTTTAATCGTCCTAAGGGACTTAATCATTTGGGCAAGTGATTGCATGGATAAAATATTTTACAACTAATAGTTGTAATACACATTTTAGTTGTGTTATTTAGCACTACCAAAATGTGTAGTACTATTTTTAGTAGTGCTAATATACGACCCAAAAGTGTAGCAGCAAGGTAACAATAATCAAACGGTATTAATGGATTTACAGATGGTCAGAAAAGCATTGCAGTCGGTCAGTGCTGCACAGGAATGGCGAGAGAAAATGCTTGTAGCTCGCCAGAGCTTGCCTGATGGAATTGGGCAGCAGGATGTCATCAATTGGGTAGTCTTGCAAAATCCAGAATTAGACCGTCTGACTTACGCTACTCGCTGGAAAAATGCCTGGTTGGGCCGGGTGGCTGATCCGGAATTTACACGATTGGTGGAAGAGTCTGTAAAGTTTTTTCAAAAGCAAAAGGCCAACCAGACGAACCGGCTTAAACGACAGAATTTAAAGAAAGTGCAATAAGTGGTGTTCAACTAAATCAGACAATTATGACCCTAGATACAATCATTGAGCAATATCAGGCTGGTACACTTGCTAACGCGCCTGATCTGGTATTGCTGGAAGCCCAGAATAAAATCGAAACCTGGCACGCCTGGAGACATGAAAACCCAGATGCCAAACCCACGTCAGTTCCTAGTGTGGAAGTACTTAGCAACATCTCCGCATTCATTCAGCAGACCACCAATAACCGCTACGGTTGCAACGATTAATCTCTAAACCAATACAAGGATGTTCAAACTATTTAGTGTTTACAAGCCCACTGTTCGCCCAGTAATGCCCTTACTGAACAATTTTCAGCCCTTCGTCATTGCCATGCCCGCTGGCCTGCATCCGCTACTTAAGCGTCGAATCTTTTCTGCTCTGCTCTGTGATCTGTGGGGAAACAAGCCAACCTACACTCTAAGTGCTCAAGAGCTTAGTGATCTGGATTCATGGATGAACAATTATTCTCCAGAGGAAGCCCATACGCTGGTTGAAGGGCATAATGTGGTAATCGGTGGACGTGAGCTGAGTCTATTGAAACGCTTCTTGATGACTGAGTTGAAGCTGGCTCGTGTCGGAAACAATGCCTGTTACTGGCAGATGCTGGCTGAACTACAGCTGTCAATTGTCCAGCCAACTCACCTGGTGAAACTGTCCTTTTGCCGCGAATAACATTGCTCCAGCTTTGGAATCGCGTCGGTCGATCGGCCGACGCGCCACTCTCATCCATCTTTTTTATGATGTCTTTTTTGTCCCGACTTTTTGGGGGCTTACTGTTCTGGCTGCTGTATCTGGCCGTGATTATTTGCCCTGAGGCTATCGAATCGATTTACAGTAGCCTGGTCTCCAACCCTAATGACCGTTACGACAATGAGTGACAACCGTACCGACGGGCCGCGCCTGAGTACCTACCTGTTTAGCTTTTTCAAAGGCGGCATCAAGATCAAGAAGCCAACCCACACCGTGACCCTGGCGGATGTCGTGGCCATGATCAGTGGCCCAACCTACGAGATGGCCACTCGTGAACTGCGCAACTTTGAACCCGATATTCAGAAGTTGATCAAAGGCGATCTGGATTACGTAACGTTTTCGGGTTCGTTCTCACCTACTCGCCTGGTGGCGAATCTGAAACAGCATTCGGGGCTGATCTGCCTGGACTTTGATAAAGTTGCCAATATGTTCGAAACCCGGCTCCAGCTGCAAGCCGATCCGCACACGTTGCTGCTCTTTACCTCACCCACTGGCACCGGGCTGAAAATGGTTGTTGACGTACCTGGCTTAGCTGACGAGCCGGAACGCCACAAAGGTTTCTTTGCTGATATCGCCATTTACATTCGGCAAACATATGGCCTGGATGTTGACGCCAGTGGCTCTGACGTAAGCCGGGCTTGCTTTCTACCTCATGATGGTCAGGCTTTCGTCAATGAGCAGGCGGAGAGCTATATGTACAGGGGTCTTGCTCTGGAGGAACACCAACAGGCCAAGAAGCCCAAAACCGAACACCAGATTGTAAAAGATGCTGATGACGTATACAGGCACGTTCTGGTCGTAGTCGAGCGAATTGAAGCCGCAAAAGTCAACATTACCGATGATGAGTACCACAACAACGTGGCTCATACAGGTTGGCTGATGCTCGCTTTTTGTATGAGCACCCTGGGCGAAAATGGCCGGGATCTCTTTCACCGGATTAGCCAGATCAGCGAGAAATACGATTCGGCCAAAACCGACGAGAAGTTCAATGAGGCCGTCGCCAAATGCCGGTTCACCACTCCCTGGAAATTCTTTGACATTGCAAAACAGCACGGCATCGATGTATCAAAACCTGGTTCAAAAAAGAAGGAGAAACCGGCAAAAGAGGAGATTATTAAAACGGATGATGCCCCAACTGTCGGCCAAGATGATCAGGACAATGGTCAGGTGGCAGTCGAAAAGGCCAAGCCGAAAGAAAAGAAGGAGTACGTTTTTGAAACTGTAGATTACCGGGATTATGGTATCTGGATTTGGGGTACCAAAAACTGGATTTGCGTCGCTGAGAATTTTCAGATTTTCGTTAAGTATTGTACTGAAGACGAGAATGAGGAAAAGACCTGGATTCTGGAAGTGGTGGTGCGTGGCCGGAAAGAGCCGATTTACATCGAAATCACCCACGATGAGTTTTGCTCCGCGACCAAGCTCAAAAACAAGCTGGCCAGCCACCGGCTGGCGCTGAAGCTGACCGACGCCTACCTGGGCGAATTGTGGCAACATCTGTTCAAGATGAATTTCCCGCAGGCTCAGAAGGTAACCCGGCTGGGGTATCATACCGACTCGGGTGTTTTCTTCTTCGCCAACAAAGCGGTGAATGGGCAAGTGTTGGAACCGGATGAGTTTGGCATTGTGACCGCGAAAATGGCCGATGGTACCGAACTATGTCTGTCGATGCCAGTGGTCAAAAAGAAGCGTCAACACCTGTTTACATTGAAGCCAGGCGACATGACCTTCAATATCTGGTTTTCGCACCTGGTTCAAATCCACAAGTACGACAATGCAATTATACCGGCTTGCTTCTACCTCATGTCGCTTTTTCGTGACCTGATCGTGAAGCACACCAGCGCCAGCCCAATCCTGTATCTGAAGGGTGGTGCATCGTCGGGTAAATCATCGCTCGTGCGATCGCTCTGCCGATTATTCAGCCTTCATGAAGCGGTGGCCAACCTCAAGTCCAAAAATACCGAAGCCGGGCTGGTTCGGGTCATGTCACAGGCCAGCAACAGCCTGATCTGGATGGACGAGTACAATAATGAGTTTCCATTCGAAGGGCTGTTGCAATCGGCTTACGATGACAATGGCTACATCAAAGCGGACGAGAACAGTTCGAGCGGAGTCGATACGGTCGATATCTACAGCGCCCTGGCCCTAACAAGTAACTATATTCCGGAGAATCCGATCTTCTTTTCCCGCTGTGTATTCGTGCCCATTGTGGAGCAACAGAAGACCGACGATCAGGTCGAAGCCTTCGCCCGGTTTCGGGATGTGGAGCAGGATGGGCTCAGCTGCGTAACGCTCGAAATGCTGGCTCACCGGCCCCTAATTGCCCAGGGCGTCAAACAGGCTTATGATGACCTATATAATGCCCTGAAAGAAGCCGTTCGGCACGACAAGCCGGTAGAACGCCTAATATCAAATATGGCGCGGGTACTGTGCATTCCGTACATCCTTCAGGTATTCGGCAAGATTCAGCTGCAATTTGAGGTAGAAGGCGATGACGATGTTTTGGAACGGTTTGTCGAGATCGGCAGCAAGGCCATCCTACGCCAACACCAGGTGCAGTCGGAGAAAACCGCACTGTCTGAATTCTTCGAACTAATGCAGAATCAGTACGAGCAGGGCGGCATTCAGGAGGACGTGCATTTCCGGTTTGAAGGAGACATGGTTTTCCTACGCTTTCCTTCGCTTTATACAATTTATGCCCAACGCTACCGGCAAACGTTTTGGAAGGCTCCAGCTGACCGTGATACGCTCAAACAGGAGATGATTGCCTTTGAAGGCGCGAACGACCCCGACAAGTTTTTCAAAAACATCCGCTTCATGCCCGGCGAAGGCGACGACGCCAACGGCCACAAACGCTCGGTATCGGGCTCATGCGCAATGACTTATAGCAAGCTCTCTGATGCATTGGGGATTGATTGGAAAGGGCGACGACTAGAGAAGGCAGAACGCTAATCAAAAAAAAAGAGGAAAAACAGTACCACGCTACCACAGAGAGGGCAAAGGGTGTAGTAAGTAATTAAGTAATAAATAGTTGAGTGTAATAAATCTGTGGTAGAGCTGTGGTAAACGTGTGGTAAAGCGGTGGTAGTGTGGTTTTTGTAATAATGGCTACCACAAAAATACCACAGAGAAGGCCCCTCAATTCTCTAAAAGTCAATCAGTTAACTTTTTGTGGTGGTGTGGTAGAAATACGCGGCCCAATTTTTCAGAAAAAACGATGGAAAATAAAGAGACAACTGTGGTGCAAACCAAAATAGTGCAAATCAACGACCGACCATCGGGCGTGTTCCGCTGGCAGAAATACGTGGATGGAAACGGTCAGTTGTGGATTGTTACCTGCCTGTTCGGTCACTTTCCCAGTGGTCGATACGGGGCCAACGTCGAGTTGCTGAATGTCGATAGTGAAGGCACTGTCGATGTGACCAGAGCAGAACTCGACGAGTGGATTCGGAAGGGTACACTGAAGCGGGTCGATACCCCCATTATTCTGTGAGTTCAATTTTTAATCATCTTATATTTTTCAATTCCAATGGCTAACGAATTAACAGTAACCGGCAAATTTTTGGGGGCAAAAGCAACCGAATCTTTAGGGCAAAATAATTTTCTCGTTCGTAAATTGTACGTCGATTTAACCGACAATCCGGACTACCCAAATACGCCTGAATTTCAATTGACAGGTGATAAAGTTAACCTGGTCGATAATTTGGTAAAGGGCCAAATGATTCAGGTAAAGTTTCGGCTTGATGGTCGGAAAGTGACTAGCCGGGAAGGTAAAGATATGGTGATCACCAACCTTAGAGTTTACAAAATTGATGTGGTCACCACGCAATCGGCAGCTGTGGCGGCTCCCCAGGCTCAGGCACTGGCCCGGCAAACACCAGCTCCTGCCCCCGCAATGTCTGGCCCAGGGCAATACTTGAATCAACAAGCTGAAGCTGGTTCAGATGATTTGCCCTTTTAGGTATGCCGATTAATCGGAAGAAGTACCACCCAAAGTGGACTCTGATCAGCTATTTGATCAGGGTCCATAGGGCCAAAAACCATTGTGAGGTTTGCGGCATCAAAAACTACCGGGTAGGCTATTGGGAAAAGGGCACCTGGTACGATCCGGAGAATGCCGAACCACCCGAGTTCGACAACTTCAAGGAGGCCAAAGCCTGGGCCGAAGCCTATAATGATGAAATAGGCGAGTTGTACGATCCGGCCACTCGGAAAGTGTGGATGATCATTTTAACGACGGCTCACCTCGATCATAATGTGCAGAATAATCGGTTTTGGAATCTCAGGGCCAAATGCCAGTACTGCCACCTGACGCACGACAGAAAGGATAATGCTATCCGACGGATTTACGGGCCAACCGGCCGTCACCATAACCAATTAAGACTTTTATGACGCTTAAAGAAAAAGACCACGTAGTAAACTATCTGCTGACCCAGATGACGTATATCATGCTGGCCGAATCGCCCATCAAAGACGCGTTGAACAAGGCAGCAGAGAAGCACGAAGCCAGGCTCAGAGCTATGTTCACGAAAGAAGAACTGGAGCCGATCCAGGTCATGCGGAATGCCCTAGCGAACCTGGCAAAAAAACTGGTTAACTGCGAAAGCGTTGAAGACCTCCAGCACTGTCATTCTTACATCGAAGCGCTTCTGACTGGCGAGGTATTAATTGCTGTTGAAGATAAAGCGGGCGGGGAAGTGGTTGGCTACGAGTCAAATCGCTAGTCCTATCAGGTTGATGAATCCAATCGGACTTTTGTAAACGTAACGCCCCTGGTGGAACAGGGGCGTTATAAAGTCTTACTGGAAGGGTACGCGGTGTATTAAGAAGACATTAAAGATAGGTTATTTACCCATTTCGACAAAATGTTAAAAACACGTATACCCGTTAGAGAACCCCATGTACGCCAATTTGTTATTGCACGCTATGGCAATAACACCACCGTCATTGATTTGACGAAAAAGTCAATGCTGGGTGTACTGGCCGAACTTGCCTGCGAGAAGGTTGGGTTTCGGCATGTACTGCCTAAAGCAGAGATTGAAGAAGCAATCTCGATTACGCTTCATTATCCTGACTCGTTAAAGAATCACTTCATTCATCCGGGTAAGCTCGATCTGGTCGCGAAGTTGCTGAACTACCTCTTTAGCCAAGCATTCCTGGAGTGCATGGAAACAAGCCTAATGCTGGGCATCTCCGATTATGAAGCCGTGAGCACATTCATGGAACGGTACGGTATTACCGAAGACATGGTATCAGCTGACACACTCCGCAAGAAATGGCGCGATCACCAGCGTTACATGAATAAAAAGACGACGGCCTTGCTCCAGGCTGCCTGACGTGGCCCGGCTTAAAAAATTTGAAAATAAAGTTGGGGCGGTTATTCACCTGTTTTAGGGGGGTATTCACCAATTTTTACTAGTTGTTCACTCGTCCGTAGACTTCTTCACGCTTAAAACCTAGCTCCATTTATCAGAAAGGCCCTTTTCATTGAGAAAGTGGGCCTTTTTTGCGTCCTACCATTTGGCAGGGTAAAGCATTTGTTTTGCCCCATGACTCCAACAGACCGGACCCCTGCTATTCCTGCACTACCGAACCAGGCCGGTCAAGCGAACGTGCCGGGACTTCGTAAGCTTTGGCTGATCGAAACCCGGTATGTTCGGGAGCTAATCGACCCGCGCACCCAGTCGGGCGCACTCGCTGGCTGGAACCTGAATGAAACGGGGGTACAGCTGCACGAAGATGCGGTCATTCAACTGCTGAAATTTCCATCCGATCGGGGCGACTACAAACAGTCGTCTGCGGTCTCAGTCCAGGGCGTTGTGTATGCACAGTCCATCGCGCTCCGGGTACCCAACGATCACCCGGCCACGGCGCTGATAGTGCAGCGCATGACGGGTCGAAAGTTTGTGGCCATCATTCAGGATGCCAACGGGCAGCGGAAACTAATCGGCACCCCCAAGCAGCCCCTGCGGTTTCTGGCGCAGCATGCGGCCTCGCCCAATGGGTACGCCTTCAGCTGGGTGTGCGAGACCCGCCAGCCCGCTTATTTCTTTACCGATAATGGCCTGCTCGATACGCTGGGTGCTGATGCGGATTTCTCCTACGGATTCTCTTACGATTTTTTCTCATAACGATTTATGGCAGCGGACGGAACGTCGATCAAGAATGATATCGACAATGATTTAGCGAACAAAGGGTACCGGGGCGTTCGCGTGATCAGCGTAATTACGGCTCTCAAACGGGTGGTGGATTGGGTGACGGGGGCGGTCAATGGCAACTTATCGACCTGGCTCCGGGTAGGCGACAACCAGCCAGGCGGGGCCAACACCGACAGCGTTTATCACATTGGCAAGATGATCGTGGGAGCCACGGCTGATGATCAATCCGGGGCGCTCCTGCAAACACCCAGTGCCAACATTATCACACTCAACGGCCTGCCCGCGGGTCGTTTGCAGGGCATCACATCCGTGGCTGAGACGAACCTGCCACAGTACCGGTATTACCCATTTGGGGAGTTAGCCGCTCCCACGGGTGGCACCTTCGATTTTTTGCGGGTGGAGATGGTGTGTAAAACCTGGGATTCGAGCTCTGGAGAACCGCAGGTTATCAATGCGTATTTTACCAACCGGGGTGGTTTTACCCATTACTACACGGTCATGGGGGGAGCGATCGGCGCGGGCCTGGTGGCCGTTCGGCACACGGACAACCGAATTCTGTTTTATGCTTACGCCGACAATGGGTTTAAGGTAGTTTCGGTCAAGGTGGTGGATATGGCACAGGCTACCATTTACCCAACGTTTTTAGCTCCACTGAGTGCCATACCGGCCGGCATGACGGTGGTGTTCAATTCGACCCAGCCGCACCTTTACTTGCCCAAAATGGAGTTGGGCAAATCCTTTTCGTCTTTCCCCCTCTCGAACTCAGATGGGGTTTACCCGGCCCCAATCGCCACGCCAGGCATGGCAAAGCTGAGCGTAGGCGCTAATTATACAGGCGGGGGGTCTGATGTATCCCTAATGAATGCCAATACGGTTGGGGGCGGCTTTTCGTGGTGGCAGCAACTGACGGCCACCACCAAGCGTTTCCTGGGCTCTTTGGATAATACGGGCTTGTTAGTAGTCAATGCGATCAAATTACCCGCCAACATTTTAGCCAAAAAAATTGCCCTGTACGACAACGGAGGGGCCAATGGTAATGACCACCAGTTCTATGGGTTTGGCGTTCTGGCCAGCACCTTAAAATACCAGGTGAGCAGTGCTTCCGACCGCCACGCATTTTATGCCGGGCAAGACCCGGTATCCAGTAAGCACCTGATGAGTATCAAAGGGGATGGCACCACTGGCATCGGCACCGAAGCCCCTTCGGCAACGCTACACCTTAAAGGAGCCACCGGCCACCAGCAGTTTAGGCTGGAAGCGAGTTACGTGCCAACCGGGCCAACTGATCCGAACGGCACATTCGGGACTATCTGTTGGGGTGAAGACTACATATACTGGAAAACCTCGGAGAATCCCCACCGCTGGCGACGGGCGGCTTCTTCGGGCTGGTAATCTCGTTCACTCAATCTCAACCTCTTAACTACTTACCAATGGATACGATTAAAGCCCAAATATCAGCGGAGCCGGTCAGTCAGTTTCCGCGCCGAGCCATACTTGAGAATTTTGTCATTACGCACGATCTCAACATGAAGCTTCAAATTCGGGTCGTTACGCTCGATGGCGAAAGCGGACAACCGATTACGGAGAAGATTTTGACTGACGAAGCGATCACCAGCGAACAGCGAAAGTTTTTGCTGGAGCGTTATGCCGATCAGATCATTACCCGTCTGACAGATGGAGCCTTTGTCGATGCAGTGGGTCTTGTAGTGGAAGCAAACACGGTGGGGGCAATCTCCCAACGGGATTATTTTCAAGCCGTTACGCTGGGCGACCTGAAAAAGAAAGGACTTTCCATTACGGATAAAACGCCAATAGCGAGCCTGATTTACGCGCTTATTCAGGGCGACATAGCCAACATTGACAACCGGGGAGGTCTATAGGATGAATCGTCAACTAATCGTTGTCCGCTACAAGGAAGAAGATCCCGTAAAATCCGATCGGTGGGTATTGGTCAACTCAGTCACCTTCCATACGGAAGCGGGCAAAGTGACTGTGCCCAAAGGCTACACCACTGACTTTGCGTCGGTACCGATGGTATTATGGGGGTTTTTCCCCCCTATTGGGCGTCATAATCGGGCCACGATTCTCCACGACTGGTGGTACGACAACCGGCTGTTTGAAGAAACGCTGGGAGCCAAAGAAGCCAGACGACTGGCTGATCGAGAACTGTACGCTCGTCTAAAGGAAGTGGAGCCACGCAAGCCAATTCGCAATTATTGTATGTACCTGGCCTGCCGAACCTTCGGTAAGTCATGGTGGGATAACTAAACCGATGACACAGCAAGATTTAACCCCGCCGGTGGACCGGATCAAGATCAGTCGGCGGGAGCATTTCAGCCGGGCGTATGAGATGCTCCAGGATGAAAAGACGCCCCAGGACCTGGCGGGCTACGCCTTTCGCGCGGAACTGTCTGGAGCAAAGGGCCTCGTGTTTACCCTGACCGAATCGGCGGGCATCTCCCGGCCCAACGCCAACACGGTAGTCGTTAACCTGAACACCATTCAGATGGGTGAACTGTCGGTGGGTAGCTACTTCATGCTGTTAACGGGCGACCGGCTCGGGGAGCGGGAAGCCTTTGTCAAACTAGACATTCAGGTCGAATAGTATGAACATCATCAAAGTATTACGGCCCACGGTTACGCCCGTCAAGCTGATTCGGCAGACGGGCGTAACCGTTCAACTGATTCGCTCGTCAGACAAGCCGGTTCGACTCGTGAACGAAGGAGGGGTCACCAATTTAGGAGGTGCCACCGATGCGTCCCAAATCACAATACAGACACATTTGCGCACCTATTACAACTTACAAAAACAACTTTAAACGCAGAGTAAGACCATGTTAGAACAGGAAATTAAGGATTTTATCGACAGCGTAGTTGTCGATTACAAGTACCTCATTGGGCAGATTGGCAACCTGGGCAGCCTACCCGCTGACGTGACCAAGACCAGCGTGGTGGCCGCGCTGATCTCGCTGAACAACAAGATTGCCAATGCGGCTGGTATCAATGATGCAGTCACAGCAACGGGTTCAACCTGGTCTTCGACCAAGATTTCAAGCAGCATCAGTACCGCTATTAATGCGCTGGTTGATGGAGCACCGGCTGCGCTGGACACCTTGAAAGAGCTGGCCACCCAGTTGAATGCGGATAAGACCGTATTGGATTCGGTGGTAACAGCCCTGGCTAAGCGGGTCAGTGTATCTGCGGTGCAATCATTCACGGCAGATGAGAAGAAGCAGGCTCGTGAAAACATCGATGCGGTGAGTACAGCTCAGCTGGGCAATCCGTCGTTTGACTTTGCTGCTTACTACGCTCAACAGAAAGCTGCTTAACGATGGCCTGGTACGATCAGTTAATCACGGATATAAAGGCCGGAATAGCAGCGGTGGCCGCAGACGTGAAAACGATCACGCCACGGCTTTTACCCACTGGCGGCACCGATGGGCAGGTGCTGACCAGGGATGGCACCACCGCTACTAAATGGGCCACACCCGCTGCCAGTGGAGGTAATGTCAGCATCCCATTGACGTATCCGGATTCAATTAATGGGGTATTGCAGGGTACCGACCGGTTGATCGATCTAACCACCAGCGGGGGTATGCAACAAAAACAGGGCTACTTTCATCAGATCGTAGCCGAGCGCGCGCACGTCGTGGGTGGGATCACGTTCAACGTTTTCCGAACCGGAAGTATCTACAACCCAGTGGCCTTTTCCAATGCGGTCGCCATTTTCGATAAGACGGGCGCTGTGCTGGCTAAAGCAGAAGCCGGATCATTGTACATGGGCAGTACTGGCTGGAAGAAAGCCTACTTTGCTTCGTCGATCACCCTGGTTGCCGGTGAGCGTTACGTGATCGGTATTCTGGCCACTGGCGATGGGGTGCCTGGCTTCGTGGCTGCTGGTGGGAACGGTCATTACAACATGAGCACGCCCGCAGCTTTACCCCGATGCTTTCTAAAAACCAACGTGACGACCTTCAACAGCGCCGTTACCTTCGACACCAGCGTAACGGCTAATAACGATGCCCGCGTGTTTTTGGGCATGATCCCGCCCGCCTAAACCCATGATCCGGGTAAGCCTCCAGTATTCTGGAGGCTTTTTTTTGTCCTACTAACTGGCGTTTGTGCGGGGGATGTTTGTAGCATCTTATTCCCTACGAACCCAGAATGAACGGTTTATCTTTTGCAGGACAATGGTACATCGAGCCAGGCTATGCCCAACGCATGGCCGATTTGATTCGGCCCCGACTCGAAGCCGGCAAAGACCCCATCCCGACCAATCTGCTCACCCAAAAACCAGCCATCTCAGCTGGGCTTACTGACTCGTATGAACAGCGGGTCGCTAACTATTTCCGCCTGCCCAATGGGGTGGCGGTCTTACCCATTGATGGGGCCATGAGCCGGAACGGTGAACTCTGCTCGTACGGCAACGAAACCATTATGGGCTGGCTGGATATCGTTGGTCGTGACCCCCAGAGCATTGCCACGGTGCTGAAAACTAATTCGCCCGGTGGTACGGTCGACAGCACACGATCCTTTGCCGAAGCGGTCAAGAATCATGGTAAACCGATCGTCGGCTGGACGCCCTTCGCGGCTTCGGCGGCCTATTATGTCCTGAGCCAGTGCACCGAAATTATGGTGGAAGATCAACTGGTGGGCGGTGTAGGCTCCATCGGTGTACTGATGGTGCTGGCGGATCAATCGGCCGCTCTGGAGAAGCAGGGCATCAAAGTTCAAATTATCCGGGCAGACGGGAGCCACGACAAAGCGCTCGTCAACGGCGTGGAGCCGATTTCGGACGAAACGATGGCTGAACTACAGGCAACTCTTAATGCCTGTCGGTCGGAGTTCGTGGGCTACGTTCGGCGGGGTCGGGCGGGCAAGATCACCTCCAGTGAGGTATTCTCCGGCAAAATGTACAATGCTACCGAAGCGGTTAAGCTGGGCCTGGCTGACCGCAAGGGTTCGTTCCAACAGGCCATTCAGCGCGCAGTGCAACTTTCTAAATAACCAAATGTTAAAACCAACCCAAACATTGGCGGCCGTAGTGGCTGGCCTGTTTCCGACGAGCGAGAAAGCTATTTCGGAAAAACTCACCCAGGAGGAGTTCGATGCGTTTGCCAGCGAAACGCAGGAAGCCCAGAACCGACTCGATGCCCAGGCCCAGGGTAACCAGGCCGTGGCGAATGATCTAGCGCAAGCGAACGCTAATCTGGCGATTGCCCAGGCGGCATTGACCACAGCCCAAACGGAACTGGCAACTGCCAACACGTCGCTGGCCACGGCCAATGAGACGATTACGACCCTGACGCCCAAAGCCGCGAACTGGGATGCCCACAAAGCGGCTCTGAATCAATCGAACCTGTCGGACGACTCAACCAACACCAACGGGAAAGGCAAAACCACACCGGGCCTAAGTGCGAAGGACCAGGCCGGTCTGGATGAAAAACAGCGTCTGGCCGCTACCTATCCCGGCTTAATGGCTGGTCTGGGTATTGAGGTGCCAGCCGAATAAACGACCTGACCCACCAAGCTAAAGCAAATTTCATCATTCACTTTTTTTCATTTCTAACTGTATCCCGAAGTGGCATCAACTTCAATTGACCTAACCAAATTAGCCGACAAACTCAAGGAGAATGTCGCTGATTACGCCAAAATTTTCCTCCTGAAGCAGTCGAATGGCTTCAATGTGAAGAAAGACCGGTTGTTTACCGGCTTTCAGGTCCGCGACCAGGTACCCCTTATCCGGGCCTCCAGTGAACCAATGCTGCAACCTGGTCGCAAGGGTGGTACCCCTAACTTTAAAGGGGGCGTAGCGTTGACCAACCGTTGGGCAAAACTATTACCGTTTCAGGCCAACCTGAAACTGGATGAAGTATTGCTTTACGCCTGGAGCAAAACGTACCTGGCTAAGCGCAAGCCAACCGATTCGAGCGATATCTATTCCTTCGAAGCCATGAACTGGTTTATGGAGCAGGTATTTGCCCAGATTGGTAAAGATGTGAACGGGGCGATTTACAAGGGGGTGCATGATCCAGAGGGCGTTAGTCACATCAACATCACGGACGGGCTGGACCTATTGTTCGATCAGGGGATTGCCACCAGTGGTGCGGGTGCGGTGGGTGATATTCCAACCAGCAACATCATTACCTCGGCGGGCACGATCAATGCGGGCAATATCCTGAGCGAGTTGCAGAAATTGGGCATGGCCTTCTTCACGGCACTCGACGAACCCCTCGAAGAGAGCGGTATTCTGGCGCTCGACCCGATGCACATCGTCTATATTACCCAGGCTCTGGATGCTCAGGTATCGAACAACTCGCAAATTGTCTACCGCGAGAATGGGGTGCTGAAACTGGCGATGTTGCCTAACGTGGTGATCGAGCCTCGTTCGTGGTTGAAAGGTACCAACAAACAACTGCTGACGCTGGAAGGCAACTTAGCGGTACTGGGACCCGAAGACACCACCGAGGATATCCCAAGCATCGAAGTCGAGAAAGCGGATCGGAACATCAAAATCTTTATTGATGGTGAGTTCGGTATCAACTACTGCGATGGCCGGGTGCTGTTCATGAACGATAAGTAAGACCCGGCTGGGTCATGTGTCGGGGCAAGGATGTTCACTTATTTACTTGTTGACTAACCATTCATTTTTTCAATTCCATGAAAAGTTTACGGATTATCGGTTCATTTCTTTTTGCCCTCGTGCTGGTTGCCAGCGTGGTGGCTCCAGCTGAAGTACAGGCCCTGGTGCCGCCCTCAGCGCACGACTTCTTCTTTGGCCCCCAGGGCATGACTCTGGCGAGTGCCGTTACCCTGACGGGTTTTTCTCGCCGGGCGCGGGGCGTAGACAACCTGGGTGGTATCGTAAAGATGATTTTATTCGCCGATGAAGATTTTACTACTGACTGGCCTTTAAAAAAGGATATCGTGGCTGGTGTTTTGTCGGTAGCCCCAACCCTCGGTGTAGGTGTAACGGGCGCGGTCCTGAAGTTTGATAACAACACAGCAAGGGTTAAATCCAGCCGCAAAGGCGATTTGGGCTATCAGAACGTGGACGTGGACGGTGAAGCTAAGTTCGCGGGTTACGAAGCCGCGCAAATGGCCGCCCTCGAAAAAACGTTGAACAACGGTGGTGTTGCCATCTGTATTTACAAAGATGGTACTCGTACTGTTTATGGGACGAGCTACGAGCCACTGATGTTTGAAGACTCAACCGATTCGGGGGCCAAAGCGGATGACAAGCTCCAGATCGACTTCAAATTCAAGGGTTCTGGGTACGCCTTCCACCCGCCTGTCCTGGCCTCAACGGTCGCTATCCCGCTGCCCGCTTAAGCGGGTATGCCACTGAACTAAACCGGGCCTCTCTCGAGTGAGAGGGGCCTTTTTTATAAACCATGACTAAACGCAAACGCAAAATGGTCTATCAGGTAAAACCCGAATGGTCGGGTAAAATCAAGCTTCAGACGCAGGAAAGCACTGTGGTGCTGGATGAAACGGCATCCCAGGAAACGCTGGAGAGCCTGCACAAATCGTCGGTGCTGGCGGGTCTTTATATCGAACTGGTGGATGCTGCATCTGCCCAAACTAAGTAATCATGGCACAAAAGCTGGACAGTAAAAAAATTGAGAACGCCCTGAAGAGCCTGGAGAATGCGGCCAAAGGTGCGGTACGGTCACTCAACGAGATGACCGATAACAGTTTCAAAGGATCGACGATGGAGGAAGATCCACTGAACTTTATGGCCCAGATTGTTCGCTTTCTGCAAAAAGCAAAGGATCAGGCAGCGAATGAAGCTCAGTATGAAGGGATGAGTACCGACGAGATCATTGAAGCCCAGGAGCAGGCCCGCGCGGCAGAACTGGAAGCGATTCAGACCAAATTCAACGAGAAGCTGGCTAAACGGAATGAGAAGCCTGAACCTGAAATAGTGGAAGAAACCACACCTGAAGGCAATCCAGATGATCAGGAGCCACAGAGTTAATCGAATGTCTGGTAACCAAAAAAGCCCTACCCGTCTTGAACAGGTAGGGCTTTTTCGTATGTTTGTGCCGCTAACTTACTATTGCTTAAAGACGACCAACCGGCCCATGCCTTAAGACATGGCCGGTTGGCACGTTGATGTGAGTTCAACACGGTCGTCTTTGGGCGTAAGTTAGCAGTGACCAACCGGCTTATATATGCCCATCCCTGCGCCCTCGCGGTTTACTGACCTTAAGGTTCACCTTCACTCCGCCGGCGTCGATGCGGTCCACCTTAATTTCGTGCTGGAGCATTATTTGGGTTTACCCGAAAACCTGCCTATTGATGCCTGGTATCTGGACCCCCACGAGGAACACCAGGCGTGGGACTTCCGGGAAGCCATCCGGACGTTTCAGCAAATGATCGTCGATAAACCCGAAACGGGTAATTAATAGTATTTACATTTACTACTAGAAAGGTAAACCTCTTAGTTTACTAAGATGCTATGCCATTATAGGTAAATAGCGTCATTTATCTACTTTACTTATTCTATCCACTTTTTCGCATTTCCGCAAGGATTTTTAAGGAGAATGCGTTAAATTAATGCTATGTTCATGAATACAGAAATACCCGATTTGATTGACGAAAATGACTTCCGTGTGCGCTTCGGAGGTGACTTGCACGAAATAGATTCTAATACTTTAGTAAACTATTTGCTCCATTTAAATACAATCATAACAGAAGTAAACAGGGAGCTTGAGCCTGAGCGTAAGATCAAAGTCAAAATAAAAGCATTAGAGAAAGGTAGCTTTGAGGTCTTGGTTCAGATTCAATCTATCATTGAACAAATCAAAGGCCTTTTTTCTGCGGATGACGCTGGCTACGTAGCCAACATCATTACAATTGTTTCTGGCCTTTATGCTCTTCGTTTATTTCTAAAAGGTAAAAAACCTGATGAGGTATCCAGGGATAAGCCTAATAATTCAGTTACAATTACTAATTCAGATGGCAACCAAGTAACCATAAATTATAACACTTATCATATTTACGAGTCCAACAAGCCAATCAATCAGGCGATTACAAAGCAATTTGAAACGCTAGATGCAGACCCCAATATTGAAAGCATCTCAATTACCAATAGAGATAATGTTGACTTGGTGAGCGTTAGCCATAATGAGTTTTCAGAAATAGCAACACCCAATGAGCAGCTGGAAACCCCAATCTCTCACGAAATAAGGGAAAAGGTTATCTTGAGCATTGTCAAGATATCTTTTGACCCTAAGCTTGTCTGCGATTTTATATACATGGGTATTAGAATTTCGGCATATATTAAAGATAAGGACTTTTATGAGCGCGTAGATCGAGGAGAAGCTTTCGCAAAAGGGGACGCCCTAGAAGCAAAACTCCAAGTCAACAAACAATTCGAACCAACGCTAAATACTGACGTAATAAAGAATTATGAAGTATTGCAAGTCATTAGACACATACCTAGAAACGATCCTGGTCAGTTGGTATTAGAACTCTAATTAAGGCTTTCATAGCGACTTTCAGCGACGATTAACACAGTCCTACCAGAACCGGCCCAGTGCCGGTTTTTTTGTGTCATGAATCTTCAGACGCAGATACGCCAGCAGCAGTCGAGTGTGCAAATGCTCGAAAAATTAGTCAAGGCCAGACGGGCTTCACAAGCCGAATTGGACCGGGCTAAAAGCCGACTCGCTGATTTGCAGGGGCATGAGAACTTCGTACCCCTTCCGGAGCGCGCGCAGCGAGTTGATCAGCCAGCCGCCCAACCTCCAAAGAATCTGCCCAGTGGCCCAACGTTGTCCGGAGACAATATCGCCCGCATGCAGGCTGACCTATCGAAAGAAGCCGACACTCTTAACCGGCAAATGGCCGGGCTGAGTAACCAGTTGCACCAGGTACCACAGAACGTACCCTGCCCTCATTTGACGAAGCCAATTCTGGCGCTGAAGGCGCAAATCGAAGCCATTTGGGACAAAAAACGCTACTTGGAGCGTAACCGTGCCCTACCGGCTGAGCCAACTCAGGAGCCAGACTATCTGCCCGACCTAGTGAGTGATGATGCGGGTAAGTTTGAACTGGCCCACGTCAAGCGGTCACTGATCGATAAGCGGTCAAAGCTGCGACGGAAGCTGACAGACCCCAAATCAAGACCGTCGAAGCGTCAGGAATGGGAAACGGATCTGGCTATCTGTGAACAGAAGATTCAGGAGATTGAATTCAAACTAAGTTAGCCGTGGCGACGAACGCAGCATGGAACAATTATCTTGGAGTACTCAACAGCGGAAGGTTGTTGATTTATTGCCTTATGAGTACAACCCTCGTAAGATGACGGCCCAGCAGAGCCGAAAGCTGCGCGAATCGCTGGAGAAGTTTGGCCTGGTCGAAATACCCGTCGTTAATGCTGACGGTATTTTACTCGCCGGTCACCAGCGGTGCAAAGCCATGATCCAGCTGGGCAAGGGTGATGACCTGGTGGACGTGCGCGTTCCGAACCGCCAATTGACCGATCAGGAGTTCAAGGAATATAACATTGCCTCCAATGCGATTAAGGGCGATTGGGTCGATGAGATTCTTCGTGAACACTTCGACGGGGTGGACCTGAACGATTTCGGCATTAGCCTTTCCGAAATGGAGGAATTACACGAGAAGGTGACCGCAAAGGAAGAAACGCCCGAAATGCCCATCGTGGCTAAATTTTCGGAGAAATATGATGCGTTCGTTATTGTCTGTGATAACGCCATCGACGCCAACCACCTGGCGGAACTGCTGAAGGTCGATGTGAGCCGCAGCTACAAAAGTGAACGGGTTGGGCGAACCAATGTGATCAGCGCTAAACAGTTCATCGACGCATGGAAAGCTGCAAAATCGTAATCCCCTCCCATAAACGCGCTACACGCGTTCGAACGACGTCGGTGGTAGCTAACGCTATTCTGTGCGTTTCGGAGAGTCAGGCGGCCCAGTACCGGCTCTGTAATCCCTTAGACGAGATTGTTACGCACCCGGATTGCGTGATTGGTCTTGCCGCTAAGCGGGATTGGATTATCCGGCACTTCGGCAACGTGTTCATGCTCGATGACGATATCGACACCATGCAGCGGGTATACACAGAACCAGGGGAGAAATCGCAGGTGGACCCGCTGACCGCCCACGATCTGATTCAGGCGGCCGCTGATGCCTGCCACCAGGCTGGAGCCTTTTTGTTTTCGTTTGCCCACGTACCGGCACCGGTGCTCTACAATCCGATGAAGCCAATTGATCTGGCCAGCTACCACACCGGCTGCGCGCATGGTGTGCTGGCGGGTAGCAAACTTTGGTACTCGCGGGAAATTATGGTCAACGAGGATTACTGGATTAGTTGCCTGAATGCTTACCAGAACCGGCTCAGCTGGAAGGACACCCGGTTTTACTTTCAGCAGAAAGACACGTTTGTGAATCCAGGTGGGTTATCCGAGTTCAGAAATGTTGAAGCCGAAGCGCAGGATTTTACCACCCTTCAGCGGGTTTTTGGTCAGGATGTTGTTACTTTGAAGAAAGCGAGTGAGAAGAGTAAGCTCAAACATCCATTTCAAAAAACCCTTAAACTGCCTTTTTAATATGACTAGTAATGAAAAGAAATTCAAGAAAGGCGATGTCGTCAAATTAAATTCTGGCGGATTACAAATGACTATAAGTCACTTTGTGGATACACTGAACAAGAATGATGGTGCAGCTAAATGCGTATACTTTGATGCGAGTGGAGTAGCTCATGAAATAACTGTGCATCTGGAAGCCATTATGAAAGTAGAATAGAATTTTTATTTATAGAAATGGCTACCCCTGAACCAGTTAGTTCAGGGGTATTTTGATGGCTCAATCATTATATCTCTAATATACATGCATTCTACCCTAGTGTATCTTGATCAAATACGTCACAATCTGAGGCACAACTCTTACGAAATAATACTTCAAAGCATTAAGGACCTTGATAAAAAATTTGCACCTACGGCATTGTTGAAAAAAGGCCACTTCATTGAAAGAGCTAGAATTAATCATACAGACAATCTATATACTAGAAAAGATGAAGTTGGCTATATAATTGATGAAGAAGTACTTAAGACAAGAGTATCATTTGGGAGAGCAAATAATGAGCATCAATCAATTTTCTATGGTGCTATCAGATCACCTGAAATTGATAAGCCACGTGCAGTAGCTTATTTTGAGACTACATCTAGGCTTGACGAGCTTTCTACACCAGGCCCTTTCAGAGAAGTATTTACTATTAGTCGATGGAGAATATTAGAAGATATAAAAGTTTTAGAGATGATTTATAGTGATGCCTATCTAGACAATAGCGAATATGTCCGTATGTCTTTAGAAAACCAAATACGCAACCAACAAGCTTTTATAGATTATTTTAAGCGAACACGGGGAGTTGATATAACCGACCACCTCGTTGAGCAAGGGAAATTCTTTAGCAATGAATTTGCAAGGAATGATATTGAAAGCCCTGAGGATTATAAAATATCAGCAGCATATTCTAATTATATTTGGCAAGAAACGGATTGCCTAGGGGTAACATACCCTAGCGTAAAAGCTAGATATATTGGGCAAAATGTAGCACTACTTCCTGATGCAGTGGATAAGTACTTGAAATTAGAAAGTGTATATCTATGCGTCTGTGAACGGCAATATTCAGAGGAACCAGTTGCTGAAGTTGTAAAAATGGCAATTGATTTAGGTAAAGATCAAAGTGATTTCAAATGGACAAATGCTTAATACACTTCTAAGATTTGATCTCAAAATTTATTAATTAAAACGCTTTTTATATCCGTTTTGCTGGGAGAATATACAGGGGATGTTCAACTCTAACAATCTCCAAATGGACGCTCTCACAGCAACCCCAAAATCGCGTAATTTAGACCGCTACAAAGCCGCCACCGGCAAAACCGAAAAAGAGTACCAGGAATGGGCTACCCAGGTGGGTAAGCAGATGCACATCAATACGCTCGACCGTATCATTTGCGCCAAACTCGGTATCTACACCGTCGCCCACCTTCCCCAGTTGCCCACCCGCATCCCCGAAATCATGTGGGATGAACAGCAGATCGATGAACACCTACTGGAGCATTCGGAAAACCCCTATGAACTGGCCCGGCTCTGGAAGACCTATCGTTCCGAAGCCCGCATGTACGTGTCTGTCGAGTCAGTACTGGCCGAATACCTGAACCCATTCCCAAAAGGTGATTTTGAGCGTTGGGGCGATGTCAACTGCCTGAGCGACGTGCACAAGTCATGGTTCAAAAAATCGGGCGTCAATCTGGATGTTCAGGTGGACGAAATCAACGAGGTAGCCCCGATCCGGATTACAATGGATGATGTTATCGCCTTCGTCCGGACTTGTAAGCCTGGCGCCTATAAATCGCCCATGCAGGAGATGCTGGAGCGCATCGAGGAGCGCTTCAAGGAGGTGACCACCTTCCGGATTAAAGATTATTACGCCGAGCACCTGATGCGATCGTCGATGCTGGTCCACTCCGCATCGACCGACGAAGTTCCTTTCTGATTCACCCGCCCCGCTCGATCTGAGCGGGGTTTTTCATTTTATCGATATGCCCAAGTCAACCGACGTGCCGCACGAGCTGCGGCCACTCAATAAGCTATTTTCTGAAAAAGATTACAAATGGGATTACAGCGACTCGTTCCGCGACTGGATCGACTTCCTGACCGAATCGTTTATGCCCGTCCGTCAGGGCATTTACGAGCAATTAAAGAAAAAACATAAAGACCTGGATTGGTTCGTCCGGATGACGCATGAGTGGGTCAGGCTCCAGGACAAAATGATTGTTGGCGACCGAGATTGGTACGATGCCCTGGGCACCTATTACGAAGTGCTGGCCAGCCAGGGCAAACGCCAGAGCATGGGTCAGTTCTTTACGCCCCCCTGCGTGGTGGACTTCATGAGTGCTATTCAGGGAGCCGACGAAAGCCTAACCGGCAAAGGCCAGCTAGTGAATGATCCCTGCTCGGGCAGTGGTCGCATGCTGCTGTCGTTCCACGCCAAAGCGCCCGGTAACTATCAGTTCGGTGCCGATCTGGATGCCATCTGCGCGAAAATGACGGCCTTGAATATGTGCATGCATGGCTGCGTTGGCCAGGCTGTTTGCATGGATTCGCTGAATCCGGACGACTGGCGATTCGGCTACCACATCAACCGCCGGCTAGGGTGTAGTGGTGGCCCCACGATTGAGCCAATGACGGGCAAGGAAGAGTGCCACAGCTGGAACCTCTGGCAGAAGGAAAAGGCCGAATGGGCCGAGAAAAAACAGAAAGAACCGGACCTACCCCCACCAACGCCCCGCATGGCAAAAGCGGCCAAAATGGGCCAAATGAGCCTTTTTTAAGCAGAAAAAAACGAAAAATAAATCAGAATTGACGAATTGTATATCCGTTCTGCTGGGAGAATATTACAGAGTAGTCAGCCAAACAAATCCCTGATTATCAAAGCAAAATGTTCACGTACCAGATCCATTTATTCGAGGGCCTCGTTAGCGCGACTGCCCTCGTCCAAGCCGCTTGTGAGAACACAGCGCTCCAGTCTTTTTCCAGCGAATTCCCCGGCTACCCGGTCGCTGCTATTCGTCTAACCCTAAACCTGCCCCTGTAATGTACATCCGCAAGCCCACGAAGTTCGAAAACCCTAAAATGACCAAAAAGAAAAATCTGCTGAAGATGGTCATGAAAGAAGCGCACCGGCTCTGGAAAAAGGGTATCTGGCTATTCTTCGGTGAATGTGTTCGGGATGCCTGGATGAACGTCCGGACGGGCCTGCGACGGAAGCAGATAAACGTGGCTCAGGTGAGCCTGTTCTAAAATGAGTGAAGGCCGCAGTTAGAGCTGCGGCCTTCGTGTCCAAAGCAAGGATGTTCAACTCTTAATCAGACAGCGACAAATGTACGCTAAAAATCGAAATCATGAGTAGATACGATATAAAGACCAAAAAAGGGTACGATTTCTTTGAAGTCTCCAGCGCCATGCAAAAGTGCATTCGCCGTGGTCACGAAGACCAGGCTATGTTCTGGGCCGTTGAACTGTACGACAGTGGTTTTTCTGAATATGTCTGGAAGCGCATGCGCATTATGAGTAGCGAAGATGTGGGTTTGGCTGAGCCAATGATGCCCGCCAACATCTGGGCGCTGTACCGAATGTTCCAGGAACAGGCTAAAAAGAAAGAGGATAAGAATGAGCCACAGCGATTGTTTATGACTCATGCTGTTCTGCTCCTGTGCCGAGCGCGCAAATCGCGCATGATCGACTGGAGCCTACTGTTTCACTGGCTCACGCACCCGTTCAAAAAGCTGGTCATACCTGATTTTGCCTACGACAAGCATAACGAGCGGGGTCGGATGCTAAAACGCAGTTGGGCGCATTTTTTCGACGAGGGCACCATCCTTCACCCACATCATGATGTCGAAGGCGAACGCGATATGCGGATGCAGGCCATGAAAGCCATCAGCAACCCATCGGGAGCCGGGTTGTTTGATTAAATATTTGATTAAAATTTTATTGTATGATGCTAAACGCCTAATGGTAATGATAGGAAGTCAGCATCATACAATAAAAATATCTGTCATTCTATCCTTTAGCGTATCTTTTATTTTATCTACGGTATCCGCTTTTAATTGAGTTCTAAATTTGAGAGCATATCTTTTACCAAGATCAGATAATCGATATTTATCTAAAGGTCTTGTATTACCCCTTAGATTGTAGGATAATTTTTCAAATAAGCCAACTTCAAGTAGTATTTCAATTAGTTTATATAATTTGTGGTTATGATCAACTTGAACTTTTCCTTGAGGACTAGTCAAATACCATAGAACAGTAAAACTCAATAAGTTAGGGTGGCTATTGTGAGGGTCAATACTAGATATACAATTCATAAAATCTCTTCTATATGATTGTTCTATCAAAGCAACATCAAAGGGTGTACTTGATAATAGCCTATTGACTTCCCTAAATTCAAGGCCATTAAATAAGTCCCCAGTATCTTTTTTATCTTGAGTCAAAAGTCTTAATTCTTTGTTCTCTTTTATCAAAATTGCTAATTGATTTGCTATTTCTGCTGAGTTCGTACCTTGGTCCCCAGGTATCCATCCTATCAAAGAGGTATTATCCTCTAAGGCCCTGATAGAATTAATTGTTAACAATTTTAATGCATCTACACTGTCCCATGACCTTGCATATTTAGATGTAACGTTATCCTTGAAATTTTTATAAGAAATTAGATTATCCATTTCGAAGACGCTATTTTTACCCTTAACATCAGCCTCTTTTTTATGTAAGTAAGAGTCCGAGGCCACAGCCACAATAATTTTTTTCTTTTTCTTCTTAGCGTATTCAAATTCTAAATGCGTATAGCTTTTCTTACTCTTCAGTTCGATGCTTCCATACCTACCACTTAGCAAAAGCAAAAATATATCTGAATCGTCAATCCATCTTTTTATAATATACATCTGATCTTCATTGGCACCAGCAAACAACTCCATTCCAGCTGGTATGTGTCCAGCTTGCAAAACTGCCTCAACAGCAGCTTGGCGCTCTTCTATCATATCAGTATAAGTAGATGAGACAAACACTTGTAGTTTTCTTCTTTGTGCCATGCATGGAATCAAGTTAAATGGTGCTCAATCTACTAAATCTGTCCTACCACACCAAAAAGCTACCTACTAACGTTGTGGGTAGCTTTTTGCATTCTCATGTCCTCCAATTCACTACCTCAAACATCTGACAAGTCCCCCGAACAAAAACGGGCTGAAAAGCTCGACAAGTTTCGGGATCACCTGTTACACCGCGTTCCGCTCAAGCCCTCGGAGCACGCAATGCTGGATAAATACCGAAAGTGCTTTGCCTGGCGGGGGAAGCTGTTTTCACCCCAGCAGTGCGTCAATATGCTCATGCAGGAATACAACCTGAAATATTCTCAGGCGTACCAGATCATGATGGAATCAACCAAGTTGTACGGCAAAGTCGAAGACCTCGATAAAGCAGGTACGACTAAAATTCTGATCGAAACGCTCTACGTGGCCATGAGCATTGCCGTGAAGGATAAAAATGCCGAAGCCATCATTGCGGCCACCCGCGAAATTGCCCGACTCGCTAAACTCAACGATGACCAGGTACCCCTGTCGGTGGATGAGTTGATGCCCGCTCGTGTGGCCAAATACGTGCAGAATAACGTCACAGTGAACAATTACGGCACGGAGGGCCAACCCAGTGAGTAAGGAGGCCATTATTACCCTCAATCCCAAGCAGCTGCTGTTTCACCAGACCGTCACCAGCAACCAGGCTGATTTTGTCAAAGATGGGCGCGCCTACCAGGGCGGTTTGCGGGCTACGTTCCAGGGTGGCCGGGGTTCGGGTAAATCCCGCACCCTGATTCACCTACTGGCTGAATCGGCGTTCCAACTCCCCAGGGCAAAAGCCGGTTTGGCCGGCCTTACGTTTCGCCAGGTACAGGATATTATTTTGAGCCAAAGCAGCTCCGTATTCGAAGAACACGGCCTGAGCGAATACAACTCCAAAACAGGGGTAGGTCAGTACGTGATCAACCGTCGCCCCCCTGAGCACTGGCGATCGGCGCTGAACACGGTCCGGACTTATGATAACTGCCTGGTCTTCGCGAATGGTTACACCTGCCAGTTCATTTCGGCCGATCGGCCCGAAACGATTCGGGGTGCCAACTTTGATCAATTATTTATTGACGAATCGGCCACCATCAAAGAGGAGTTTTACAACAAGGTACTGCGTCCCACCGTGCGGGCGAATAAGTCCATTTATAAAGACCTCCGCCCAGGACGAAAGGGGCTAAATCACCCCCTACACTGGTTAATCGCGGATTTTACGTCCGTACCCTGGACACCCCAGGGTAACTGGATATTCAAAACCGAGGACCTCCAGAAAGAGAAACCCAGTCGCTACTATTTTCAACAGGCGACCGCCTACGATAATCTGGACTTTTTACCGGGTTCGTTTATCGACGACCAGCGGGAGGCTTGTGGCGACGAGCTGACGTTTAACATGGAGATCCTGAATCAGCGCCTAAGCAAGATCGCGGGCGGATTCTACCACAGTCTGGACTCGAATAAGCACGTCTACAGTCAGGGCTTTGGCTATCAATACGATGATGAAAAGCGGCTTTATGTCTCGGAGCGAACCGATTATGACCCTAACAAATCACTCGATTCTAGCTGGGATTTTAACGCGGTATTTACCTCCATGCTGGTGGGTCAGGAGGCCCACGCTGAATACCGGTTTATTGACGTGCTGTTCGTTAAGACCGCTACCGAGACCCTTGTGGAGAAGTTAGCCACTGATTTTGCGGACAAATACAAGGATCATAAAAAGAAGGTGTTAAACGTGTATGGCGATAATGGAGCCCATAAAAAAGACCCTGGCCGAAACCGCACCTACTTTCAAATCATACAGGATACCCTTAAGAAATCAGGCTGGACAATCAACAATCAAGTTCAGACTTCTTATCCGCCTTATCCTGTTCGTTATCGCGTCATCAACTCATTGCTTCAAGAGACCAACAAGCGTTTGCCCGTTATTCGCATCAATGAACAAGCATGCAAAGCCTTGCTCATTGCCCTTCAGACTGCGCCTGTCGATGGCACAACCTATGAGAAGATTAAGAAGTCTGAAAGTGATAAATCGTTGCCTCAGGAATACGCAACGCACTTGACCGACTGCTTCGACTATCTTCTGTATAAGAAGTTCGGCCAACACGTCACCAGTGGCTACTCCCGCTCTGGCGGCATCGCAATCCGTTAACGCATTCGTTTCAATCTGATTTTTCAAATCGCCTTCGCGCCCGCTCGGCCCGCCCGCGCGAAGCGATTTGAAAAAGTCGCACGAAAAAGCCGCGCATATATTCATTTTTTCGTTTTGGCGACCGCCAGTTTCGATATAGCGCGGGCAATCGGCTTTCAGTCAACCGGAAAATTTGCCCCCCGTTTTTGGCCTAATGGTCTGATGGTCACCCAGTCGGTTTTCGCGTCCACCGGAAAAAGCCTGGAATCGACCCCGTTTGAGTTCCGTCCTACCATGCGCGTGGTGATCTGGCGAACATTGTCCCATCAAAACGGGGCAATCTCCATGATTTATTTGTCAGCAGTGCTGGCGGCTTACCGCGCCAGTGGGCTATCCAGCCACTCACCGTACTTCGATCTGACCTACCGCAAAGCCGAAGGCGTCTGGGGTAGTAAAACCAGCGTTTGTCGCCGGGCGGGTTTGAATCCGGGTGGCAAAAAAGACCTTGTCAGCATCATGCACGAAAGTCGCCAGGCGGGCAAGCTGTACCTGGTTGATTCGACCGGCTACCAATTTGAGTTGCACATCCCGCTACTGGAAAAATTCAACGGGAAAACCATCGACCACCGCTTTTAACTATGAGTCTGACAAAAAATGGGCGTATGGCCTTCTTGAGCCACGCTGTTCCCTCCGCCACGGCCATCAACAAAACCGATCAGCAGGATGGTAATTCCGTGAAGGGTACGATGAAACGCACTGTTCAGGGAACCAACTATAAGATTTATCCCTGGGGCCAAAATAACAAGTTGCCCAATGAGATGGTCGAGTTGTACCGTTCCAATGGCGACGTGATGAACCTGGTCCAAACGCGCGCTGACTTTCTGTTCGGGGCCGGTTGTGGCTGGTTCAAGCATCGGTTCGATGGCAAAACCCTGATCCGCGAACCCTACACCGACAACAAGGTCAAGAACTTTGACCTCGACAACGACATGCAGGAGCTGGTCAACACGCAGTTGACTTACCTGGTCGAAACGGGGAATGCGTTCGTGAATCAAAGTAAAGAAAGCGGGCAATTGCTGCTGTCGATGCGCGATTCGTTGACGGTGCGGGCCGTGGTAGCCACAAAGGGCTTTGTTGATACGTGGCTATTGGCTCCGGACTGGAGCCAACCAAAGGCGGGTAACATCGTCGCTGTGCCGAGTCTGACGCTCGACACCAAAGATGCCCCCGACACGCTTTACCAGATCAAGCGGAAGCAGTCGGGTCAGTTCTACTATGGCTTTGCTATCTGGTGGGCGGCTGCCGAATGGATTCGGCTGGCTAACCGGGTGCCTACATTCCACAATAATGGCCTCGATACCGAGTATAATGCGTCACGCATCTGCCGGGTAGCCGAAGACTATATCAATAAGTTCGGGGGTGATACCGACGAATCGAAAGACAAGTTCCGGGATGAGTTTTACACCAGCATCGACGGGCTGCTGTTCGGCGGGGAAGGCCAACGACGGGTCATCTTCGACGAATGCGTGATTGGAACGGATGGTAAAATGGTACCCTTCATTGAGTTCCAGGACATCAAAACGCAGCTCACCGGCAAGGAGTACACCGAACTCTACCAGATGGCCGTAACCGCCTTCGCTAATGCGTCTGGCATCCTATCGGGCCTGGCGGGCGTGAGTGATGGCAAAACACTGGGTGGTTCGGGTTCTGAACTGCGCGTGTCGGCCGAATACCAGCAGTTTTACCGTACCCCCCGCGACCGCCAGGCCGTGGAAAGCTACTGGAATCGCCAGATCAAACCACAGATCGGTATTCCAGACGACGTGTATTTCGGCTTCAATAACATCCTGCTCGAAACGCTCGACAAGGAAAAGTCTGGCTCTTCCCAGAAATCAACTGGCTCGGGTGGCGCAGCCAGCGACACCAACCAAACCGGTAAAGAAACCACCACCGCAACCAAAAAGTAGATGCTTCTTTCAACGATTGACCAACTCAAAGCCCATCTGGGCCGGGCGATCAACAGTGCCTCGACGCTGGATTTTATCTCGCCTTACATTCAGCTGGCCCAGGATGAATTTATTCTGCCCGCCATCGGCCCGGAAATGTTGACCGAACTCGATACCCAGGCCAACAGCACTGATCCGACCGCGCTCACGTCTGTGAATCGGGGATTGCTGCAGTTGGTCCAACGCGCCCTGGCCTTCTATACGTACCAAAAGTATTTGCCCTATAGTCTGGGCAATGATGGGGATAAAGGCTTGCAGGAGCAGGGTACCGACAGTTCCAAACCCGTCCGCATGGGGGTGCTGGACGTTAGACGTCGGGAAACGGCCGAGAATGCCGCCAAAGCGATTGAATCGGTCCTGCTGCACCTGTTCTCATTTCCGGACAAGTACCCCACCTGGAGCAATTCACCGGCCTACAAATCGACCCGTGGCCTGTTCATTGCTTCGGGCTTGGAACTCACGCAGTACGTTCCCCAAGCTGCTAACAGCTACCGCCTGTTTGTCTCGATCAAGCCGTTCCTATCCACCGTCGAGCGCACCGATCTGTTGCCCCTGGTTGGTGCTGAACAGTACAGCGCCCTGAAGACTGCCCGGTTAAGCACCACACTCCAGACGGGAGCCACCCTGCTATTGCTGGATAAAGTTTGCCAGGTCGTGGCTACCTGCGCCTACGCCCAGGCCCTGTACCATTTGAACGTGATTCAGACCCCCGGTGGTCAGTTGCGCGTGCTGTCCGACTTCGACGGTATCTACAACCAGAAAGCGGTAACGGGTCACGACCTGTCGGAGGCTCAGCGCATGGCCGATGGCGAAGCGTCTGCCAGCCTGAACACGCTTAAATCGTTTCTCAACGCCCACGCTGACGACTATCCGCTGTACAAAAACAGCGATCGCTACCAGGCTAAGGGCCCCAATGCTTTCCCCGACAACTCCAACTACAGAAGCGTCTATCGGATGCGTTAACCTCAAATTTTCATGAAGACTAAAGACAAAACGAACATGACCGTAAGACAAGAGCCACCCCGTAATTCTTTCCGGGAAGTCCATCGCAATGATGACCCACAAGCCCAACCAGAAGGGCCTGACGCTGATACGTTGGTGCAGGAAGTGGATGCCGAAGAAGCCGAACTGAATGCTGTTCAGCAGGGTCTGGAGGAACGAAAACAGCAGATCGCAGCCAAGAAGGCACAGGCCGCTGAAGCCGTCCGCAGAGAGAAACTGGAGAAACGCACTAGTTTGCTCGAGGATGCGGCTGACTGGCGAGAAATTGCCCAGACCAGTACCGATGCCACTCGGGCGAAAGACTTCTTCCGCAAAGCAAAGGATGCCGAGTTCGAAGCCACCCAGCTGGGAGCCGAACTGAATCTGAATGACCCCGCCCCCCTAACGCCAACGACGGGCAAGGCATTGCTGGCTCCCCTGTCCACGAATAAGGCCCTGTCGCTGATCGTAGGATTGTTCGTCGTCTTTCTGGGCTTAACCTGCTTTTTTGGCTCATCTATAGCGGCTAACCCCATGAACTCGATGGGCCAGAGTATGATCGCTAACGCCCCCATCCGGGGACTGCTCGCCTTTTGCCTGACCTTCCTGTCGTTTCTGGTCGGTGTCTTTTTCTTACGTGTTGCTTTCCCCCAATTCTACCGCTTATGGCACAATCGAGTCGATTCCGAGCGAACGCTGGAATCTCTAATCAACGAGTCGCCCGCCTGGGCAGTTTTGGCCTGCTTATTTGGCTTACTCTTTATGTTCATGCAGCTTTTTGCCAGCTTCTACCAGGCTCTCTACGCCTAGACTCGCTCAACAAAAAGCGCATCTGTTTGCTGGAAACAGCGTCCAGTCAGGCCCACGTCAGGGAAAAGACAAACCGCAATGATCACCCGCAGATTGATCTGTATTTCAAAGCGATTGGCTGGGCGCATCCGGAACGGGTGTCAGCTGGAGCCAAGCCCTGGTGTGGGGCCTTCGTCGGGTGGGTACTGAAGCAATGCGGTATTCCCACGCCGAAGGGGGCCAACCTGGCATCCGTGGCCAGTTACAACGCGATGAAGAAACTACGCCTACCAGCGGGCAGCAATGCGATTCCGGGCGACGTGGTAACCTTCCGGCCCTGGAGCCACGTCGAGTTCGTATCGCAGTGGCCACTCGATCCACGCATCCGGGTCTTTTTCGCGACCGGTGGCAACACCACGGCAGGTAACAACATGCAGGGCGTGTATACCAACATTCCAAGACCCAAAAATTATGTCCGAAACATCGTCCGCTTTGTCCCCGAATCATGAACAAGTTATCCATTCCCGCCTGGCTATTCATAGCCGCCATCGTTGCCCAGCTGGTGCTGGCTGTTCTTTGTGCGCGGCTGTTGTGGTCCAATCACCAACCCAAAGGCTGGAGCCTGGATTCGACCCAGTATTACAAGTTTCTGGAGGGCCAGGGCAAATTAAATATGCGCTTATATGAACAGACACAAGCCCATGAAGAACGCTTACGATCGCTGGATAAAAAACGCAAGGTACGTCATGCCCATATTGATTCTCTGTCTGGTGATGCTCTCCAGTCTGAAATCGATCGCCAGTACAACAACCGCCCAGGCCGACAGCAGCCGACGAGTAGGGCCGGTTCAGGTGATGGACCCCAAGCCGATCCGGCTAACCGAAGCGGGCGCGCGTCAGGTGCTGAAGGACAAAGCCGATCTGATCATGCTGCTCGACGTGGTGAAAGCCAAGGATACGTTGCTTACTCAGCAGAGCCAGGCCATAACTGTCCAGAACCAAACGATTACGCAGCTCAACAACCGTCAGCAGGCAAAAACCGACGAATTAGTGAAAGCCAACGAGCGGGCCGACAACTACCGGAAGAATTTGCGCGCAGCCAGGTTGGAAAACTGGGCCGTTCGAATCGCAGCAGTGACCTACCTAGTGTTAAGGTTCCGGCTTATTGGCGGTTGATTCAGAGCAAAGGCTATGTCTACCCGGACATAGCCTTTGCCATCTCAGCGGTCGAGACAGGGTATTGGTGGACGCCACCAGCAGGAGATAATCTATTCGGCATGAAGAAAAGTAGCCGCCGACCTTACTACGCGTACATTACCAAATCAGGTTACTGTTTTTACGATAATGAGCACGCTTCTTTAGCTGACTATGCTGACTATGAAAAATATGTCATTAAGAAGTATAACCTCAAATCAAGGGCTGACTATTTGGATCATATCCAACGCAGGTTTTGTCCTAGTCCCAGTTATCGAAGCAAATTACTTTTGGCCTTTCGTAATTTGGAACTAGTAAAATCCCGGGCCTGATGTCGCAAACGCTCACCAACATCATTACTACACTGGCTGGCCAGGCTGTCTCTTTCGGCCTGGCCGCTTTCTTTTGGCAGTATATTCAAAAGAAGCTGGAGAAGATCGACGACGTGGATCGTCGGGTACATCGGCTCGAAAATCGGGACGAGATGCGCAAAGAATTTGGCTTAGACAATCGCAAATGAAGACAATTCAATTTGGCCCAAAGACCTACAAGGGCGCTGAGAACTGGAGCGAACTAACAAAGGAGCAGTACATTCAGCTGATCATGTGCCCTCGACTCAAAGCCGATGGCTCTTACGAAACACTGGAGAACGAAGCTGCGGCCTGCCGGGTATGGCTGGGCATGAGCCCCAAAGTATGGGCGGAACTAGTTTTATCCAATTGGCAGTGGGGCCAGCTGCGCCAGCAGTTTAGCTGGTTGTTTACAACGGTGCCCCAGGGCAAACCACCCATTGATACGTTTTTCCATAAGGGTGCCAATTATCATCTGCCCGCAATGGATTTTGCCGATACCACCGCCATCGAGCTATCCTACGCCAACATGGCCTACGTGGCGTTCGCCAATCCGGAGCAACCCGAACCCGAAGCGCTCGACCGGCTGATCGCTATTCTGTGCCGGCCACGTCGGGATGATCTGCGCAAGTTTCAAAAATCGCGTGATTGGAATGGCGACGTGCGCGAACCCTTCTCCGAACCCCGCATGATCGAGCACGCGAAAGCCCTGAATTCGCTCGATATGAGTATGAAGCTGGTGATTCTGGATTACTTCGAGCGGTCTAATAACGGCTTTCTGGAAAATTACGGTGAGTTGTTCGGGGGTAAGCGGGAACCCCGCTATGGCGACGGTCGTGGCTGGGTGATGCTGCTCAAAAATGTGGCGAAGGAAGGCCATTTCGGTGATTTCGATAAGGTGTGCAGCACCCCCGCGCATTTACTGTTTGCCTCCCTGCTCGATGATATGCTCGACAGTCAGGAAGCCCAGTTTAAATCCGATAACCAACCTGTCCAATGACAAAAATTACTGACCTGATTACCCTGACCGATTTTCTGGAAGGGATCGCTAACGATACGCCCGGTATCGACTTTTTTCTTGCCCTCAGCAACGGCGAAAAAGCCATTGATGAGATAGAAGTCTATTACGACAACAACTACAAAGGGGCCACCGCCTTTCTCCAGATTGCCGAAAGTGGCCGAAAAAGCAACGGTTCGGGTGTGGAGTCACTCGTATTCATGTGTTCGCTAACGGTCGCCCAAAAACCAACGGGTGTTGGTGCGCGCGCGGGCCTGATTGCCCGGGATCAGACGCAGAAACTAATCCTGGCGATGCTGGGCAAGATCGAACTGGCGGTCGATGCCAGCATCGAGGAGTTGGAAGATGAAGGCGAAAGCTACGAATTCAGTGTGGCGCCATCGGAACGGATGTTTCCAATCGGGCAGCTGGCCAACGCCAATCTGGAGGGCTACTACATCGACATCGATGTCACGATCCCGGCCAGTCACCTCTTATATCCCTGATTATGGACGCTCTACTACAAGCCTTATCGTTTTTGCCCCTGCGCTTTTCGCGTAACCCCGTTGCCTACACCATCGATGCCGCTCCGGACTCGGTGGCCGATCGGCAAAATCTGTCGTACCTGCTCCGGCTCAAAAAGCCCAAAGCCTACGGATCGGGTGAATACAACACGCTCATTACTCTGCCCGGTCGGGAATTTCCCCCGCGCGCGGAGTTGGGGGCTACGGTCTATCCGGGCGCTCAGTTCGACGTGAGCGTGTTTCTGGATGACTTTCTGGCCCGCACCCCACCCACGCCCGCGCAGATCGGTTTTGTGGCTTGTGCGGACATGATCACGCCCTACCTGACCCAAACTCGCGTGGAAAATGCTGGCGTATTACTGGCTGGTACTGACCTGACGCTACCGCTGGAGTATGCGCTGAAGGGGGCCTTGTCGGTCGAGCAGTTCGCGGGCTGGCGGGATCAGTTTTTTACCACCTACCTCAGTCAGAGCCGTCAGTTTTTAACCTGGCAGCCCCGCCACAAATGGGTGGAAACCAACCAACCCGAATTTCTCTACTACCTGGTCAATTTCACCCCCAAACCCGCTGAGCTTCGTTTGCGGATGGACGTGACCTATCAGGATGGCAGCATCGAGAGCATGACGCCCTTGACCACCGCATCGGTAAGCCAGTACACCGTTTACAGCGTGCCGACCGGCTTCGTGGCGCTGGGTCTGCCAGAGCGTGAAGCCGCCACCGGCAAAGCGGTGCTGAAGTACCAGGTATGGTTGTCGAATGAAGTCAACGCCCGGCTGAGTGAAGTGCGAACCTACCTGGTCAATCGGGACTACGAAGCGAACGTGCTGTATTTATTGTTTGCCAATTCGCTGGGTGGGTACGATACCCTGCGTTGTAC
Organism: Spirosoma horti; assembly: GCF_054776595.1. Lineage (NCBI taxonomy): Bacteria > Pseudomonadati > Bacteroidota > Cytophagia > Cytophagales > Cytophagaceae > Spirosoma > Spirosoma horti. The sequence goes on from NZ_BAAHBQ010000001.1 coordinate 127,721, forward strand.
GGGTCAGAGCAGCAAACGAATCACCGTGAAGGGGACCGACGTGCAGCGCGCGCTCAATCCTACCTACCTGCCCAGCAGCGCCGAACTGTTCCGTAAAAACCGTACTGGCGAGCGGTATTTGACCGTAGCTACGGGTCTGAAGGATGGCGATCAGCTGGATTACCTATCCGACCTGGTACTGTCGGAAGATGTGTTTGTGGTCACGCAGGAAGGGTTTGTGGCCCTGACCCTGCCCACCAGTGGCGACACCACCCTGGAATTGCGCCAGGATGATGAAGACTTAGCGGGTCGGTTGATGACGTTTCAGTACGGTAAAAACGAGATCGGCTTCAGTAGCCTCCCGTCAGCACCCACCGTGGCCAGCCGCCCCACGCGCTGGGTTCCGGCCAACGCCTATTGCCAGATCGACGACAACGGGGTACGCACCGGCTATATGGGCGCGGCCAAACTGGAGCTTCGCTACAGTGATGATGGGAGCCTGGTCAAACCGCTCCGGAGCAAGCCCAACGTGGCCGGCACGGAAGGCTACACCATACCGGTGTTGTCGGCCTCGTGCGCGCCGGCCACCACGCCGTTCCGGAACGCCCTTATTCAGAAACCCGGTAGCTACCGACGCAGCAACTGTGGTGCCGATCAGGAAGCCACCGTGGCCACGCTGACCATTGCCGCTGGTACCTTCGGGGCTGAAACTGCCGAGCAGCTACAGAGCCGCATCGATGCGGCCCTGAAAGCGATGGACACTCAGGATAATGCAAACCTGTATGGCTCATGCCTGGCGAATCCGGCTGGCTATGCCTACGCTGTTCCGGATGGCTTTTTCCACTACCGCAGTAACACCCCCAGCCGGATCGGGATCGAAACCGCGGATGCGCCCTATCAGGGCAACGCCTGGACCATGCAGGGCCGCAGTCAGTACACGTTTGGGGTGGGCAGCAACGATCTGGATTTCTCCATTTCTAACTTCGATGCCTACCAATGGCGGTTCTTCGTGTACGGCACGGCCTACAAACAGGCCCGGCTCCGGCTGTACAAAAATGGGCTGCTGTACCGGGATGACACATTCACCTTCAACCGGGATGGATACGAGTATTACAGCCTGTTTGGGAAAGAATCGAACGGCGGAACGGGCTACAACTCGTTTGCGAGTGGCGACCGGCTGTACATGCAACTAATCGACTTATAGGGATGGGATTCGCGGTAAATTTATCTCAGGAGCAGTTTGAGCGGGTGGCGGCTGACGTGATCGGGCGCATCGTAGGGGAAGCCTCGATTGTCATGCAACGCAAATTGCAGGCGGCTGGTCTGGTGATGACGGGCGAGCTGATGAACTCCCTTCGTCACCAGCAGGTGATCGTTGGGCGAGAGTTGTATGCCGAGTTCAGCATCGGCTTTTCGGGCTATGGGCGCTTCAAGGACATGAAGAAGCTGCTCTATGGCAAGCTGCCCCCGGTCGAAGTGATGGAGGAATACGTTCGGCACATTGGTCTGGATAAGTACAAGTACGTGCCCGGCTATCTGTTGGGGGCCAAATACCGAGTGCTGCACATTCCGGACAGTCGAGCCATTAACCGGATCGCGTGGGGTATTTCGGTCAATATTATGAAGTATGGGGTGAAGCAGAGCAAGGGTAAAGCGTTTTACAACCCGACGCGTGGGAAGCTGATCTACGAAACGGGTGATAAACTACTGGCGTCGATGCCCGAACCCATTTTGAAGGCCATGAAGCAGTATTTTGAGCAGTCTTCGTAAGTTTGGGAGAAATAAACCCTACTATTTATGAAGAAAGTTTTAAAGTGGATTGGTGGTATTTTCCTGAGTGTAATTCTGATTTTGGGTCTGATTGGCTATTTGTCAGGTCCTGCGAAACCGGAACAAAAGTCAGCACCAGAAAAAACAGTGACAAAAATATCTAATCGGGAAGTGCTGGATGATGCATTAGGCAAAAGTGATGTTACGTTGTGTAAAGCCTACAACTGGATATCAGAGATGGAAGCAAAAACCCGGAAGGATATTGAAACAAAGCATCCTGACATGAATATCGCTGACCGGATAGCCAAACTGGAACAAATTCGGGATCAGAAGTGGAATGCGTACTGCGCCAAGGCTAATCTGCCAGTATCTATGCGGCCATTGGTGAACGCCTATGGATTCGAAGAGTGTAAATAGACCTTATTTGTGTGGTACAATAATAAGCCCTGTCAGTATTGGTAGGGCTTTTTTGTGTCCTACCCACTGGCATTTGTAGGGTATTTCTTCGCTGTTGGTAAAATCCACCAGCACTATGCAACTCAAAGAGGAAGCCCTGTTTACGCTCAAATTTGACGGTAAGCCCGTCATCAATGAGTTGGGAGAAATTGAAAAAAGACTCCAGGAGGTTAAGGAAGCGCAGAAATCAGTAGAACGGGGGACGAAAGAATGGGCCGACAATAAGGAAGACATCAAAAAACTCGAAGCCGCCTTAAAAGCTGTGCGTGAAGAGATGGGCGTGTCGGGTATGACGGTTCAGCAGCTTGAGACCTACTACCGACAACTCAATCGGGAAATCAAAGATTTGACCCCCGGCACGGATGCTTACATTAAAAAAGCGGGCCAAATAACGGAGGTCAATACCGCTCTATCTACGCACCGGCAGACCGTCCGGGGCGTCAACGAAGAAATCGAGAAACAGCCGTCGCTCTGGGAGCGGGCCAAATCGACCGCAGTTGGCTACATGGCTGCGTTCGGCGCTACCGAAATGCTGGAGCGGGCATTTAGCTTCGTTCAGGATGGCATTAAAAAAGCACTCGCACTGTCGGATATGATGGCCGGTGTGGCTAAGGCCACGGGTCAGAGTACGGAAGAAGTACAGCAACTGTCGCAGGAGCTAGATAAAATAGATACGCGATCCAGTAAGGAAAGCCTGATGGATATTGCCCAGATCGGGGGTCAGTTGGGCGTAGCCAACACTGAACTGCTGGGTTTTGTCAAGTCGGTCGATATGGCCAACGTTGCCCTAGGGGACGAGTTTTCGGGTGGGGCCGAAGAGGTTAGTTCAAAATTGGGTGGTCTGCAAAAACTGTTTAAAGAGACAAAAGACCTCCAGGCTGGCGAAGCCATCAATCAAATTGGCTCCGCCATCAATGAACTAGGGGCATCAGGATCAGCTACTGGTCCTGTTATTGCTGAGTTCACCGCGCGCATTGGTCAGCTAGGTGATCTAGCACCCGAGATTAGCCAGACGATGGGGTTGGGGGCCGCTTTCCAGGAATTGGGGTTAACCGCTGAGATTTCAGCGAGTGGTTTGAGTAATATACTCAACAATGCGGCTATGGCAACGGGTTTATTCGCTCAGCAAATTGGCATGAGTGAAGAAGCCTTTAAGAAACTAATTCGGACTAATCCCAACGAAATGTTGCTGAAGTTGGCGGATAGTCTCAAGGGGGTTCCAGCCGATGAACTTGCCGGTAGGATGTATGATTTGGGCATCCGATCCGATGAGGCCCGCAAAGTCATGTCGTTGTTGAAGGATCAAACTGATTTAGTTCGTGAAAAACAGCAGCTGGCTAATAAGGCAATGGCCGATGGTACCAGCCTGCAAAACGAATTCAACACGGTCAACAACAATGCCGCTGCTCTGTACGATAAAGCCCAAAAAGCAGTTGCATTGATCGCAACAGAAATTGGTCAGGCCCTGCTACCAGCAATCGTTAAGGGTACGCAAGGCATGGTTGCTTTCGTCAATATCATTCGGGCCGTACCCGAATTCGTCAGTGAAAACAAGACCAGTTTTGCGGCTCTGGGCGTGGCGGTACTGGCTTTCAATGGTAATCTGATTGTCGCTACAGCCTCCAGCATTGCCCATGCCGCTCAGGAAAAAGCCCGCCTGGTGTGGACCAATTCCGCTACGGCTGCTCAATGGCTCCTGAATACGGCTATTATGGCCAACCCAATTGCCATGATGGTCACCGCTGTAGCCCTGCTGGTGGCTGGCTTTACGGCGTTGTACAACAATTCTGAAACGCTCCGGGGCATTATTTCAGGTACCTGGGAAGCGATGAAAACAGGTGTCGGGTTACTGGGTGACTTAACTAAACTATGCGTCAACTGGATCAAAGAAGGACTGGAGCCCGCCCGGCCTGCTCTGGAAACACTGGGTAACTGGCTGAAAACCGTTTTTGGTATCGTTCAGCAGGCCGCTTCCTGGCTGGGTGATCTGACCACGGCCACTGGTCAGTTTATCAGTGGTGGCCTGAACCGGATGAGTAGTGCGCTGGAGCCAGTACGTCAGGCACTGGCCAGCTTTGGTAACATGATGGATGCCACAGTCACGAAGATCAAGTCCGTTGGCTCAGCTATCGGCTCGTTTCTGCACGTCGATGATATTGTCAAAACAGTAAAAACAGCTGCTGGCCAGATCGGTGAAGCGTTCAACAAAGGCTACGGAGAAAAGCTGGATGAAGGTAAACCCAAAATATTGGCATCGAACCAGAAGATGCTCGATGATAAAAAAGCAGCTGGGGCAAAATCTGCTAATGAGTTAGTTACCATCGTAACGGATTCGGAGCAAAAAGCCCTCGATAAAAAAGCTGCTCAGAACGAAAAACACCGGGCATCGGAGGCCAAAAAACAGGCTGACCATGAGAAGAAAGTAAACGATGAAGCCATGAAGGCCAATAACGAGGCCTTGAAAAAAATTGAGGATGCCCGGGTTGCGGGTATCAAAGATGACTTGCAGCGTGAAATCGCCAAGATTCGGCAGAAACGAGATGCTGAAGTTGAAGCCATGATGGCTAGCAAGGCCAGTTCCGAAGTGAAAGCGGTGTTCGAAAAAGCGCTCAACGATCAGATGATCCGGGACATTGAGAAAGCCGAAGCGGACCATCTGAAGAAAAAAGAGAAGGAAGATGGGGAAACGGCCAAACGCATCCTCGACCTGAAGGTCAAACTGTCGGGGGATGAAAAAGCGGACAAGCTGCAAAAACTGGAGGATGTAGCCACGGCCCAACGTGCCCAGGTTGAAAAGGATATCAAGCTGGATACCGATAAGGCGACCATGCTCAAACAGATTAACGATAATCTGATCAAGGATAAAGAGCGGGTCGAAGAAGAGTATCGTCGGAAGAATGCCCAGCAGACCCAAGCCCTTATTGATGCCCAGTTTGGGGCCACGCAGACCGATGCCCAGAACCGGTTATCGCTGGCTGGCTCTAACGCGCAGGCCATCTTTACTATCAAAAAGTCGATGCTCGATGCCGAGTATAACTACAACCGGCAGAAGCTGTTCAATGAAGCTAACGAGGAAAAAGCCCGGAATAACGAGTCGATCAAAGATGCGGATCGTCGGGCAGCGGCCAATAAAGCCATCGATGAAAAACTGGCGGCCGACAAAACGGCCATCGACATTAAGTACGAAACCGATAAAACGACCCTGACGGTCGAGAAAACCGAAGCCCGGAGGGCCAACCAGCAGCAGTATTTCTCGGCTATCAAATCGCTGATGGATGGTGATTTTACGGCTTTCACCAGTATTCTGACCAAGAAATTATCGGGCGAAACCAAGCAGCTGACCGATAGTCAGAAAGCAAACGTTGAGAAAATTGATAAGGTGGGTGAGTATACGGTGATGGCCGTACAGGCCCTACAAAAACTCTCCCAGATGGCGCTCGACAAAGAACTGGCGAACATCAAAAAGGAGAAAGATACCCAGATCGCGTCGTGGAAAGAAAAATACGATAAGGGCCAAATCAGTAAGGAGGAGTACGAAAATAAGGTTGCTGAAATCAACAAAGAAGCTGACCAGAAAACGAAGGTCGCCCAGTTGGAGGCTTTCAAGCGTCAGCAGAAACTCGACATTGCGATGGCCGTCATCAACGGCGCCCAGGCTTCGTTGAAGTCCCTCGCCATGCTTGGCTGGCCACTGGGTCTGATTGCCGTAGCCGGTGCGGTAGCGACAACCGCTGTGCAGATCGCGATGATCAAAAAACAGCAGCCGCCCAGCCTGACTAAAGGGGGGCAGATTCGGAACGCTGGTGTGCCTTCTGGTCCACGTCATGGCTCCAGCTATGGCGATTCGGGCCTGAGCATCACGCGTCGGGATACGGGCGAAGAAGTGGCTGAAATGGAAGGGGGCGAGCCTATTATGGTGTTATCCCGCAACACTTACAGCAATAACCGGGGCGTAGTGGATCGGCTTTTACATTCATCGCTGCACCGCAATGGTGCCCCAATCATGTTGAACGGCGGTATATTCGGCTCCGATGGGGGCTCGTATGGTGACTCACTTCGGAAGGGTGGTGTGCGCCTATTCGCGGATGGCGGCTGGATGGATGAGATCAACAACAACGATGCTGGCAGTCCGGGTGGTGGCGACGGGGGTGGTGGTGATAGTAGCGGGGGCATGAGCAGTGAAAGCACCGCCGACCTGCAGGGGCAAATCGACGAAAGCCAAAAAGTACAGGAAGCCATTGCGGCCAACACCCTGGCCACCGTCGATACACTGAAACTGGTGATGACTAGCCTGGCTGATATTCAGCAGCAGGTAAAAACCGATTCGGGTACCCACCAGACCATGATGATGGGCCTGCGGAGCGAACTGGTGAATGGGTTGATGAACCAAACGATCGCATTTGCCCTGCAACATCTGGCGACTCGGGAGTCGTTCAGCAAAGATTTGGCCACCCTGCAAAGCACCCTAAAATTTGAACTGCCTAGTTTGGGTCAGGATTTGACCCAGGAGTTTGTGAGTTTGCGGACCACGCTGGCGCTGGGTCTGTTGTCACTCCGGACAGGCATCAACACCGATGTGCTGAGCCTGAAAGAGGTGACCAAAACCGGATTGACCGATCTGCAAAAAACGGTGCATGATGATTTGGTTAAACTCACGACGACGACCAAAACGGAGGTGAATAGTCTGGAAAAAACCAGTCACCTCGATTCGTTGGCAATGGAAAAACTTCTCCAGCAGGAACTGAAGTTGTTGGGTCTGAACGTGCATACCGATTTGAATGCGATGCAGCTGGCGCAGGCCCTCCAGGCCCTGACGCTCCGCACCCAGACGCACAAGGATTTCGTTGACCTGATTGATGCGCTAAAAGCTACGATGGATGAGTTGCAGACCAAAACCCATCAGGACTTGTCGAACCTGGCCACCTCGAATAAAACTGAACTTCAGGGTGTACAGGCCATTCTAAATTCAAGTCGCTCGGAGCAAGGCTACCACACGGGTTTACTGAACCGAATCGCCAATAAAGATTTGTCTGTATCTGTGCAGACGTTTGTAAACGTATTCAACCAGATCGACGTCGTAGCCGACCGATCAAACTTAAAATAACATGATTGACATTCGCATCGATGGCGAGTCGGCAGACCTGCTACCGACCACCACCCTCACGCTGGAGCGGTTTAACCCCCTGCTCGACTTCGAAACCATTCAGGGTTCACGCGTGTACGGGTTCGACCTGCCCGATACACCGACCAACCGCCGGCTATTGGGTTATTTTTATCAGGACCAGGTAGGCTACCAAACCCGCGTATTTCGCTGTGAGAAGTACGTGTACGGGCAACTCATCGAGCAGGGCTTCATCTTGATTCACGAAGTGAAGTCAACCGGCTTTAGTCTATTTTTTACTCAGGATTTAGGGAAAATTTTTGGCGACAGCCAAACGTTACTGCTTTCGCAGCTGAGCCTGGGCAACGATGTGATCGCCCCACTAGCTAGCGCCAACCACCTGACCGACCGGTACTGCTTTCCAACCGTCCAGAATACGTCATTTTACGGAAATCAGGTCGTGGACGGATTCACCGGCTTAGTTAATGAATACACCCTCGCTACCGGCTACAGCCTAAATGCGAGGGTGCCTATGCCCTTCATAAAATGGGTGTTTCAACAGTTCGGTAACCTCACAGGTTGGACCTTTACGGGGCAGTTCTGGCAAGATCCCGATTTGTGTCGACTGATTTTTTACAACCTGTTCTCGCTCGATGGTCAGTCAACCATCAATAGCAATAATCACCTGCCCGACCTGACGCTGACTAACGTGCTGATCGACCTGCGGAAGCTGTTTAACTTGTATCTGGAGTTCGACGTACGACGTAATATCTGTACAATGGATTTTGGGGCCGACGTGATCGCCAGTGGTGATATTGTGGACTGGACCGACAAGGCGGACCCCAGACACGTCAAAGCGCCTGACCTGGTTAACCGGCTGGAGCTGTCGTATGATATCGACAGCAACGATGCGCTGATGAAACCGGTACCGCCCGCGATGGATATCTACACCACCGCCGAAACGACCATTAACGAAGGGGGCACCACTCTGCCTATAAAATCCCGTTTTTCGACCCTGACAACCGATCCGTTGACCGGGCGAGCAATGACCCAGCAGGCCGGTATATCCCCCAACAACAAAGACAGTAAGAATAATACGACCCCAAAATTCCTGTTCTGGCATGGGGTGGTGAATGGCCAACCGCTGGCCACCTCCGCTCATGGTAACCGGTCATTGAATTGGCATGGTCCGAATAACCTCGTCGATGGCGGGTATCGTCGGTTTGAGGCCTTCAAAGGCAATGCGTTCAACCTGACCAAACTGGTGAACCTTAGCCCCCCCGATCTGGCCTTGTTCTCGTTCCGGAAGAAAGTCCACATCAAAGGAGTCAACTACATTGTTGGCTCGATGAAAGCCAGCTTGGGGAACGACCGACAGTCCATTCCTACAGAGGTACAACTTTTAAGAGCCTGATCGCGGGAAAGTACAAGAAATCTTAAAGTTTACCGCTGATACTAGCATAACGGCTACAAATTGATTAATCGGTCACCTAAATACTTGATAGTTCATATAAAACGTTTCCAAGTAAAAACGTTTTATATGAAAACTAGCTTATACTTATACCTTCTGGCCCTTTTAATGAACCTGCCGTTCCAGCAGGTTTACGCTCAAAAAATAGTCTCCGATCAACCTCAAACCACGTTTCATTCTGGCAGTTGGCAAGTAGGCGCAAAAGCGGGATACGGTCGAGGAAATTTGCTAAAAAATAGAAACAGCTTTCAACTTCATGCAGGCTATTTTCCAATTAAGCAACTAGCTGTAGGCATAAGTACAACTTTGTCTAATGAATGGATTGACGACCTTAGCTTCAAAGATGTCTCAGTAGGCCCCTACATACGTTACCAATTTGTAAATACCTGGATCTCTCCATTTGTTGAAGTTTCATATCAGATAGGTAGGCGAAGTTCGAATGATGTGGCTGGCGTAAGATATTCGGGTATACCTATGCAAACAATGCAACTTGGTCCTGGCTTGAGTATAGAGACAATAAAATTTTTACGTTTTGACCTCAGTTATCGATTCGAGTGGCTTATTCAGACACATAATACCCAGTTAGTTGGCCTGCCTCTGATAGGACTTACCTATCTGTTTAAGTAGCGATCAGCCTTACGCGCGGGTGACCTCCTTGAAAAATTCAAGGAGGTCACTTATTTTTTAAAAATCGGGAAACTTATGAATCTGGTCTGAATTGTCAATCCGAATCCCTAAATCCCGTAGATATACAATCGTCTGCTTTATATCCGAGTGCCGGCATTGGCGTTTGATCAGGTCAATATCCTGAGTTGCTTCCCAAAGGGCTATGGCTCCCGTATGTTTCCAGCTGTACAGGTCATGACCGGTTGCCTCCAAGCCGATCGCCTTCAGTACTTCGACGTGACGCCGGTAAATGTACTTCGGCCCTAACAAGTCAGGCCCTGGCTGATCATCGTAGCTAAAGACATAATGAGTCTCCGGAAACTCCCTTATCTTATGCTGCTTAATGATCCGCTCAAAAACCTGTGGAATTTCTACATACTCCGCATCGTCATTTTTGGCGTGTTCAGCAGGTATGAATACAGCCGTTTTTCGGATATCGCCAATCTTCATCCGTCGGACTTCTTCACCAGGTCGGAAGAAGGTGTAATAAATGAACTGACAGAACAGCATTAATTGCTCATACCCATGCTCTTCACAATATTTCCGAAAGGCTTCACGCTGGCGATCGCTGAATGCTTTATGCTTGTGGTTGTTTTGGGGCAGCTTACTTGAATCTTCGAACGGGTTATCTTTAAACTTTTTGGTCTTATCCCGTTTAATGAAAAACTTGAAAAAAGTAGTTACTGACCCCCTTGTATTGTTTCTGGTACGATTGCTCAACTTCTCAACGGTGATCAGTTCATCAAGGAATTCCTGAGCATCGACCGTACTGAATTGAGTTAGTCGGTATTTTTTTGGTTTATGCCTGATCAGATAACGCTTTAACAGCCTAAGTGCGGTGGTGTAAGTCTTCAGCGAGTTACCCGATAAAGCTTGCTTAACGAATACCAGGTATTGCTCGATAGCATCAGTAATCGCAATATCATTGAGGGTAGCCACTTTTTGTACTGGAGATACCACTGGCTTTACGGGTTCCTCCGGGTCTACTACGTGCCCCTCTTTAAGCAGTTTTTTGACCTCCTTTATTACCTGTTTAGCATCAGCCAACCGGGCCTCGACCGTCTTACCCGAAAGTACGACTCGTTTCCGCTTTATCTTACGATGCTTCTCCGACCAAACGCCATACTCAACAACCCATTGCTTGGCCAAGTCATTATCATCCGGCTTCGACAGGAAGGGTTCTTTATAGGGGTATTCAGCGCTATTGTTGGCTGGCATTCTGAATGTTTGATAGATATTTCTTTGCCATTTTCTTGCCATTATTGACCCTATGACAAAAATAAGCCCCGTAAGCGCTTGACTTACAGGGCTTTGCAAAGTGGAGACGGAGAGATTCGAACTCTCGTCCAGTCAAGGAACCCGTCGTGCCTTCTACATGCTTAGGTACACTTAGGATTGTCGGGAATCGGCCCGGTGTGTACCAAACCAAGCTTCATCCGTAGGTGCTTGTGTCTTACTCGGCCGTTAACACCATAAACCGAGCCAGCGCTGCGAGTCGATGCCTCCTGATCCAGCCAGCAGCACGTAGGCCGGGGAGACAATGGCTATTGCTTAATCCTCCGGATTAGGCAGCCATGGCGTAGTTATATTCGCCAGTTATTGTTTTGACGATTTGTTTGGGCGGGAAATACCGTCAACTCCCGGCATGCTTACACGCGACCTCAGCAAGCTGTCAATTCCGGTCGTCCCCAAAACTGAAGCGCTTCCGCGTTTCTGCATTATCCTAACTTGTTTACCACGGCTTTGGTTCGCTGTTCAGGCTCATTAATCACACATTTTTTTAAGCCAATCAGCCAAACTTATCCACCTCAAAACAGTTATATAGGCACCGGATGTACTAAATATGCCGTTATGGCGATACGTTCATGACGTCTACCTCTTTTGAAACCCTTCTGTATCAGCACCTGACGCCTTTGTTCCAGCGGCATCAGTTTCAATTATTGCCCGAAAAGCGACAGTACCGAAAACTAACCGATGAAGGCTTTCAGACCGTAACGCTGCTGCCAACGTTTTACGATCATCAAACCCTGCTCGACATTCAGCTTGGCTGTCGGAATGACCAGGTTGAACAAATCGCGCAACAGTTCCAGTCCAGTCAGGCCATCAGCCGTCCGGATGCGAACACGCTCACTGCTTTTCTTACTCAGTTTGCTGATTACACATCGGTTCGTTTCAGCATCCATTCGGAAAAAGAGCTTCTCTCGGTCTGTGACCAGATCGGGCAGTTTTTTGTTTCGGTTGGCTTCGATTTCCTGACAGCCTCCTGTGCCCTGCCCGCCATTGATCGGCTGCTCAATGGACAACCCGAACAGCCCTGTCCGTTTTTACAGAATCAAATGCATCGCTGCTATAAGGGACTTATTTCGGCCAGCCTGAACCACAACCGGCATGTCGCTGAACTGATCGATACCTACCGCCAGGTGTTTATTCAACAAACGCAAAACCCTTACGAGCAAATTCGCTTCGAACGATTGATCGCTTTTCTACGGCATTACTCCGCCAATTGACCCGTAGCTATTTTTCAGGAACGCTTCCGGATCACAAACTGCTCAATGGCCGTAGCCAGACCGGGGGTGATCGGCAGCTCGGGCTTGTTGTATGTTTTGATATTTTCCGTCTTGTCGCTTCCGTCCACATTTTTGAGGATGTGGTTCATCTGGTCGAACAGCATCAGGGTCGCATCGGGTCGGGCCGCTTTGAGTAAGTCAGCATCGGTGACGGCTACCTGTAAATCTTTTTTGCCCTGAATAAGCAGGACCGGACCTTTGAACGCTTTGATGACAACTGCCGGATCGTATTTCATCCACGAAATGAGTCCCGGCTGCGCTTTTGGCGACAGTTGGGCTTTCAAAATCAGATTTTTGGGATGCACCGTCTGGCCATTCCGCAACGAGTCCAGCGCGCCGTCCACCTCGGCCTGTAGCGCTTGCGGGTTGCCCGCCATGCGTCCCTGCTCTTTCATCACATCGGTAATATTTCTCCCCGCCCCGGCAATCGATACGAACCCGTTTGCCTTCGTTTCCTCGGCCGCGAGCATACCCACCAAAGCCCCTTCCGAATGCCCGGCCACAATGACCTTCGAAAACCGTTTGTCGGCCTGGAGCTGACGAATAAAACCAACGGCATCTGATACATAATGCCCGAAGACGAACTCTTCCGGCTTAATGACCATCTGGGCGGTTTTCAGGTTCGTGCCGGAACCACGCTTGTCATAGCGGGCAACGGCAATTCCTTTCGTGGCCAGGCTATCGGCCATCATCCTGAACGCGTTCGTTTTCAGGCCGTATGGATTGTTACAATCCCGGTCGGTTGGACCGGAACCAGCAATGAGCAATACTACCGGCACGGCTTTTTTTAGCTGGCCTGGCAGTGTCAGCGTACCTTCGAGCGTTAATTCGGTCCCGGCAGGCACCGTAACGCGGTAATGCATCGGTTCTTCCGTTTGCGCAAACGATTTGAGACAGATCGACAGGAGGAGGATAAGCGCGGAAAGGTGGTTCATAGGAGGGAATAAAAAGTTTATGGAATTACATTGACCGGCACATAGGCCATAAATTTGGCTTTGCTGTGTCTATTTATGGCGTTACCTTTGTTAACCGTTTAGCAACTTACCTGATTTTACGGAAAGTTTCCCAACCTTGTTCTGAGTTGGCTACTTTACACTCGTTAAGACAATAACTGTTGATTTTATCATGAAGCCCCTTCAAATCCGCTTAACCACCCTTACCGTCCTTGTTCTGGCGACTGCTCTGTTTCGCCTGGTGCCGCACTGGCCGAACTTCACGCCCATTGCGGCTCTGGCCTTATTTGGGGCTGCCACGTTCGAGCGGAAATGGCTGGGCCTGGCGGTTCCGATGGCAGCCATGCTGCTGAGCGATGCGCTGATTGGTTTTCACGGGAGCATGGGGGCGGTCTATTTCAGTTTTGCGATGACCTGGCTATTGGGCCTGTGGGCAGTTCGCCAGACAGCGTTGCAACAGCCATCAGTTGGTCGCATCGCGGCTGCCTCGATTGCCTCTTCGATCCTGTTTTTTCTGATCACGAACTTTTCGGTCTGGTACGGCAGCACGTTTTACCCACAAACGGCGGCCGGTCTGATGATCAGTTATGCGGCTGGACTGGCTTTTTATAACGGCTCCAATTTCTTCCTGAATGGTCTGGTAGGTGATTTATTCTTCAATGGCCTGCTCTTCGGAAGTTATTACCTGCTCCAACAGCGGTTTTTGGTACTTCGGCCCGCACGCCGGTAGTATCCGGCGGTTCGCTATTCTCTGATTACAAACATGCCACGGTCTCGTAAAGAAACCGTGGCACATTTATTTTCGGTACTTCCGATTGATCAACTCGGCAACCAGACCCGTCCAGCCGGTTTGGTGACTGGCTCCTACCCCGCGGCCATTGTCGCCGTCGAAATATTCGTAGAACAGGACATAGTCGCGGAAATGAGGGTCCTGGTATTTCGGATGCTGCCCATAGACCGGACGTTTTCCATCGGCATCAAGGGTGAACAAGCTAATGAGTCGGTTAGTCAATTCGTGGGCTACCTGCTTAAGTGTAATCTGTCGGCCAGACCCAACCGGGTATTCAACGGTAAAACTATCGCCAAAATAGTGGTAGAACCGATCCAGACTTTCGACTAACAGGTAATTTACGGGCATCCAGACCGGCCCCCTCCAGTTGCTGTTTCCCCCGAACATACCACTATCGCTTTCGGCTGGCGTATAGGTTAGCCGGAAGGTCGTACCCTCCAGGGTAAACTCATAGGGATTGTCCTTATAGACTTTTGAAACAGCCCGAATGCCGTGCGGACTCAGGAACTCCCGCTCGTCCAATGCCTTTGACAGGAGCGCTTTCAGGCGGAATCCACGCAACAGGCTAAGTAATCGTTTTTCGTCGACTCCTTTTTCCGTATAGCGTGATACCTGATTATACAAATCAGGGCGGTGGCCCTGAAACCAGACCATTCGCTGGACAAAGGCGGGGTTCGCCTGTAATAGTTCATCATCGAGCACCTCGACCGCAAACATTGGAATCAGGCCAACCAGCGTGCGCACCCGCATTCGTTCCACAGTGCCATCATCCATGCGCAACTGGTCGTAGAAGAAAGCATCCTCCTCATCCCAAAGCCCGATGTTGCTATGGCCAATGTTGGTAATAGCCCCGGCTATGTATAGAAAATGATCAAAGAACTTGGTCGCCATTTCGTCATAAACCGAGTCGTGGCGGGCCAGTTCAAGGGCGATCCGCATCATATTGAGGGCATACATAGCCATCCAGCTGGTGCCGTCGGCCTGCTCCAGATGGCTGTTACCGGGAAAGATCGTATTCCGATCAAAAACCCCGATGTTGTCGAGACCTAAAAACCCACCCTCGAAAATGTTATTCCCTGACTGATCCTTCCGATTCACCCACCAGGTAAAATTGAGCATCAGTTTATGAAAGATGCCCCGCAGAAACGTTAAGTCCTCCTCTCCGGGCGGCTTCCGTTCCAGTTCCAGGTGGTAGATGCGCCAGGCCGCCCATGCCTGCACGGGCGGGTTCACGTCCGAGAAATTCCACTCATAGGCAGGCAGTTGGCCGTTGGGGTGCATAAACCACTCATTGGTGAGCATCATCAACTGCTGCTTGGCAAGACCAGGGTCGATCAGGGAAAGAGTGACACAATGAAAGGCCCAGTCCCAGGCCGCATACCAGGGATACTCCCATTTGTCGGGCATGGATATGACCCCGGCATTGATCAACTGCAGCCAGGTATGATTGCGACCATGCGACCGTTCAGGGGGTGGTGGTGGGCTGTTCTCATCACCAGCAAGCCAGCGCGACACGTCATAATAGTAATACTGTTTGCTCCAGAGCATACCGGCAAACGCCTGCCGCTGCACCAGCCGCTCGTCGGGGGTTGCTTCGTTCGGGTGAACCTGGGCATAAAACTCGTCAGCTTCTTCTTGCCGCCTGGCGAAAATCGAATCAAAATCAGCAAACGGTGTCGTCAGGCCCGTGCCGGTCTGGCCCGTTGCTTCGAGCCGAAGCCGAACCACAGCCGAGCCGCCCGCTGCTACCGTTACCTGATAATGGGCAGCGGCCTTGGTGCCCGTATGAGCCGGATTAACCGTGTTGGCTCCATAAAGTACATGGTCGTGGATGCCATCTTTGGGATAGGGCGAACCCGTATGAGTATCATACAGACGGGCCATATTGGTTTCGTTTTCGCAAAACAACCATTCCGGATCACCGTCGGCGTGTAGAATGTAACGTCCCAGGGCGGAGTCTTCAACGGATACTGTCTTGTCAGGTTGCAGAATGAGCGACGGCCGGTAGTTGGGCACACCATCCGAATCATCGCCAAATATCCAGGTGTTCCGAAACCAGAGCGTTGGCAGCACATGCAACATAGCCGTTTCCGGCCCGCGGTTATGCACCGTAATCGTCATCAGAATGTCCTGCGGCCCGGCTTTGGCATACTCGACAAAGACATCAAAATACCGGTCGGCATCGAACAGGCCCGTGTCCAGCAATTCAAACTCAGGGTCCAGCCTGCCCCTGCGTCGATTCTCGTTTAAAAGCTGTTCATAGGGGTAAGCCGCCTGCGGGTATTTGTACAGCATTCGCTGGTAGGCATGCGTCGGGGTGTTATCCAGGTAGTAATAGAGCTCTTTAACATCTTCTCCGTGGTTACCTTCGGCATTGGTCAACCCGAAATACCGCTCTTTCAGAATCGGGTCTTTCCCATTCCAGAGCACCAGCGCCAGACAAAGCTGCTGCTTGTCGTCGGATATACCCGCGATGCCCTCCTCACCCCACCGGAAGGTATAGCTCCGGGCCATATCGTGCGTTGTGTAATTCCAGGCATCTCCGTTCGAGCTGTAATCTTCACGCACGGTCCCCCATTGGCGGTCGGAGACGTAGGGACCCCACTGCCGCCAGGCAGGATCTTCTAAACGATGGTGTTCGGTAGTCAAGCGATGTTACGAGTATGTAGGGTATATTATACAGGCTGTATGATCTATGGTTTCGGGAAATCATACAGTCTGTATAATATATCCTAGCCCCTAGATCATACCGCTTCCTGCCTATCCATTTGATGCGAAGCCTTCAAAAACGGTCATGCCGCCGTCGATAAAGATACTGGCGCCCGTGATGTAGTCCGATTGATCCGAAGCCAGAAAAACCGCCAGATTACCGATATCGGCAGGCTGCCCGATCCGATTGTAGGGAATCAAGGTCATCAGGCTGTTCAGCGCCTGGGGTGTTTCCCAGGCTGACTTGTTAATGGGTGTTTGAATGGCTCCAGGGCATATGCTGTTAACCCGAATCCGTCGATCGCCATATTCCTGCGCCAGCGACTGCATCAACATTTTAACGCCACCTTTCGAGGTAGCGTAATTAACGTGTCCGCCCCAGGGGATGAGTTCGTGAACTGAACTCATGCAAATGATTTTTCCGGTTGCTGCCGACACCTCGGGCCGTGGGCCGCGACGCAAAAATTCCCGAATGGCCTCGCGGGCACACAGGAACTGGCCCGTCAGGTTAACGCTAATGACTGTGTTCCACTGCTCCAGAGTCATTTCGTGAAATTTTGCATCCCGCTGTAAACCCGCGTTATTGATCAAAATATCGACCGTGCCAAACTGGGCGACAACATCGGCAAACAGTTTACTCACCTGGTCTTCCTTCGTGACATCGCACTGAGCAACGATACCTTTACCTCCTTCGTTGGTTATTTCACTCAGTACGGCATCGGCAGTATCCTTACTACTCTCGCTGGGGTAATTGACAACAACCGTAGCGCCGGCAAGTGCCAGTGATTTTGCGACACCCGCCCCTATACCACTACTTGCTCCGGTGATTATGGCAACCTGTCCTTTTAATACCTGCTCCATGAATTTCTTAATAGGTTTAGTCTATAAGCGCCTTTCGCCTGCTTTTGTTAAGGACAATTCAGAAGTCATCGCTTCCACAATTCAGGTAGCAAACGTACAGCGGAGCCAGCGGCCATCCAACAAATTAATCAACTGTTAATCCAATAATCGCGCGGAAAAACGGCCCTTACCGGCTGCTTCAAATTTGTACTATTTTTGACAAATTGGATTTTAAGGATACAAATTAGACCCACAAACGTATATAGTCCTAAAAATTAGAATTATTAGAAAAATACAATTGATACGCAAAAAATATGGACTTGTTGTACTTTTCTAATAAACGCCCTAATTTGCTCAGAAGGAATATAATTAAAAAATGAATGTTTCGTAAAAGACTGGTTTTCAGCGGTAGCCCTATTGCATAAGATAGGGCTAAGGCCACACCTTTGTCCCGGTAAAACAAAAATTTCAAACCAATGAAAAAATTCCGTTTAACAGTAGCTGTCCTTTTATCAGCAATCAGTCTGGCAGGCATGGGAGATGCCAAAGCAGACACAGGATCAGGAATGAGTGGTGTGAAAGTTGAGAAGTCCGAGCAAAAGAAAGTACGCATTTATACACAGCCGGGAGCATCGGTTGACGTGGCGATCATTGACGCAGACGGCAACGTTCTCTATCGGGGATTTATTTCTAAAAATGCCAAGCGGGCTACTTCGTTCAACCTGAACAATTTGCCGGATGGTCAGTATTTCCTGACGGCCAGCAACAACGCCTGGTGGATGTCGCAGGGGTTAACGATCAAAGCAAATGCGCTCAATGTAGACGAACGCGGCCTGCAACAAATGACCGAACCAACCCTGACCGCTTACGAGAAGAATAAAATTGAAGTGGTTCTGCCTGCGAAAAACATCAAGGAAGCAAACGTAGCGATCTACGATGCACAAAATGTTCTGGTGCAGACGGACACGTTCAAAGGTTCGGTTCGTCGGTTCGATTTGTCAGCTCTTCCTGATGGCGCCTACACATTTGTTGTTGGCCCCAATGAGAAGAAGTTCATCTCTCGCGTGGCGATTCAACACTAACCATTCTGTGGTATAAAGCATCCACCTTCCTATAATTCAATACACTTTCTCAACACACGTGACTAGTCTTTTCGGACAAGCTAGTCACCACTAAATTCCAGCCCGCTGCTTTCTTACGAAATGCAGCGGGCTTTTTTTGTGTCCATAATTAAAGTGAATCATGGATTGGAGTACCGGATCAGTAAGTGTCGTAGGCTCGGCATGCTCGTGACAAACGTGGCCCGCTGAGTTCATAGATCGCTACGAGACTAATTTTACTTATCAGTAACCAGTATGACCTTTATACGTATTCCATAAAATGAATGATAGATAACGAAGCCACGAGTAACCCAAAAGACAAGTTGAAAGCTTTCAGTTCAGGTAAGTTTACGCATAGCTAAACTACTTTATTCTTTATTTACACTCCATTCATTCTGGTTCAGAGTTTAGACATCTTTATTAAATAAAACCGACTTATATTGAGTATTGATCATGTAATAAGCCGTTTTTATTTACAAAATCTCGATTCAAAAAACTCTATGGGCCTAAATAAAATAGATATATACACTTAGGCCGATATTATACACTTTTTTTGAACAAATGTATTCCATACCTCCCATGGGACTGTATATTTGAGAAATTCTATAAACAATACACCCATGATACCCATAAATGAAAAACTTAAAGCAATTTTTATTGCTCTAAAAACAACTCCTCATAAATTTCTAATTGACCATCAATTTAATCGAATGACGATTTATAACATAGTTGGTGGAAGAACTAAACCCGGTTTAGAAATATTAGAAAGGCTTTGCCAAGCTGAACCCAGAATTTCTGCGGAGTACCTGTTACGGGGTGAGGGACCTCCTTTACGAGAACTCGGCAAATCCGGTTCTTCGGCTCGACAACTTCGTGGGCGTCAGGTCCATTCACCAATAAACAGGCCGGTGAAGCCGATAGACAGTGACAATTAAGTGTAAGCCCTTATCGATAATACATACCCCACCTGGTAAGCGTGGGGTATTTTTTTGCCTTGTCGGTAACTTCCGACGCCATGTGCTATACAGCCAGACTGCCATTTTTCATTCGTAATACAGCCAGTTCCTTCATTTTACATTCAAAGACAACATCCAGCTCTTTGCCATACGTATTCACGGGTGTATAAATCCAATCGGCATGGGCTTCCCGACGGGCGGTCGGGTCTTCATATTCCCGACGCGAATTGGAGAAATGAAAAACAGGTCTGACATCCCAGGTATTGTAGGCAATCATAAATGCTTCTTCTTCGGTCAGTTGCCCCGGATTGAGCGCGTGATGGAAATAATCGAAAACGATGGGAATGCCAATCGCTTCGTGCAGATAAGCCAGATCCTCAACAGAATACAGGTTTACCCGATCATCATTTTCGATTGTCAGGCGAGCCCGGAGATTTTCCGATAACAAGGCAAAATTCCTGACAAACCGTGCCAGTGTCGCCGTTTTGTCACCATAGGTTCCGCCAACATGGAAGTTGATTTTATTCCAGTGCGACGGCCGGAGTCCCATCAGGTCAAATACTTCCGATTGTGTTTCGAGATCTTTTATCGTATTATCCAATACCCTCCCCTGACCAGCCAGTTGATTAAACGGGCCCGGATGGGCCGTTAACCGAATAGGTCTGCTCCCAATCGCTTCCAGGGTCTCCCGGATGTCGACATAGTCAGGTAATTCCGTAAACCGGTACTCCGACGACCAGGGAAATAAGTCGGAGGAGATGCGAAAGATTCGAAATCCATTTTCCAGATTCCAGTCAACAATTTTCAGCAAATCCTGAACATTTTTCAACGCCAGTTCCGAGGCATACGCGGTGCCTCTTTCGGTAAACGTCTTCTTGATCATGCCCCGATTGCTGGTAATTTTATCAGCCTGCAGGCTCAGATTAATACAAGCATATCCGGCGTTCAGTGGTATTTCTTCCATGTTGACTTAACTGAAATGCCCGTCTACCGGTTTTGGTTTTTTGACCGTTTGTTCAAAAGTCGGCCCAGTAGAAATAAAAAAAGCAGGAAGTGACTTATCTTCAATGATCGAGTCAGACTGCCATTGTAAAAGCTGATTCAGGTCAGAAAAGCGTATGGAAGACCTTACCCTTGAACAAATCAATGAGCTTGCATCCGCCTATTGTGACATGGCTCGTTCGTTAAACGAATTTCAGGTTATCCATTGGTCACAACTGACGCATGAACAGCAACTGGACCTGAATGCCTATCAAAACAGTTTGCTGGACCGCGCTCAGGCAATTCAAATGCGCACGACCCGCCCCGCGTTTACGAATGCGGATCAGATGACAGGGCGTATTCTGGAAGGCACGTATAAAGCCAGAACGAGTCTGCAACAACTCGACGATCTGCCGGTTGCGATCAATGTCGGCGCTATTACCGTGGCGCTTGCAGCCTATGCCGCCCGCGCCAATGCCCGGGGTATTGAGTTAGCCCTCCGCGAACTTGACGAGTTGACCAAGCCTTAACGATAAAAAGGGCGGGGAAACATAGTTACGTGTCCCCGCCCTTTTATTGAAATCCCCGCTACTTTACAGAATCAATCCTGATGGTGATTTCACGCCCACTAATTCAATAGCAAACGTCAGATCCTGGCCGGCCAGCGGATGGTTGGCATCGAGTGTAACGTGTGTGTCGGTTAACGAACGGATGATAACCGGAATAGGCCTTGGGTTACCATCTTCATGCATGTTGAGTGTCATGCCCAACTCAAGTGGAATATCAGCTGGAATATCGGAACGTTCCAGGGTAAAAATCATATCTTCATTGGCTGGCCCATACGCATCTTCCACGGGGATATTGATGGTTTTCTTCTCCCCCTGGTTCATGCCCGTTATGCCATCATCGAACCCTTTAATAACCTGACCACTGCCAACAGTGAACTCCAGGGGCGATCGGCCTTCTGATGAATCGAATACGGTTCCGTCGCTCAGGGTTCCGGTGTAGTGGACTTGAACGGTATCGCCAGATTTTGCTTGTGCCATATTGTTATGTTGTTTGTGGTAAATAACGTCGCCATAAAAATACCGGAACTTCCGGCAAAGTTTGAGCTGTACGCTAACTTTTGACGAACTACCGTCCAGGGGCAAAAGTTCAAATTTTATCCAGCAACGTCTGGTATTTGCCCGCTAAAATTATGGCCTGACGGGTATTTTCTGGCTCTATTTCTGGCGCATTTCTGATTAAAACTAGGCTCGATTCCACTATATTTCGAAGCAACGAATGTCCCCTTTCCAGAAAATTTCGGATTAAAGGATGACTCGCCTACATTGATAAGGCGTCCTCCACTTCAGGCTACTTACCCGCGATCAGCAGACAAAAAAAGTAAGTACTGATTTTCATATATTAGAATCTTATATATATTTACAGTAGATAAGTCAAAAAACTTCCTTTTTCCGATATGGAATCATCGGGTAATGAGTTTCTACGGGGAACTCTAAAAACAATCATCCTGAAATTACTGTCTGAACAAAAAACTGACCCCGCTGGCCAGACGTCCGCCCGGCAGGGGCGTATGTATGGGTATGAAATTACGCAGGCGGTAAAAGAACGAACACATGGCGAGATAACCCTGACCTTTGGTGCTTTGTATCCAGTGCTGCATAAGCTGGAACAAGAAGGATTACTGACAACAGAAACGGAGGAAGTAGAAGGACGTCTGCGAAAATACTATGCGTTGACGCCACAGGGCACCCATGCTGCAGCCCAAAAATTATCTGACTTTGAGCGCTTTATGGACACCATGCGTACCTTACTGCAATTACCGGTCAACTTAGCAACAAGCCATTAAAACAGCTTTTTTCACGAGTTTAAACTGAGATAGTGTCATGAAAAAACTCAGCCCTCAACAACTAGCGACTTTACACAATCACTTAATTCGCAGCGGCTCAACGGATGTTCTGGTTGACGAACTGCTTGATCACCTCGCCTGTGAAGTAGAACAGTATCTCTGGCTGGGGCTCCCTTTCGACAAGGCGCTGGACGCCGTGCTGGAACAGGCTAATGTGAAAGCCGTACGGCATTTACGCGAAACCTATCAGATTGAGCTTGCCATGACCGCCGATCAACTGAAACAAGCCAGCCTGGACGATATAGTTTTTGAATTTCGAAACAAAGCCTACGGGGCGTACGACTTGCGCCAGGCCTACCCGACTACGTTACGAAACGCCTTTATCATGGCCCTTGGTTTATGTATGATGCTGATGGCCATTATGGATGGAATCAGCCGCCATGCCTGGTCATACATGAGCCTGAGTGGCATTGTCTGGCTTACCGGGCTGAGTGGCGTAACGTTCGCCGTCGTGAGCTGGTACCTGCAAAGCACGCGTCAACAACAACTGTCTATGCACAGAGAGCTACAGTAAATTGATTGGAATGTACCTACGGGCTTTAGTCCGTAGTTCGTTTATCAAGCAAAGCGAATTACGGACTAAGCCTGTAGGTACAAACTGGGCAATTAACAAATAGCGTTCTAATAAGCCCGGGCAAATACGACGCGCCCCTTCGAGGGTTTACCAGAAAAAACATCCACGCCGTCTTCGGCTTCCTGATCGAACGGAATGCAACGTATAGTGGCTTTAGTTGCCTCTTTTATAGCCTCTTCTGTTTCGCTCGTCCCATCCCAGTGCGCCAGTATGAACCCGCCCTTTTCGAGCTGCTCTTGAAACTGTTCAAATGTATCGACGGTAAAGGTGTTCTCCTGACGGAACGC
Source organism: Spirosoma horti (assembly GCF_054776595.1). Lineage (NCBI taxonomy): Bacteria > Pseudomonadati > Bacteroidota > Cytophagia > Cytophagales > Cytophagaceae > Spirosoma > Spirosoma horti. Next base: position 150,833 of record NZ_BAAHBQ010000001.1, read on the forward strand.
TCTGGCTTTGGCATAGATGGTTTCCTGAATTGATTCGAGCAGGTTTTTGATATGCTCGGTCAGCCCATCGAAGGGGACCGTTTCCTTAGTTTTCAGGTCGCGACGAGCAATCTCAACGGTTCCATTTTCTAAGTCACGGCCACCCATAGCCAGCCGGACGGGAACGCCCCGAAGTTCATATTCGGCAAATTTCCAGCCGGGCTTATTGGCGTCAGAATCGTCGTATTTTACCGAGATGCCAGCCTTTTTCAACTCCTGTACCAGGGGCTTGATTTTAGCAGACAGTAACTCCAGTTGTTCTTCGCTCCGGTAAATGGGCACGATTACGACCTGAATAGGTGCCAGTTTGGGTGGCAATACCAGCCCATCATCGTCGGAGTGGGCCATGATCAGTGCGCCCATGAGCCGTGTCGACACCCCCCAGGAGGTTCCCCACACATAGTCCAGCTGGTTCTGTTTGTTCAGAAACTGCACCTCAAAGGCTTTGGCAAAATTCTGCCCCAAAAAGTGCGACGTGCCCGCCTGAAGTGCTTTTCCGTCCTGCATCATGGCTTCGATACAGAGTGTATCGTCGGCTCCGGCAAACCGCTCGTTAGCCGTTTTTGTGCCTTTAATAACGGGCAGGGCCATCCACTCTTCGGCAAACTGGGCGTAAATGTCGAGCATCTGACGCGTTTCAAACTGAGCTTCTTCGGAGGTGGCATGGGCCGTGTGGCCTTCCTGCCATAAAAACTCGGTGGTGCGCAGGAAAATACGGGTACGCATTTCCCATCGCACGACGTTAGCCCACTGGTTGATTAGCAACGGCAGGTCGCGGTACGACTGAATCCAGTTCTTATAGGTACTCCAGATTACAGTTTCCGACGTTGGCCGGACAATGAGTTCCTCTTCTAGTTTGGCCTCAGGATCAACGATTACGCCCGAACCATCCTCGGCATTTTTGAGCCGGTAATGCGTCACGACCGCACACTCTTTGGCGAAGCCTTCAACGTGCGAGGCTTCTTTACTCAAAAAGGATTTGGGGATGAACAATGGGAAATAAGCATTCTGGTGACCAGTCTCTTTGAACATATCGTCGAGAGCCCGCTGCATTTTTTCCCAGATCGCAAACCCATAGGGCTTGATGACCATACATCCCCGCACCGCCGAGTTTTCGGCCAGGTCAGCTTTTTTAATCAATTCGTTATACCACTCGGAGTAGTTTTCACTACGGGACGGAAGCGCTTTTGCCATGCGTGAACGGATTAGAAGGAGTCGTAAATAGATGGATAAAACGATGAGTGGTCACATTTTGCAGGCTTCCGGAACGAATCCTTCACTACTTGCTGCTGGCTATGGCTCGCCCTGGTTCTTTCCAGATCTCCAACGACTATTTCTAACTTTATTTTAAATAGAATTAAACCTTTAGTAACAAAATGGAATCTAATGTACAAGAACTTGCAAAGATAGGTTTTTAGTCTATTTTTGTAATCAAACAGGTCATTCCTGTGTTATATATTGAAAGAGTTCTCAATATGAGCCTTTATTACTTCAATTCCTTGGCCAAATGAAAACGCAACCCTTATATCGCTACCTGTCTCTGGCCGCGCTGATGGGCATCTGGAGTTGTAGCTCCAGTAAGCAAACAGCTCAGAATGCTGGAGAGATAGATGATTTATACGGCAATTCCGGCAATGCTGCCGTCTATGCCAGCAACTCATCTGACTATTCTTCGGTTGCTCCGCAGACATCCCGTCAGCAGCAACGCCTTGAGCGGCAACAGCAACGCTCGCGTAATGCGAATCCCGATTATGTTGATGACCAGCAGTACAATTCGAACGGAAGCAGCAACACGGATGAGTATTATGCCGATCTGAGTGCCCGCAAACTTAACCGTGGTCTTTCTCCCGATCCGGGTTGGAATGACACAGGTACAAACGCATACAACTCAGGTTTTGTCAACGGTTATAATTCGGCTACCACATCGGCTTATAGCTGGAATCGCTGGGGCTTCAACAACACTGGTTTTTACAGTGGATTGGGTCTTGGCCTGGGCTTAGGTGCGTTTGGGGGCTACGGCGGCTACAATAGCTTCGGCATGGGCTTCGGCAGTCCGTTCTACTCGCCTTTCTACGGAAACTCGTTTGCCTATTCGCCATTTGGTTACTCACCCTTCGGCTATGGTGGATTCGATTCGTTCTACAGCCCCTACGGATATGGTGGCTTCGGCAGTCCGTTCTATTCCCCCTTTGGCTATGGTGGCTACAGTGGTTACTACGGCAGTCCTGTCTACGTAAACAATGTTTATGTAGCTGGTGCCGATCCATACCGGAATCGTACTTACAGCCGCACAGCTGATCGTTCGGCAGGTCGTTTCAACGCACCATTCGATAACTCAGCCCGCACGTATAATCCGAACGGAGGCCGTAGCGCCAACACAGGATCAGCTAGCAGTGCTACCCGCAGTAATAGCGACGGGTATTATGCCCGCCCAAGCAACGGCAGCAGCCGGGGTTCCTATTACTACGACAACAGCGCCAGCGGCAATGGCCGGTCTGCCAGTAGTTCACCGGCTACAGCACCTGCCTACAACAGCAATTCAGGTAACACTTATTACGCACGGCCACGCGAAAGCAGCCGGGGCAGTTATACACCTTCTACTGGAAACAGTGGGTATAGCGGTGGCGGCCGTAGCGGTTACCAGCAGTCTCAGCCAAGCTATCAGCAGCCATCGTATCAAAGCCAGAGCCGGGGTAGCTATCAACAGTCACAACCCAGCTATCAGCAGCCAAGCTACAGTGCGCCTAGCCGGAGCTACAGCGCCCCAAGTTACAGTGGCGGTGGCGGAGGAGTTTCCTCGGGTGGCGGTGGTGGTCACTCAGGTGGCGGACGTGGTCCACGCTAGTACGCTAAATTATTTTTCGAAAAAATCCCCGCTGATTAGGACAATTAGCGGGGATTTTCGTTTTGTATGTGTCGTGCTAGCTACGCAATTGTCAGATACCAATTAAACGTTCAGTTCTTAATTCGTTCTAAGTCCTAAAACCCGTAGCACACGCCACCAATCGTATTAAAAACATGAATAAACAGCTCTCCTTATCGGTAGCCCTCGTGCTACTATCTCCGCTGGCCTTTGGCCAGGGAGCGGCTTTCGACTATGCTGATGACGCTTTCCGCTATTCTGATTTTACGCAAACGGGCACGGCCCGTTTTCGGGCTCTTGGCGGAAACCATGCCGCCCTGGGTGGCGACGCCAGTAACCTGTTTGGTAATGCAGCTGGTCTGGCCTTCTACAATCGGTCTGAGTTAAGCATTAGCCCCACTTATACGTCCGTCAACAACCAGAATTCGTTTCTGGGGCAGCAAACGAACAGTACGGGGGGTAAACTCAGCATTGGTCAACTAAGTCTTGTGCTGGCCGGAAGATCAGATAACAACCGACGCTGGCGCCGGACCGCTTTTGGTATTTCCTATTCCCAATCCGCAAATTTTTATAATTATACGGATGCACGCGGGCTGAACAATAACCCCAATTCGTCCATTGCTCAGACCTATGTGAACGCGGCCAATAATGCTAAATATAGTGAAGCGGAACTAGCGGACGCGTTCTTTCCCGGCGACCGCAGTGCCGACTTCAGAGAAGCAGCGGCCTATGGTTTGTTTCTTATTAATCCCACTGATTTAGGCACCAACGGTTCAGGCCCCCCTTACACCCGTTTCGATGCCACCAGGCAAAAAGACCAGCGGGCAACGCTCACTCGTTCAGGAGCACACTCTCAATGGTCGATTTCGTATGCTGGTAACTTAGATGATAAGTTATACATCGGTGGGTCTATTGCGCTAACCCGGTTGAAGTATTCATCTGAATATAATTTTCTGGAAAGTCCGGTTGGGGGAGTCACCTTTTCCAATTATGGGCAAATAAACACCTTCAATGTTACAGGAAATGGCATAAACGCTTCACTTGGCTTGATGTATAGATTGAGTCCACAATTGCAGGTAGGAGCAACGGTCGTAACACCAACGTTTAGCAGTGCCAACGAAGTGTTTGGGCAAACGCTGACGGCGGTTGCTAAGGACCCGAACCTACAATTGAAAACAAACAGCGTCGATGTGCTCGACCCATCCAATAACTTTGAGTATTCGCTTCAAACGCCTTTGCGGGCGTCTGGTGGCGCTACTTATTTTTTGGGTAGCGGCAAAATCGGGTTTATTACCGCAACGGCCGAATACGTTGGCTACCAGGGAATGCGCGTTCGGACATCCTCGTTTACCAATCAGCAGGACAACGTCGATTTCAAAAATGACGTAACTGGCTTTGTGAAGGAGACGTACCAGAATGTGGTGAACGTTCGGGCAGGGGCCGAAATTCGGGCAGGCTTGTTGCGGCTGCGGGCCGGTGTTGCGTATTTGCCTAGTGCCTATAAGATCGACCTCGACCGCATCGCAAAATCAGACCGGGACAAAATTCAGTTGTCGGCTGGTTTAGGCATTCGTAACGACCGTTTCTTTGCCGACCTGGCAGGTACTTACCTGACTTACAAATCGGGCTTTACTCCGTTCGAACTTCCCAACGCCGTTGATACACCAACCATTGCCAGCACGAATCGGAGCACGAGCGTGATGCTATCCGTCGGAGTGTTTTTCTAGAAACCCAAAATATAAAGTAAAATGGCGTCCCCTGGGGACGCCATTTTACTTTATAGCAGCTTACCTATCCGTTGCAGAATTTCATCCCCTGTCGTTTCGCCGGACACAACTATAGTCGCCTGACTATAAATAGGAAGTCTGGTGATATAGCGTTGCCTTAAGTTCGCCAGCAATTCGGGATCGGTCGGACTGTGGAGCGGGCGATCGTCCTGGGCATGCACCAGCATACGTTTCACCAGAATCTCCACCGGAACATCCAGAAAAACGGATATACCCGTGGCGTTGATATACGCCATGTTCTCGTGAAAACAAGGCATCCCGCCCCCCGTTGATACCACCAGACTTCCACCCGGTTTAATGGTTCGCAGCACCCGTCGTTCTGCCTCCCGAAAATACGCTTCGCCCGATTCAGCAAAAATATCGGCGATGGACCTTCCTTCTTCCCTGATTATGAGTTTATCCGTATCGACAAAACGGTAATGCAGGGCATCGGCGACTCGCTTACCCAGTGTACTTTTGCCAGAGGATGGCATCCCGATCAGGAAGATGTTTTTCATTCACAATGAGTGACTGATTGAGTGATAGACTGATTGAATAACTTTCTTATTTAACTAGTCAATCAGTCTATCACTCAATCAGTCACAATTTTCTTGATTTCTGCCGCATCCGGCGTTGAATTAAAGTGCCATTTACCCCGTACCGTTCCATTGCTCAACAACCAGGTGCCCGGATTCGAGCGCATGATCGTTTTCAGAACCGTAGCATCGGCTTTGTAATAGGGCACTGACTCCAACTGAAATTCTTTCCGGAATGCCTTAATTTCGTCGTCACTCGTTGAGGTCAGAATGTAAGGCTTTACTGACGAGCCCTGCAGTCCCTCTACCAGTGAGCGGATAGCGGGCAGACTACCCGCATCGATATCCTTGATGTTTTTAACGATAATAAAGAGCTTGTTGCCGGCAAACGTTTCCTGCGTGAAGTCCCCCTCGTCATTCCAGATGCGGTAATCGGTTATTTTGGGTTTGGCATTCGGGTTCACCAAAACCATTTCCTTAAAAGTATAGCTCTGGTCGGTCGGGTACTGCTCAAACTCGGTTGTTTTACCACCTTTTTCCATTAAATACTTGTAGCGCAGTGGCTCCGATGGCTTCATCTGGGCCGGAATGTTCTTACCCACGGCATAGGGCAACATATCGATGGGCGGCAAAAACTGAACGGCATAAATACCAAGCCCCAGTGTGAACACGATCGTTAACCCAACCAGCCAGCCCGTATTGCGGGACCGCAGGCGGTTTCGATGACCAATGATAAACAGGATCAATACCATCAGCACGATGTCTTTCCCAAAGGAAGTCCAGGGTTTGAGTTTGATGGCATCACCAAAGCAACCGCAGTCGGTTACGCGGTCGAAATAAGCGGAATAAAACGTCAGGAACGTAAAGAACGTGATCAGGAAAAACAACAGCCAAACCGTTACTTTAGGTTTGTAGGAGGCCAGCAGGGCTACGCCCAGAATGATTTCGGCCGCGCAAAACAGCACCGACATGGCCAGTGTGAAGGGCACCAGCGCCATAAAGAAGTCGTGCATGAAGGGTAAATCCTGCGCGAAAACTTCGAAATATTCTTCAAACTTGATCTGCGTGCCAACCGGATCATTGAGTTTGATAAGTCCCGAAAAAATAAAAACGATACCGACCAGAATTCGGGCGATACGGGCGGCAATCAACATGGGTGGTGTGCCGGTCTTAACTTTAGGTTGCGATGTTGTCGGATTCATAGTGTACAGTTAAGAATGAAGTGTCAAGTATGAAGAATAGGGAGTGGTTTACCCTAAACACACTATTCTTACCGCTCTATTCTCAACTCATTTGTCATTTTAATCAAACAAAAAACGGCGTAATTGATCATATCCATATAGTTGGCCTCTACGCCTTCCGAAACTAATGTCGCCCCCTGGTTATCCTCGATCTGCTTCGTTCGCAGAAGTTTCATTAGAATAATATCCGTCATGGAACTGACCCGCATATCACGCCAGGCTTCACCATAATCATGATTTTTGGCAAATAACAGATCAATAACCCGGCCAATTTCAGCATCGTACAGCTTTTCAAGTTCATCCGTCGGAATATCGTTTCCCACAGGGACAGTCGTATTACCAGCCAACTGAATCTGGATCAGCGCCATTACGCAGTAATTAATGATCCCCACAAATTCAGGCTCGATGCCCTCTCCCACGCGACTAACGCCCGTTTCCTGCAAGGTCCGAATGCGTTGCGCCTTAATAAAAATCTGGTCGGTGATACTTGGCAAACGCAGAATTCGCCAGGCTGTGCCATAGTCCTGGTTCTTTTTCAAAAATAAATCTTTGCAGCGTTGGATAACCTGCCGATATTCGGATTCGGTTTGAGACATTCGGGTCCGTAGTTTGTAGTATACAGTTTGTGGTTAACCACGAACGACAAACCTCCCGGCGGTTCGACACAACCACAAACTATACAATGCCGAAAGTTACGAAAAAAACGCTGAACTGCCGGGGGCGCCTTGTCGATTTGACCCAGCCCGCCGTCATGGGAATCCTGAATATAACCCCCGATTCGTTCTTTGCGGATAGTCGCGTGTCACTCGACAACACCGTTATTACGGCCGAACGCATGCTACAGGAAGGGGCTACTTTTCTGGATATCGGCGGCTATTCGACCCGGCCCGGCGCAGCTGAGGTAAGCCCTTCTGAAGAGGCCGACCGGGTGTTACCCATTATCGAGGCTATCCTGGCGGCTTTTCCCGAGACCCTGATTTCGATCGACACGTTCAGAGCCTCGGTAGCACGACAGGCGGTTAGGTCGGGGGCAGCTCTGGTCAACGACATTGCTGGCGGCACGCTGGACTCTGCCATATTTAGCACTGTTGCCGGGCTGGGCGTTCCTTATATACTCATGCACACGCGTGGCACGCCCCAATCCATGCAATCGATGGCCGTTTACAAAAATGTGACAACTGAGGTCATCGATGAGTTGGCCATCCGCCTGATCGAACTCCGGTCTTTGGGCCATAAAGATATCATTCTGGACCCCGGATTTGGGTTTGCAAAGACACCAAATCAAAATTTTGAACTCCTGCATCATCTGGCCGATTTCAAGCTCTTTGACGAACCCATTCTGGTGGGATTATCCCGCAAAACGACGATCTGGAAAACGCTGAAAATCAAAGCAGAAGATGCCCTGAACGGGACAACCGTCTTAAACACGGCGGCTCTCTTGAAAGGGGCGTCCATACTACGGGTTCACGACGTTCGGGAGGCTGTAGAAGCGGTAAAACTCACCCAGCAATTAACTTTTTTTTAACATTTGCTTGCGCTTACAAAAACAAAACCCTACTTTTGCATTCCCAAACGACGAACAGCTGGTTTGTTGAAGCGGGTACCGATCTGGTAGCTCAGCTGGTAGAGCAATACACTTTTAATGTATGGGTCCTGGGTTCGAATCCCAGCCGGATCACAAAAGGCTAAAGCCGCTCAATAGAGCGGCTTTTTTTATGCCTCCAATACTAGTTTATCTGCCCATTTTTCGTTTAATTGGTCCTATCCGTGCCATGGGTTATCAATCCAGCGAACAACGATGTCTTCGCCCCCTGTTGACGTACATAATCAAATTTCACTGAAGCTTATTGAATGACTAGTAACCTATGAAAATAGTTATTGACATTTAGCTGTACTCATTCTGACATACTCACTGGTATAATTGATATATTCCAAGAACAATTATAATCAAAATCACAATTAAGACCGTTTACTATTAAATTCCGGCAAAAGCGATTTTTGCCAAATTTTTTTAGTAGTATATTGCATGACTTTGTCACAAACGCCCGTCAGTCCGGCTACCATCTTCTGATTTAATTTATAGTCCGGGCTACCTTTTAATTTAGCTTTTCTCAATAATCGTCCCTGTTTTTTACGATTTTGGCAATCAGAATCGAAAAACAGCGACCTTACCCAACACTGTTACGACCATGTCTGATCAGGTTGACAAAATGGCGGGACTCTACCGCCCCGAGTTTGAACACGATAACTGCGGTATCGGCTTTGTGGCCCATATTAAAGGCCGCAAGTCTCACAAAATTGTTGCGGATGCCCTCCAGATGCTTCGGCGTATGGAGCACCGGGGTGCCGTTGGGTCCGAGCCAAATTCTGGCGACGGCGCGGGGCTGCTTATCCAGATTCCGCACGAATTTTTCATTGACGAAACCCGTAAGCTGGGCGTTCACCTACCTCCCGCCCTCGAATATGGTGTGGGTATGGTGTATTTTCCGAAAGACGTCTGGCTCCGTGAGGAATGCCGGGCGGTGCTTAACCGGAAGATGAAAATGCTCGGTCTGGAGCTTCTTTGCTACCGGATCGTACCCGTCAATAACAGTGACCTCGGCAACGGGTCCCACTCGGCAGAACCTCAGATGGAGCAGGTGTTTATCAAACGCCCGGCCGACATTACCAACGCTGAAGACTTTGAGCGGAAACTCTACATCCTTCGTAACTACAGTACGCGCATCATCAATGAAACCATTGCCGGTGTAGATACCTTCTACTTTTCGTCACTTTCGTGCCGCACGATTACGTATAAAGGTCAGTTAACCACCCTTCAACTGGAGCCCTATTTCCCGGATCTCCAGAATGAAGAGGTTGTTTCGGCCCTTGGCGTTGTCCATTCGCGCTTTTCGACCAATACGTTCCCATCCTGGAAACTGGCTCAGCCTTTCCGGTATATTGCCCATAATGGCGAGATCAATACCGTACGCGGTAACGTAAACTGGATGAAAGCCGCTGAAGGCCTTCTTGAATCTGCCAAGTTTACGAAAGATGAGATGGACATGCTGTTGCCCATTTGCGATCAGCGTCAGTCCGACTCGGCTAACCTCGATAATGCGATTGAGCTCCTCGTGATGAGCGGACGGTCATTGCCACACGTGATGATGATGCTCGTTCCTGAAGCCTGGGATGGCAACGATCACATGGACCCCGTCCGAAAGGCGTTCTATGAATTCCACGCAGCGCTTATTGAGCCCTGGGATGGGCCGGCGTCGATTTCCTTTACGGATGGCCGCATCGTTGGCGCTACCCTCGACCGCAATGGCCTTCGTCCATCACGCTTCTGGGTTACCGATGATGACATCGTCATTATGGCCTCAGAGGTCGGCGTTTTAGATATTGATCCCGCGAAAGTAGTTTCTAAGGGCCGTCTACAACCCGGCAAAATGTTCCTGGTCGATATGGAACAGGGCCGGATCGTTTCGGACGAAGAAATAAAAGAAGAAATATCGTCCCGAAAGCCGTATCAGGCATGGCTGGACGATAATAAAGTGCGAATTCAGGATCTGGAATCGCCCATACGGACGTATAGCAACTACGACCCGGCCAAGTTACTGCGGATGCAGCAGGCCTTCGGTTTCACGTCAGAAGACCTGCGTATGATCCTGGCTCCGATGGTTGAAACGGGCAAAGAAGCGCTCGGCTCCATGGGCACCGACGTACCGCTGGCGGTACTATCGGAACAGAGCCAGCACATGAGCCACTACTTCAAGCAGTTGTTCGCCCAGGTGACCAATCCGCCGATTGACTCGATTCGCGAGCGGTCGATCATGTCGTTGATTTCATTTGTTGGCGCCACGTATAACCTCCTGAGCGAGTCGCCCAAGCATTGCCGTCAGGTTGAACTGGATCAACCTGTCCTGACCACAAAAGAGTTTGATAAGCTCCGGTTTATCGATAAGCCAAACTTCCAGGCCAAAACCATCAACTGCCTGTTTACAGCTGATGGCGAGGGTAAATCACTGGAACGCGCCCTTGACCGTATTTGCCGGTATGCCGAAGATGCTATTCAGGACGGATATTCGATTCTGGTGCTATCAGACCGCGCCATCGACTCCAGTCATGCGCCGATACCGTCGCTATTGTCGACATCCGCCATCCACCATTACCTCATTCGTCAGGGATTACGGGGTAAAGTTGGTATTGTCGTGGAAGCAGGTGACGTTTGGGAAACGCACCATGTGGCTACCCTCATCGGGTATGGCGCATCGGGCGTGAACCCTTATATGGCATTCGAGACGATCGCGAATATGAAGGAAAAGGGATTGCTCCAGGTGGATTATGACCTGGACAAACTCTACAAGAATTATATCAAGGCAGTGAACGGCGAATTGCTCAAAATCTTCTCGAAGATGGGGATCTCGACCCTGCAATCGTACCAGGGCGCCATGATCTTCGAGTGCCTTGGCCTGAATGAGGATGTCGTTAGTCGCTACTTTACGGGTACGGTGTCGCGGATCGGCGGCATGAGTCTGGATGAAATTGCGCGCGAGATTCTGGTTCGTCACTGTGTGGCGTTCCCGGATATGCCCGTGTCGGCCCCCCGACTGGAAGTAGGCGGTATTTACCAATGGAAACAACGGGGCGAAAAGCACATTTTCAACCCGGATACCATTCACCTGCTTCAGCAATCGACGCAGAAGAACGATTACTCTATTTTCAAAAAATACTCTAAACTGATCGACGATCAGTCGCAGAAAGCCATTACCCTGCGCGGTCTGTTGAAGTTCAAGAAAGGAGCCTCCGTTCCGCTGGAAGAAGTTGAGCCCATCGAAAGCATTTTCAAACGCTTTGCGACGGGTGCCATGTCCTTCGGGTCTATCTCGTGGGAAGCGCATACAACCCTGGCCATTGCCATGAACCGCATTGGCGGCAAGAGCAATTCGGGCGAGGGTGGCGAAGATGAGCTTCGGTACACGCCCCTGGCTAATGGCGACAGCATGAACTCGGGGATTAAGCAGGTTGCCTCGGGGCGTTTTGGTGTAACGAGTTACTACCTGACCAACGCCCGTGAGTTACAAATTAAAATGGCGCAGGGGGCCAAGCCCGGCGAAGGCGGTCAATTGCCCGGCTTCAAAGTCGATGACTGGATCGGCCGGACGCGTCACTCTACGCCCGGTGTTGGCTTAATTTCGCCCCCTCCTCACCACGATATTTATTCGATCGAGGATCTAGCGCAGCTTATCTCTGATCTCAAAAATGCCAACCGGGCCGCCCGAATCAGTGTCAAACTGGTGTCGGAAGCCGGGGTTGGGACCATTGCCGCCGGCGTTGCCAAAGCCCATGCCGATCATATCCTGATCTCGGGTCACGATGGTGGTACGGGAGCCTCTCCCCTGTCGTCGATTCGTCACGCGGGTCTGCCCTGGGAACTGGGGCTGGCCGAAGCGCACCAGACACTCGTGCGGAACAAGCTGCGTGGTCGCGTAACGGTGCAGGCCGATGGACAAATGCGGACCGGCCGTGACCTGGCTATTGCCGCCCTGCTTGGTGCCGAAGAATTTGGCGTCGCCACGGCCGCCCTGGTGGCCACAGGTTGCATCATGATGCGCAAATGCCATTTGAACACCTGTCCGGTGGGTGTGGCTACGCAGAACAAGGAACTACGCGCGCTCTTTACGGGTAAGCCCGAGCACGTGGTCAACATGTTCACGTTCCTGGCCATGGAACTGCGGGAAATTATGGCCGAACTCGGCTTCCGTACGATCAACGAAATGGTTGGTCAGGCGCAAATGCTCGAACTACGCGATAATCTTCCGCACTGGAAATACAAGAAAGTCAACCTTAGCGCCCTGCTTTACAAGGAACCCACGAACCTCGATGTAGCCCTCTACAAACAGGAAGAACAGAATCACTATCTGGACGACGTTCTCGACCGGAAACTGATTGAGGTAGCGCAACCGGCACTGGCCTCCGCCGAATCGGTATATGGTGAGTTTACCGTACAAAATATCGACCGCAGTATTGGCACCATGTTGTCCAATGAGATCTCGAAAGTGTATGGTGGCCCCGGATTACCCGACAGTACGATTCATATCAAACTGCGCGGAACAGCCGGTCAGAGTTTTGGTGCGTTCGCGACTGCCGGTATCAAACTGGAACTCGAAGGTGATGCCAATGACTACTTCGGTAAGGGACTTTGTGGGGCTCAGCTGATCGTGTATCCTGACAGAACGGCCCAGTTCAAACCGGAAGAAAACAGTATCGTCGGGAACGTGACATTCTACGGAGCCACCTCGGGCGAAGCCTTCATTCGGGGCATGGCGGGCGAACGGTTCTGCGTACGAAATTCCGGTGCTAAAGTCGTGGTGGAAGGCGTGGGCGACCACGGACTCGAATACATGACGGGTGGTCTGGCCATCATTCTGGGCCAAACGGGCCGCAACTTTGCCGCTGGGATGTCGGGCGGTGTGGCTTACGTCTTCGATCAGGACGGCACTTTCGCTTCGAAGGTCAACCCGGAAATGGTTAACCTGGAAAGCCTCACCGACGAAGACCAGGGCATCATCCGCGAATATGTCGAGAAGCATTTCCAGTACACGACCAGTAATGTTGCCCTGGCTCTGCTGGAGAACTGGGACGAGCAGATTCAGCGGTTCGTGAAGGTAATGCCTACCGATTTCAAGAAGGCACTGGCCGGACGGGGTATCTCGCTGGCCGATCAGATTCGCGACAAAAGCATTGTTTATCAGGATATAACGGTTGATGTGACGCACGGGTAACGGCGAAATATTACTATGGGAAAACCTACCGGATTTTTAGAATTTACGCGCGAACTACCCAAAAAGCGCGACCCGCAGCAGCGGATTCATGACTACAAGGAAATTGAAGTTCAGTTTTCAGAACAGGACTCGCAGCGTCAGGCTGCGCGCTGTATGGACTGCGGTACTCCTTTCTGTCATAGCGGTTGCCCACTGGGCAACATTATTCCTGAGTTCAACGACGCGGTCTACGAACAGAACTGGGCTTATGCCTACGAGATTCTGGCGACGACCAACAACTTCCCGGAGTTTACCGGGCGTATTTGTCCAGCCCCCTGCGAAGCGTCGTGCGTATTAGGCATCAACAAACCACCCGTTGCCATTGAGTTCATTGAGAAATCAATAGCTGAAGTGGCCTTCGAGCGCGGCTATGTCACACCAAAACCGCCCAAAGAGCGGACGGGAAAACAGATCGCTGTTGTGGGTTCCGGTCCTGCCGGGCTGGCGGCTGCTGCTCAGTTAAATAAAGCCGGCCATACCGTAACCGTTTTCGAACGGGCCGATCAAATTGGTGGTCTGCTACGCTATGGCATTCCTGATTTCAAGCTGGAGAAATGGACCATTGACCGTCGTTTAGCGGTTATGGAAGCCGAAGGCATTACGTTTAAAACCGGCGTTAACGTTGGGGTAACTTTGAAAGCCAACGATTTGCTGGACCAATTCGATCTGGTCATGCTAACGGGTGGTTCGACCGTGCCGCGCGATTTACCCATTCCCGGTCGAAACCTGAAAGGCATTTACCCGGCCATGGAATTTTTGAGCCAGCAGAATAAGCGCAATGCGAATCTGCCGGTTGACGTGGATCACCAGGGCCAGAAATATGCTGACGGCGAATTGCTGGCAACTGGTAAAAATGTCGTCGTTATTGGTGGTGGCGACACGGGCTCCGACTGTGTTGGTACGTCGAACCGGCACGGAGCCACAAGCGTGACACAAATTGAGCTGATGCCAATGCCTCCCAAAGAGCGGGCGGAAAACACACCCTGGCCGAACTGGCCAATGATGCTCCGCACCAGCACCTCCCATGAGGAAGGCTGCGACCGCCACTGGTCCATCAATACGAAAGAATTTGTTGGCGATGAGCAAGGTAACCTGAAAGCACTGCGAATTGTCGATCTGACCTGGAAAAACGAGAACGGCCGCATGCAGATGGTCGAGTTACCCGGTTCGGAACGCGAAATTCCCTGCGAATTAGCTCTCCTGGCCGCAGGTTTCCTGCATCCGCAACACAACGGTCTGCTCGATGATCTTGGTCTGGAATATGACGAGCGGGGCAATGTAAAAGCAACCAATTATCAATCCTTAAGCAATCCTAAAGTGTTTGCCGCTGGCGATATGCGTCGGGGTCAATCCCTGGTGGTGTGGGCCATCTCGGAAGGCCGCGAAGCCGCCCGTGCCGCCGACTGCTACCTGATGGGCGAAACCAGACTCGAGGCTAAAGCGGTATCGATGATTGCGGTGGAGTAGTCGAATGATAAAAATAAAAAAGCCCGGCGTCTGACGACTCCGGGCTTTTTTTATAGAATCCAAGTTGGGTTTGGAAAGGTCGACTTGCCCCGGCTAACCCTAGCTACCAGCCAGGGGTGAACCGAAGATGCCGACAGCCAGTTCGATCCAAATGAGCAGAAGGAGCAGCAGAAGCGCTCCACAGATGGCCAGTCGGTAGTTCATTCTGGTTACACTTCTCAACACAAACTCACAGGCCAGTCCCGTGCCGAGCAGCAAAACACCAGCGACTATAAAATCGACAGGACTCCAGTTCACCTCATGGGTAAATTGCATCGCGATTAGTGGTACGGACAAGAGAAGCGCTACTGTGAGCACAATGCCAACCAGCCTTCTGTTTTGACTAAGCATAACCATGGTTCTTTATAGTAAAAAGTTCATGGAACAAAGAAATATAAAGTACTTTGTATTTCAAAGTAAATGCGCGAAAGATTTTTCGCATGACCATTCGCCACAAAATTCAGCCGGGATTTGTCTGGTGAAATCGACTTATCGCTACGGTTTATAACGTTACCGACTCTTCTTTTTCGTCGAAAAACAGGTAGTTGAGCAAATCACAGTAGGGTTTTATGATGCGCGAGCCGCGGACAATTTCATCGGCAAAGTTAGGTTTCAGCACTTCCTTATCCGTAAATCGATGCATGAAGAACAATTCCTTCCGGCGTAGTAATTCGATTTCGGGATGGTCGGCGGGGTATCCTTTGGGGGTAGTTTTCATGATCTCACCCGATGCCTCCGGAAAGTAGGCTTTGAATTCATCTGCCTCAATGATCGTCTTCAGTTCATCAACATTATAATCGACCTCCTGTCGAAACTTGGCGAGATTAGCGGGTGTTGGCTGCCACATTCCCGCACCCAAAAATGATTGGTTGCCCGGCTGAATGTGTACGTAGTAATCGATCCGGCCCGAATGCCGACCACCGGGGCCAATGGCAAATGCCAGATTGGATTTGTAGGGGGCCTTATCTTTTGAGAAGCGAATATCCCGGTTGATCCGAAAAATGCAGTCCTTAACGGCCGTGTTGGCTAAGGGTTCGAATGGGCTCAATCCAGCCAGCACTCGCTCAACGACGCCACAAAGTTCGGCTTTAGCCGCATCATAGCGAGATCGATTAGCCTGAAACCACTCCCGATTGTTGTTTTGAACGAGTTCGCGCATGAACTCCAGAGTAGGCGCCGTAAAGGCCGCTTTTGAAGAAGTCTTAGTTGTCATAACTAACCAAAGATAGGCAAAAATGGTATTCGGTTTATGGTATATGGTTGGCTGACGCGCCTGATAGGCATGCGTCAGCCAACCATATACCATAAACCGAATACCGTAAACTCCTTGTCCACTTTAGTTTACGCCAAAAAGTTGCCGTTTAAATTGCCGGGGGCAGATGTGCTCAATGGAGCGAAAGGTATTGCTGAAGTGTGTCAAGCTATTGAAACCCGATTCGTAGCAGGCATCACTTATCGTCTTGGTTGGATTGCTTAAAATAGCTTTTGATAACTGGATGCGCTCAGTTAAAATAAATTGAGCAGGCGAAATACCAAGTTCACTTTTGAAAAGCCGGAAAAAGTGTGATTTTGACAGGCAGGCCTTGTCACTCAAATCTTCGACCGATAAGGCCCGCGTTAGATTTTCCCGGATATAGGCCACGACATACGCCAGCCGGTTGGTATTGATGTGTTGACTTGTCTGGCGAAGCAGGCCCGTTCGGACCTGGGTTTGCGAGAGCCGGACTATAAGTTCACGAAGCGTGTTCTTGATAAAGAAGGGCTTGAATGGGTTATTTTCCCGAAACAGCCGAATGAGTTTGTCGGTGAGCGAGCTAATTTCAGGATCGTTTTGCAGGAGGTAATTGTCAATATCCAATTGCCATTCATTGACGGTTTCAACCCGGGGAACCTGCTCATTGAGCTCGGCAATCGTTTCCCGAATAAACTCATCGGAGATTGTCAGGGCCAGACAACGCGTCGGCTCATCGGTGGTGGCATCGGGAAAATCAATCTGCATCAGCCGATCGGATGGCAGCAACAACGACTCGCCGGGCTGATAATTGAACGGCTCCATCTCGCGCAGATGCATCACTTTGCGTCCGCTCAGCATGCTCGTCATCACGGGGGCATTGAATCGCAGCTGAATCAACTGAGCGGGTTGAAACGTCTCATACAAATGTAATTCGGCCGAATCGTGGCTTAGGGTCAGCTTATTTTCGACCAACGTGTCTAACCGGTTGCCCCAGGCGCTGATAGCTTCTTTCTTCACTACTTTTCCAGGATGTCCCATACAATCAGCCGATGGTAGTATTTCGTAAGTTTATGAGAGGATAACGCAACTAAACTTGGACAATTTCGGCAAAATTTGTGAAGAAGCTAATTAATCACAAAAAACCTTTTTCAGCCATGCAAACTGCAGAAGCACCGAGCAAGATTATGCCTCGGCCAATATTCAAAACTCAGTACGAAAATTATATTGGTGGAAAATGGGTGCCACCCGTTGGCGGTGAATATTTTAACAACGAATCGCCGGTCGATGGCAGCCTGATTGCTAAAATGCCCCGGTCAAAAGCGGCCGATGTCGATTTAGCCGTTGAGGCAGCCCATAAGGCGTTTGAAACCTGGGGAAAAACGTCAGTAACCGAACGCAGCAAAGTACTCCTCCAGATTGCCGATGTCATCGAACAGAATCTGGAATTTCTGGCCCGTGTCGAAACGGTCGAAAATGGAAAAGCCCTCCGCGAAACAATGGCGGCCGACATGCCTTTGGTAGTCGATCACTTCCGCTATTTTGCCGGCGTCATTCGGGCGGAAGAAGGATCGGCAACCGAACTCAACGCCGATACGCTATCCCTGATTATTAAGGAACCGATCGGCGTTGTCGGTCAGATCATTCCCTGGAATTTCCCCCTGCTGATGGCGACCTGGAAACTGGCTCCGGCTCTGGCGGCTGGTTGCTGCGTCGTGATCAAACCGGCCGAGCAAACGCCTACGTCGCTGGCCGTTCTGTTTGAGTTGCTGGAAGGAATCGTGCCCGCTGGCGTGGTCAATATCATCCAGGGATTTGGTCCGGAAGCGGGCAAGCCCCTCGCCCAGCACAAACGCATTAATAAGGTCGCGTTTACGGGCGAAACCACGACCGGACGGCTGATTATGCAGTATGCCTCCGAAAACCTGATTCCTGTCACGATGGAGCTGGGCGGCAAATCGCCGAATATTTTTATGAAATCCGTCGCGGATCAGGACGATGAATTCTTCGATAAGTGCGTAGAAGGCGCCGTCATGTTTGCGCTCAACCAGGGCGAAATTTGCACCTGCCCTTCCCGCCTGCTGGTGCATGAGGACATCTATGACAAGTTTATGGAGCGGGTTATCGAGCGCACCAAAGCCATTAAACTTGGGCATCCGCTCGATCCGGAAACCATGATGGGTGCGCAGGCCAGCAACGATCAATACGAGAAAATTCTGTCGTACATCGACATTGGCAAACAGGAAGGCGCGGAGGTGTTGACGGGCGGTGGCCCGGCCAATAGCGTCGAAGGCGGTTTCTACATCCAGCCGACTATTTTCAAAGGCAACAACAAGATGCGGATCTTCCAGGAAGAAATTTTCGGACCCGTATTGTCAGTAACGACCTTTAAAGATGCCGACGAAGCCGTAGCCATTGCCAATGACACCCTGTATGGACTTGGGGCCGGTTTCTGGTCGAGGGATGCCCACGAACTGTATACCATTCCCCGGCAGATTCAGGCGGGCCGTGTCTGGGTCAACTGCTACCACGATTACCCGGCTCATGCGCCGTTTGGTGGCTACAAAAAATCAGGCTTCGGTCGTGAGAACCACCTGATGATGCTGAACCATTATCGCCAGGTTAAAAACCTGCTGATCTCTTACAGTAAGAATAAATTAGGCTTTTTCTGATAGCGAGTGAACGAACGAGCGAGTGAATGAGCAAAAAGCAGGCCCATACCTGACTTTCGCTCATTCACTCGCTCGTTCCACTTTTGCGGTCCGATTTCGCACGTTCGTTCATTCTTTTACTTATTTACTCACTAATTTTCCATTATGGTTCGTCTAACCGTTCTTTACCCGAAAACAGAAACCAGTCAGTTCGATCTGACCTATTACCTGGAAAAACACATTCCTTTGGTGAAAGAGCGGTTAACTCCGTTTGGCCTCACGGGGGTCGACATGAATGAAGGCTTGGACGCGGGCGACGCGCTCCCGCCCTATGCCATGATTACCTTCCTGGCCTTTAACACCACCGACGAACTGAACAAAGGCATGGGCACCCATGGTGGAGAACTACTGGGTGACATTCCTAACTTTACGGATGTAGAACCCCAGACTCAGGTGTGTCGGGTGCTTTAAAAACTTGCCAACCACGTTCATTTATGACGACGCTAACCACTTCCCGTGTTGATGTCACCCCAGCAGCCGCTGAGGTGATCAATAAAGTTCGGGCAGAGCATGGCCCCCTGATGTTTCACCAGAGCGGGGGCTGTTGCGACGGCTCCTCACCCATGTGCTTTGCCAAAGGTGAGTTCAGAATTGGCCAGTCCGATATTTTGCTGGGGCAGATTGACGGCTGCGACTTCTGGATGTCGAGCGATCAGTTTGAGTACTGGCAACATACGCACCTCACCATCGACGTAACGCCCGGACGCGGAGCGAGTTTCTCGCTCGAAATCCCCATGGGCGTCCGGTTTTTGATCCGCTCCCGGATGTTTAACCCCGACGAACTGGCGCACATGGCTCCTGTACACGTTGGTCCGTTGGAGGAGGTGTAGTTTTTGGTTTGTGGTATACGGTTTGTAGCTAGTGGTTTGTAGTTTACGGTTGGCTGACGCATGAATAGCTTCGCGCCGGCAACAACAAACCACAAACTACAAACCAAAAACTAACTCCCTGACCCTCAGATTGATTTTCAATTTTCCTTTCTGTACATTCGGTTAGTTTTCACTAAACCAATAACAGATATGAATATTCTGAATCGCGTTGAAAACTGGGGCGACACGCATCATCCGGCGTGGACAGATGCCCTTCGCATTGTGCTGGGCATCATTCTTGTCCTGAAAGGTGTCAGTTTTATCAGTGACACGGCCTATCTGACCCGGTTAGTGGGTGGCCTTCATTTCGGCCTTTTCCCGGTTATCTTGGTCCACTACGTCGCCTTTGCTCATTTAATGGGCGGATTTCTCATTGCGGTTGGTTGCCTGACCCGACTGATGGTATTGATCCAGTTGCCAATTCTGGTTGGCGCGCTCTTCTTTGTCAATATTCGCCAAGGGTTCTCACCAATGAATTCGGAATTGTGGCTGTCGGTTATCGTACTGCTGTTATTGCTCCTGTTTCTGGTGCTTGGGTCCGGACGGTTTTCAATGGATGAGTATGTAAAACAACACGCCCGCTGATCAGTTAAGGGGTTAATCAACTTAACTCAACAGCGTTATGGCAGACAAAACCCTAGAAAAAGTCGAAGAATCGTACGAAGGTCAGCGGATTACCGACAACCAGGACAACGGTACGGGCCACGGACAAAAAGGAAACGGCCGGAGTTCAACAGCGCACAAAAGCTCCCATAAAGGCAGCCGAAGTGCGGGTGGATCAACGGGTGGTAGCAAAGGCGGCAGCAAGACAAGCTAACCGCAAATTCGCTGAGCTATGAACCTGTTTATCAAGTAGTATTCGCCACAGATTGGTGGGGCCAATAATACCAAAAATCAGAAAAAAGAAGGAAAAGCTGGGAAGGATGGCAGCCACCAGCGCTCAACAAAGAAGACAACCGAGAAGAGCGATTTCGATAAAGAGGATACCAAAAAGAACGCCAACAGCGTTGGTTAACCTGGAACAAAAGGCCCGTTCGATAACGGGCCTTTTGCGTTAAAATATGTAACGGATTTCGCACCACGGGATTTCCTCGCGGACCATATCCTCAAAAATAGCAATCATTTTTCGCTTCAGCTGGTGATTGTAACGGATATTCCAACCCCCAAACTGACTCACTTTACTCTCCTGCAATTCGGGTACCCATAGCAGTTCCTCCGCCTTTGGATTGATGGCCAAATTAGCCTGGTGCTGCCATTGGTTGTGCGTTAGAAAAATAACTTCGCACCTAAGCTGCTGCCGAACCTCGGGGCGAAGGGTCGCGTCAAGCTGTTGGAATAACTCGCGGTAGTCATTCCGCCACGCTTTTTTATCGCCATCGGGACCACTGTAAACGATCACGGGCGAGAAATTAACGTGTACCTCGTACCCGGCATCATAAAAGTCATTGATAGCGGCAATCCGTTTTTCAATACTGTCCGTGCGAACATCAACCAGTTTGCTGACATGGCTGGGCATCAGACTGAACCGGATACGGATTTTTCGCTTCGGATCGAAGTCCAGCAAGAGCGGATTGACAAACTTGGTTGCAAAAGTCGCTTTAGCACGCGGATGATCTCGGTAAAATTCGAACACCTGCTGAATACCATCCGTCAATCCATAATCTACTGAAATATCGGAATTACAGCCAATGTCATACGTCCAGTATGTGGCGTCTGTTTGGTTGGCTGGCTTGGGCCAGGCCAGCGAGTTAACATGCTTGTCGATACTCGCCAGGTTTTCATCAATATTCGTAAAAAGCGTAATGGGGTTGACAGTCTTGTGCCGGTCGACATAACAATAAGTACAGGCACCAAAACAGCCATTGGCCAGACTTGGCGCGATGTAGTCTGAACTTCGACCGCTCCACTTAATATCCTGGGTTTTGAGCCGTCCCAACACCAGCACATCGGACTTAACCTTAAAATGATTCAACCCCAATTCCGGCAGGCGATTGTGCTGCTTCACTTCCAGCGTTTCCGCATTCGGGAACTGGGCCAGCACAGCTTCGCCCCGTTCGTTGAGGGCATCGGCCGTATAAAGAATGATTGATGGATTGAAATCAGGCATGAAATACCGGTAAGAGTTCGTATGTAGATAACAGTAAATAAATAGTTATTGTTCAATAAACTCAATACACAAATCACTGACAATCAAGTTTTTAAGTTATAACATTAAACAAAATAACTTATCCAGACACATAGTTCTGATGCTTTGATCGACCCGTGTTACATACTACTTACTCCAGTAGGATTTGAAACTCCGTCCAGCCGCTGACCTCCGTCCGAAGGGAAAAAGACAGTTTATGATTGAGCAGAATTTCGCGGGTAAGTGTCAGGCCAATGCCTTGCCCTTCCGGTTTAGTACTGAAAAAAGGATTGAACAGGTTAGCCGTAATCTCATCAGGAATCGGGTCGCCATTATCCCGAATGAGCAGGTAACGAGTAGCGCTGATAACCTCTATGCACTGGCCTTCCCGACAGACTTCAAGCGCGTTTTTAACAACATTGATCAAGACCTGTTCCATCTGGTCAGCATCAACTTGCTTTATGTTTTTTTCGGTAGCAATAGCCGCCAGCGAAACGCCCCGCCCGGCAGCTTGCGGCTGCATCAACTGAACCACATTACGAACGAGTTCGCCCAAATCAACGGGCCGTATTTGGGGCGGTGGCAGTCGAACAACGTCGGAAAAGCGGCTCATAAAGCGATTGAGCCGGTCATTCCGCTCGATAGCCACCCGAATGGCATGTTTTACATCGGGCTCATTGACATAGGATTGCGTGCTATCGAGAATGGAATTTACGGCACCAATCGAGTTATTGACCTCGTGCGCCATCATTCGGATAACCTTGCTGTACGACTTCTTTTCAGTAGCAAGAATCTCCGGTGTCAGTTCTTCGATGATGAGAAACGACCGCCGAAATCCCCGATCCATAAAATAGGAACGCAGCACTTTATACGTCTCGATGCCGTTCGGCTTCATGATGCGCGCTTCGCCATCGGCCAGATCGGCGACCTGAGCCAGTAGCGAATAGCCCAGTTCAGATAGTTGTTTGGCGATTATTTCGTATGGCTGCATTCCCAGCAATTGGCTGGCCCTGGGATTGACGGAGGCAATGCGGTCGTCGAAGTCAAAGATCAAAATGGCAATGGGTGCCGCGTCGATTAATTTGTTCAGGAAGAACTGCTGTTCTACCTGCCGGGTCCGCTCATGCCGAAGCTGGTCGATCATGAGGTTATACACCGAAATAAGATCATCCACTTCCTGGTTGCCGGTTGGCACAAACTTAACCGTAAAGTCCTTATCCTGAATAGCTTCGATACCCGATGCGATAAACTCGGATGGTTGCCTAAATGCCTGATACAATCGAACGGCGACAAGGATCGAAAGCAGAATAAGCAATTCCGACGCAATGAAGACAAGTTTATTCTCGCGCAATACCCACCAGGTCAACCCAATCAGCGCGAGATGAACAGCAATGATATAAATCAGGAAACGAGTGCGCAGGGGTAGGTTCATTCCTCGGTTGTGTAGGGAATGCCAAATTTCTCTAATCGGCGGTAGAGCGCAAAACGGGTGATGCCCAACGCACGCGCTACTTTAACTACCCGGTTCTGGTGGAATGCCATTGCCCGGTGAATCATCTGATACTCCATCTCTTCCAGCGTCATGCTCCCAACCGGTGGCAACGAACTGGCTGCCGTGGCTATCGACGTGGCGTTGGGCGTCAGGTTCCGTTCGAAGTCATCGACCTGCAATTCATTACCCGAAGAGAGGAGAACTGTCCGCTCCACGAGGTTCTTAAGCTGGCGGATATTGCCGGGCAACGCCAGATTTTTAAGCCATTTCTGCGCCGATGCACTGACCTGTAAATCGGGCCGTCCGTAAATAACTTTCAGGTTATCGACAAAATACGCAACCAGCAGCGGTATATCGCCGGGGCGTTCGCGCAGGGCGGGCAGCCGAACAGAAATCAGGTTAATTCGGTAGAATAAATCCTCCCGAAACTGGCCCTTACGGACCATTTCCTCCAGATTTCGGTTGGTGGCGCAGATTACCCGCACATCGACCGTCCGGGATTTACTACTTCCCAGCGGCTCAAACGTTCGATCCTGCAAGACGCGCAACAGCTTCACTTGGCTTGCCGGGTCGAGATCGCCAATTTCGTCCAGAAAAATAGACCCTTTGTTGGCGAGTTCGAATCGTCCGGCACGATCCGTTTTTGCATCGGTAAACGCTCCCCGCACATGCCCGAACAACTCGCTCTCGAACAGGGTGGACGAGATGCCCCCCAAATTAACTTTCACGAACGGCTGGCGATGGCGACGGCTGTTCTGATGAATGGCCTCAGCGATGAGTTCTTTACCGGTACCGCTCTCACCAGTGATCAAAACGGGCGCATCGGTTGGCGCTACCCGCCCGATGGTCGTCAGTATGGCCAGCAGGTTTGGATCTTCGCCAACAATATTATCAAATTTAAACTGCTGGTCGAGTTTACGCCGGTTGGGTGACGCGGGTGTTGCCTGCGCCAAATTCAGGACCGTTCGCACCGACTGAACCAGGTGATCATTCTGCCAGGGTTTGGTAATAAAATCCCGGGCACCCGACTTCATTCCCTCCACCGCGAGGTCGATACTCCCCCAGCCCGTGATGAGAATAACCGGCAGTGCAGGCCACTGCTCCCGAATCCGGCGCAACAGGCGAAGGCCATCATCGCCGGAGGTATCGACCGAAAAATTCATGTCGAGCAGGATCAGCTCAGGCGTTTCTTCGGCCAGTATCTCAAGCGTTTCAAATGGCCCGTCGGCCACGCGCACCGTGAACCCTTCTTTCCTGAACAATAGGGAAAGAGAAGTTTGAATGGCAATATCGTCGTCAATAATGAGGATCATATTTTTGTGTAGAGACGCATATTTGCGTCTCTATTCCTATGAATCAGCAAAACCATCCGGTCAACAGGAGACGCAGATTTGCGTCTTTACTCTTCGTGCATCAGCAAAACCATCCGGTTAACAGGAGACGCAAATATGCGTCTCTACTCTTCGTGCAAGGCAGTAGCTGGTTGGATCATGGCTGCCTGCCGACTTGGAAAAAGGGCGCATAATGTAACGAGCACATAAATAATCAGAATCGAAATACCAATGGCTGCTATGTAAATGCCTGCCTGTAAGTCAAATACATTCAGCAGTGGAAACTGAGCGGCAAACAGCAAACCAATCAGCATGGCAAAGGTAGCCAGGACCCATATTTCACCAATAAATTGGGTAGAGATTCCCCCGCCGGTGGCTCCCAGCGCCCGGCGCAGCCCAATTTCCCCCCGGCGTTTGGCAATGCTCAGGTTCAACACTCCAAACAGGCCCAACGCCACATTGATCAATAGAAAGCTGCAAACGATGAGCGCAATGATAATAGGCACCAGAACAAGATTGTGCTGATTTTTTCGTGAATCCGTCAGGTAATCGACTTCAACGTTCCAGCCGGTCACCATAGAAGCAATATCCTTCACAATCTTAGCTTCGAAAACAGCATCGGTGCCGGGCTTCACCTTGATCAACATCGTATCGTTCCAGATCGCATCGGCCTTCATTAACTCAAATACGGCCGGTTTATTCGACATAAATTCGCCTTTTGCCTTGAAATTATCGATCAGACCAACCACTTTGAAACGTTCGCCGATTACTTTTCCCAGCGGATTCTCGTCACCGAACAACTCGTCTTTCGTTTTCTGGTTGATAACCACCGGCGTGTATTTGCCTACACTATCCGCATTGCGATACCAACGGCCCGCCGGTACCGCAATGTCGAGCGTTTTAGCAAACGCATCATCAGTTGCATAAAAATCCGCGAGCACTTTGCGCTTTTTATATTCGATTCCGTTATTCGTCGAGTTCGCCGAAAAGGGAAAGTTATTACTCATTCGGGACACCGACTCCACGTCGGGATATGCCTTTAGCCGCTGCTGCACCCGTTGGAGTTTATTCGCCAGATCGGTTGTATCCTGATTACTTTTCAGACCGATTGCCCAGACGTTCTCGTACGTGAAGCCCAAAGGCTCCCTGTAGTTGCGCACGTTGACGACGATCAAGGTTGCCAGCCCAAAAAGGACCATAAACGAAGCCCAGATTTCGACAATCAGCAAGGCGTGCGCTTTCTTTTTATTCCAGATTAATTTAAGCAGATGAGAGATCATGACGATTAGTGAAAAGGTGAACAAGCGAACAGTAGATGGGTGAACGGGTAGTCGATGCGCCAGTTATTGCTGATTTACTCGTTTACCCATTGGTTTTACCCCCTAAGCGCTTCAGCTATGTTTAGTTTCGACATTCGTAGCGCGGGTAACACGCCGGATAACAAGCCAAAGATCAAACTCACGAACAGACTGATCAGGAACACATTGAGGTTGATTGTCAGATCAGCGTAGGCAATCCAGCCACTCGTATTGATCAAATGAATGACAATGACGGTCAGAATCAGAGCGATGATTCCGCCGATCAGCGTAATGAAGATGTTCTCGACAATAAACTGCCACATGAGCGTGCGGATGGGGGCTCCAAAGGCTTTTCGAATGCCGATTTCCGAGGCTCTTTCCATGATCCGGCTGATATTCACGTTCACTAAGTTGATCGCCGGAAGGCCCATCAGCATGAATAAAATAAACGCTACAATACCGAAAAAAATCGTTTTTATACCTGCGTTACCCTCTAAAAGGGGCCCCATAAAATTTTCCAGATAGGGTTCACTTTTTACTTCCAATGTCGCATACTTGAATCCATCCTGAATACCCGGAAATGGAATTCGATCTATGTGGCTCTGAAATTCGTCCTGAATTTCTTTCCGGTCCGATTCATTTTTAGCCAGAATAATGGCGACGTAACCACCGCGCATGTCGTTTCGCTGATAATTACTTTTAGGGGCTGTATACGGAAAATAGACGTCGGCATAGGTAAATGGGCGCGTAACGGGGCTCCCTTTTACCACACCAATTACCTTATAATGAATCGTTTCTATTTCAATATCTTTACCCAAAACGGATTCAGACGAATTTTCGAAATAGTGTTTTTTCAGGTCGTCGGTAATCACGGCCACGTTTTCTCCACTGGCAATAGTTTGCTCATTGTAGGGCTTGCCCTCCAGAAATTCGAAGTCGGCTACCCGCCAGAAATCAGCATCGGTGAATTTAGTATTCAGCTTTATCTTCTGCGATCCCACATACGCATTCGAGCTGTTGATGAGGGTACAAATCGTTACCCGTTCGGGGGTTTTCAACGATTTGGCATAGTCCGTCAGAAATTTAAAACTCATTGGGCCCGACTGCCGGGATGTTCGGCTGGAATCATTCAATCGCATCTGCATGATATAAAGCGATCGATCCCGTTTATTTTCAGGGTAATGGCTCCCAATCAGGTGATCCAGAAAAGAGGTCAATACCATCAATACGGTTAGCGTCAGGCTAATCCCAAAAAGAGTGATGAAGGTGTAGAACGGATGCCGCAGCAACACCTTCCAGGCGATTTTGATATAGTTCAGTAGCATAAGTAAAGCGCGAAAGTGTAAATGAATGAAATCGGACCGCCGAAGCGAACGAATAGTTGGCTCGTATGTTCGCTCATTCACTATTCATTTATAAAACCTGGGTTCCGTCGAAAAGTCGAATGAGCCGGTGGGTGCGTTTGGCCATCTGTTCATCGTGCGTGACCATGACGATGGTGGCTCCATCGTCGTTGAGCTGCTGCAGAATGTTCATGATTTCGTTGCCCATGGCACTGTCCAGGTTGCCGGTTGGTTCATCGGCCAGAATAATGTCTGGCTGGCCCACAATGGCACGGGCGATGGCCACGCGTTGTTTTTGCCCGCCCGACAACTGCTTGGGAAAGTGCTTCATGCGGTTGCTCAGGCCCACTTTTGTCAGGGCATCTTTGGCGTATTCCTGACGCGGCTTGCCATTGGTCGATCGGTAAAGCAGTGGAATCTCGACATTGTCCAACACCGTCAGGTCGTTGATCAGATGAAAGCTCTGGAAAATGAAGCCGATTTTCTGGTTGCGCAGTTTGGCCAGTTCCTTATCACCGTACTTCGTGACAGACTGCCCATCAAGCTGAACCGTTCCTTTGGAGGGCTCATCCAGCAGGCCCATTACGTTCAGCAGTGTGCTCTTGCCGCAACCCGACGGCCCCATGATGGAAACGAACTCCCCTTTCTTAATGTCGAGGTTAATGTTGTTGAGCGCCAGCGTTTCGATCGTGCTGGTTCGGTAAACTTTTTCGATGTTTTGTAGGCTGATCATGGTTAGTACTTTATTTTCTGGTTCGTTTCAAAATCAAATAAGGTCAATAAGCGAAGTGTGTAGAACGCCTGCCAGTAGTCGCGCAGGGCCAGAATGGCATCCCGACGGGCACGGTCCTTTTCCTGCGTAGCAATGCCTAGATCGGTCACACTAAGATCGCTCAGCTTAAACCGGTCCTGCGCAATCTGGTAGCGATTTTGCCCAATCTGATCCGCTTTGGCCGTCAATGTTACTTGTTGTTTCAACATCTGGAGTAGCGTTACCTGCGTAAAGATTTCCTGCTCAAACGTTAGTTTGTCCTGCTCGACGGTTTGCTGCGCCAATTCCCGGTTCGCCTTGGCAGTTTCAACAATCGCCTGCGCCCGGCCCCAGGTCATAATGGGTAGTGTAAATTGTAGGGTGACGTATTCGCGGTTCTGGGGACGAACATAGACATCGACCAGATTTGGCCCCTGGTTCGACAGCCCATAACCTGCCGTCAGGGTAGCATTCAGGCCGTTGTTCTTACGGGCTTTTTCCAGATCCCGCTCGGCTTCCAGCATTCGTCGCCGGAACCCAATCGACCCCGCCCGGTTGGCAACAGCCTCATCGAAGGCTCGCTTTACATCCACGATCAGGTCAGGAATCTGATTTGGAATAGCCAGTTCCAGCGGGCGCAGTTGACCGGCGCTTTCTTCACGGTAGCCCACAAACGTTTTTAATTTCAATGACGCGACTGCCGCCGTTTGCCGGGCTGATGCCAGATCTTTTTCAGCATTCAGCACACTCAACTGAAGCTGCAGAAGGTCGTTCTGCGAAATCTTACCCATATCCAGTTTGTGCAGCGCAATTCGGTAGAGGGTGTCATTGTTGGCGCGGTTGGTCTCGGCAATTTGCAGGTTTACCTGGGCCACCAGCAGATCGAAATACAGGTTGGACGCCGTTAGTGAAACTTGTTCCAGCGACTCGATAAGTTGCTGATTCCCTTCGGCATACAAGAGCGGCTGTATCTTCCGGTCCCAGCGCATCTGGTTAAATTGAAACAGCGGTTGCGTTATCCCGAACCCAAACGGTATACCATTGTATAAGGTGTTGTTCTGAATAAAATTATCGAATCGCTGGAGTTGCTGCTGGACAAAAATAGTCCCGCCCGTGGGCGAAATGGTTTGACTCAGCGACAGGTTTAGGATGGAGTTATTGTAGGATACGGGCTCAAAGCGGATATTGCCATCCGGCTGCGTCACCTGTACATACGACCGCGTGAAGTTGGGCAATGATCCGTCCAGGCTCAGCTGCGGCTTAAACTGCGCCAGAAAGGAACGGTATTGCCAATGGTTCGTTCGTTGCTGGGTATTGGCCCGTTTTGCCGCTACCGACTGCGCCTGGGCCAGTTGAACAACCTCCGTCAAGGTAGTCGTTTGGGGCTGAGCACAAAGCGGCTGACTAAGGAAGAGGACAGTAAAGAAACTAAGTAAATAAGTAGGGTTCATCGTGATCTGGCGTTATCGTTTCGGGTCAATCGTGATTTCGTCCAGATGCTCATACGCACTCAGATCGGTCAAAATAACCTGTTCGCCCGCCTGTAGTCCCGATTTCACTTCGACATAATCAAAGTTTGACAGGCCAAGGGCGACTTCCCGACGATGCGCAACGTTGCTCCCTTTAGGCAATACATAGACAAACTGTTTCCGTTTACCTTTAAAGGCCGGCCCGTTTGCTACGCGTACCGCCTTCGCCACCCGGTCAGTGATCACGAAGACTTCCACTTTCATATTCGGACGTAGCGACGCGTGGTGGCTGTTCTCCAATTGAATGACGAACTGGACAATGCCATTTTTTACGGCGGGTTTCACCTGCGTAATTAGTCCGCGCAGGTTTGTTTCGTTGACTTTAACGATCACCGGCAGGCCCACTTTTACCTGCTCGGCATAGACATCAGAGCACGACCCTTCGATCCGAAAACTAGCCAGATCGGCCAGCTTAGCCAGCATCTCTCCTTCGTTTACGGCTGAACCAATATTTTCATTTACCCAGGTCAGCACGCCCGGCCGGTCGGCTATAATGTCGGCCTGTTTCAATTTATGGGTTAACTCTTTGAGGTTTTTCTCCTCGATCTGGGCTTGCAACGTCGTTTCCCGAAGGCTGGCTCCCATCGATTGCCGGTTGTAGGCCAGATCGTTTTCTAACTGCTTCTTCTCCAGTTCAGCCACACGCAGGGCATTTTCAGCGCGGGTAACCTCTTCGCCCGTGCTCCCGCCTACTTTCTGTAAGCGCCGTGAACCCTCCAGCTCTGCCCGTAACCCATTTATGTTCAATAACTTGATCTGATCGTTCACCTCGGCATCGTACAAACTTTTATTGAGTTTCATCCGCAACTGATCGATGCCGTTTCGTTTCAGTGAAAGTTGATCGTTCAGTTTCTCCAGTTCAATTTCCGTTAACGATTTATCGAGGTCCAGAATAGGTTGACCGGGTTTTACGGCCGTTCCGGGTGTGAGTAATACGCGCCGAATACTGGCCCGAATTGGGCTGGTGTAGATTTGTTCATAAGCCGGAATCACTTCACCGGTTGCGTTGAGCGAATTCTCGACCGGGCCAATTTCGGCCGTTGCCATACGAATTCGCTCAGCCTCGACCGACGTTTTCACGGCATCCCGCAGCCAGGTAATGGCAATCGCTAAGCCAATCACAACCACCACCCCGATCAACAGGCTTCGGTTTCGATTACGATTGGCTATTTCCGGGGCAAGTTCTTTATCCATCATCTTGTTTACAATCTTACCTAGAGATAGCCAAACAACATGCCAACCGATAAACACTTGATTTTCAGAAATATGTAGATTTATACAGGAAATAATCTGTGCGATTTCGCACCGCTTTTTGCGGTTTCGCACAAGTACATTTGCTGGTAATGGGCTATTCTGCCACACCATCGCTGTACTGTTGGTTATAAGCAACCCACACGCGAGGTTTCTCAAAGCCTCGCCTAAGCAAGTACTCGTTTCGTAGATGCTTATCGGTATAGCTTCCAGCACAAATACTGGATAGAGACCAGATAACGGCAATCCCTACTGACAATACACGGAAGAAAATAGCCCCACAGGCAGGCGCTTCGGAAAGCTTTTCGTACCTTTTTACCCTTTATCTTAATCCGCTGAAGCAACCCAATCAAAAATGATGAAACTATTTTTTACAGTTCTTTTTCAGTTCCTCTTTCTCCTCTCCTACGCCCAACAAAACCTTGTTCCTTATGTACACCCGTTAATCGGCACCGAAAAAATGGGGCATACCTATCCGGGGGCTACCGTTCCGTTCGGGTCCGTTCAGTTGAGCCCCGATACCGATACGCTGTCTTACGAGCTCAACGGCAAGTACAATGGCAAGGTCTACAACTACTGCGCGGGCTATAAATACGAAGACAAAACAATTGTTGGGTTTAGCCATACCCATTTTAGCGGAACGGGCCATTCCGATTTAGGTGATTTCCTGATTATGCCGACGCAGGGGACGTTACAGCTCAATCCGGGTATAGCATCGAATCCGAAAACGGGTTACCGGTCAGCGTTTTCGCACGCCAATGAAGTGGCCGAAGCGGGGTATTACAAAGTCAAACTCGATGACGAGGGTATCCTGGCCGAAATGACGGCGTCTGACCGAGTGGGCTTTCACCAATATACCTTCCCAAAATCGGACCAGTCGCACATCATCCTGGATTTGGCGCATGGTATTTATAACTACGACGATAAGGTTGTCTGGACCTTTGTTCGGGTCGTCAACGATACACTGATCACGGGGTTCCGGCAAACCAATGGCTGGGCCCGCACCCGAACGGTGTATTTTGCCCTGTCATTTTCCAAGCCGTTTAAAGCCTACGGGCAAAAGAATCTGGATAAAGCGCAGGTTTACAGAGGATTCTGGCGAAAATTCGACCAAACCAAAAATTTCCCGGAAATAGCGGGTAAACGTATCCGAATGTATTTTGATTTCGATACCGAAGCGGGCGAAAAAGTGAAACTAAAAATGGCCCTGTCGCCGGTTAGCCAGGAAAATGCGCTGGCCAACATGCAGGCCGAAGTCCCTCACTGGAATTTTGACCAAACCAAAACCAAGGCACAGGCCGACTGGAACCGGGAGTTAAATAAGATCCAGATCGACGCATCCGAACCCAACAAAGTAAATTTTTATACGGCGCTGTATCATTCCTTTGTTAACCCAACGACCTATATGGACGTCAATGGTCAGTATAAAGGACTGGACCAGGGTATTCATTCCGCTACTGGCTTTACGAATTACACGACCTTCTCGCTGTGGGATACCTACCGGGCGCTTCACCCATTTTTCAACCTCATTCAGCCCGGCCGTAACAACGACATGGTGCAATCCATGCTGAATCACTACGACCAGAGTACGCTAAAGATGCTGCCCGTCTGGTCGCACTACGCCAATGAGAACTGGTGCATGAGCGGTTACCATAGTGTGTCGGTGCTGGCCGATGCGGTGATCAAAGGTGTATTCAAAGGCGATGCCCAGAAAGCACTGGAGGCCTGCATCGCCACGTCCAACCACCGCCCTTATGAGGGAATTGGCGAGTACATCGACAAGGGGTATGTTCCTGCGGCCAGCAACGGCACGTCGGTGTCGAACACGCTGGAATACGCCTACGACGACTGGTGTATTGCCCAACTGGCCAAGAAGCTGAATCGGTCCGACATCTATGAAACCTACTTGAAACGGTCTCAGAACTGGCAGAATGTTTTCGATAAATCAATTGGTTTTATGCGACCCCGATTGGCTGATGGCTCGTTCAAGAAAGAATTCGACGTTTATAAAACAGACGGGCAAGGCTTCATCGAAGGTAACTCCTGGAATTTCAGCTTTTTCGTCCCTCAGAATCCGGCGGGGTTGATTCAGTACATGGGCGGCCCCAAGACGTTTGCCGCCCGGCTCGACACGCTTTTTTCGATGCACTTACCCGACGAGTTTTTTGCCGAAACCGAAGACATTACCCGTGAAGGAATCATTGGCGGCTACATTCACGGCAATGAACCGGCGCACCACATCGCTTACCTCTACAACTGGACTGACCAGCCCTGGAAGACACAAGAACGCGTGCGCATGATTCTCAATATGCAGTACAAAC
This sequence comes from Spirosoma horti, assembly GCF_054776595.1. Classification (NCBI taxonomy): domain Bacteria; kingdom Pseudomonadati; phylum Bacteroidota; class Cytophagia; order Cytophagales; family Cytophagaceae; genus Spirosoma; species Spirosoma horti. The sequence continues at coordinate 183,839 of NZ_BAAHBQ010000001.1, forward strand.
CCACTCCCGACGGATTAGGTGGCAACGACGACTGCGGTCAGATGAGCGCCTGGTACATGTTCTCCTCCATGGGCTTTTACCCGGTCGCTCCTGGTTCGGAAGACTATTCACTAGGAAGTCCCTCGGTTAAACATGCCCGGCTCGCCCTCGAAAACGGCAAGACGTTTACCATCGAAGCCATTAACCAGAGCGACAAGAATGTGTATGTGCAGAAAGTCCTGCTGAACGGTAAGCAGTTGACTCAACCGGTCATCACCCATTCAGACATTCTCAAAGGTGGCACGCTGACCTTTTACATGAGCGCCAAACCGACGAAGAAATGAGTGTTTTAGGAGAGGTCGGCTGGCGACCTCTCCTAAAACACTACAAACCAGGCACTTGCTTTATGATCCCTTTGGGCCGGTAGCGAATCCGCTTGCCAAAAACCAGTTTGATATAGTCCGTATCCGTATTGATCAAACCCTTGGAAAAGGTGCGATTGACTTTTGTGGTTGATGCATAAATGCCGCCATAATAGCTGGCCGAGCTGTAGCCTAACGTTACCGATGCGATTCCCTGCCAGCCAGCCTGTAGGTGGTTTTCTGACTCGTTCGACTCCGTCTTCGTCTGCTGTAATAGAACGGTTAAACCTGGTCGTGCCGTGAAACTGACAAAGTATCGCTTGTGAAAAATAACCGTCTGCGTATACCCCACATCGACCCCAAGCGACACCGATTGCAGGCTTAACAAACGGGATTCAGGACGAAAATCAGCGGCTAATGCGGAGGGAACCAGGGACGAATCGGCCCGAATGTATTGGTAGGCGAACGATCCGCCAATATTCCAGGTCCGTGCTCCCTTGCGCTGCTCTTCGCGCTGAAGCAAGGTAGCCGGAATTGAAAGCCGTAACGGATTGAATTGGTACAGCAACCGACTCGTTACGGTCTGACTGCGAATATCATTCCGGTAGGGATAAGCCGACGAATGCTCGAACCAGTCGGCTTTCAGAACATCGGGGTTACTGAGGTAAAAGCCCCGATAAAACTGATACTGCGTGGAAAACCAGAATCGACGGTTGTTTACATTGATCGTAACGCCGAACGGCTTTGTTTTCCCTCGCCGTTCGGGGGTATAGCCAAAAAAGGGCAGCTTAATGGTTAGTTCGGTGCCAATCCATTTATAGTTGACGCCGTGCCCCAGCGACCAGGGCAAATTCGGTTTATAGTTCAGTGAGTAGGCTTTTCCCAAAACCTGCATACTATACTCCTGGCGATCACTGACCGCGTACAGGTGCAACTGCCGATAGTAGGTCGTTATGTAGGCCCGGTCAACACGGGGCGTTCTGGTTTTCAATAACGTATCCAGAGGAATGCCGAGGAACCCAAAGCCCTGCCCGTTGCCAATAAGCGGCAACAGCAGGAATAACCCACACACGATCCACGTGTTTGCGCGTATCTCCACCTTTGCCAGACTCGTAAATTTCCTCATCACCCTCCCCATATAACGCCTGTCCTTCTCTATAACACCACAACCGCCTTGCCTACCACCCGCCGTTCCATCATATCGGTGAGCGCCTGTGGGGCGTCGGCTAATGAATAGTGTCTGGAGATATAGGGCGAAATCTTACCCTCCATGGCCCAGGTAGCAATCTGTTGCATGTTCTTCCGGCTAAGGTCGGCTTCTTTCTGCGTGAACGCTCCCCAGAACACGCCCACAATGGAGCTGCCTTTAAGCAAGGCCAGATTGAGGGGAATCTTTGGTATCTCGCCACCGGCAAATCCCACGACCAGATACCGTCCCCGCCAAGCCATCGACCGAATGGCGAGTTCTGCCCATTGATCACCCACGGGGTCAAAAACCACATCGACACCCTTGCCGTTTGTGATTTCTTTAAGTTGTTCACGTATGTCTGCGGTTGTGTAATTGATCAGATGCGTGGCGCCCTTCTCCCGGCAGATTGCCAGCTTTTCGTTGGTCGATGCGGCTGCGATGACGGTGGCGCCCATCAGTTTCCCCAACTCAACAGCGGCCAGCCCTACCCCACCGGCAGCTCCAAGTACCAGCAGGGTCTCCGGTTCACTGCCACCGCTGTCATTGAGCTGACCCCGATCTTTCAGAGCATGATAAGACGTTCCATACGCATACATCGTCGATGCCCCGGTTATAAAGTCCATGCCATCTGGCAGGCGAATGGTCGCGCGCGCATCCGAAATTCGTTCTTCGGCCAGTCCGCCGTGCGACCCAAACGTAAAGACCCGGTCGCCGGGTTTGATGTGCGTGACGCCCTCGCCAACGGCGATCACAATTCCCGACGATTCGCTCCCCGGCGAAAAGGGCAACGGCGGTTTAAACTGATACATGTTTCGGATAGTGAGCGTATCCGGGAAGTTCAAACTACAGGCTTTCACCTGCGTCAACACCTCGCCCGGACCCGGAACCGGTGAAGGAACCTCCTCAAGGGTCAGTGTATCGGGCAGCCCGAAGGCTTTGCAGAGAATGGCTTTCATTTTGTAGTGGTGAGCGTAGTGGATTATGCGTCAGGGCAGGCGATGACTGTCAAAACTGTCTTCAAAAGCAATTGTTCCATTAGGTCGTTTAAAGCGGACATAGTCGACGGAGCCCGTACCTTCAAACTCATAACTGACGCCCACAATATCCTTAACGGCATGGGGGGCGACAGCTTCGTAAGCTTTTTTACCATCGACAAAAAGTTGCACCCGTTTGTTGCGAACAGCACAGCGCAGATTGACCCATTTCGACAGATCAGCGCCAAATGCTGTCAAGTCCGTATTCCTGGCCTGCGCTTCATGCCCGGCCAGGTAAAGATCCAGATTCGCCACGCACCCTTTTGCCGAAAGGGTAAATGAAAAATATTCGTTTTTACAGAGAATAGAGACCCGTACATATTGACAAGCCGAGGAACCCTGTTTAAAGTCGTTCTTCAGACGGGTATCAAAGTCAAAATTATCGCCCCTTAACCGGTCAAATTCCTGTACATAACGGTACTGAACCGTTGGCGGGCGAGGCTGCATGGGAATATTAACCTTCTCGATGGCCGTTGTCGTCAGGCTAAGTACACCGTCGTGAATGACCTCCCTGGGCTTAAAATAGACCGGAACAGGTTCATGGATAACAGCGATATGCCAGCCATCCGACGGGATCAACAGGTTGTGTTCCTTCATGATCTGTTTTCCTACCACCAATTTGGCCCTGTAATAGCCCGGATGATAATAAATAGATGTATACTGGTGCCCGTTTTTAGGGACCAGCTCACGTCGGCTGGGGTCCCAGGATTGTTGAATGAACACGGAATCGGTGGGCGACGCGGTCGCATCGTAGTGAAAGACGACCGAGTTGGGCAAGCCCTTTGTAAGGGGTTGGCTACTAAATGAGAAATCAGCCGGTGCGAGCGGCTCCCGCGACGAATAATTCATGAAAAACGCCAGAGTCCCGATCACTCCAACCAGCAATCCGCCCCCAATCCACCAGCGCTTATAACCGAATGACCGCATCGGTTGCGCTGATTTAGGAGCTTCCGCCAACTTATCCTTCCCCATTATGGATTGTGGAACGGGCTTGTTCTTTGGCTCCGCTTCTTGAATGGCTTGTTTAAAGGTCGGCCAGTTTTCATAGCCTATAAATTGAACCAGCGTGTTGAGGGTGGTGGCCGTGGGTGCCGAATCATAACGAACCCGCCCCCATACCCGCTTCAGGGTGGTCACGCTTAATGAGACATTTGTCTGCTCGGCAATCAGCTCACTCAACCGGTCAAAATCCTGCGTCGACCAGCTATCGCTACTCCCCCAGCCCGTTTTTTCCTCAATCAACTGACGGCAGCGGGCGAGTTCTTTATCTTCCTGTTGCGAAATCATTTACCTGTCGGTCAGCTACTTATCCTATTGAATAAACTTGAACAGAAGTTGAACGGCGCTGAATAGCTCTTTTTCGGCAGGCGCTGCATGTTTGCTGCCGTTCACGACTTTTCAACCAAATGTACAGAAACCTACGATGATTAAACGCTTGTTCATTCAGTTGGTCTGGTTCACGGCGACGGCCAATCTCGTTCTGGCACAGACTAGCATCCCGTATGGCAACAATCCAAAGACCGGTCATTACAACAACGTTGGTGATGCTAAAATCTACTATGAGCTTTACGGAAAGGGAAAACCGGTTGTCCTGCTTCATGGTGGTTTGTTTGGCTACATCGACGAGTACGAATTTCTGATTCCTAAACTGGCTCAGACCTACCAGGTTATAGCCATCGGAACGCGGGGGCACGGAAAATCGGAGATCGGGACAAAACCCTATTCCTACCAGCAGCTAGCCGATGATGCCTACCAGGTTATCAGGAGTTTAACGACGGATAGTGTCCTTGTCATTGGCTTCAGCGACGGCGGCATTACGGGCTACACCCTCGCGGCTACGCACCCGGAACGGGTTCGAAAGTTTATCGCCATTGGCGCACCAAGGCGTCCTACGGATCGTGTTTTGCCTGTTGAGGAAGAAGGCAAAATGACCGCCGAACGGCTGGACACACTGGCGCCCGATTTTGTAAAAACCAGAAAGCTGCTGATGCCGGATCCGAATCGGTGGACTGAATTTCTGGACAAACTTGACACGATGTGGAATCAGCCCAGCTTTATTTCTGACGAGGCCATTCGTCGGATAAAATGCCCGGCCCTGCTCATGGTGGGCGATAAAGACCCGTATTTCAAGACGGAAAAAGCACTCGAAACAGCTCGTTTACTGCCACATGGTACCCTTTCCATTATTCCTGGATGTGGGCATGTGGTCCTCTACTGCAACTTCCCCGCTGTCTGGGAATCCATTTCTCCTTTTCTTAAATAAACCCTAGTAACATGAAGACCTTACTCCTGATATCACTCCTTGGACTGACATCCTACAAAGCAGCGGCTCAACCTGTCGTTGAGACGTTCGGCGACTTTTCTCCGGCGCAATGGACGTTCGAAGGAAAACACGTCAACACCACTTATCTGGGAAAATCCTGCCTGAAACTTATTCGTGGTAATGAGAATGCATTAGGAGCGACCATCGCTTACCTGACCAAGCACACGTTTACCGACGGGCGTATCGACCTGGATATTACCACGCCATTGCCAGCCTCAACCGTTTCTTTTTTAGGTGTTCTATTTCGGCTGAATAAAGTGGCCAACAAATCACGCTACGAGTGTTTTTATTTCAGGCCGTTCATGTCGGGCAAATCGGGTGCCATGCAATACATGCCCGTCAACAACGGGCTCATTAATTGGCCAGACTATCAGGCGGCTGTCTTCCAGGGCTCTCCCATCTGCAAAACCCAACAGTGGTTTCATGTCAGCATAACCGTTGCCGGTTGTATGGCTACTGTTTTTGTAGATGGGAAACAGGTTTATGAGGTCAAAAACCTGGCTCGGGGAAGTTCCAAAGGTTCGGTTGGCATTTGGCTCGGAAACACCCCTGAAGGTTATTTCGCTAATTTCAGTGTGACTCGGGCCGTTCTCTCAACTACCAAATCAATGCGATGAGCTCGTCTACCCCATTTCCATTCAATTTCACCATGAACGCCCGATTGATTGCCTTTCTGCTGCTCACAAGCGTGTACGCCTTCGGCCAGACTGTGGTTCCTTTTGATTCTTCCGCCTGGATTTTCGCCGGAAAGGTGACTCCGGAAACGTTTCAGGGCAAAACCGGGATTTCCCTGACCGAGGGCACCATTTACCTCAGAGACAGCACCTTTACAAACGGCAGTATCGAATTCGATATGACACTTACGAAAGAGCGCTATTTCCCTGGTTTTGGTTTCAGGATTCACGATAAAGCCAATTTTGAGCAGGTTTATCTACGGCCACATCAACTGGGCAACCCGGATGCGATTCAATACATGCCTGTTTTTAATGGGCAGGAAGCCTGGCAACTCTACTACGGCGACGGCTATTCGACAGCCGTCGTTTATCCTCTGAATGCGTGGATTCACGTTAAACTATTGGTGCAGAACACGCAGGCTGAAGTATACATCGGGAATCCAACGAAGCCCGCCCTGGTCATTCACCACCTTAAACGACCCATAAAACCCGGCCAGGTTAGCCTGAACAATGACTCGCCGTTCATGACACGCTTTGCCAATTTCCGATACACCAAATCGGATACGACACCGCTGGCGGGCACCTTTAAACCAGAGCCGGACCCTCAACCGGGCACAATTCTGACCTGGCAGGTGTCCAGCCCATTCGACGAAAAGCATCTGCAAACCGATTATTCTATCCCGCAAACAGTAGCTAATCGCCTGACCTGGCAGAAAGTAACCGCCGAGCGTTCGGGTAAACTCAACTTAGCCACCATCAGTAAACTCAGCGCAGACGGCAATACGGTCTTTGCAAAGCTGATGATCGTTTCGGATAAGCCGCAGATCAGGAAGTTGCAACTGGGATTCAGCGACCGCGCTAAAGTGTATGTGAATGGGCGTTTGGTGTATGCGGGTCATGATGAATTTGGCTCCCGCGACTACCGGTTCCTGGGCACGATGGGCTACTTTGATGCAGTTTACCTTGATTTGAAAAAAGGGCCAAACGATGTCTGGATTGCTATTTCAGAGACGTTTGGCGGCTGGGGTATTCAGGCCATGATTCCGGATCAAACCGGACTAACCGTCATCCGTTGATTTTTCAGAAGGGTTGTCAACGTTTGCTTGTTTCCTGTACTTCCAGCCGGTAACCAACGCCGTGCACAGCCGCAATTTTAATGGTGGAATCAGGTTGTAAAAGCTTACGTAAACGAGAAATAAACACGTCCAGGCTTCGGCCAACGATAATGCCCTCATCTTCCCAAACCAGTTTCAAAATCAAATCACGCTCCAGAACCTGATTGGGATGGCTCACCAGCAGGCGCAACAGCTTGGTTTCGCGGTAGGTCAAGTTGTGCTGACTGGTTTCTGTAGTGAGCATTTGGTTGTTCACATCGAGGCTGGAACGACCAAACTGGAGTAAGGATGTGGAAGCCGTTTTCACGGGAGTTTGTTGGTTTGGTTCACTCATTCGCTCGTTTCGGCGCCAGCCCACGATGAGTAAACTCACGATCAGCCCGCCAATGGAGAGCGCTGGCCAGAAGGGGAACGGTTTGGCTGGTTCGGCAATAGCGTCGAAGGTGACTTGTAATGTATAGCACCCGGCCGCGATGGATCGGCCTTTGCAAGGTACGCGCTCGTTCTCCAATACATCCCTGACGGAGTATCCTAGTTGTAATTCTCCCTTAGCGCAATCCAGGACGGCAACAGTGTACTCCGCCCTAACCTTATGGATCTGGAAGGATGCCTGAAGGAGAGCAGGAAGCCTGTCATAGTCGAAGGCGTGGTTCAACTGGATACGAAACATGTGCGGATCACGTTGCTCTACGGCCGGAATCCGGGACGTTGAATCGCCAGCCGCACGAAACAGGAGGTGGACCGTTCGTCGGAGGGCCAGGTTGACGTTTTCGGGTGTATAAGCCTTACTGGTTACAGGTGCAGATTCCACAAACTGGACAAATAACAGGCTTATCAACAGGAGAAACCCGCTGATAATCATCAGCCTGAAAACCGTTGATAAGCCTGAATATACCCGCATACACGATGACCTTTTTTTAGAAATGACCCAGTGGAAGAAAGGTACTTGATTTTCGCTTTATTACCTGCCTGGCCCAATCATTTATCTGATACTGACTCGGTTAGTCGACTATTCACTTCACAAGAATTTCATTTTGAGGCAGTGCATAGCGCTTATCTATTGTCAGCAGCACAATATTATCGCCTTTTTTGCAATTGGCTAACACCCGTTGCACGGGAACCTGACACACGGGCCTGCGGGAGTACATATGCAGCGTATTCGTCGCTTTGTCGCGGATGGCCACCGTGAAGGGAACCCTGTTCAGGGGTTTGCTTTCTGTTGACGTCAATGCGACCGTCTTTACCGTCAACTCCCCTTTTGCCGTAGGCGACAGGCAGCACTGACCCGTTGGCTGGAGAAAATTGGCGATCATTCTACTGCCGATAAAAGCGGCCGAACAATTCGAAAACGGCTGCTGCTGAGCGAAACTCATCGTGCAAAGACTGCAAAAAGCGGCAATCAGGCTTTTTTTCATTACGTGTTTCATGGCGTTTGCTTTTGTGTTTAGTGAGGAAGCAAAGCTATCAGCCAATAAAAATTCGCTTGTTAAATGCCTGTAAAACAATGTAAAGGAAATGTAAAAGTACGTCATAACCCGACGTTCGTTCACGCTCACTCTGACATCTCGCAGGAACGGCACGTCTTCGCCCCCGTTTTACTCACTTCGTAAGCTTTTCACCGGATTCATCAAAGCTGCTTTTATCGCCTGGTAGCTAACGGTTGCCAGAGCGATGGCGAGGGCCGCAACCCCGGAAACTGCAAATACCCACCATTCCACGTCGATGTGATACGCAAACTCCTGCAACCATTGATTGATTGCCCACCAGGCCAGCGGAAAGGCGATGCCGTTGGCCATCAGGACCAGTCGCAGGAAATCTTTCGACAATAAGGCGGTGAGGTTCATTACGCTTGCTCCCAGCACTTTGCGTACACCAACTTCCTTAACACGTTGCTCGGCGGCATAGGTGGCCAAGCCGAAAAGTCCCAGACAGGCGATGAAGATGGTGGCCAGGGCAACCCAAATCAGCAGGGTTTGACGGCGTTGATCTTCGGCGTAGAAACGAGCCAGCTGCTCGTCCAGAAAATGATACTCCAGCAGATGCGTAGGGTCTATTTTTGCTAACACGTCCCTCATTTCAGCCAACGTGGCCGGAATATCCTTGCCCTCGATCCGCACCGTGAAGTAATCAATGGCATGCACCTGATTTTTCTGATAAGCCAGCACCATGGGGGCAATTTTTTCGCGCAGCGATTGAAAATGGAAATCCTTCACAATGCCGATAACCCTGGCGCGAAAAGGCTGATTGGCCTCGTTAAGGGGTCTATAACTGCCGCCCATCGCTCGGGAAGGTATGTCAACCCGTTGTGATGAGGCTTCGGTGATGCCGAGTAACTTGGCGGCTGTTTCGTTGAGGATCACGGACGTCGAATCGCTCACACCCCCAAAATTCCGGCCATTCATCAACTGCACCTCAAAGGTTCTGGTGAAGTTCTCATCAGCGCCAATCAGGTAAGCGACTTTGTGTTCATCGCTATTTCCCTCGGGCCTTATTTTGACGGTCGGAATGATCTTCCATTCACCCGGAACCCGCGAGGTAACCGACACCCCTTTGACGGTTGCAATCCGGCCAAACTCGGCTTTGATCGTTTCGGCCCCACTTCGCACTTTACCGCTGTTGATGTCGACGACCAGCAATAATTCTTTATTGAATCCTAGATTCTTCGTATTCGCAAACCGGACTTGCTGGAAAAGCACGATGGTGGCGATCATCATAACGATCGAAATCGTAAACTGAAAAACGACCAATCCTTTCCGCAACGAAAAATCACCTTTATTTTGAATTTTCAGATTCTTCAGCAACAGTAGAGGGCTGAATCTGGACAACAGAAAAGCCGGATAACTACCTGACAATAAACCCGTCGCAACCAGAGCCAGCAGAATAAATAGCCAAATTCTATAGTCGCTATAAATACCAAGCGAAAGTTCTTTATGGGTAAATTCATTGAACGCCGGAAGCAGTACATTGACCAGCACCAGGGCCAAACAGAAAGAAATAATCGTTACGACAAATGATTCGGTCAAAAACTGATAGATAAGATGACTCTGAAACGCCCCGCTGGCTTTGCGAACGCCAATTTCTTTCGACCGGTTGGAGGCCCGGGCCGTGGCCAGGTTCATGTAATTGATGCAGGCAATGAGCAAGACAAACAGCGCGACAACCGCAAAGATGTTGATGTACAGCAGAACTCCCTGGCTCATGGCCTCAACGTTTCCATTTCGGGCCCCATCGACAATATTCTCGGAATACAAGTGAACGTCCGCCAGGGGCTGCAGCGTATAGCTGATCGAGGTACCCGGCTCCAGTCTGGCATTGGCATTCAGCAAGTTGGTAATTTTCGTAGCCGCAACGTCGGGATCGGCGTTTTCTTTCAGGAGAAAAAACGTCGTGAAATTCTGAGAATCCCAGTCGGATATCCAATCGGCAAATTCGTCGTCACTACTAATGGTGGCTTCCGAAACGATCAGGTTGAAATCGAAACTCGAATTGCGGGGGTGATTTTTCAGGACCGCCTTGATTGTCAATGGTTTACCCAATCCGAATTCAAAATCAACGGTTTTACCCACAACCTGGGTCGTATTGAACAGCCGCTGGGCTAATTCTTCCACGATTATAATGGAATTTGGTTCGTTTAAGGCCGATTTGCCATCGCCGTCGATAACGTCAAAATCGAATATGTTTAACAAGGTCGGCGAGCCAAGAGCGATTGTCTCCTGAAACGTGTTTTTGTTTTGCGGGTTTGAAAGATTGGCTCTTCCCAATCGGATAATCCGGGCTGAGTTTTCAATTTCGCCAATCCGTTTCTTCGACTCTTCGGCCACTTTGTAGCTCGATGCTGCGATGGTCAGCTCGTCCGTCGGCGTTTTTTTATGCTGAATAGCCCGATAGATCCGGTTTGTCTTGCGGTGTTGCTGATCGAAGGTAAGTTCGTCAAATAGATAGAGACCGATCAGCAGAAAGCAAGTAATACCGAAGGTCAAACCAGCCACATTGAGTGTGGTGTATAATTTATTCCGACTCAGGGTTCGGAAGGCAATTGTCAAATAATTCCGTAGCATGGCTGTAATAGCTGGTTGAGGATATTTCCGGTATGCCGAATCGGCTGTTTTACGTCGAATGGTTGAAGGCCTTACATACGCCAGCACTTCGCGCCAGTAGGTACCACGCGCTTTTCGCTCGCCCAACCGCCTGACCCGCAGGGCGTAACGCTCGTGCAGGTCGCCCAGCACTTCCTCCCGACAGTGCGGAGCCAGTAGGTTGCTGAGCAGTTTGTCGAGCCATTCAGGTGGGCCGCTGTGGTTATGGGGCGACGGATCGTGGTTCATAGGGTCGATAGCTTACTCAATCCGCAAACTCTTCACCGGGTCTAATAAGGCGGCTTTGATGCTTTGAAAACTGACCGTAAGCAACGTAACGACCAGCGCGCCCAAGCCCGTCAGGGCAAAGATCCACCACGACAGCTCCGTACGGTATTCGTATTTCTGCAACCAGTTCGAAAGCAGGTAGTAGGCTATCGGTGTGGCCAGAACAAAGGCAATACCAACCAGATAAACAAATTCTTTGGACAGCAGCCCCCAGACATTAAGTATCGAAGCGCCCAGCACTTTGCGAACCCCGATCTCCTTCGTGCGTCGTTCGGCCATAAACGACGCCAGACCAAACAAACCCAGACAGGAGATAAAAATGGCCAGACCCGCGAAGAGGCCTGCCAGTTTACCAATCAGTGATTCCAGTTTAAACTTAGCTGCATAGCTCAGATCGGCAAATTTATAACTGTAGGCATAGGACGGGTTGTATTTATTGAACAGAGTCGTCATCTGCGTGAGGGCATCCTGAGTTGCCAGCCGGGGCGAAATCCGGTATAAAAGAACATTGAGGGGACCAGGCGTATAGACGAACATTGTTGGGTCGGCTTTGGCAAAGGGCGATTCCATGAGGGCGTCTTTCACGACACCGACGATTCTCAACTGTCTACCCTGCCAGGTGATGACCTGATCAACGGGAGTTAGCAATTGAAACCGCCTGATGGCCGCTTCGTTGAGGATAACGCTGGTTGTGTCGTTTTCACTGTTGAAATCCCGCCCCTGCGCTAAGGTCATCCCAACCGTTTTAAAGTAGTCGTTGGCCACCCGTATGATGCCCATTTCTACCGTTTCGCCCGCCTTTTTGCCAGGCCATTTGTCCAGATCGGAATGCCACCAGATTTCCGTAGCCGGGCTCGATGACTGCGACACATTTTCAGCAACCCCGCTTTTGATCAACTCGTCTTTGAGAACGGTGAAACTCTGGCCTAACTCACTGTTCATATTGGTCATTAGCAGCCGGTTAACATTATACCCCATCGGCCTGCTCTTGGCGTGTTGAACTTGTTTGAAAACGACAGTGGCACTCAGGATCAAGGCAATGGAGCAACTAAACTGCGCAACAACTAACGCTTTACGAGGCCAGGAAGCAGCTCGCCCAACCTGCATCGTGCCTTTCAGAACCTTCACGGGCTGGAAAGAGGACAGATAAAAGGCGGGTAAACTACCGGCCAGCAAGGCCGTGATCAGGAGGCCGCTTAGCATCGCCATCCAGAACCCGGCACTTGTGTAAGGAATTGCAAGTCGATACTCGATCAGTGCGTTGAAGGCGGGGAGCAGGATCTGTACAAAGAGCAGGGAGAACAGAAAGGCCACTACAGTAAGCAGGAATGATTCGGTCAGAAATTGGCTGATGAGTTGCTGCCGTTGCGACCCAACCGATTTCCGGATGCCCACTTCTTTGGCTCGCTTGGCCGAACGGGCGGTGGTCAGATTGATAAAATTGATGCAGGCAATCAGAACGACCAGAACGCCAATGAGGCTAAACATCCGTACGTATTCAATGAATCCACCCGTTTCTTTCCCGTTCGTATACGTTGAGTACAGATGCCAATTTTGCAGCGCTTGCAGGATAACCACCGAATTCATGGCATTCAGGTTATTCTTCTCCGTGTGTTCAATCAGCGCGATTTTAGGGGCTACCTGCGCGTAGGACACGCCGGGTTTGAGCTTGACGAAGAGCTGATATGAGTTATCGCCAAAGCTTCCGCTGCGGGCCATTCGCACGTCGTTTACCGTTGCTTCGTAATAACTGAACGGAACGAGGTAGTTGAACTGCAGCGACGAGTTGGTGGGTAGGTCTTTCAGAATACCTGTTACTTTTAAGTCGTTCTGATTATCGAATCGCACGATTTTACCCATTGCACTCTCACTTCCAAAAAGCGCTTTGGCTGTCGATTCGGTCAGTACAATCGAATAGGGATCTGCCAAAGCCGTACCAGCTTTTCCTTCGACCAGCGGATACTGAAACATTTGCAGAAAGTTACCTCCAATCTGGACACCGCTCATGAATAGCTTTTTGTCACCGACCTTGAGACCATGCGATCCCATAAAATCGCTTTCGGCGAGGTGTTCAATCTCTGGTATCTGGTCACGCAGGGCATTGGCTAACTTCAACGATGTCGATGTAAAGGTGAGCGTGTCGCCATTACTGTTAAAATTTCGCCGTACCTGATAAAGCTGCTGATAGTCCGGAAGAAATTTGTCATACGAATATTCATGCTGTATCCACAGGCCAATGAGCATGGCAACCGCCATCCCAACCGATAAACCCGCAATGTTGATAAACGAATAGCCCTTTTGCTTAAGTAGGTTGCGCCAGGCGATTTTCAGGTAATTCCGTAGCATAGCTGTCTGTCTTGGGGTTGAATACGTTGATGGTTTTCGTTTGATAATGGATGGCCTCACATACGCCAGCACCTCGCGCCAGTAGGTCCCACGTGCTTTGTGCTCGCCCAGCCGCCTGACCCGCAAGGCATAACGCTCGTGCAGGTCGCCCATTACCTCCTCCCGCAGATGGGGCGCCACCAGGTTGCGGAGCAATTTGTCAAGCCACACGGGGGGTGGCGTAGTTTGTTGGTTAGGGTCCATACCGGTGAAAGGCTAGCTCCATTTAAGTATGGTTTGCGGGATAATGCGATCCCACAGCCGATTCCGAACGGCGCGTACTTCACTCAGAACACGTCCGCCCAGGGGCGTAACGGTGAACAGGCGTTTCCGTCGCCCACCCCGCTCAGCGGTTGCGTCACCCAACAGCGAGGTCAGATAGCCTTTCTGTTCCAGCCGCTGAAGGGCCGCATGAACCGCTCCCGTACTGACCGAGTTGCCCGTTTCGCGCTCCAGCTCTTCCGCAATGACCACCGAATAGGCCGTAGGCGAAAGTGCCGCCACCGCCAGCAAAACGACCTCTTCAAATTCGCCTAAATCACTCCGACGCATGGGGTTATCCGTTGGATTATAGTCTTCATCTTATTTCCTCTATTTCTGTATGTCAAATGCCTTGCCAAACTACAAAAAAGGCCACTCCGTTGAGAAGTGGCCTTTTTCAGAACAATTAGATGATGCTATTTCGTCCAGAAACGGACAATATCCGTACGTTTCTGGACAGTTGGATTGGGGTGTACAACCAACGTTACTCGTGATTCCGGCCGTTGGCAGGCACAGCCTGAACAACTGGTCTGGCTGGATCCTGCGGCTGTTCATCCTTCTTCGCATTCGCCTTTAATTTCTCAAGTCCTTTTTTGCCATAAGCGAGCTTCGAGATAGCGACATACAAAACGGGGACGACGAAAATAGCCAGTGAAGTAGCAGCCAGCATACCGCCCAATACCGTCCGACCAATGGTTGCCCGGGCAACGCCACCCGCTCCTGTAGCCAACGCCAATGGGAACACCCCTAAAATGAATGCCAGCGATGTCATCAGAATGGGGCGCAAGCGCAGGCGAACCGCTTCAATGGTCGACTCCAGTAAATCCTCCCCTCGGTCGACGCGCTCTTTGGCAAACTCCACAATCAGGATGGCATTTTTTGCTGCCAGACCAATCAGGGTAATCAACCCAATCTGCGCATAGACGTTATTGGTCAGATACGGGAATATAATCAGCGCCGTAATGGCTCCCAAAGCGCCGATCGGTACGGATAGCAGTACCGAAAACGGTACAGACCAGCTTTCATACAGGGCCGCCAGGAACAGGAATACGAAGCCAATCGACAGCATAAAAATATAAATGGAACTGCTGCCCGCATTGATCTCTTCCCGGCTCAGTCCGCCGAAATCATAGGCATACCCGGCGGGTAGTACCTTAGCTGCCACTTCGCGCAGAGCATCGTTGGCCTGGCTGGTACTATATCCTGGTTTGGCGCCCCCGTTCAGCTCGACCGAACGGAACAGGTTAAAGTGTGAAATCAGCGGAGCATTTTCAATGACGCTGGTTTTGATAACCGTACTGATGGGTACCAGCTGGCCCGCTCCGTTGCGAACGTAATACTGATTGAGCGCCTTGATGTCGGCCCGGTACATGGTATCGGCCTGGGCTACAACGCGGAACTTACGTCCGTAAATGATAAAGTCGTTCACATATTGGCTACCCAGCAGCGTCTGCATGGTGGTGTACACGGAGCTAACCGAGATGCCCAGTTTCTTACATTTATCCCGGTCAACATCCACCCGATAGGCCGGCGATTTGGCGGTGAAATAAGTAAAGGCACGCGAAATTTCGGGGCGTTTATTGGCCTCAACCAGGAAGTTCTGCACCACGTTGTCAAACGCCCGCACATCGTCGTTGGATTCGCGCTGCTGGATCTCGAAGGTAAAACCGGACGATTGACCTAACCCCGGAATAGCGGGTGGCTGCAACACTTGTGGTCGAGCATCGTTCAAACCGGCCAATGCCTTCTGTAGCTTCACCACCAGCGAGTCGGCCTGCATATTCCGTTCTTTCCGTTCTTCCCAGGGTTTCAGCTGCATGAACACCGTACCACTGTTCGACTTAGACGCGAAGGTAATGGCGTTCAGCCCCCCCAGGGCCGCGAAGTGAGCCACATACGGTTGCTGTTTCAAAATACTCATCACTTTGTTGAGTACTTCAAGGCTACGGGTTGTCGAAGCGGCTTCGGGAATCTCGTACGTAACGATCAGACGACCTTCATCTTCCGTCGGAATAAACCCGGTTGGTTTTGCCCGGAATAATAATCCGGTTCCGATATACACCACGATGAGGCCAACGATGACCAGCGGAGTTGCTTTGATCAGTCGCTGTACGCCGTTCGAATAGGCGTTGGTGACCCGTTCGAACCACTGGTTGAATTTGTAGAAAAACTTGTTCAGCCCCGTAGCTTTCTCGTCGATGTGCATCGGACGAAGGAGTAGCGTACATAAAGCCGGTGTAAGGGATAGCGCGACGAATGCCGAAATCAATACAGACACGGCGATGGTAATGGCAAACTGCTGATAAAGCCGCCCAACGATACCCGGAATGAAACCAACCGGCACGAACACAGCCGCCAGAATCAGAGCAATGGCAATTACCGGCGCCGAAATCTCACGCATGGCTTCTCGGGTTGCCTCTTTCGGCGTCATGCCTTTATCGAGGTTCACCTGAACAGCCTCCACCACCACAATGGCATCATCGACCACAATACCGATGGCCAGTACGAACGCAAAAAGAGTTAATGTGTTGATTGTAAACCCAAGCGGCACAAACAGAGCGAATGTACCGACGATAGACACCGGAATGGCCAGCAGGGTAATCAAGGTAGCCCGCCAGCTCTGAAGAAACAGGAAAACGACCAGAATTACCAGCACTAAAGCTTCGAGAAGCGTTTCGACTACCTCACCAATGGACACCTGAATAACCGAAACCGATTCGAATGGAACTACGTATTCAACGTCTTTGGGGAAGGTCTTTTTCAGGTTGTCCATGGCCTGATAAACGCCTTTTGCCGTTTCAAGCGCGTTACTGCCCGGCAACTGATACACGAGCAGATACGAAGCGCGTTTGCCATCAACGAACGAGTTACTGGCATAGGAGAACTTGCCCAGTTGTACCCGGGCTACGTCTGACAGATAAACCAGGGAGCCTTTGGCAGGATCGCTGCGGACGATGATCTTACGAAAGTCATCTTCTTTGCTGAGTCGGCTATTGGTAAAAACGGAATATTCAAAAGCCTGGGACGCTGGCTGTGGAGATGCCCCCACCGAGCCGCCTGCTACCTGCAGGTTTTGTTCCTGTAATGCAGCGACCACATCATCGGGTGTCAGGCCCAACTGCGCCAGGCGATCTGGTTTGAGCCAGATCCGCATACTGAAATCGTCAGCCCGGCTGAAAATATCGCCCACACCCGGCACCCGCAACAGCGCATCCCGAATGTAAATGTTGGTGTAGTTGTCCAGGAACGACACGTTGTGGGTTCCTTTTGGTGAGTACATGGCCACCAGCATAAACAGCGATGGATTCCGTTTACGAACCACGACCCCAAGGCGGGTAACTTCCTGGGGCAACTGCGGCTGGGCGATACCAACACGGTTCTGAACGTCGAGAGCGGCAATGTTTACATCGGTGCCCACTTTAAAGGTAACGTTCATCGTCATCCGGCCATCGTTGGTGGCATTGGTCTGCACATAGTCCATACCGGGCGTACCGTTCACCTGGGTTTCAATCGGCGTGGCAACGGTTTGTTCCACCGTTTGGGCGTCGGCTCCGGTGTAGGTACCGGTCACCTGCACCACTGGGGGTGTAATGTCCGGGTACTGGCTGACGGGTAAGCTTAACAGGGCCAGTATGCCCATCACAACGATCACGATAGACGCGACAATGGCGGTGACGGGCCGATTTATAAATATTTCTGCGAACATAAGTCAGAGAGTGAACGAGCGAACGAAGGAAAGAGCGAATGTTTGCCGGAGCGTCAGTCCGCTCGTTCACGCATTCATTCGTTCGCTCAGTTATTTTGCGGCTGTTTGTTTGTTGCTGGAGTCGCCCTTCGCGCTCCCTTCCTGACCAGAAGAGGTAACCCGCACTTTAGCGCCTTCACGTACTTTCTGGGTTCCTTCCGTTACCACCACTTCACCTTCATTCAGGCCATTCTTAACGATTACTTTATCGTTGATGCGGGCGCCCAGCGACACTTTTTTCTGAGTTACTTTGCTGCTGTCGCCAACGACAAAAACGAAGTATTCGCTCATCTGCTCGATTACGGCCTGGTAAGGAATTAGCAACTGAGGCTGACCCGTGCTGTTTTTTACCCGCACATTGGCATTGATTCCTACTTTCAGTTCTTTACCTGGATTCGGGAAGGCTACCCGAACGCGTAACGTTCCCGTTTGCGGGTCGACGGCGCGGTCAACGATGCGCACAGAGCCGGGATATTTATAGGTACTCCCATCGGGCATCACCAACTGAAGGGTCGAATCCCGGGCAGCATTTTTCTGATTCTGCAACTTGACAAAGCGCGGTATTTCAGAAGCATCTACCTGGAGATCGGCCGAAATCGGATTGTCCGACGAAATCGTGTTGAGGGGTGTCGACCCCGGCGCTACAGCCGCGCCAAGACGCACCTGCGAGATACCAATTGTACCGTCCAGTGGGGCATAAATCGTAGTGTATTTCAAATTCGTACCGACCTGCCGAATCGTAGCCTGAGCCGCTTCCACCTGCATCCGGGTAGCCTCCAGCGATGCATTGGCATTGTCGACCAGTTGTTTGGCAACAGCGTCCTGCTGCGCCAGGGTATTATAGCGGTCGGCGTCTTTCTGCGCCCGGTTTAGGTTGGCTTTCTGAACGTTGAGGTTCGCCACTGCCTGGTCGTAGCCTGCCCGGTATTGCTGCGGGTCGATTGTATAGAGCTTTTGCCCTTTGCGCACCTGCTGCCCGTCCTGAAAGAAAATACCCGTAATATTTCCCGATACCTGCGGTTGAATTTCCACTTCGACCAGGGCTGTCACGGTGGCCGGGAACTGATCGTAATAGGTTGCATTTTCCCGCTCGGCTTTCACGGCAGAAACGGCGGTTGGTGGCGGAGGAGCCTGTTGCTGGTCGTCTTTTTTGCCGCCACAAGCCGCTAGCAACACTCCTCCGGTAAGTAAAAGTAGGTGATTGAAAAGCTTCATAAATGATTGTTCCGGGTCGCCGGTACGAATTACTATAGGCCGTTTGTTAACAAGAACCAGGTATTGATCCGGGGGTTCGCTGACTAACGACCATTGCGTTTTAAGGTAGTATGCTATTGTTGAAACTGAATAACGCCCAGGGACTGCTGAACATCTAACTTACTGATTAACACCTGATATAAAGCATTGAATACGTTGAGCCGCGCGGTTCTCAGATCAGCCTCGGCAATGGTCACGTCCAGATACGTTTTTATACCGGATCGGTATTGAAGGTTGATGACTCGGTACACATCTTCGGCGAGTACCTGGTTTTCCCGGAGAGCCAGATAATTAGCCAGATTACCCTTATAATTGGCCAGCGCCTGAGCATACTCTGCGTCGACAGCGCTGGTCAGCGCGGCCAGATCCCAGTTCAACCGCTGCACCTGCAATTCCGCAATCTTCGTCTGTTGTATTCGTCGCCCCCCCTGAAAAATAGGTAGTGCAACCGCTAAACCTATGGCTGAATTAGGAAACGATGTACTGTAAAGTTGACCAAAGGCATTGTTCTGATACAGCAGATTATAATTACCGAAAGCCGATACGGACGGTAGATAAGCCCATCGGTTATAGCGCACATTAGCGGCCAGCAGGCGACCCTGCGTTTGCAGCAACTGGTATTCGATCCGGCTTTGGGGATTGGCCAGCAGAGTTGTATCCAAAATAACCTCGTTCGCCAGTTGAAGTGTGTCGTACGTTAAATTAAGCACGCCATTCGGCGGATAGCCCATGAGCTGCTTTAGCGTTTGAACCTTCGCCCCTACCAGATCCCGGTATTGCTTCTGCTGGGCACGGGAGTTGTTGAGCGCAATCCGTGCCCGTTGCGGGTCTGTCCGGTCAACGATTCCCCCCTGGTACTGGTTGGACGCATCCTGCAGACTCCGTTGCAGCCGGGCAATGTCTTCGCTTAGAATATCCACCTGCCGCTGCGTCAGAACGACATCGTAGAAGGCTTTGCTGACATTGACAACCACATCGATCTTGTTTCTGACCGTGTTCTGGGAAGCCTGGACACGGTAAGCATCGGCGGTTCGGCTGGCCAGCAACACATCGCGGTTGAAGATGCTTTGCGTAACGGATAACGAAGCGGTCGACGTGTTTTTGGCGCCAATGGTTCGGGGAACACTCTCGCCGGTAGTGGGATCAGGGAAGATCGTCGTCGGCAACTTAATGTTGTGAATAAGGTTGTAACCGGCGGCAATCTGTGGATACCAGGCTGCGAGCGCACTTTGCACCGTCCGTTCGGCAATTTCCTGATCAATAAATGACTGGCGAACAATAGGCTGGTGGCCTAAAGCATACTGAATACAATCGGGCAGGTAAGCCTGACGGGCTAATGAGTCTGCTGTTTTTTGCGCGAAAACCGAACCCGAACATGCGCTGATAACTCCAAGGAGGAGGATAAACCAACAATTCTTCATAAATCAATGAGTGGCAATCGTATCCGTTGATGACACTAGTCAACAACGTGTACTATCCAACAACTGTTTCTGATTGCCCTTTTGTTCACTCGTAATAATAAATTAATTAATGATCTTTGATTACTTAAGTAATTTTCTTCAAATAAAATACGCAAATTTCTTACTGATATCTTACTGATTATCAATTAGTAATGAATCTATAAAATGAAAACTGCCGATCAGCCGGCAAGTTGGAAATGAACGCAACGAGTACGCGGCTTACTTAGCTAGTGGTTTTTCGGTAAGTAGGCTTTCATTTTAAAACAACTGGGCTCGGGTTTGTCAAACCCGCTCAAAGCCCGTAATTTCGGGGCTTTATCAGCAGCGATTAAGCGACATGACTGAAGTAACGAAAGACTCCGACGAACACAGTGCGGCAGACCGCAATAACGCCGGAGGATCCTTGAATTTTATTGAACAAATTGTTGAAGACGATTTAGCGTCGGGCAAGAACGGTGGCCGGGTGCATACCCGTTTTCCGCCCGAGCCAAACGGCTATCTGCACATTGGCCACGCCAAGTCGATTTGTCTCAACTTCGGTCTGGCCGACAAATACGGCGGACAAACAAATCTCCGGTTCGATGATACAAACCCCGTTACGGAGGATACCGAATACGTCGACTCCATCAAGAACGATGTCCGCTGGCTTGGCTTTACCTGGGAAAATGAGTTTTACGCATCTGACTACTTCGATCAGATTTATCAGTTTGCCGAAACCCTGATCCAGAAAGGGTTAGCGTATGTCGACGATTCCACTGCGGAGGAAATAGCGGCTCAAAAAGGAACCCCGACCGAACCGGGAAAGATAAACCAGTACCGCGACCGGAGCGTCGATGAGAACCTCGATCTGTTCCGGCAGATGAAGGCGGGTGAGTATCCCGATGGGGCGAAAGTGCTCCGGGCGAAGGTCGATATGGCATCGCCAAATATGCAGTTGCGCGATCCTATCATTTACCGCATCAAACACGCGCATCACCACCGCACGGGCGATACCTGGTGCATTTACCCCATGTACGATTTTGCCCACGGGCAGTCCGACGCCATCGAACATATTACCCATTCGTTGTGTACGCTGGAGTTTGAAGTACACCGGCCTCTGTACGAATGGTTTATTGATAAATTAAGCATTTTCCCTTCCCGCCAGATCGAATTTGCCCGACTGAACCTGACCTACACGGTCATGAGCAAACGTAAGCTGAAACTATTGGTGGAAGAAGGGCACGTAACGGGTTGGGACGATCCGCGTATGCCAACCATCGCGGGCATTCGTCGGCGGGGCTATACACCGGCCAGCCTCCGTGAATTTGCTGACCGGATCGGCATTGCCAAACGGGACAACCTGATCGATGTTGGTCTGCTCGAGTTCTGCATCCGTGAAGAACTGAACAAAACGACTCATCGGGTTATGGCCGTTCTGGACGAAAAACCCCTCAAGCTCGTCCTGACCAATTACGAAGTTGGCCGGGAAGAAATCATGCGGATCGAGAACAATCCGGAAGATCCGGCATCGGGTGAACGCGATGTGCCGTTTAGCCGGGAGGTGTACATCGAACGGGATGATTTCATGGAAAATCCTCCCAAGAAGTTCTTCCGGCTGTTTCCGGGCGGTATGGTTCGACTTAAAGGGGCCTACATTATTAAGTGCGACGAGGTAGTGAAAGATAATGCGGGCGAGATCATCGAACTGCGTTGCTCTTACATTCCGGAGAGCCGGAGCGGTTCCGATACGTCGGGCATCAACGTTAAAGGTACCATTCACTGGGTATCGGTGCCCCACGCCGTCGAGGCTGAGGTGCGTCTGTACGACCGCCTGTTCTCGGTCGAAAACCCGGCCGCCGACGATCGGGATTTTAAAGAATTGCTCAACCCGAATTCGTTAACGGTCGTTCGGGCGTTTGTCGAGCCGTCGCTGGTTGCGTCCATCCAATCGAGCTCGCCAACGAACGTGCAGTTTATGCGCAAAGGGTACTTCATCAGCGACCCTGATTCTACCGCCGATCGACCCGTTTTCAACCGGACCGTCACGCTGAAAGACGCCTGGGCGAAAGAGCAGAAGAAGGGGTAATGCCAGTACCATTTCTGACATGAATTCCGGCAATGACTTAAGAATTCTGAGTCATTGTCGGAATTTAACCCATCTATAAGCACAAGGTTTCTGCTTTCTGCATGGCCTGGGTATGACGAACAATCACCCAGAATGTAGAGAATCTTCCTGGTTATACTGATTAAATCGCCAATCACTTTCCGCAGGCGGCACTGCCCGAGCAGGCCAGACTTACAAATAGCTCAGAACGAATTCGCCAGCCCTCACTGTCTTTTTGCCACATGGTCAGGTAAACACCGGTTATGGTTTGAATCCCGTCGGGTCGCTGAAAACGCCCGACCCAATGCCCCTGTTCAGCAGCGAGGGGAGCCGATGTACTCACCTGTACGCTATCCGTCATCCGCACATAACCAAGAAACGACTTGTCCCTGAACTGGACGGACACCGACGCCAGCACCGAATCACGGCCCGACACATGGGAACCACTTCCTCGGGTTACGTCAATGTCGGCTCGCATTGTTTGTCCAAATCCGGCAAGATTTCGCGCCTGAATGGCTTCATTCGACTGCAACCTCAAGGCACGAATTAGTCTCTCGTCGGCTTTCGATTCAGCCCCGCCCTGAGCCAGTGAATAAAGCGGCACCAACCCAACAAATAGAACCGGAAATAAATACACGAGCACGATTTTCTTCATGACATGAAGATAGTGTATAATAAACGGCAGTAGCTATTTATCAAGATTACGATCGACGATCGATTAAATTCCATCCAGTGAGTAGTAGCTACTACCTTACTTCCTACTTTTGATAAAACTACGCCACGCAATCGCGTTGGTCAACCGTTTGCCAGTATAATCCCATTGTGAACCCAATGAACCTCAACCGCAGAGACTTCCTTCGGCAACTTGGCTTTGGATCCGTTGGCCTGAGCATTGCCACTACCCTACCCGTAAGCGCCTGGACAGCCCCGACCAAATCAGGCAAATTATCTCGCAGCTTGCCTGAAAAACAAGGTGTTGCGCCCGGTGGTCTGCTGGATTTTGTCAATACTATCGAAGCCAAAAAACTCAATGTGCATAGTGTCATGGTGCTACGGCACGGGCAGGTCGTGGCCGAAGGCTGGTGGGCTCCGTATGCGCCCGACCTTAAACACACGCTGTATTCGTTGAGTAAAAGCTTTACCTCAACGGCTGTTGGCATGGCCATAGCCGAAAAACGGCTGACTGTAGAAGATAAGGTTGTTTCGTTCTTTCCGAAAGATGTCCCGGCAACGATCAGCGATAACCTGGCAGCCATGCGGGTGAAAGATTTACTCACCATGTCGACGGGGCATGATAAAGATACAACGCCATCGCTCCGGGGCGGCACGGATACCAACTGGATAAAATCGTTTCTGGCGCAACCCGTTGACCATAAGCCCGGAACATTCTTCGTATACAACAGCGGAGCTACCTACATGCTTTCCGCTATCGTGCAGAAGCTAACCGGTATGCCCGTCATCGAATACCTCAAACCGCGCCTGTTCGGGCCGCTGGGCATTGAAGGCGAAGACTGGGAAGTTGATCCAAATGGGATCAATACCGGCGGTTGGGGGCTTCGGCTGCGCACCGAAGACATTGCCAAGTTTGGACAGCTTTATCTGCAAAAAGGCGTCTGGAACGGCAAACGACTGATCTCTGCATCCTGGATTGCCGATGCCACCCGCGCCGAAGTGGACTCCAAAGGCGGCAAAGGCGATGCCGGTGTTAACGACTGGATTCAGGGATATGGGTATCAATTCTGGCGGTGCCGCCACGATGCCTACCGGGGCGATGGTGCCTTTGGTCAGTTTTGCATTGTATTACCCAAGGAGGACGCCGTTGTGGCTATCACATCCGAGTCGGCAGATATGCAGGGTATTCTCAATGCCGTCTGGGATCACATTTTACCAGCGCTTCAGGGCAATGGGCTGCCTGCCGACAAAATAAAGCAGGCCGCACTGACCCAAAAACTGACGACACTGGCCTTAACGCCCCCTAGTTCGCAAGCCAGTTCAACGGTAGCGAGCCAGATAAGCGGCAAGACGTTTGCCGTTGCCGAGAATTCCCTGCATGTCAAAGACGTCTCGCTGACGTTCGGGAAAGATGGGTGCATCTTCAAACTTCAGGATGACCAGGGCGACCATCAGGTGCTGTGTGGCGTTGGCCGCTACCGGGATAGCACAACCACATTTTCGGTCGCTCCGCTTTCACTAACCCCGACGGTTGTGCCGGGCGGCCCCGTCCGAAAAGTAGCGGGCAGCGGCAGTTGGCAGGATGCCAACACGTTCGTTATGATCTGGCGGTTCATCGAAACAGCTCACTACGACACCGTTACCTGCAAATTCGGTAAAGATGGCGTTCAGGTCGAATTCCAAAGTAGTCTGAACACCCTCAATAAGACGAAGGACAAACGACCCGTGCTGGAAGGAAAAATGACAGCCTGATTCTAGAAGACAGGGGTTTAAGGGTATGAACCAAACTAAAACTGGTTCATACCCTTAGACCCTCTGTTTTTCGTATACACTATAACAACTTATCTAGCGTAATGGGCAGATCGCGAACCCGGCGGCCTGTTGCGTGAAAAACGGCGTTGGCGATGGCTGCGGGCATGCCCACAATGCCAATTTCACCCAGGCCTTTTACGCCCAGCGGGTTCACGATGTCATCGTGCTCTTCCACGAAAATGACATCAAGGTCATGAATATCCGCGTTCACCGCCACGTGGTATTCCGACAGATTGTGGTTCATAAAACGCCCGAACTGGTGGTCCATGACGCTTTCTTCTTCGAGGGCTTTACTGATTCCCCAAACCATACCACCCAATATCTGACTACGGGCGGTCTTCGGATTCAGAATGCGACCACCCGCAATGGCACTCACCGCGCGGGTCACCTTCACCGTACCCAACTCTTCATCGACCATGACTTCGACGAAAACAGCCGAGTGAGCGCTGCGCGTGTAGTTCTTTTGCTTGAGCATATTGGGCAAAGCACCCGTCGTTTCACGAACAGCTTTGCCGCCATTGAGGTCAACCAGCGTTTGCAACGAAAGCGAAACGGACGGGTCACTTTTCAGGCGCATGTGCTTATCGAAGAACGTAACGTCGTCCCATTTAACCCCTTTGAAGGGTGAATTGGGCATTTTCTTGGCGAGCTTAAGCAGCGTTTTCCCTACCGCCTGGCAGGCAGCCTGCACCGCCGAGCCTACTGTGGCAGCCGTCCACGAACCACCCGAAATAGGCGCGATCGGCATATCGGTATCGCCCAGTTTAAACAGCACGTCACTGACTGGCAGACCGAGCGTATCGGCAGCAATTTGTGTCATAATCGTATACGTTCCCGTACCGATATCGGCCGTGGCACTGCTTACCCGAAGTTTTCCATTCACCATCAAAACGGCTTCGGCACGAGCTGGCATCTGATTCGCTTCCCAGATACCGGTCGCCATGCCCCAGCCAATCAGGTTATGGTCTTTCTTCATGGAACGGGGTTCTGGCGTACGGCTCGACCAGCCAAACCGCTCGGCTCCCTGCCGGAAACATTCCCTAAGCTCCTTACTGGAATAGGGCAGTTTCTGGTTATGGTCCAGATCGGTATAGTTTTTAAGCCGAAATTCCAGCGGGTCCATCCCTACATTGTACGCCAGTTCATCCATGGCCTCTTCCAGAGCCGACATGCCCGTTACCCCACCCGGCGCCCGCATATCGAGGGGGCTGTACACATCCAGTGGCACCAGTTTGTAGTCCATCTTGACATTTTCGGCGGGGTAAAGCATGCCCCCCCAATTGACAACGACTTCGGTATAATCTTCAAACTGCGACGTTTCGCCCACGGCGTCATGATAAAGCGCGTTCATCGTCCCATCGGCCAAGGCACCCAGCGCAACATTCTGGACGGTAGCGGGACGGTGACCGAAAGTGAACATCTGCTGGCGTGTCAGCGAAACCCGCACGGACCGCTTCAGTTCACGAGCCGCCATGACGGCCATAAACAACTGGTATTGAGGCCGTAAACCCGACCCAAACCCGCCACCCATGTAGGGCGAAAGCACCCGAACATCCTTGAAGGGAATGTTAAATACCTGTGTTACGTACAGAATGCTGTTCGTTACGCCCTGTGTTTTGTCATAAATGGTCAGCTTACCACCCTTTTCGTAAGCAACCGTCGTGGCGAATAGCTCCATCGGATTGTGGTGTTCTGCCGCATGGACATACCGGCCATTCATGGCTACAGGGGCCTCTGTATAAGCCTTTTCGAAGTCGCCCCGGGGTTTAGGTGGCGGTGGTTTCAGCAACGATGCGATACCCGACTTTGGTTTACGAGCCTGGTGCAGGTTGGCTTCCAAACTGGTTTCGTGGGAAACCTCCTTATAATCGACCCGAATCAGCGTGGCTGCATACCGGGCCAGTTCAAACGTTTCGGCCACAACCAGCGCGATGGGTTGTCCGCTGTATTTGATGGTTGCGTCGTATAACGGCCGGAACGGCGAGCCCGGTGGCGCATCCTGGTCTTTATAGCTGATATCGAACCAGGCCAGTTTCGGCCGGTTTTCGTGCGTAAAAACAGCTAAAACACCATCGAGCGACAGCGCATCGCTCGTATCGATATGGTTAATTTTACCTTTGGCAATGGCACTGGACACAACAACGCCATAGGCCAGATCCGGCACGTTGAATTCGGCGGCATACTTCGCCTTACCTGTTACCTTATCCACGCCATCGACGCGGCTGATCGGTTTTCCTATTGATGGGGTCACAACTGGTGGCGTACTCATGCGGTAGGTTCGAGTTTAGCGGCCTGTCCCAACGCCCGGATAATCGCGCGTTTAGCCAGTTCGATTTTAAATGTATTATGACCAAATCCCTGGGCGCCTGCCAGCAACAATTCGGCGGCAGCCTGGAAATTTTCTTTCGTTGCCGGTTTTCCAACCAGCAGAGCCTCGGCCTCGGGTTTGCGCCAGGGTTTGTGCGCTACGCCACCGAGTGCAATTCGGGCTGTTGTGATGACATCACCACGACCGTCGCTCCGATCCATTTCTAACCCAACGGCTACCGATACCAGCGCAAAGGCATACGAGGCCCGATCCCGTAGTTTCAGGTAGGTATGGAATTTGGGAAATCCACGTGCGGGCAAGTCAATCGAGGTGATCAGTTCGTCGGGTTCCAGCGTGTTGTCGATATGGGGGGTGTCGCCGGGTAACCGGTGAAACTCAGCGAAGGGAATGGTGCGCTCCCCGTTGCTGCCTTTCACACGCACCTCCGCTTCCAGAGCCGCAAGGGCAACACACATATCTGACGGATGCGTAGCGATGCAGGTCGACTCACCGGTACGGCCCGCATCAGTGGTACCCAGTATCGCGTGAATCCGGTTGTACCCATTTATGGCCGAGCAGCCCGAGCCAGGCTCCCGTTTGTTGCAGGGTGTGGCGGTATCGTAGAAATAATAGCAGCGCGTCCGTTGCAGCAGGTTGCCACCATCCGTGGCCATGTTGCGCAACTGGGGCGACGCGCCAGCCAGAATGGCCTGCGATAGTAACGGATACCGCTGAATAACCTGCTCATCATAGGCCGTATCGGCATTGGTCATTAGCGCGCCGAGCCGCAAGCCCCCGTTTACCGTGTCGGATATGGTTGCCAATGGAAGGCGTGTTATATCGATCAGTCGCGTGGGGCGTTCTACATTTTCCTTCATCAGATCAATGAGATTGGTTCCCCCGGCCACGAATTTGGCGGTCTGTTCGGATGCCCGTTCGCGTACAGCGGTGTCTACGGCATCGGTTCGAGTATAGGTGAAGCTGTTCATGCCGTTTTCTGGTTAAGGACGTCCTCAATCGCGTCAACGATGTTCGTATAAGCGCCACACCGGCAGATATTGCCGCTCATCAGTTCGCGTATATCGGCCGTCGTTTTGGCTTTCCCTTCATTGATAAGCCCCACTGCCGAGCAGATTTGACCGGGGGTGCAATAGCCGCACTGGAAAGCATCGTGCTCAATAAAGGCCTGCTGAAGGGGGTGGAGTTGCCCTATCGGGTTACCATCCGGCTGCGCTAATCCCTCGATCGTAGTGATTTCAGTATCTTCCTGCATAATGGCAAGCGTAAGGCAGGAATTGATCCGTTTGCCGTTTACCAATACCGTGCAGGCTCCACACTGGCCATGATCACAGCCCTTCTTGGTACCCGTCAGATCCATGTATTCCCGCAGGGCGTCGAGCAGGGTTGTCCAGGGGGCAATCTGTAATTCTGTTTCGTTTCCATTAACCGTTAGCCGCACGGAATGAATGGGGGGCAACGATGGCAGCCGCTGGCTGGGCGGGTACGACTCTACAGCAGGGTTCATAGCGTATTGAGTAAGATTTGTCCACTCAATTCAGAACCTTATGTAGCAGTGGTTGTTTAAAATCCATTTCAACGGGAACAGGGACTTATCGACCTGTAGGCTGGATTTACCCGATGCATGGCCAACAACTCATGTGTATTTTAGTTAGACTCTACACATACCTTATGCAACAACTCAGTCATCCTACTAGCAGTAGCACGTAAGCCAACTCATCGTATATGGCAACCAAGCGCATAAAATCTTTCTTCTCTGACCTGTGGATCGTCATTCGGGATGCGTTCAACGGTTTCCTGGACGACCGGTGTTTAAAGTTAAGTGCCGCTCTGGCTTACTACACGGTCTTCTCGCTGGCTCCCCTGCTGGTACTCATCATCTCCGTCGTCAGTATTTTCCTGGGCCAGGAAGCCATTCAGGGGCAAATATTTTCCCAGTTAAATGGATTAGTAGGTAATGAAGCCGCTAAGCAGATTCAGGATATGATCAAAAACGTCGGTTTATCCGGCAAAACCAACACAGCGCTGGTCATCGGAATTATCACGCTGGTGGTTGGAGCAACCAGTATTTTCGTGGAGATTCAGGATTCGGTGAACCTGATCTGGCGGGTAAAAGCCAAACCAAAACGGGGCTGGCTGAAGCTCCTGAAAGACCGATTACTCTCTTCCTCCCTGGTGGTCAGCCTAGGGTTTTTATTGTTGGTGTCTCTGATTATTAACGGGCTTGTTTTGGCCATGAGTGACATCATTACCCGGTATATACCCGGCATAGGCTACATTTTGATCACGGCGCTCAATTTCCTGATCAGTACAGCGGTGGTAACGGCGCTCTTCGCCATCATTTTCAAGGTACTCCCCGATGCGAAGATTGCCTGGAAAGATGTCCGCTGGGGCGCTTTATTTACTGCCCTACTTTTTATGCTCGGGCGTTACCTGATTGGTTTATACATCGAAACAACCAGCACCAGTTCGGCCTATGGGGCAGCAGGCTCGCTGATCGTCATTCTGACGTGGATCTATTATACAGCCGCCATTCTCTATTTTGGTGCTGAGTTCACCCAGGCATACGCCAATCATTTCGGAATTAAAATTGAACCGGCAGATTACGCCGTTTATGTTGAACAAACCGAACGGGAACGCGATGTGGCTGCTTTGCCGCCTAAAAAATAGGAGATATTTTTATTCTCGACGGGTAAAAATCCGGCGAAAATAAATCAGATCAACCAACGTCCACTACGCCTTTTTCGGGTCGAGCACAACGTGTTTGATGCGTTTACGTTTCCAGGTGTAGGTTACGTGGACCAGTCCATCCGCCGTTTGAATGACCGCCGGATACGAAAATTCACCGGGTTCATTTTCGAGAACAGCCAGTGTTTTCCAGGTTTTCCCATCGTCGGAAATGGCAACGTCGAGGGGTGTGCGGGCTCCGCCACGTCCTTCCTTATTCCCGACCGGGTTGTAAACCAGCACCTGACGACCGTCTTTGAGGGTCACCGCGTCCGTTCCCGAGTTAGGATTCAGCAGGGTCGTTTTCTGCAATGGCGACCAGCTTTTGCCTCCATCTTTTGACCAGGTTTCGAGTATATAGCCAACTTTCTGGCTACGACATAGGGCCTGCAACTGGCCGTTGGGATGAAACAAGATGCTGGGTTGAATCGCCCCATCCGTAACGCCCTCATTGATGGGGGCCGTTTTCTGCCACGTTTTTCCCCAATCGCTGGTCTTCTCAAAATGCACGCGCCAGTTATGATCTTCGGAACTGCTGGGGCATAATAAAGCCCCGGAAGCCAGCAAAACAGGCTTGTTTTTGATCGGTCCTACAATGCCGTCAGGAAGTCGCTCGGCTTCTGACCAGGTTTTGCCGCCGTCTTTGGAGCGTTTCAGCAGCCCCCACCAAGTCGATGGGCTGGGGCCAACTTTATAGAACAGCAGCAATTCTCCCTTGGGTATCTGAAAAAGAACCGGGTTCCAGCACGGCAGGTGTTTGCCATCGGGTTGCACACCCGTCGCAACTTCTACCGGCGTGGACCAGTTCTTATCTGTTCGGCTACTGACCCAAATACCCACATTAGGGTGCCGCTCATACTCGCCCCCGAACCAGGCCGCAACCAGTCCATTCGGCGTTTCGGCAATGGTAGAGGCATGACATTCGGGTGTGGGAGGCTGTTCGTAAATTAGTTCGCTGCGAAGAATGGCTGGATTACCGGGCTGGGCAAAAAGCCCCTGACTCCCTGTGCCTAATGCAATGAGAACGAGCAGGACTGGTAAGATTTTCACGGATGTAGTTAGTGGTTAATTCGTTGCCCAATCGTAGCAACGTTCTGATAGATGACTGAACATTTCCAAAAAAGTGCCCAGTTTCCTCGATGTCAAAAGAAAGGATCATAGGAGTAAGGTGCAAGGCCTTATCTGTATAAATTTGGCCTGCTCCCTTTCGAATGCTCCATTAAATAAGACTACTCCTGATGAAACACCCGCGTTAAGGAAACGGTAACGGGTGAATTATCGGGATTCGTTTCCATCAAATCGGCCATATAGGCCCACCAACGCTGCATAATGGGCAATCCAGGCAATGCCTCGGTGGTATGGTCTGGCAGACGCTTCTGCACGGCAAACAATGTTCCCGTTGCGTGGTCGAGGTAAATCGAATAATCCCGGATGCCTGCCTCCTTGAGGGCAGCGGTTAACTCCGGCCAGATCGTATCGTGCCGACGTTGGTATTCAGCCGCCACGCCCGGTTTCAGTTTCATCGTAAACGCTACTTCTTCCATTGTTTGGGGTTTACAGCTTGTGGTTTGTAGTGTGTGGTGCGCGAAGCTATATAGGCGTCAGCCAACAACAAACTACAAACCCTAACACTCATCGTTTCATTTTATACAATTCCGTGCCGGCCAGCAGAAAACAACCCAGTCCGTAATCCTCAAAATCCGGCTTACTGTCGTAGGTAACCGGCTGACCATCTTTCGGTTCTTTGCCGGTTCCCTGTACATAGCCCAGAAAACCGTTCGGGTGTACGGACTCGGTAGCCATGGCGGTCCAGGCTTTTGTGATGGTGGGCTTATATACCTTCCCATCCAGTAAGCCCCGGTTGACTCCCCAGGCCATGCCATAAACAAAAAGAGCCGTTCCGGTGAGTTCTTTCCCACCGAAGTTCGTCGGGTCGTGCAGACTAACGTTCCAGTAGCCGTCGGGACGCTGTAAAGGCGGCAGCGCATTCATCATCTCAAGGTATGTTTTCTGGTACTCGTCCCGGTGGGGAGCATCTTTCGGCAGAATGTCCAGCACCCGAACCAGGGCCGCTACGACCCAGCCATTTCCCCGCGACCAGTAGCAGTTTTTTCCGTTCGGCTCTTTGTAGGGAGGCACAAAATCTTTATCCCGCCACCACAACCCATCAGTTGGATTATAGAGACCACTGCCCCCGTGCCGGGTTTTCGAGTACAAATAGATCTGATACATCTTCTCGAAATAAGCCGGACTCTTTTCAAGAACGCCCAATTGAGCAAACACCGGCATTGCCATTTGCAGCGCATCGACCCAGTTCCAGTCATCGACTTTATCACTCGCCACCATTGCATCGATGGACGCTTTAATATCGTGCAACCGTTCCGGCTTTTGATCGACCTCATACAGCTCGATGTAGGTTTGACCGCAGCACTGGTCGTCGGCATTACGGGTGCTGACACCAGACCGCAAACCCCATTGGTGCTTACTGCCCCAATCGACAGCGTAGTCGTAATAGGCTTTTTGCGGGTCAACCCCATAAAGCGCCATTAGTCCTTCGTAATAAACCGCCCGTGTCCAGATGTTGCTGGGGCGCGTTTTATTGGTTACGATTTCCTTGCCAGGGTCGGGCCAGGCCTGCCTGAAGTACGCATTGGCCAACGTCATTTTTGCCAGAATATCCTTACGGGCCGGAAGTGTCTGCGCCTGTGTGGCTAAGGTAAAAGCCAGAAAAAGGGCGACAAGGCGGCCAGCTAACGATTTATCTATCATTTGGATAGGGTCAAAAACTTGTCAGGCGGCAACCGAATTCGTGTACTGCTTAAGCTCGACACAATCGCTCGGCAGCGGATGTACATTCCAATACGGATGAATGGCCAGGGCGGCTCCCAAAGCCGAGGCTTGTGCTACCGATGCGGCATACACGTCGATGTCGGGAAAGGCTTTCGCCAGCAGGTTCATGTAAATAGGATTTTTGCCAAAGCCGCCATCCACAAAAAGCCGTTTCACCTCGACCCGGTTATCGGATGTATCGGCGAGCACGAGGTTCGTTGAAATCAATTGCTGGGCGACAATGTCCAGCATCAACTGATGATACCCTTCCTCGTACGATGCGAAATTCGTCAGGTCACGCAGCCCGAATAAAGACCCCTGCATGGATAATAATTGCTTTCCTCTAGCATCCTCTTCCGTCGTTACCGGACCCGAATGCTGACGCAACTGCTCAATAAGACCAGGGTCATACGCTACCCGAGCGTAGGAATCAACAGGTACCTGATAATGATCGGCCAGGCGTTTTACCTGTTGCTCATGTTCATAACCAGCAAACAGGCGGGCCGATTTAACGGGCTGCCCTTTATAATGCATGTAGTTGAGACAGTCATACTGAAGTTCCTCCGGCGTTAACGGACTGCTGTTGAATGGGTTCATGCTCACGCACCAGGTCCCAGTTGAGATCAGCACAAACGGCTCCTGAAAAGACGCCAGATAGGGAATCAAAGCCGCCGAACTATCGTGAAGGCCAACCCCGGCCTGAATGGATTTGCCATCGACAGTGACCAGACGGGCCGAGTCAGATGGAACAACCGGAGCCAGATACGCATCGAGTTTCTCCTGGCCGACCCAGGCATGATACGCCTGCTGATCAAAATCCCAGAGCATAGTATGACATCCGATACTGGTCAGATCCGAAACCGGCCATTGGCTGATCAAATAACTGGCATACTGCGGCAAGTGGAGTACATAAGCCAGTCGTTCGAACAAATCGGGCTGCTCGTGTTTGAATCGGTATAGCTGAAGCCCCGAGTTCAAGCTACTCAGCGAGGGTGAGGCCGTTTGCCGGGTGATTTCTGATTCAGGTCCGTATGTACTGAAAAACTGCTGCAACAACGCCGGTGGGTAGGCTTTCAGATAATTGTAGAGCGGACATAACGGCTTTCCTTCGCGATCAATCAGGACCAGACTAGCTCCATACGTTGAGAAGTTAACCGCTCGAACAGAGAAGTCAGGTAGGGCCAGTACCTCCGTCAGGGATGATCTTATCCAGGACGTTAACCGACTCAGGTCTTCACACAGGTCGCCGTCTTCATCCGGAATTTCAACGAACTGCTCCGATTTCTCCCAAACGATTCGGTACTCCTCATCGAAGAGGAACAGCTTTTTATTGGTCTTCCCAATATCGAAGATGGCAATGACATTCATAAATGATGAATTATGCATGATTAATGATGAATGACAATGAATATATGGCTCTGGTAAGCTCATTCATATTTCATCATTCATCTATCATCATTACTTTACAGTCCTGTGGCCACGGTTTTAGCACCCCGTTCGCCGATGAGTTGCTGACGGACGTTCAACTGCCGATACAGATCCAGCGGATTCAGGGAAGCCCCAGCCCGACGGCGGGCTTCGGCAACCAGCGGCCGAACATCAGTCCGGAAAGCATCCTGCAAAATCTCCTGTGCCCGAACCGGGTCGTTGGCTTCGCGGGCATCTTCCAACGCGTCACGGTCGACTAGGAGCGCCTGGGCGTACGCCAGTTGTATGGCTTCGACCGACTGGAGCAGGTCTTCGAGCGGATCTTTCACGTTATGACTAGCATCGATCATCCAGCCGAGGTCGGTTGCATGATTCATACCCCGCGCGTCGAGCCCATCGACCAGTTCGGTGAAGATCAGAAAGAGCTGATATGGTTTGATACTGCCCGCCGTCAGGTCATCGTCTCCGTATTTGGAATCGTTGAAATGGAAGCCTCCAAGTTTTCCCTGATGCAACAAAATCGCGACGATCTGCTCGATGTTGGCATTGGGTAAATGGTGACCCAGGTCAACAAGGGTATAGGCTTTTGGTCCAAGTTTGTTAGCGTACAGGAAGCTGCTGCCCCAATCGCCCACGGTCATCGAATAAAAATTAGGCTCGAAGGCTTTATACTCTACGAACAGTTTCCAGTCGTTGGGCAAAGCCGCATAGATTTCTTCGAGACTCGCCAGCGTCCGGTCGAACGCTTTGCGAAAATTAAGCTGGCCGGGAAAGCAGGACCCATCCGATAACCAGACGGTCAGTGCATCGGAACCCAGGGCCACGCCATGCCGGATCACCTCGATGTTGTGCTCGATAGCCTGCCGACGGACGGACGGATCGGTATGCTGCAGTGACCCGAATTTATAACTCTGTTCGGCGTCTGGCTGGTCCTGAAATGTATTGGAGTTGACCGCATCGAACCGCAGGCCGTGTTGAGCTGCCAATTGCTTAATAGCTTTGGGATCGGTCGGAATATCCCAGGGAATATGCAATGAGATCGCGCCACTGGCGCGGTTCAGGGCGTGTAGAAGGCCCACATCGGCAATTTTCTCTTCCAGACTGCGGGGCTCTCCCCCACCCGGAAACCGCCCGAAACGGGTGCCGCCCGTTCCCAGCGCCCAACTCGGAATAGCAATCTGAAAATCAATCAGTTTCTCAATAACCGGCTCAGCCTTCGCCACCTCCTGTGTCCAGTAGGCTAGTTTCCGTTGATGGCCTTCCAACTGTGTCTGGTTATAGTCGGCAATATGTTCGGGTTCGAGTTTCATTAAGTCTACTATTTATGTATCCATTTCACAGGATTTGCGTCATATCTCTTCTATTAGCCCACACATTTATGTGTGGGTCAACAAAACCAATTAGTCACCATTTCTCAACCGTTTTAACGGTTTACTTACCGAAAATGAGCCACTCAAAATCAAAAATCTGGATACATGCCGTTTTCGCGACGAAAAATCGGCAATCCCTTATTCAACCCAACATCCAGCCATCCATACATGACGAACTACGAAAGCAACTCATCGATTCGGGATGCTTTGTTGAGTGTATCGGCGGTGTGGCTGACCATGTACATCTTTTTTACTGAATCCAAAAAAGTCAATTGCCGATGTATTGAAACAAATCAAAGGCAGCAGCTCGCATACGTTCAATCAGGCGAAATTAACCGTAACGCCTTTTACCTGGCAAACTGGCTATGGCGCTTTTTCAGTGAGTGAATCGCATGTGTCACGTGTTCGTACCTATATTTTGAATCAGGCAGAGCACCATAGAAAAGTGTCATTCACGGATGAGTATCGCCGATTTATGATTCATTATGGACTACCAGATAATGATATTGATTGACGCTGCAAACCGTTGAAACGGTTAAAAAATGTACCGGTCGATTTGATGAACCCACAAATAAATTTGTGGGCTGATAGTATTTGTGGTTGCTGGTTGGCGGGCACGAAACTATGTATATGCGCCACCAACAACAAACCACAAACCCATAACCTGTTTCTACCGGACAAAGGCCATGGCGACACCTCCATCGACATTCAGCACGTTACCGGTCGATTTGGCCAGCAATCCGCTTACGAACGCCAGACAGGCATTTGCGATGTCGTCGGGCAAAATGACTTCGTTCAACAAGGTGCGCTTGGCATAGTAGGCAGGCAACTCGGCCACCGTGACGCCATACGCTTTGGCACGGCCCTCAGCCCAGGCACCGGCCCAGATTTTGGAATCGGAAATAACCGCGTCAGGATTCACCACATTGACCCGGATATGGTCTTTGCCCAGTTCGGTCGCATTCAGTCGGCTCAGATGTAATTGAGCCGCTTTCGCCGACCCGTATCCCGCATTGTTGGGGCCCGATACGAGGGCATTTTTGCTGACAATATTGATAACATCGCCACCCAATTTTTGCTTGCGCATAACCGCAACGGCCTGTTGGGTAACTAGAAACTGACCTTTTACCAGCACGTCATACAGCAAATCCCAGTCGCTTTCAGTATGCTCTTCAATGGGCTTGGAAATGCTCAAACCCGCGCAGTTGACAACGATATCGACCCCACCAAAGGCCAGCGCAGCGGCACTGTAGGCATTTGCAATGGTTTCTGAGTTCGTCACATCCAGCTGAACTGCCGTATAGGCATCTTTCCCGTATTGACTTTTAAACTCCTCATTGGCAGAGGCTAATCGATCGGCGTCATTGTCGTTGATAATGACCACGGCCCCTTCGGCCAGAAACGTTTTGGCAATGGCCTTACCGATTCCGCCCGCACTACCCGTAATGAGCGCCACCTTCCCTGACAGCGGTTTTGGCTTCGGCATCCGCTGTAATTTAGCTTCTTCCAGCAGCCAATATTCAATATCAAAAGCCTCCTGCTCGG
This sequence comes from Spirosoma horti, assembly GCF_054776595.1. Taxonomy (NCBI): domain Bacteria; kingdom Pseudomonadati; phylum Bacteroidota; class Cytophagia; order Cytophagales; family Cytophagaceae; genus Spirosoma; species Spirosoma horti. Next base: position 220,776 of record NZ_BAAHBQ010000001.1, read on the forward strand.
GCAGACCGACATAGTCCGAGACCGCTTCGGCGCCTTTCATCACATTGATGGCGTTGGTATAAAATTCAGCCGCCACACGGGCCGTCTGCTTGTCTTTGGCAAAGGTAAACATACCCACCGCTGGCCAAAGAATGACCACCGGATTCGGGTCACGAATGGCAGGGCTGTTATCGTGCTTGTTACGCTCGTAGTAGGCCGCATAATCGTCGCGGTAGTCGGCAAATGCCTTTTCCAGATACGCTTCGCTATCGGCCGATGACAATTGAATGGGGTCCAGCACCAGCGGGCGAATTTTAGTACGCAGGAAATGGTCGGGGCAACTGGTGCCCAGCCGAGCCAGCCGGGGCAAATCGTGCGAATTCACAAATTCCAGCACACGCTCGTCGTCGGTGAAGTGACCCACCATCCGCCGGTGACCCGACGCCAGGCCACGCAGAACGGGCATCAACGAAGCGGCCTGTTTTTTACGGGCATCGGCGTCGGTATTCTCCCGGGCAGGCCCGCCAAAGACGGCCCGTTTTTTTCCATAATTAGCCGCCAGGTATTCAGACGCCTGCTCGATCACTTCCAGTGTATTGATATACGACTCATACGATGTATCGCCCCAGGTAAACAGCCCGTGTCCGCCCAGAATCACCCCGCGCAGGTTTGGGTTATTCCGAACGGTTTCTTCCAGTTTAAGGCCCAGGTCGAAACCAGGCCGCTGCCAAGGTAACCAGGCGAGCTGATCTCCCCAGATCTGGTGCATGATTGCTTCGCCATCGCGGCTGGCCGCAATCGCAATCAGCGCATCGGGGTGCAGGTGATCAATATGTTTGAACGGCAATAATCCGTGCAACGGCGTATCGATAGAGGGAGCAGCACATTTGGGATCGAAGAGGCAGTGATCGAAGAGGCCAACCATCTCATCTTCGAAAGCAAGTCCCCGGTAGCGGTTTTTCAACGCATGCAAGCGCTCGACGTAGAGATTGGCACACCCTTTTTTGGTCAGCGTTCCAATATCCCCCCCCGATCCTTTTACCCACATAACCTCAACGGGCTCACCAGTTAACGGATTGGTTTCCATTAACTTAACTGACGTATTTCCGCCAGCATAGTTCGTTAAGCGCAGGTCGGCGCCGAGTAAATTGGAACGGTATATAAAGAGGGCGACTTCGTCACCAGCCAGTTCTGCCGCCTTTTTGTCATCCCAGAGGTAGCTCACATAGTTGAACGCTTGCGTCGTATTCATAAATATTTAGTAAGTAGTATCTTCAGAAATCGTGTTTTAGACAAAGTAAGCTTTTTTCCTTTTCTCCTGCTTCATGTACTCTCCTGTTAAGCTTATTAAAAAAATAGGTTCTCTTTTAATCGCTCAATTTACTTTTTAAAACAGGAGAGCACAGGAAAGCTTTTGACGATGCAAAGAATAAATTTGAAAAAACGTAGATAACGTGGCTGTATTCCTGGGTGTCTTTTTTCATGCGCTGGGCGGCTTTGCCTCCGGCAGTTTTTATATACCGTATCAGAAAGTTCGTGGATGGGCCTGGGAAAGCTACTGGCTCGTCGGTGGTTTATTTTCCTGGTTAGCCGCACCCCTGTTATTAGGCTCACTCACCGTGCCGAACCTGTTTGGCGTTCTGGCCCAAATTCCTCGCGAAACGATCCTGTGGACTTATTTTTGGGGTGTTTTGTGGGGCTTTGGCGGCTTAACGTTTGGCCTGGCCATGCGCTATCTGGGCTTATCGCTCGGGATGGCCGTGACGCTGGGGCTGTGCGCTGTTTTCGGAACGCTGGTGCCACCCATCTGGCAGGGCCAGTTCGGCCAGTTGATCAGCACGACGTCTGGCCAGGTCATTATGCTTGGGCTGGGCGTATGTGTGTTGGGAATCTCAATTTGCGGCATTGCCGGGATGATGAAGGAACGCTCCCTGTCGGATGAGCAGAAAAAAGCCGTTATCGCCGAATTCGATATCCGTAAAGGTTTACTGGTGGCTGTTTTCTCGGGGATTATGAGCGCCTGCTTTTCATTTGGTCTCACAGCCGGACAACCCATTGCCGATCTGGCCGTCAAAAATGGGACCGATCCTTTGTATATGAACAATGCCGCCCTGGTAATTATTCTGCTGGGAGGACTGACAACAAATGCCATCTGGACGATCTACCTGAACATCCGCAACCGCACGTATACCGACTACAGTAATATTTCGACCCCTATCGTAAAGAACATTATTTTCTGTGCCATGGCTGGTTTTACCTGGTATTTCCAGTTCTTCTTTTACGGTATGGGCGATAGCAAGATGGGCGAATACCGGTTCTCGGGCTGGACGCTCCACATGGCCTTCATCATTGCTTTCAGTAGCTTCTGGGGCCTGTATCTGCACGAATGGCGGGGCGCCAACAAGCCGACCATGCGCACCATTACATTGGGTATTACGATGGTTGTCCTATCGACGGTTGTTGTTGGCATTGGTAATTACCTCGCCGAATAAGTAGAAAACGACCTACATCTTTACAGAAAAGCCGGGTCATTCCTAACGAAAATGACCCGGCTTTTCTGTAAAGATGTAGGTTAAAAAATCTCCCTCGCAACTTTCATAATATTGTCGGATTTACCCATGGTATAGAAGTGCATTACCGGTGAGCCATAAGCGATCAGTTCGCGGCATTGCTGAATGCACCATTCGATACCGACCTGCCGAGCCTGCTGGTCGTTTTCGCAGGCTTCAACCGCCCGAACCAGATCGGCTGGTAATTCGAGGTGGAATAGCTTGGGTAATACCTGAAGTTGCCGACGGGTGCTGAGTGGCTTGAGGCCCGGAATGATGGGCACATTGATCCCTTCTTTCCGGCAGCGGTCAACAAAATCGATGAACTTCGTATTGTCGAAGAACATCTGTGTGACAATATAATCTGCCCCTTTGTCGATCTTCTGCTTCAGGTATTGAAAATCGATGTCGTGATCAGCAGCCTCAAAATGCTTCTCGGGGTAAGCGGCCACACCGATGCAGAAATTACTGGGGGCCAGGGCTGTATCTTCTTCGTGCAGATAAATCCCTTTATTCATGTTGGCCACTTGCTCAACCAGTTCGCTGGCATACATGTAGCCATTTTCTTTTGCCTTGAACGTTGTAAACGGCTTGGCCGGATCGCCCCGCAGCACGAGGGCGTTATCGATACCCAGATAATGGAGGTCAATTAGGAAGTCTTCCGTTTCTTCGCGGGAGAAACCACCACAAAGCACATGCGGCACCGGATCGACGCCAAAGCGGTGCATAATGGCCGAGCAAATACCCACGGTGCCGGGCCGTTTACGGGTCACGATTTTCTGAATAGTACCATCGGGCAATGGCCGCTCGATGTACTCCTCCCGATGGTAGGTAACGTCAATAAATGGCGGCTTGAACTCCATCAGCGGCTCAATATTATCGAGCAGACTTTTCAGATTATCGCCTTTAATGGGCGGAATAACTTCAATGGAGAAAATTGGTTTGCTGTTGGCAGCCTTGATATGGTCGGTAATTTTTGTCATTATTCAGATAACACCAGCCGATTGATCAGCCAGCGAACAGGGCGGTAAAGTTAACGGGAAAACACCGCTAACCGCATGTAAATTCCATTAGCTGAACCCGTACTCCAGGGCTGTATATCCATCCGGCGACCCAGCGCACTGTGGTTTTTGACCTCATGCAGTTTTGGAATTCCCCAGCCTACCAGGGAGCCAACGGCCGCCCCGGCAATCAAATCGGTGGGGTAATGCAGCCCGGCTTCGTATCGGAGCAAACAGGTGGCCGTTGCCAGGCCAAGCGATCCTACCCAGACAACGGGTTTGAGCCGCGAATTCGGGAAATAATGCCGGAATACTTCGCCCGTAAAAACGGCCGTAGCGAAGGCATGGGTGGCGTGTCCCGAAAAAAACGACTGTCGGGCATCCCGCGTCAGTTTTTCTTCCAGTGGCACAGTCGGATTGTACACAAAGGGCCGGGGGCGCTGTGTGACGGCTTTCACCACTCGTTCGAGGCCATTGGCGAAGGCGATCGTTTCCACAAACATGATTCCCACCGTTTTAATGTCCTGCCGCATTGGTTTGGTACCCAGCGCGAGTAAGCCAAAAACGGCCGCGTTGCCCGCCAGCGTAACATCACTCAGCTTGTCGGCCGACGTAGACCAGTGGTAAGTGGCTTTCCGATCGAATGAGTTGACGTCGGCCCGGTTGAGGACAGATACTTCAGCCGGAGTGAGTGGATCGATCGTTGAATTGATGGCAAACAAACCACCCTGTATGGCGGCCCCCACACCCAGCAAGGTGATCTCCCGACCCGTCTTTAATTCGTAAGGCGAGGAGGTTTGCGCAAATGAAGCATTTACACAGAGAAGCGAACTAAGAATAAAAACAAGGGTACTACACGTACGGGCTGTAACCGACTTTGGAGAATCTATCATGCGTTAACGATCATACAATTTTAAATTACTTTCACCACATCTGGTTCAGTTGACAAATAAACCAGACGGCCTTCCACCTCGTGAAAGCCCATTTCCCGGTATAAATTGGTAAAGTACCTCAACGAATCCGTTGGGCTCTTCACCAATGAAGGGGCATCACTCAACTCCGATACGACTGGCACCGACTCATACTGAACCAGTACGATATGCCCATCCGGATAATGCACAACCCGATGCGGGGCGCCATGCACTCGTTTATTGCTCAGTATGCTCCGATCCGTATCGATCCGTAGCGACGAATCAAAAAGAGAGGACAGGGCGGGATGCGTTACAATAGTTAGCAGACTTTGTTTTAATTCCGCCCTTTCGGCCTGGCGAACAAGGCCCTCACTCACTAGTTGGCGCAACACAAGGTCGATGCTGTCGGGACCTTTTATCAGGCTCAGGGCTGCACAGAGTTTTCGGTCCCGCTCGCGCGTGCGTTCAAACGTGGCGACATCGAACATACGGTCGGCCTGTCGGCGCAGTTGCATATCCTGACCCCGATGGCCGCTCACGATGTCTTCCAGAACAATCTCATCCAATGGCCCCTCTTCTTTCTGATGCGAAAACGAGTCGGCACACAGGCTGATCTGGTAACTCAATTGCCCCTCCTGCCAGGCGCAGCCGCAGTTTCGGGCCACCTCACTATCCCTCAGGAACGCATGCAGCCAGTGGCTGATGGTGTTTTGTTGCCCTTTGGTGAACTCTTTCGCTTCACTGATTATATAGAGCCGGTCTGTTGGTCGGGTAAAGGCCACATAGAGCAGGTTCATGTTTTCCAGAAACGTACGGGTGAATTCTTCTTCATACTGATCGGCAATAACCTTGGGCGTACCCCTCAGTTTACTGGTCGTATGGGCCGGAGCCGACAACAGCCGAGTCAACTGACCCGCCCCGTTTTCGTGAGAAAGCGCATCGGTTCGAATCGCTGACAGGTCGAGCCAGATCGTGCTATCGTTGATCGGTTCCACTTTCCAGTTGGCAAATGGAATGATAACTACCGGAAATTCGAGCCCCTTTGATCGGTGAACGGTCTGGATACTGACGGCATTCCGGGCGTTTCCTTCCACCGAAATCTTTTGCCTGACGCCTTCCCAGTATAACAGAAAATCGCTAAGGTGACCACTGCGTTTATGGTTGAACGCCAGCACCTCATCCAGAAAACGGAACAGAAAGGGGTTATGCTCAGCCTGGTTGAATAGGCCGAATTGGGCGGTCAATCGCTCGGCCAGTTCGTACGGGTTAAGTTGACCCATCACGTAGGGGTCCAGCGGATACCCTTCGTCGGCGAGGTACGCGTAGGTGGCGTCGATATCGCTTTCGGCAATGGCACTTAGTTTCTCCGTCAGCACATCATCCGGAAAAATACCCTGCACCACCCGATGAAACAGGTAGAGAAGTTCGTATCGAAGGAGCTTCTGATCAGGTCGTTGCAGGAGTTGCATCAGCGTCACCAGCCATTTGACGGGATCAGAGAATTCCAGCGAAAGGGAGTCTGCCGATACCAGCGGAATTCGCCGGGCATTCAGCTCATTGGCGAGTACTTTAGCGTGGGATTTTTTCCGACACAAAATGGCAATGTCCCCAAATTTATATCCGTCAGCCAGCGCTTTGTCCAGATGCTCCATGGTTTTTCCGAGCATCTGTGCAGTAATATCTTTATCGGCCTCGGCATCTTTAGCCACAAAGTCGATCTGAACGTGACCGGCAACGTGCGCATTCGGCTGGGCCTTCTGGTGAAATTGCTTTTCGGGATCGAATACCTCCGCTAATTTCGGATGCTGGCTTTCGAACTTACGAGCGGTGAACTCAAAGAAGTCATTATTAAACCGGACAATCGGCTCCGCACTTCGCCAGTTGGTATCGAGCAAGGCTTCCTGCAAATGACCATCCAGCATATCAATACGATCGGCCGTCCAGGAGCCGGGATTATGCGCCTGTTTGAGCGTATCGAGGTCTTTCCGATGCAGAGCAACGATCTGGTCCATATCGCCCCCCCGGAACCGGTAAATAGCCTGCTTCCCATCGCCAACGGCCAGGTTGAAGTGATCACCCCCAAGGGCGTTTTCGATCAGGGGCAACAGGTTGGCAAACTGAAGCCGAGACGTATCCTGAAATTCATCGATCAGGATGTGGTTGTATTTGGTACCCAGCCGCTCATACAGAAACGGAACGGGTTCAGACGCGACAATATTTAGAATTTTTTTGTTGAATTCGGAAATGTGCACCCGGCCATCTTTCCGCAGTAACTCATCGAATTCAACCCGCATTTGTTTCAGCAAGGCCAGTTTCTGCAAATGAGGCAACAGGCAATCGAACAGGGTGACCTGCAAGCCACGTTCATCACGGACGCTCAGAATTTGGGTAATACAGTCACTCAACTCGCTGGCCATCCCGTCGATCAGACCCTGAACGGGTAAGGGTGTTTTTTTGGTATACCAGTCGCCGTTGTTTAGGGCATTGTGCACTCGGGTTCCCGCTTCGCGCTGGGCGTTGCCTTCAGCAATGGCTTTGAAAAAACCGCCCACTCCGCTGGCGCCGTAGCTAAAATCTTTCTCGTCCAGGCCCGCGTCGGTTATCCGTTTCCAGGCTCGCTGCCCATGCGCAACGACCTCGGTCTCAACCTGTTGATTATGGGTAAGCAATTGGGTCCGAATGACGCGCAAAGCACCTGGCGACAGTTCCTGAGCCGCGTTAACAGCCTCGTAGAATTGGTCAGACGTAAGGTTGCGGCCAAACTCCTTGAGCAGTTCGGGAAGTTGGTTCCAGCTTTTACCTTCGGCAGCCGTATTGGTGTAGTACTCGCTCAAAATGGTGGTAATCTCCTCCATCTCATCAGTGCCCGCTTTTTCAATCAGGTTGTCGATGGCCATTTCGAGCACTTCGTCCGTTTCCAGTTCTACTTCAAAGGAGTAAGGCAGGCCCAGCTCGTCGGTAAACGCCATGACAATACGCTGGGTGAAGGAGTCGATGGTGGTTACGCTGAAATCGGCGTAGCGGTGCAGAATGGTTCGAAAAACGCCGGACGCTTTTTTTCGTAACTCTAGTTTAGCCAGATCGAACGAATCCGTTCCGGGTTGTACCCCATGCAGCTCAACCACCAGTTCCGTCAACAAAGGAGATTCTTTCGTTCCGGCGATACCGGACAGATTTTCCAGAATCCGGTTTTTCATCTCGTTGGCGGCTGCGTTGGTAAACGTTACGGCCAGAATACGCCGAAAATAGCCATCCTCCACATCTGGCCGCAAGGCCAGTTTGAGGTACTCTTTTGTGAGCGTGTATGTCTTCCCCGACCCAGCCGAAGAGCTATAAATTTTAAACATGGATGTTTTGAGGAGTCAGTATTAGGCGTGAGGAGGTAGGACCGGCATAACTTTTTACTGACTCATCCGCCCTCCTACCTCCTCACGCCTAATACTGACTCTTAACTCCTTTAAAAATTATACCGCAGTCCAATACCCGTGTTCAGGCTCAGGAAAAACGGGGATTGTAAAAGTTCAACGTAAGCACCCGTTTCCAGAAAGATAGAATACGGTTTGTTAACCGGAAAAAACTCCAGGCCACCAATACCGGAACCACCCAGCGAGAGTGTTTTCTGGTATTCACCATTGAGCCGGAGCGGATAAGTCCGGCGGTTGTTGATCTGCCCGCCAAATCCGTAATACGCACGAATGCTCTCGCTCTTGGTTACAGCCGTATGCCAGAGGTAATGCCCCTGAACGGTCAGCCCAACGCTTTTATAATCGCCGGGGCCATAACTGCGTTTGGTACCGTACAGACCACCGTAGGTACCAATGTTGAGGTCAAAGGCGCGGTTGTTGCCAAAATATTTACGAACGTTTATGCCGGATGGCTCTCCAAGCCGAAAACCCACCGACCAGTTGTTATACTGCGCTTGCGCACCATTCGATGTTATTAACCAGCCCAGCAAGGCCAGTGACGTAATCATTACGGATCTTTTCATAAATAAATGGAGGAAATAACCTTTGACGCCCTCGTTCTGTCGAAGTAACCAACTGAGATAGCTAAGGTCAGGCATTCGAAACAAGTTCCGGCCTGGTGGCATCCTCACCCGTTCCGAGTGGCAAATCGGTCGGTAAGGGCGCCTGGGGCATCTGCCGAAGCACCGCGATCAGGCTTTCATTTTCCTCGGACGTACCCACTGAAATTCGCAGGCAACCGTCGCATAATTTCACCTTCGACCGATCCCGAACAATGACCTGCTGGTCGATCAGGTAGGCAAATGTAGCGTTGGCATCGGTGAACTGCACCAGCAGAAAATTGGCATCGGACGGGTGGATAACCTGTACTATCGGCAGCGACCGAAGTTTTTCCGCTAATTGCTGCCGTTCGGCCATGATTTGAGCAACCATCCTGTTCTTTGCCTCCTCATTCGTCAACGCGTCCAGCGCGAGGGCCTGCGTTGGGGCAGAGATGTTATAGGGCGGCTTTATTTTATTCAAAACGGCGATCAATTCGTCCGACGCAAAGCACATGCCGAGCCGGAGAGCCGCCAGCCCCCAGGCTTTCGAAAAGGTTTGCAGAACGACCAGGTTGGGATAGTTATCCAGTTCACTCGTCCAGGACGGCGTACTGGCAAAATCAATGTACGCTTCATCGACAATGACCAGCGACTGATCAGCCGCCTTCAGGATTGTCCAGATGGCATCAGCCTGCAACAAATTGCCCGACGGGTTATTGGGTGAACAAAGCCAGATAAGCTTAGTGTGATTCGTTATAGCAGCCAATACGGCCTGGGTATCTACCTGAAAATCGGGGGTTAGCGGGACTTTGGTGATGTTGACATCGTTGACGGCTGCCGACACTTCGTACATGCCATAAGTAGGCGGCATGATTAAAATAGAGTCCTGACTGCCTGGGGTACAGGTTGCCCGAACCAGCAGGTCAATGGGTTCGTCGGACCCGTTTCCCAGAAAAATCTGCGCCGGCCGAACGCCTTTTATGGGGGCCAGCCGATGTTTAATGGCTCCCTGATGCGGGTCGGGATAGCGGTTATAATCACCCTGGGTCGTCGTTGAACCCAGCGGATTTTCATTGGCATCCAGAAATATACCTTCTTTACCCGTATACTCATCACGAGCTGAGGAGTAAGGCGTCAGGCTCAGAATGTGCGGGCGGAGGAGATTGGTAAGACTAAACATGGGAACAACAGTACGTTCAATTGACTAAGTTGACGGTTTACGGCAAGGCGGCTTCGGCCAGTTGGCGATTAACCCATATAAACCCTGAACCACAAATATACCGCCTTCCACCAGACCTAACCAGTTTCGCGGGTAAACAAGCACGGTTTGCGCGAATAATCTGGCTTTATGGACACCGTTATGAGTTAGTAGCGGGTGTTGGCCGCCACTGAAAGGATCGTTCATCAAGGGCGCGCATGGTGCACAGAACGCCGTTCAGGTGGTCGTATTCATGCTGAATTAACTCCGACATAGCCCAGTCCGTAACGTTCCAGGATTGCGGTTGCCAATGTTCATCCCGGTAGTTCATGGTCAGTTGCCGATGCCGTCGAACTCGCACCAGCAAATTCGGAAAGCTCATGCAATCGTCCCAAAGTTCATCGGTTTCGGTACTGACCGACACAAATTCGGGGTTCAGAATAACCGTAGGACGATCTACATTGAGGTAGATCAGCCGTTTCATGATTCCGAGTTGGGGAGCCGCGATTCCCCGGCCAAACTGGTATTTCACCCGGATCTCTTCCATGACATTGTGCAGGTCGGCTACCCAGCCCGGCACCAGCGGCAATTCCGATTCCAGAACGGGCGCGCAGGATTCGTATAAGCGAGGGTCACCCAGTAGCAGTAGGTCGGCGAGGTGCTTCATGTGAGCGTCTGTTTTGGAGATTGGGTATGAACAGAATTAATCACTGAGAACGGGGAGGATCAAACGCTAGCGCGTTTTCAGGTATGGGTTTATTGACTACTGCCTGGTAGGTAATACTCGTTTTCCATTTTGATTTAGACATCGAATGTCCTTCATCAACCCGTAGCAGTAAAAACGTCTGTTGATCAACCCAAAGAAAAGCCACCCTGTTTTTCCAGAAAATCCCGGTAAGGCGATAGCACGGCCTATTGCCCTGGACATCCTTACCAATCAGCTTAACATTTTTGAGCGAATCAATACTCCAGCCAGCCCCAATCGACTGAGACAATAATAGTCCCGGAATTTTTCGTGATGCCGTCCCCGATACTCCGGTAGCCACCCCCAGGGCCTCGATTAATGGCATTCTTTGATCGCCCGACTTATTTATTGTCCACCATAAATGGCCATCGTTTTTTCGGCTCCATATCACCATTTCCTCATGTACATTGGCAGCTGTTGCTTTTTCTGTTTTGTACCAAAACCTAAACGCATCTATTTGTCGGTTGTAGGCTGTCGTAAAATTCCGAACCGTTAAAAACGTAGGTGTTTTCTGATTAAGGTCATAAAAGAATGTTTGAACACGGCCCTTATCCTGATACGTATTCGCATTGGCATAAACATGGAGCATTTGATCGAAGATCTTCTTTGCTGAGGTAGGTTGGCTTTTTACCGGGCAGATGGTCAGGAGAACCAGGCAGGCGGCTATCCTCCAACGTACAACTAGAGATTTTCTCTGGTTACTCATGTGTATATACCGTTCTGCGTTCACCTAAAGATAGTTTCCAGCGTTTCCACTATTATTCTAACCTCCTCATCTGTATTGAAATAGTGGGGTGAAATCCGGAGTGCTTCGGTTTTCATGCCTTTTCGATCATAATCCAGAATGGCCGCCCCGTGTGTGCTAATGGACGTATTGATCCGCTTTTCTGCCAAGGCAGTTTTCAGTTCAGTGGCCGATTTTCGATCACTGATCAGCGTAATGAGGCTGGCTAATCGGTCGCCTTCGTCCAGCAGACGAACGCCCGGCAATTGAGCTAATGCCGAACGGAGTGTTGCGCAAAGGGCAGCGTTTCGCTCAGCAATTTCTGCAATGCCCACTTTTATCGCGTAGCGATAGGCTTCGGCAGCGCCCAGCACCAGCGCATGGGGAAACTCCCAATCCTCGAACCGTTTGGCCGTTGGTTCCAGCCGATATGTATACGCCGACTCCCACGAAGCCCCATGAAGATCAATAAACAGGGGTGCCATGTTAGCCGCCAGAACTTTGCTGGAAACGAACAGAAAACCCATCCCGCGTGGCCCTCGCAGAAACTTCCGGCAGGTAGCAGTCAAAAAATCGCACTGAATCGCCTGTACATCTACCGGCAACTGCCCCACCGATTGACAGGCATCTACCAGATAAAGCACATCATATTCGCGGCAGAACTGGCCAATTGCTTCGACCGGCTGAACCAGCCCCGAGTTGGTTGGCACGTGGGTAACGGCTACCAGCCGGGGCCGTAACGACTTGATTTTTTCGGCCATGTCATCCACTGAAACGCCCGTAGCCGGGTCGTTGGCCGCCCGAACGACCTTCACGCCAAACCGCTTCTGCAACGATAGAAACGCGATCTGGTTGGAAACGTAGTCGTTGGTCGTCGTCAGGATTACGTCGTCCCGCTGAAACGGGATAGACGATAGCGCACGGGCGTAGGCATCGGTGGCATTGGCAGCAGCAGCAATATGGTCGGCGGTGGTATTGAGCAGATCAGCCGTGGACTGGTAAAAATCCTGAATGGCTGTTTTCCGAAGTTCTGCGGCTTCATACCCACCAATTTGGGCCTCGAGCGTAATGTGAGCCGTAATGGCATCGATCACTGGCTGGGGCATCAACGATGCTCCAGCGTTATTAAAATGTATGACGTGCTGAACGCCGGGCGTGTCGGCGCGTAACGTAGTGAGATCAAGCATAGGTAGCGCAAAAGAAACTAGAGAACCGACGCCAGCGAAATGACTTCCAGGCCAGAAATATCATCAAAATCAGCCGTATTATTAGTCAGGATTGGTAGCTTGTAAAGCAGGCCGGTAGCGGCAATGATCGAATCGCCGAGTGAGCGTTTGCGTTGCTGACGCAGTCGAATGGCTTCAGTAACTATACTGTCAGTGATTGGTACAATCTCAACACTAGCTAAATAGGCTTCAAATGTTAGCTTATCTTTTAGTGTAAGGCGACTAAAACCCAATACCTCAAGCGTAGAAATAAGCGAAACACGAACACTGTTCTGATTCGTCTGGAGATATCTAGCCAACGATACGTATTCAGGTTGAGCCGAGTAAATAATAATATTACTGTCTAGAATCATTCTTCACGACCATCCAGTACGCGATCCCAACTGCGAATCTCTCGTTGCCATTCAGATGGATCGCCAAATGATTCGCCTGCCCCACCCGATTGAATAATTTTTTCCAACACCTCCGCTAAAGTTAACTTAGGTGGTGTTGACTTCTTCTCCACCAATCGCCCATTCAATCGAGGCAACAACTGCATCAGCAAAGCTTCATCTTCGGGCGTATCTACTTCGATCACTAACTGGCTCATGATTTCTTTGACCGTTTAGTCAGCAAGATAACAAACTCAAACGGGATTTACTTCCGTCAGGCTCGCTAATCGCAGGCTCACCGCCCGTTTGTGGGCATCGAGCGATTCGGCTTCGGCCATTGCTTCAACGACCGGACCCAGTGCTTGTAGACCTTCCGGGCTGATGTGCTGGATGGTAATTTTCTTGACGAAGCTATCCAGCGAAACGCCACTGTAGGCGCGGGCAAATCCGTTGGTCGGTAACGTATGGTTCGTTCCAGACGCATAATCACCCGCCGATTCAGGGGTGTAGTTGCCCAGGAAAATTGACCCCGCATTGATGATCTTCTCCGCGACGGCTTCGGCATTTTCAACGCTAAGAATCAGGTGTTCAGCGGCATAGGCATTCAATAAGTCAATAGCATCGGCCTCCGTATCGACCAGAATAGCCTTGCTGTTTTCCAGCGCTTTTTCAGCCAGCTCCCGGCGCGGCAGTTTACTCAACTGGGTTGGCAGGGCCAGGTTGACCATCGATACGAGCTTTTTACTGGTCGACACCAGCAACACCTGGCTGTCGGCACCGTGTTCGGCCTGCGAAAGCAGATCGGAAGCCACAAAAGCCGGTATGGCTGAATCATCCGCGTAGACAGCCACTTCACTGGGCCCGGCGGGCATGTCGATGGCCATCCCCTCTTTGGCTACCAGCATTTTTGCCGACGTAACATACTGGTTACCTGGACCGAAGATCTTGTAAACCTGGGGTACAGATGCCGTTCCGTAAGCCATGGCCGCAATGGCCTGCGCCCCGCCAATGCGAAAAACCTTCGTGATGCCTACGAGTTTGGCCGCAAAATAAATGGCCGGGTGATTGCTGGGCGTACACAAGACAACTTCCCGGCAGCCAGCCAGTTGGGCCGGAATCCCCAGCATCAAAACGGTACTGAAAAGCGGAGCCGTACCGCCGGGTATGTACAAACCCACTTTTTCAATGCCGACGCTTTTGCGCCAGCACACCACGCCCGGCATGGTTTCAACTTTCTCGATCGGCTGTTTTTGCCGCTCGTGAAAAAGCCGGATATTCTGGTATGCCTGACCAATGGCGACTTTCAACTCGTCACTCAGTTGGCTTTCGGCCGCGTCGAGTTCGGCCTGAGGCACTTCAAGCCCACCCTCCGACAAATCAACTTTATCAAACTTCTGGGCCAACTCGATCAAAGCCGCGTCGCCCCCGGCACGAACCTGGGCTAAAATTGGTGCTACGGCCGCTTCAATCTGCTGCGTTGACTGCACCGGCCGAGCCAGGAGCGCGGGCCATTCGGCACGGTCGGGAAATGGGATGATGTTCATGAATGCGGTTCGTAAATGATGAATGATGAATGATTTCCCAACGGCTCTTATTCATCACTTATCATTCATCATTTATCATTTTTTAGTAGATCATTTTTTCAATTGGGATAACCAGAATTCCTTCGGCACCAGCGGCCCGAATGGCTTCGATATTTTCCCAGAATTCGTTTTCATTCAGTACAGAATGTACAGAACTCCAGCCTTCGGTGGCCAGTGGCGTTACGGTCGGGCTTTTCATACCGGGCAGCAGCGACGTGATCTGGTCCAGCGCATGGTTGGGTGCGTTCAGTACAATGTATTTGTTATTTTTAGCCGCCTGTACCGACTTGATCCGAAACAGCAGTTTATCGACCAGAGCTTGTTTGTCAGCGTCGAGTTCAGGTCGGGCAATGAGAATCGCTTCGGACCGAAAAATCGTTTCAACTTCTTTTAAGCCATTGCTTAACAGCGTACTACCCGAACTGACAATATCACAAACGGCTTCGGCCAGCCCGATGCTGGGCGCAATTTCAACGGATCCGCTAATTTCGTGTATCTCGGCTTGAACGCCCTGTCCTGCCAAATAATGACCCAGCAAATTTGGGTACGACGTGGCAATATTTTTACCGTGCAAATCCTGAATTCCCGTCCAGTCGGTACCGCGGGGAATAGCGATGGACAGGCGGCATTTCGAGAAGCCCAGTTTATGAACCGTTATTACGGGTCGCCCTGTTTCAACAGCTACGTTTTCCCCAACAATACCTAAGTCAGCGACACCATCTTCCACATAGCCGGGAATATCATCGTCGCGGAGGAATAAAAACTCAGCCGGAAAATTCGAGGAAACAGACTTGAGTTTGCCCGTACCGTAGTCGAAACGGATGCCACATTCTTTAAAAAGTTGATACGAATCTTCGCTCAACCGACCGGATTTTTGCAGCGCAATGCGTAATACAGATGACATTCAGAAAGGTATGATAGTGGATGTACGATGCAGTTCATACACCCCGTAATTGATTGATTTTAGCGTAAAACCAGCAGCCGTTCCGCATAGTCCAACTATACTTTAGTCAATCAGGGGGCAAAAGTACGTGAAAAAGAGGACAGTCAATTGGTTTGATGATTCCGCTGTTCAGCGTTTCAACGGGCCAGTGTCGACGCGCGGGCTTAGCAGCCGTGATGATAGCGACGATGTCGGAAGGGAGAATGAGTGGCCTGCTGGGAAATCATGGCACAAAGGTAAACGACAGCGAATAAAATCACAGCATATTGTGCAAAGATTGCCGATTTACCTAGGCGTTGGGGCGCTCAAATTTCAGCAACAGGCTTCCCCAATCAAGTATCAATAGCTGCTGAGTGATATCAACTATTTTAGCATTTGCGGGTATTTGAGGGGCTGTGATGGGAATACATTTTGGCTCTCCGAACACAAACGTAATCTTCCCTTCTTTGGCGGTATACCGTTCGGGCTTATTACACCAACCACCCTAGAAGAGTATGCTTTCTCCAGTAGAAAATAGTCCATGGTCCCAAAAAATGACGTTTGTCGCTGGACTTGAATCGGTACGATGCCAGTCTTTTTCAGAAACTGATTTTGAGCCAACGAGCTCCCAGACGCCTAACAACAGATTGGCTTGCGGATCTTTAGGCTGACATGAATTAAGTACAAGAAGTGCAAGTAACAGAATAAGTTTAGTCGATCTCATTGCATTTAAATCAGGGAGCAATAATAATGATTTCAGCCTGATTGGCAAACTACCCAATAAGGCGGCTGAAATCTTATCGGTTAAAGCGGAACTCCGTATCTTTGTCCTATGCTTCTGGAACAAAAACAACAAACGATACCAATGAATACAGTTGCCACGGACTCCCTCCATAAGACCGCCGTTGACTCGGCCGCCGTGGATTCGGCCGCCGTGGACTCGGCTCTGCCCGTCATGGAAGCGTTTTACACCATTCAGGGTGAGGGCGCTCATACGGGGCGAGCCGCTTATTTTATCCGGCTTGGTGGCTGTGATGTAGGCTGCCACTGGTGCGACGTAAAAGAATCCTGGGATGCCAGTATCCATCCGAAACTGACCATCGATAGCCTTGTCGCGGGTGCGTTGCAGTACCCCGGCCGAATGGCGGTCATTACGGGGGGTGAGCCGCTCATGCACGACCTGACCGACCTCACGGCTTCGCTGCAAATGGCTGGCTTTCGGACAAATATAGAAACGTCGGGCGTGTGCCAGGCGGTTACGGGTTCGTGGGACTGGATTTGTTTCTCGCCCAAGAAATTCAAAAAGCCCAATCCGGCTATTTATGCCAGAGCCGACGAGTTGAAAGTGATCATTTATAATCAGTCGGATTTCGCGTTTGCCGAGTCGTTCGTACCGCATCTTCGCCCTGAATGCAAACTCTTTTTGCAATCCGAATGGAGTCGTTCCAATGAAATGCTACCTCGCATCGTTGAGTACGTAAAAGATCACCCGCAATGGCAAATCTCGTTGCAGACACACAAGTATCTGGATATTCCATAAGGAAAATAGTCGGAAAGAGGAACGGAATCGATGGCGTTCGTTTGTGCACTCGCCTTTCTGGCCTCTTGTTACTTCTTCTTTCCGCCTTCTCCTCCTTTTCCCAGAACCCCAAGGCGAAGGAGCTTTATGCCCAGTCCATTAAACTGTTTGGGGAACGGAAAGCGAATGAGGCTATTCCGTTTATGGAACAGGCTATCAAGCAGGACCCCACATATTCTGACGCCTACATTAAGCTGGGCCAGTTGTATGAGTTCACCAGACAGTTCGACCCAGCCCTGAATGCCTACCGGGCAGCCGTTCGGATTCAACCGGATAGCCCGGCTTCCGGCGCGGCCTATCAGGCCCTGAGCAATACGTTGCTTCGGTTGGGGCGCTACAGTGAAGTCATTCCTTATCTGGAAAAATACCAAACTCAGTTTGCCCCTCAATCGGCTCAGGGAAAACGCGTTGCCCGGCAACTTGAGACTGCCCGCTTTGGGCTGGACGCTACCCAACACCCTCAGGCCGTTGACCCAAAACCACTGTCGGCTGTACTGCAAACGACGCCTTCCCAGTATTTTCCGGTCCTGACGGCCGATGAACAGACATTGGTGTTTACAGCCCTGAAACCCGAAGGTGATGAAGATTTGATGACCGCTACCTTCAATGGCGAAACATGGACGCCCCCGGTATCGCTGGCGTCGAACATCAATACACCTGAAAATGAGGGCACGGCCAGCCTTTCGGCCGATGGTCGTACGCTGGTGTTTACGGCTTGCCAGGGACGAAAAGGCTACGGCAGTTGTGATCTATACGTGAGTCATAAAACGGGTAACGACTGGTCTAACCCGGAAAATCTGGGACCCGCCATCAACACCCATTTCTACGAATCACAGCCTGCCCTATCGGCCGACGGTCGCCAGCTTTACTTTATTTCGGACCGGCCGGGCGGCAAAGGGCGTCGGGACATCTGGCGCAGTGACCTTGGTACTGATGGAAACTGGGCCGAACCGGTAAACCTTGGCGAACCGATCAACACCCCGGCCAACGAGGCCTCTCCTTTCCTGCACGCCAATGGGCAAAGCCTATTTTTTGCCTCGGAAGGCCATGTAGGTTTGGGTGGCTATGACCTGTTTGTGACAGATCGCGGTGCATCGGGCTGGTCGGCCCCCAGCAATTTAGGGTATCCGATCAATACGGCCGAAGACCAGGCGTCCTTATTCGTAGCCGCCAATGGCACACGAGCCTATTACTCCTTTGAAGAACAAAAAGACGGGGTGTCGCAAAAATCCCGGCTATACACCTTTGACCTTCCCGAATCATTACGGGATCGGATACGCTCGGTAAGCTTTCTGAAAGGCACGGTAGCCGATGCCAAAACAAAGAAGCCTCTGGCAGCCACGGTTGAGCTAATCGACTTGAAAACAAACCAGGTTGTGTCGCGGGTCGACGCCGACGCGCAAACAGGGCAATATACGGCCGTGCTGCCAAGTGGAGGTGAATATGCCCTTTATGTAAGCGTCCCCGGTTATCTCTTCAAGAGTCTGTCGTTCGATTTTACTCAGAAAACCAAGGGCGAAGGATTGTCCTTAAGCGTGCCCCTGGAACCGGTTATCAGTGGATCGTCGGCGAATGAGACGTTGAATAATTTATTCTTCGACTATGGCCGTTATGATCTGGCCGACAAATCCCTGACAGAGCTCAACCGGCTGGTGGTGTTTATGCAAACAAATCCGGCCGTCAACATTGAAATTTCAGGACATACCGACGATAAGGGCGATGCAGCCGCTAACCTGATCCTTTCGCAAAAGCGGGCGCAGGCGGTGGTAGCTTACCTGACTAAGGCGGGTATTCAGCCGGGCCGTATCAAAGCCGTTGGTTATGGGAAAACCAAACCCTTTGTGCCAAATACATCCGACGAAAACAGACGCTTGAACCGCCGGATCGATTGGAGAACCTTGTAGTAATGAATGATGAATGATAGGTGATAAATGATTTGACAGCCCTTTAGCCTTATTCATCATCTATCATTCATCATTCACCACACATCCTATATCTTACTTCTCTTTGCTTTCCGCGGGATTTTTTTCAATTTTGTGTATGTTGTCAGAATACCCTCCAGTTTTAAGGGGTTATTTTTCTTATTTCCAGACGACTTCGCTCCCATTGTAATGACATCCGAACACGTAAAGTGCTTGATAATAGGTTCCGGCCCTGCCGGTTATACAGCCGCCATTTATGCTTCACGGGCCAATATGCAACCTGTTTTATACCAGGGTGGTCAGCCCGGCGGCCAACTGACCATCACCAACGAAGTCGATAACTTTCCGGGTTATCCAGATGGCGTACAAGGCCCTCAGATGATGCAGGACCTTGAAAATCAGGCCCGTCGGTTCGGAACAGACATTCGATACGGCCTGGTGACCAAAGTCATTTTCTCGGATCAGCCAGGTTTAGGAACGCC
This sequence comes from Spirosoma horti, assembly GCF_054776595.1. Taxonomy (NCBI): domain Bacteria; kingdom Pseudomonadati; phylum Bacteroidota; class Cytophagia; order Cytophagales; family Cytophagaceae; genus Spirosoma; species Spirosoma horti. The sequence continues at coordinate 239,974 of NZ_BAAHBQ010000001.1, forward strand.
CCACCGCGCTATCGTTGACGATAAACATGAGATTACGGCCGACGCGGTCATCATTTCGACGGGTGCATCGGCCAAATGGCTTGGTCTCCCTTCCGAGATGCGGCTAAACGGCCGGGGCGTATCGGCCTGTGCAGTTTGTGATGGGTTCTTTTTCCGCGGACAGGACGTTGCCATCGTTGGTGCCGGCGACACAGCGGCCGAAGAAGCCAGCTATTTGGCCAATCTTTGCCGGAAAGTATATATGCTGGTTCGTCGGGATGAAATGCGGGCTTCTCATTTCATGCAGAAACGGGTTCAGACCGCTCACAACATCGAAATTCTGTACAACACATCGACCGAGGAAGTTCTTGGCGACGATGATGTAACGGGTGTTCGGGTGAAGAACAGTGCCACGGGCGAAGAGCGTATTTTGGACGTGACCGGCTTCTTTGTCGCAATCGGCCACAAACCAAATACCGACATTTTTAAAGAATACCTTGACCTCGATGACAGTGGGTACATCCTGACCGAAAAAGGAAGTACCCGTACCAGTGTACCCGGTGTATTTGCCTGCGGAGATGCTCAAGATAACATCTATCGTCAGGCAATCACGGCTGCCGGGACCGGCTGTATGGCTGCCCTCGACGCTGAACGGTATCTGGTTACGCTGGAAATGCAGGGAGAAGAAATTGTTCAATAATAAAATTTAAGGGGTTTGTGGTTTGTGGTTTACGGTTGGCTGACGCAAAGGCAAGCAGGCGTCAGCCAACCACAAACCATAAACCACAAACCCCTCTATATACGATGAGAGAAACCGTTACACGATGGCTGCTGGCCATTGGGTGCTTGTGTTTGACCGTAACGGCACAGGCCCAGGAACGCGGGCGATTTAAAAACAACCTGCGTATTACTCCCAAAACGGGAAAAAACCCAAATTTTCCGGTCGTCGAACAGCCGCAAAAAGCGGACGACCAATTTGAACAGGAAACAACTCAACTGCGCTTCAATAACCAGTTTGAGCCGAAAAAAGAATTAAACCCGGTTGTCAGCGAAGATACCAGCCGGATCGATCAGGGTGAAACCAGTGTTGTTGAAGTCATTGACTCAGTCCTGGTTGGTACGGAATGGGTTAAAATTGCCGACTACTACGCCGTTTGGGACTCTCACACCATCGATCCCTACAACATTAATCCACTGGAGTTCGATGAAGCCGTCGATATCAAGCTCTATGATCCGCCAGCCAACCGGTTCTGGTCAGCGCCCTTGAACGAAGGCAAAATGACGTCAAACTTCGGCTACCGTTGGGGCCGCTGGCATACCGGAACCGACCTTGATCTGGATACCGGTGATCCTGTTTACGCAGCTTTCGATGGCATCGTGCGCGTGGTCGGCTGGGATGGCAATGGTTACGGACGTTACGTGCTGGTCCGGCATTATAACGGACTGGAAACGCTCTACGGACACATGTCCAAGCAAACCGTTGAACCAGGTCAGCTCATCAAAGCGGGTGACCAGCTTGGTTTGGGCGGCAGCACAGGCCGGAGTTCCGGGCCACACCTTCACTTCGAGACGCGCTACGAGGGTAATCCGTTCAGCCCCCTGAACATCTACTCCTTTCCGGAAAATACGATCAACTCCGATCATTTTCTGCTGACGGGTTCCGTTTGGGATTACCTCCGCGGGGGACGGTCGTCATCGTCGTCGGAGAGCAGTTCGAGACCGCGCTTTAAACGGACCGTATTGCACCGCGTTCGGTCGGGCGAAACCCTCAGTTCCATCGCCGATCGGTATGGCATGTCGGTGTCGACGTTAAAACGCAAGAACCATATTTCAGGCTCGCGGCTTCGGCCCGGGCAGAAGATACGGGTACATTAAGCGAGGGCTCATTGAACGGTGTTCCATACAGCATATGTCCGAAGTATGAGGTATGGAACATCAGTCAATGAGCCCTCGTTTTTACCTGCCCTAAGCTCCCCTCCTACGAATTCGGCATGAAACGATTTATTTGTGCGCTTGGCCTGCTGTCTGTTCTGAGTTGTACAGATAAAGAAAAATCGACAGATCAGGAAAAACCCAGCACCGCTGCTACACAGAAATCCGGAAATTCAGCCAGCAGCCGCTCAAATGAGCCTTCATCACCGAAGTCTGAGTCAAAAAACAGCCCGGCTGTAGGCACGGCAACCTGGACGTATGAAAAGAAAGCAGGTAAGGACGGGAATACCGTTTATAAAGCAGTCCTGGCGTCGCCGACTGTGCTGAACTTCGATTTTCCCTATACGGGCGGATCGACCGCTACCTTGACCCTTCGCCACAAGAATAGTCTTGCGTATGTTTATCTGGAAGTATCTAAAGGGCAGTTTAACCGAAGCTTTCAGGGCGGAAACGCCAGCATTCGGTTCGATGGTAAAGCGCCCGTTCGGTACTCACTCTCCGCAGCCGAAAATGGCCGGGCTAACATCGTTTTTTTTGATTCTCCGGAGAAATTGATTAGCCAGATAAAAGCAGCGGGTAAAATGGTTGTGGATGTCGAGTTCGATGGCCAGGGCAAACGACACATCGAGTTCACGACGCGCGGCCTAAGCTGGAATCATTGAGTTATCCAGAGCGCAGACTTGTTGCCAGGCCCGACGAACCAATGCCGAAACCACAAGGTTATCCATCTTCAGGATAGACCATGACCTTTTCCGAGAAATTATACCGCTGTGGATCAGACGCTTTTATTACTTACTCCGCCCTTTACGCAACTGAACACGCCCTACCCGGCCACGGCTTACCTGAAAGGGTTTCTGCAAACCAAAGGGATCAGGTCGTATCAGGCAGATTTAGGAATCGAAGTCATCCTGGATCTGTTCTCAGCAAAGGGATTGGCGTCGATGTTTGCCGAACTGGAAGCCGCCGACGCCGAACTGACCGATAATAGCTACCGAATTTGCCGCCTGCAAAACGACTACATCAGCACCATCGACCCGGTCATTCGCTTTTTGCAGAACAAAAATCCGACGCTTGCTCATAGCATCTGCGATCGTACCTATCTGCCCGAGGCTTCGCGGTTTGCCCAGTTGGAAGAACTGGACTGGGCATTTGGGACAATGGGTATTCACGATAAAGCCCGGCACCTGGCTACCCTTTATCTGGAAGATCTGAGCGACCTAATTCTGGAGGCAGTCGATCCACATTTCGGATTCAGCCGGTATGCCGAACGCCTGGGACGCTCAGCCACGCATTTCGATGAACTACACGAAGCCTTACAGGCACCGGACACCCGAATATCGGCCAGTTTAGTTGGCTTGCTGGAACAGAAAATTCAGCAGTGGCAGCCCGACGTTGTTTGTCTGACCGTACCGTTTCCGGGTAATTTGTATGGTGCCCTCATCTGCGGAAAATACCTAAAGCAACATCACCCGGCCATCAAGGTCGTTATGGGCGGAGGTTATGCCAATACCGAACTACGTTCATTAAAGGAACCCCGCGTCTTCGATTATGTCGATTTTATCTGCCTGGATGATGGTGAAGCGCCCCTGTTATCTCTGCTGGAACACCTGTCGGGTCAGCGGGAACTGGGGCAATTGAAGCGCGTCTACGCCCGAACCAATGGCGTAGTTACGTATTACAATGGTGCCCGCGAAAAAGATATTCCTCAACGCGAAACGGGCACACCCAATTACCGCGACTTACCGTTGCTCGATTACCTGTCTGTCATTGAAGTCGTCAACCCCATGCACCGGCTCTGGAGCGACGGACGATGGAACAAACTTACGCTGGCTCATGGCTGTTACTGGGGCAAGTGCTCGTTTTGTGATGTGACGTTGGATTATATCAAACGCTACGAACCCGTTACGGCTTCGCTCCTATGCGACCGGATTGAAGAAATCATCGAGCAGACGGGTCAAAATGGTTTTCACTTTGTCGACGAAGCCGCCCCACCGGCCCTCATGCGGGATTTGGCACTGGAAATCGTCCGCCGAAAACTAACCGTAACCTGGTGGACAAACATCCGGTTCGAGTCCAGCTTCAGCCCGGATTTATGTATTTTATTAAAAGCTTCGGGCTGTATTGCGGTGTCGGGTGGGTTGGAAGTTGCCTCCGACCGATTGCTGGAGCGTATGAAAAAAGGGGTAACCGTGGCCCAGGTGGCCCGCGTTACCGATGCGTTCACGCAGGCGGGCATTATGGTGCATGCGTATCTAATGTACGGATTTCCGACGCAGACGATGCAGGAAACCATCGACTCGCTGGAAATGGTCCGTCAGTTGTTTATGAATGGTATTGTCCAGTCGGGCTTCTGGCATCGCTTTGCCATGACGGCCCACAGTCCGGTTGGCGTCGACCCAGCGGCTTTCGATGTCATGCGCCTGAGTCCAGCCGTTGCGACGGACCGTTTCGACGTTTTCGCGGATAACGATCTGGAACACAGTGACCCAATGGGCGCCGACCACGACTTATTTGCGGAGGGATTACGAAAATCGCTGTTCAATTACATGCACGATGTAGGCTTCGATTTACCGCTTCAGAAATGGTTCGCGTTCAAGGTGCCTGTCACCTCCATCCCACCCCGCTACATCGAGAAAGCCATTAGCCAGAATCCAGATAAAAACCCGCGCCCAAACGCCTTTGTCATCTGGCCGGGCCACCTGCCCAGCCTGGAAATCTTCGAACTTCAGCAGGGTCGGAACATAGTGGAGATGGCGGAACTGGAGTTTTACAGCAAACAGGGCCAGTGGCTGCTCGAAGCGCCAGTCCCCGTAGGTCAATGGTTAATGGATTCGCTGCCTAAGTTACTCATCGGCCCGCATGAACCGTGTTCACTGGCGGAGTTGAAAGCCAGCTTTGACAGTGTCGGGCTTGGCAACTTCGATACGTTTACCCAATCAACGGTTTGGCAAAAACTTCGGGAGCACGGTTTATTGATTGTGTAACAACCCACTATTCCTTAGAATTCGCTTAGAATTTGATGGACTGTTAATCACAAATACGTTTTAGGCGTTTACTACCTAACCGTGTTTCTAGGATAAATGGCGGATAGACCTTCCCGATACGCCCAGGTGCTGGCCTGGCTTGATCAACATGTCATTAAACGGCTATACACAGAGCGTGTCCGCCGGGTTATTTTACAGAGTCTGCCCTTTTGGGTGGCGTCGCTATTAACGGGCCTGGTTGCGGTTGGTTACGAAGAATTGTTCGTCTGGGCCGAACAAACCTGTTTTACCTGGATCGAGAAACAGCCCTACCTGGTATTCATCCTCACACCGGTTGCTTTCGTTCTTGCCTGGTTATTGGTGGCGAAGCTTGCCCCTGCCGCACGAGGCAGTGGTATTCCGCAAGTGATGGCGGGTATCGAACTGTCCAGCCCGACCCTATATGGACGCACCGGCTATTTATTGAGTCTGCGCGTAGCCATTGTGAAGATTCTAAGCAGTGTGGTTCTGCTGCTGGGGGGTGGAGTCATTGGCCGCGAGGGACCAACGATTCAGGTGTCAGCCGCTATCTTTCGCGCCATCAATCGGCTGCAACCGGCAGGCTGGCCGCAACTTTCCCGACAAATTGCCCTCGTTACGGGTGGAGCCGCCGGGCTGGCAGCCGCCTTCAACACGCCCCTGGGCGGTATTGTCTTCGTGGTTGAAGAGCTTACCCAAACCCACATTACCCGCTTCCGGACGGCCGTTTTTACGGCGGTGATCATTGCCGGTATGACGGCTCAGGCCATCCAGGGCCCTTACCTGTACCTTGGATTTCCGAAAGTGACCGCATCAACGGGCTGGTTTCTGGGCATTGTTGTTTTTGCGGCCATGCTTTGCGGACTGGCGGGAGCTATTTTTGCCAAAGCATTGCTCTGGATCAATGCCTATCGCCGACGGTTTGGCACACCCCTTACGCAGGCCGCCTGGGTTGGCGGATGCGGACTCGTTTTGGCGGCTCTTGCTTTTTGGGTAGGTACGGATGCCGTCGGTACCGGCAAGCTAATCATCAATCGGCTATTGTTTCAAAACGATCACCAGACACCCTGGTATCTTTTTATAGTACGCTTTTTAGGGATGGCGCTAAGCTACAGCAGCGGGGCTGCGGGAGGTATTTTTGCCACGTCGCTGAGCGCGGGGGCCATCCTGGGTGATGCCCTTGCTAGACTGGCAAAGGTTACGCCCAGCGATACCAACCTGGTCATTCTCGTCAGCATGGTCAGCTTCCTGACGGGTGTTGTCCGGTCACCGTTCACAGCCGCGATTCTGGTTCTGGAAATGACTGACCGGCACTCGGCTATTTTCCAGTTGCTGCTGGGCGGGCTCATGGCGCAGGGAGCCGCATCGCTCATTGATCCGGTATCGTTCTACGAGCATCTGAAAGAAGGGTTCGTTCGGGAAGCGATGGCACAACCCGTTCTCAATAAACCTGTTCCCAAAATATAGCTCTTCTTGAAATCCCTGACGATTGCCCTCCCGTCTGAACAGAAGCGACAATCGCATTAGTGGATTGATTCGGCCGGACCGCTTCTTTTCTCACTATGTAACAAGTTGATTACAAACAAAAACCCCTACGCGTTAGGTCGGAGAACCACTACGTAGGGGACGCGCGGACAAGATTACCAGTCGAGCCCACCGCTGGCAAAGGTACAACAGCCAGGCTGCGAAACAACACCCCGTCAATTATCATGGAAAAGCCCCGACGATTGCCAGGGCTTTTTGAATGTATGCATTACGTTTTATGAGCTTGCTTAGCTAGCCAGGAAATTGACAGCCTGCTTCAATGTTCGCTCGTTATGGTTTTCGGGGTCGGTGTAGGAGCGTTCGCCTACCTCGATGGTTATTTCCTTACCGATCAGTTGTTTTGTGTCAAGGTCTTTACCTTCCTGTACCGGAATGCCAGCCATCTCAAACAGACTGACAATAGCAGGCATTCCCGCCGATGACTGATAGAACCGGTGCGAGACATATCCGTCTTCATTTTCGAACCGGACCGCAAAAAATGGAACGCCTTTGTATTCACTCGACCCTTCGTCAATGTGAGTAATCGTTACTGTCTGCCGCCCGTCGGCCAGCAACGTTTTATCCTGTCCCTTTTCTACTGCAATTTTCATGTCGTTGAGTTTATGTTTTATTTATATTATAAACTCCATTACCTCTGGTTTGTTTTCACTTTTTGTAATAAAAACGTAAGAAAAGTTGCCTGAATGGCAGGGAGTACTGTTTTATCCGCTCACTTTTATATTTTACTTGTATTATAAAAATTCTTAGGGTTCATCTTTTCCCAAAAAATTTGATCAGTTAATGAGGCTCTTAGGCATGTGACTAGTTTTTCGGCATCTCTACCTAGTAGCAGTTATTCTTCCCGTTCACTCTAAAAGAAATTTAAAACTGTATCGGTAACAATATCTTAAGCGTTACCAGATTATGACTTTCTTCAATTTCCTGACAAGTGACATTGCAATAGATTTAGGCACAGCGAATACCTTAATTATTCATAAGGATCGGATTGTGGTGGATGAGCCTTCTATTATTGCCATGGATAGATTAAGTGGCAAAGTGCTGGCTATCGGCCATAAGGCTATGCAAATGCACGAAAAGACGAACGAAAATATTAAAACGATTCGTCCCCTTAAAGATGGCGTTATCGCCGATTTCACAGCCGCCGAGTTAATGATTCGTGGCCTGATTAAACTGCTGGAAAGTAGTGGAAAACTATTTTCGCCCTCCCACCGAATGGTCGTTTCGATTCCATCGGGCATTACCGAAGTTGAAAAGCGGGCCGTCAAAGACTCCTGCGAACATGCGGGCGCCAAACAGGTATACATGGTTTTTGAACCCATTGCGGCCGCTATTGGCATTGGGATCGACATCACCCAGCCCAATGGAACAATGATCGTGGACATCGGGGGCGGAACTACCGAAATTGCGGTCATTGCGCTGTCCGGCATTGTTTGCGAACAATCCATTCGAACGGCCGGGGACGTTTTTACCCGCGACATTGTCGATTACATCCGCCGGGAGCACAATCTGTTTATTGGCGAACGCTCGGCCGAACAGATCAAAATGGAGGTTGGCTCGGCACTTTCGGAGCTGGAAAATCCACCACCCGACTACGAAGTTCGTGGACGCGACCTGATGACGGGTATTCCGAAAGAAATCAAGGTAACCTACAGTGAAATTGCGTACGCGCTGGAAAAATCAGTATCGAAAATCGAAGAGGCAACGATGAAGGCGCTGGAAATGGCGCCCCCCGAGTTGTCGGCCGATATTTATACCAACGGCATTCACCTGACCGGTGGTGGCGCCTTGTTACATGGACTCGACCGGCGGCTATCGTCAAAAACCAAACTACCGGTTCATGTCGCCGAAGATCCACTGAAGGCGGTTGTGAAAGGCACAGGCGAGGTCATCAAGAATATGGAAATGTATCAGTCCGTCCTGATTAGTTAATCTTACGGTCTGTTCAGTACTCACCTTTAATTCATAACTGTGTTTGTTTGTCGGTTCATTTTACCCCTAAATCCCCTTTAGGGGTAAAATGAACCGACAAACTTATCTAAACAACTCAAATGCCTACACCCCGCCAGAACGATTATTCCTTACGGTTTCGGGTCAACACTCTGCTCACTGGGCGGATACAATCGGCGGATGAGCCGCTCCATGGTTAAGCCCTGCCCGACTACCGAGAATAGCACCACAGCATACGTTATGGTCACGATGAAGTCTTTCTGCGGTAATGAATTGTCGATCGAGAGTGCCATGGCAATGGAAAGCCCTCCCCGCAACCCGCCCCAGGTCAACATGAGGGGCGCTTTTTTGTCGAGGTCGAGCCAGCGACGAGCCAGCTTGAACGGAATAAGGATGGCCAGATACCGCGACAATAACACGATCAGGATCACCAGTAGATAAATAGTCCACTGCCTGATCTGAAGGTCGATAATCAACAGTTCAAGACCAATCAATACAAAGAGCAAAGCATTTAAAATAGCGTCGATAACTTCCCAGAATTTATCGACATATTCTTTTGTCATATGGCTCATGGCATCCTGTCGGGAATCATGATCCCCAACCAGAAGACCGGCTACGACCATGGCCAGTGGTCCTGAAATGTGCAGTTTCTGCGCCAGTAAATACCCGCCCATCACGCCCGCTACCGTAATGATCACTTCGGTTTGGTAATGGTTAATGGAGCGGAGCAGCCAGTACATGATGTATCCGAGGGCAATACCAAAAAGTACTCCTCCGCCTGCTTCCTCAACAAATAGCCAGACAATTTGCCCGGCACTCACGTTTTCGGAGCCATTCAGAACAATTTCATAAATAGAGGCAAATACGACCACACCGACCCCATCATTGAACAGCGACTCACCAACGATGTTGATTTTCACACTTTCAGGAAGTTTGAACTTTGTCAGGATGCCCAGTACGGCAATCGGATCCGTGGGCGAGATCAGCGAACCAAACAGGAGGCAGAGCGGATACGATAAAGCCAGGTTTAAACTGCGGGTGGCGAAATACAGGCCCGTTCCAACGAACAGCGTACTCAGCAGCACGCCCACAAAGGCGAACAGCATCACGGATCGGCGCTCAACCCGTAATTTGGCGGCATCCGTATGGAAAGCGCCGGCAAACAGCAGGAAACTAAGCATCACGTCAAAGAGCGCTTTCCCAAAATCGATTCCGGCAACTGTCTGACGAACCAGCACAAACAGATCCGGGTTAATGGCATTCACACCGATCAGCAACAGCGAGAAGCTTAACGATACGACCATAACCCCAATGGCATCAGGGAGCTTAAGCAGTTTGGTGTTTATATAGGCAAATAATGCTGCAGCAACGATGAGCAACGTAATCAGGGTAAATAAATCCATAGGCATGTTGATTCTGGCTGAGGCAATCTTCGCATCACGTTTACCGCCATAAATTAGGAACGTTTACCAGCCAGGCAATTAAGAATGTAAGCAGGAAAATTACACCCATAACAATTAACAACCAATCCGGCTTGCGGGAGGGGTCGCCGGGTGCCTTTCCGGATCGTTTGCGGTCGTTGCCCTGCCCAACTGGATTTGGTATATGGGAAACAGGCCGCGCGAAAAGTATTTTGTTATGGGTCATAAGACAACTTCAGTGCTAAAAAAGAGCAAAAAAAGACAAACTCAAAATTGCAATAGGCTGCTTAGTAACCGCTGATAAACTCCTTAGAATTTACTTAGAAGTCTGGATCTGAAGGGGTAATATCAGGCTGAATATCGTTGGTTTACCTTCCTGAGAAGATACTGTTATCTGTCCGGCGTGCAGGCGAATGATTCGCTCAACGAGCGACAGACCAATGCCGTACCCTCTCAGATCGGCGGTTTTTCGGCTGCGAAAAAAGGGCTCAAACAGAAAAGGTAGCTCATTTGCCGGAATGGCTGGACCCGTATTCTGAACATGGATTGTCAGGGTACTGTCCCCAAAGCTGACCTGAACTAAAGCATGTCCGTTATCGGAGAATTTACAGGCGTTTTCGATCAGGTTTTTGAGCGCTGTCGTCAACAACATTTTGCTACCCTGCACGGCCAGTTGCTCCGGATCTTCGGGTAAATCACCAAAGGCAATTGTTACCTGGTAGCGTGGATTCATAGCCGTCACCTCATCCCGAACGTCCCAGACGACTTCGTCCATCCGCACAACCTCATTCAGTAATCCGCCTGAATCTTCCTGATTCACTTGAGACAGTTGCAACAACTCGTGGGTTAATGCCGCCAGATTCCGCACATCATCGAGCACAGATCGAATCGTTTGCTGATACGCTTCGGGCTCTCGCTGGTTTAACAGGCTGACTTCCAGCTGCGAACTTATCTGGGTAAGCGGATTCTTCAATTCGTGCGACACATTGGCGACAAACAGTCGCTGAGACCTGAATGAATCCCCAACCCGGTCCAGCAACCGGTTGATCGTCGCCGATAATCGGCTGATCTCATCATCGTCCTTTTTCACGATCAGTCGTTCATCCCGGTTATTGGGAAATATATCGCTGACAATCTGATCGATCTGCTGCATCGGTCGCAGGGCATCACCGGCGAAAAACCAGCCTGAAAACGCTGTAATGCCAACGATCAGGCAGAAGAGCGCCGTGAAGGCCCAAATGAGTCGCTTTAAAAACTCATCTCCATATACGTTCTCGGCACTGGCAATAACAATAAACTGGCCGCTGGCCGCCCTGAACTGCGCCCCCGATACATAGTTTTCAGCCTGCGGAAAATCTTTTCGCTGGTTTTGGCGGATAGCCGCTAGAACGGATTTGGAAATGGGCAGCGAGCCGCGCTCGGTGGTGGAAAAAATAACCGAATCCCGACTATCGAAGACCATGATCTTTTGATTCGGGAGCTGATCTTTCCGGATTCGGATGAGTTGTTTGAGCAGTTGGGCATCCAGCCGATGATGAATCAGCATTTCGCCCGTTGTGTGGGCTTTCCGGTTGAGCCGCCGGTAAAAGTCCGACGAAATAAAATACCAGCAGAACGCATAGATACTCACAAACGCCAGCAGCAGAATGCTGGACACCAGCCCCGTAAACCGTAACGCCAGGCGGTTGCGAATGGTCATTCTTCCTGTAACATATAACCCATACCAAAGTGGGTATGAATCAGTTTCTTTGCAAAATTTTTATCGATTTTTTTGCGCAGGTAATTGATATAAACCTCGACGACGTTGGTCCCCGTATCGAAGTTCAGATCCCACACCTGCTCGGCAATAGCGGGTTTCGACAGGACGCGTCCCTGATTGCGCATCAGGAACTCGAGCAGAGCAAACTCACGGGCAGTCAGGTCGATGGGTTGCCCATCGCGGGTAACCATTTTCGCATCCAGATTCATCTCGATGCCTCCATACCGTAAATACTGGGCCGTCATGGTCACCTGCGTGCCCCGCTTGGTCAACGCGCGCACCCGCGCCAGGAGCTCAGCAAAGTGAAAGGGTTTGGTGAGGTATTGGTCGGCGCCCGCGTCGAATCCCGAAATTTTATCCTCCGTCTCGCCCAGTGCCGTCAGCATCAGAATCGGCGTCGAAATGCCCTCGGCCCGAAGCTGCCGACAAAGTTCGTAGCCATTGAGGCCCGGCAATATAAGGTCGGTAATGATCCCCGCATAGTTATTCTTCAAGGCCAGCCGTTTAGCCAGTAGCCCATCATACGCAATATCGACCTCGAACTGGCTTTCCTCCAGCCCCTGCTGGATCGCCTGAAGCGTTTTCGGCTCGTCTTCAACGACTAAAAGTTTCATAGCTCACCAAATTAAATAACCCTAAAGTAGCAGAGAATAGTAGGTGCCATCAGGCGTTCACCAGCACATCATTCATGCGTTGCAGGAGTGTTTCGACGTCCTGCTGACGGGCTAGCCGGTACCGGGCAAACGACATGCCCGAACCCACTTTTACGGTATAGGCCCAGTTGGGTAATTGCCGGAACATGTCCTCATCGGTGGTGTCGTCGCCAACGCTGACGATGAAATCGTAAGAAGCCTGCTCAACAATTTTGAGCGCTACGGTTCCTTTGCTGTGTTGCGCTGGTTTCACCTCGACGACTTTACTGCCCTGGATAACGGTCAGGGGAATGGAAAAAGCGGTCCCGCGAAGCTGTGTAGCCAGTTCAACCGCCTGCCCTTCCACATCGTCGGCGTCGGCCATCCGGTAATGCCAGGCGATTGCGGTTTCTTTTTCTTCGACAAACGAGCCGGGGAATCGCTCGACGGCTTCGTTCATCAGGGCCCGAACGGAATCGACCCAGTCGCTGTCCGACAAATCGAGCCGTTCCCAGTCCTGATTCGGTCTTTTCAAAAAAGCCCCGTGCTCGGCCACCAGATACAGCGGGATACCGGCAAAGGTCTTCTCCAGAAAGGCCCGGTTACGCCCACTGATAACGACCAGGTCACTGCTTTCGGCAATGGTCAGAAAAGCCTCTTTCAGCGCATCCGACGGGCGGGCATCCGCCGGGTCATTGACGAGTGGTGCCAGCGTTCCGTCAAAATCGAACAACAGCAGTCGTTGGCGAGCCTCACCAAAGGCGGAAATAAACGGCTGAATGGGCAAGTCGGTTTCCAGATCCGTTTGATTGCCCAACACGTTGTCGAACGCCCGCAGAAAATCATTGCTCCACCGGAAAACATTGTGGTTTTGCAAATGCATCCGCATCCGGACCATGCGCTGCTCCTGCTCCTCGGGCGACATTTCCAGCCCCTGTTTGATGGCATCGGCCACTTCCTGCGTATCGGTCGGATTAATGATCAGCGCGTCAGGCAGTTCCTGGGCAGCGCCCGCCAGTTCACTCAGAATCAAGACACCCCGCTGATCCTGCCGACTAGCCACGAACTCCTTGCAAACCAGGTTCATGCCATCCCGAATGGGCGTAATCAGGGCGATATCGCAGGCGGTGTATAAAGCCATTAACTCGGTAAACGAGAGCGATGCGTAGGAGTATACGATGGGCCGCCAGCCGATGGTACCGAAGAGGCCATTGATACGCCCAACGGTTTCTTCAATCTCCCGCTTGATCTCCTGATAATGCCCGATCTGGTCTCTCGACGGAACAACGGTCATCACAAACGTAACCTTATCGTGCCAATCGGGATTCTGGTTCAGAAACCGCTCATATCCTTGCAGTCGATAGGTGATTCCCTTCGTATAATCGAGCCGATCGACGGAAAAAATGATCTTGTCCTGCTGTAGTAAATCCTGGTATTGGGCTTTCATTGCGATCACGGCCGCATCCTGCCCGCTGCTGTTGAACTTGGTAAAGTCGACACTAATGGGAAAGTCTTTCACCACCACCGAGTGGTCGGGCAACACGATGCGGGGGCCGATGATGGGCAACGACAGCACATCGGATACACTCTGCATAAAATGCTGGACATAATCGGCCGTATGAAAACCGATGACGTCGGCACCCAGAATGCCATTCAATAAGGCATGCCGCCAGGTGCGGGGCAGCAGTTTAATGATTTCGTAGGTCGGAAAGGGAATATGAAAGAAATAACCGATGGTGGCCGTTGGTATCGCTTTCCGAACCATATCGGGTAAGAGCATCAACTGAAAATCATGGATCCAGACCAGATCACCGGGTTCGATGAGGGCCGTCAGTTCTTCCAGAAAACGGGTATTGGCCTGCTGATAGCTATCGAAATCCGTCTCCCGGAATGAAGCAAACGACGTGAAATAATGAAATAATGGCCAGATCAGATCATTACTGAACCCCTCATAAAAACCTTTGTGAACGGCTTCATCCATAAAAACGGGGTGCGCCACGAAGGTTTCATTTTCAAATGCCGACGACTCGATGTGCTGAAGAGATGCATCGGCATGACCAACCCAATGGATTTTTGTGGCAATACCATCCTGTTTCTGGCCCATTCGCTCAGCCATCGACAGCACGGCCGACACCAGCCCACCCGAATTCTGGACCAATACAACCTCGTCATCTGTCTGTTGAAAGGTGAAGGGTAATCGGTACGAAACGATAAGCAATCGGTTAAATGTGTTCATGCGGTTTGCGCTTACTGAGCGCCCAGTATAAGACAACAAATGAAGTGATATGAAATTAGAGCTGGCTTAAGCAGATATTAGAAACTGCTTAGAATACGTACCACGGAGTAAGAATGATCCTGATCGTAGGTCGATTGACTACATCAGCCATTTTTTAGGGTGGCCTTTAGTCGAAGCCTGCCAGTTGCCAACTCCTGTCCATCACCAGAGTTACTCTACATTTTATCTAAACCTTCCGTATTGCGTAATGTTTCACCTAAACAGGCTGGGCTTACGCTGGTATTGTCACTTTACTCAACCTGTTACTTAATTCTCAACACGTATGGAAAAAAATAACGCAGCATTAGATGAAAATCTCCGTTGGTACAAAGACGCCATCATTTATGAATTACACATTAAAGCTTTCAGCGATGGCAATAGTGATGGAATCGGTGATTTTCAGGGCCTGCTCGGAAAGCTGGATTACTTACAGGAATTAGGCGTTACGGCGATCTGGCTGTTGCCTTTCTACCCCTCGCCCCTGCGCGACGATGGGTATGACATTGCCGATTATTATACCATCAACCCATCGTATGGGACAATTGAGCAGTTTAAGCTTTTTCTGGAAGAGGCTCACCAGCGCAACCTGAAAGTCATTACCGAGCTGGTCATTAACCACTCCTCCGATCAGCACCCCTGGTTTCAACGCGCCCGACGAGCCCCCAAGGGATCACCCGAACGGGATTATTACGTCTGGACCGATGATCCGACCCAGTTCAAAGATGTCCGGATTATCTTCCAGGATTTTGAAGCCTCCAACTGGACCTGGGATCCCGAGGCCCAGCAGTATTACTGGCACCGTTTCTTTTATCACCAGCCCGACCTGAACTACGACAGCCCGCTGGTGCAAAGCGAAGTGTTCAAGATGATCGACTACTGGTGCGAACTGGGCGTGGATGGGTTTCGGCTGGATGCCGTTCCGTATCTGTTCGAACGCGAAGGCACCAACGGCGAAAACCTCCCCGAAACGCATGCCTTCCTGAAAAAACTGCGTAAGCACATCGACGATCATTTTCCGGGGGTCGTCTTTCTGGCCGAAGCCAATATGTGGCCCGAAGATTCGGCTTCCTACTTTGGCGACGGCGACGAGTGCCACATGAACTACCATTTTCCGGTAATGCCCCGGATGTTCATGGCCCTCCAGATGGAAGACCGCTACCCGATAACCGATATTTTTGACCAGACGCCCGCTATTCCAGACAACTGCCAGTGGGCTATTTTCCTCAGAAACCACGATGAGCTAACCCTCGAAATGGTAACCGACGAGGAACGGGATTACATGTATAAAACCTATGCGAAAGATCCCAAAGCGAAGATCAACCTCGGTATTCGGCACCGTCTGGCTCCGCTCATGGGCAACAATCGCAAGAAAGTAGAACTGCTCAATAGCCTGCTGTTTTCGCTGCCCGGCACACCCGTCATTTATTATGGCGATGAAATCGGAATGGGCGACAACGTGTACCTGGGCGACCGGGACGGCGTACGAACCCCCATGCAATGGTCACCGGATCGGAATGCGGGGTTTTCGAGCACCAATCCACAAAAGCTCTATCTGCCAACCGTTCTTGACCCGGAGTACCATTATGAATCCGTGAATGTAGAAACCCAGCGACGCAATACGTCTTCGCTGTTCTGGTTCATGAAGCGGATGATTAACCTGCGAAAAATGTATAAGGCGTTCGGGCGGGGCGATCTGGTCTTTTTGACCGTTGAGAACCCGAAGGTGCTGGCCTTCACCCGTTCGTATGAAGACGAAACGCTGCTGATCGTCATCAACTTATCCAAGTACGCACAACCTGCCGAAATAGAACTCAAAGGATTTAAAGGGTATGTGCCGATTGAAGTATTCAGTAAAAATGCGTTCCCGCCCGTTGCCGAAACCGAGTCCTATTTTTTCACCCTGGCTCCCCACGATTACCAATGGTTTGCCCTGGAGAAACAACGGGTCGACGCCATTGACTCGGCCACGCTGCCTTCGGTCCGGGCCAAAAGCTGGGATGAGTTGCTGAACAGCCGCACCCGGCAACAGCTGGAAACGGTCGTTCTGCCGGATTATTTACCCAAAACAGACTGGTTCAACGGCAAAAGCCAGATGCTTCATGAGATTTCGATCACCGACCATGCGCCACTCGCCTTACCTGACGGGTCTGCACACGTGTTGCTGATTGAGGTCACCTACGAGCGGGGTTTACCCGAATTATACCAGTTGGTCGTTGGGTTCGCCAAAGATACGGCCGCAACCAAACTCAGCGAAGGCTGCCCGGAGTCCGTTATGGCGAATCTGGAAGTCGGTGATGAGACGGGCCTTTTATGCGACGGACTTTACATGACGGAGGTACAGCAGGCTTTCCTTCAGCACATGATTCAGCAACGTTCGGGCAAAGGCGCCGGGCTTCAGTTTCAGAGCACACCGGCGCTGACCAGCTATGTAGAGGAACACCCCGAAATCAAATCA
The DNA here is from genome assembly GCF_054776595.1 of Spirosoma horti. Classification (NCBI taxonomy): domain Bacteria; kingdom Pseudomonadati; phylum Bacteroidota; class Cytophagia; order Cytophagales; family Cytophagaceae; genus Spirosoma; species Spirosoma horti. Next base: position 256,921 of record NZ_BAAHBQ010000001.1, read on the forward strand.
AAACTGGTTCCGAATGGTCCCGGCTATGCGTCGATCAGCTACGATTACAGGTTTGTCCTGAAGCTATACCGCAAGCTGGACGTCCTGGTCAACCCCGATACCGAAATGATTCGTTTTCTGTCGGAAACGGCCCAGTTCAAGTTTGTGCCCGCCTTCTCCGGCTCTGTTGAAATCGCCACGACCGACAACGCCATCATGCTTGGAACCATGCAGGAAATGGCCGATAACCATGGCGACGGAAAAGGGTATGTGCTGGAGCGGATCAACAATTTCATCGAGCGGATTCTGGCGCGGGACAAAGAGCAGCTGGATATTGCCCTGAGTGCACCCCGTGGCACCTTAACGCAACCCATCGCCTTCGACGACCTTCCGTTTGAAACGCGGGAACTCCTGGGGCAACGGGCTGCTGAACAGGCCAGGCTGCTGGGTATTCGGATTGGGCAGATGCACCAGGCGCTGGCATCCAGCAAATCGATAAAAGATTTTGCCCCGGAAGACTTTTCACTACACTACCAGCGGTCTTTGTTCTCGGGCATGCAGGCGCTGGTTCGGGAAAGCTTTCAAGTCCAGAAAAGTACGGCTAAGTCCCTTCCCGACGAGGTCAGACTGGAGGTGGAGCAGTTGCTGGGACAAAAGGAAAAATTGTTGTCGACGCTCCGGCGGATTTACACCAAAAAGCTGGATACGGCTAAAATTCGCATTCACGGTGATCTGAAACTGGAAAAGATCATGGTTACCGGTAAGGACATCGCCATTCAGGATTTCGGTGGCGATCCAGCCCGCAGTTATAGCGAACGACGGCTGAAACGGTCGCCCCTGCGGGATGTAGCCAGCATGATCCATTCCTTTTATTACGTGACGTATGAAGGTTTTCTGAACAACAACCAGGTGCCGGAGGGCGACACAACCATGAAGCTGCTGCCCTACGCTACTTTTTGGGTACACTACATGCGGGGATTCTTCATTAAAGCCTATCTGGAGACGGTTCAGGGAAGTTCTTTTGTTCCGGCCGATCCCGCCGAACAACGAATGATGATCGAGACATACCTGCTCGAAAAGGCCATTTCCAGTTTATCGCATGAGTTGACTCACCGGCCCAACTGGGCACTTGTCCCTCTGGAAGCGATCAAGTCGATTATCAATAAGTAAAGAGAATTACGGATAATTGAGAAGATAAAATGAAGCGTGGTTTTGTCATTCCGACTAACGTCGGAATGACAAAACCACGCTTTTATTACGCCATTTTCGTCACCGATCAGGAAACGGATTCTGTCTCTTCGACACGGAGCTCAGCCATTCGTTGCTTTTGCTGGGCTACTTTTATTGGGCTACCGAAGGCATAAAACCATTTACGCCGTAATCCTTTGGCCTGCCTTACATCGCGAACAATGTCGGACAGCTCGTGAAAATTGATGTGAAATGGATTCGCCTTCTGGTCAATATTGGTCGTGATTCCATAAATGGGGCGTTCTTCTTCAGGCTGGTACGTATCGAAAAGCCGATCCCAAAAAATGAATGTTGCCCCGAAGTTTTTATCGATGTACTTCTCCTGCGAACCATGATGGACGCGGTGATTGGAGGGCGTCGCAAAAATAAATTCAACCCAGCGAGGCATTTTTTTGATGTACTCGGTATGCACCCAAAATTGAAAAAGTACTGCAAGCTGACTAACCGTAAAGAACACGATGGGGTGAAAACCCATCAACGCAACGGGTACAAAAAAGATGATCTTCAGATTCTGGATCCAGCTTAGCCGAAAGGAAACACTTAGATTATAATGCTCTCCGGAGTGATGAACCACATGCGTTGCCCACCAGAACCGCTGCCCGTGTGACACCCGGTGCGCCCAATAGCTGAAAAAATCGAAGATCAGGTAACACGGAATCAGCGTCCACCACTGTAGCTCCATTCGCCAGGGCAACAGATTATAGACCCACACCACCCCGTAGAGCAAGCCCAGCTTTACGCCCGCTCCAACGACCAGCGACCCCAACCCAACCAGTACAGAGCCAACGGTTTCCCATTTGTCGTAGTAAGGTTTTTCCTGAATGTAGGTAATGATCATTTCGACTGCGGTAAGCACAATCATGGCAGGAACTGCCCACAGGATTAAATTGGGGGCCCCCTGTTCAACCGTCCAGATTTGATCAATCGGAATAGTGGGGGCGCCGAATAAAGAATCGAGCATGGTCGTGAACATGTAGTTGGTCATTGAGTAAACCAAAAGACCAATTTCCAGCTTATAAAAAGCTTAACTAAACCTTAGAAAGTTATTAGAGCTTGTTAAAGATGCTAATTTTTTATTTACCAAAACCCGGTAAAACAGTTAGCAAACTCCGGCCACCAGTCGCCACAGCCTCGCGAACCTGATTACCAATGATGTTTTTGATAATGTCGCCACTATCGCGTTCGCCCCGAACCAGTGCCTTTGTCAACTCGATGGCCTGAGCGGTTGAGATTTTTCCGGGCATGGGTGGTTCATTCTGATCCACAATCGCATCCACAATGACAGGGCCGTCATGCGCCAATGCCCGGCGAATGACGTCGTCCGCATTTTTGGGATCATCGAGGGTAAATCCGGTGGCCCCGCAAGCCTGCGCATAGGCAGCGAAGTCAATGGACTGAATATCAACTCCAAACTCAGGATTCCCTTCCAGCACGATCTGCTCCCACTTTATCTGTCCGTACGAATTATTATGAAAGATAAACACTTTGATGGGCAGCTTATACTTGACCGCCGTCGCCATTTCGCCCATCAGCATCGTGAAGCCGCCATCGCCTACGAGCGCAACCACCTGCCGACCCGGATACGCTACGGAAGCCGCGATGGCATAGGGCAAACCCGATCCCATTGTGGCCAGTAAGCCCGACGTCGAAAACTGCATGGTGCCCCGCATTTGAATGTGTCGGGCGGCCCAGGTCGTATTATTGCCGCAGTCGCAGGTGATGATAGCATCATCGTTCAGCAGCGGACTGATGATATGGGGCACCACCTGTGGTTTCATGGGTATGTTTGTCTGCGTCCCCCGCTCCGTCATGAGTTCGCGCCAGAAGGTCATTCGCTCCTGAGCTTTCTCCAGAAAACTACGATCTTCCTTGCGGTTAATGAGGGGCAAAAGCGCCTGAAGAACGGTTCTCGTGTCGCCGATCAAGCCTACGTCGACCGGTGTCCGTAACCCAATATGCGTGGGATCGAGGTCGATTTGTATGGTTTTTGCCTGTCCGGGTTTCGGGTAATATTCCAGGTATGGAAAGTGGGTGCCGATCATCAGAAGCGTATCACACTCCTCCATGGCATCCTGCGAGGGGGCAGTGCCCAATAGGCCCAGTCCTCCGGTCGTGTACGGATTATCGTCGGGAACCACCGCTTTGCCTAACAGCGCTTTGATAATGGGACCGCCCACGGCCTCTGCCAGTTGAATGACCTCCTCGCGGGCATGAAGGGCACCACGGCCCGCAAAAACGACAACTTTACTACCGGCATTGATCAGATCGGCAGCCCGTTTTAGCTGATCGATTGCGGGCGAAATATCGGTACTTACGCGTAATACATCCGTATGACCCTTCACATTGGGCATCGTCCGCGTGTCGTCGCCAACGGTCCAATCCTGGAAATCTTTTGGAAAGGATATATGCGATACCGTACGCTGGCCAAGGGCCGTACGGATCGCCTGATCGACCGCGTTGACGACGTGGTCGGGGCCCATAATACGTTCATTATAAGGCGCCAGGTCCAGAAATACTTTTGTCAGATCGGCATCCTGTTGGTACATGGAGCCGCTAATGTCGTGGTACGTATGGCCCGTAATAGCCAGTACCGGCTGTCCATCGTATTTAGCATCGTAGAGTCCATTCAACAAGTGGAGCCCGCCACAGCCGGAGGTGGCCATGCAAACCCCCAGTTTACCCGTAAATTTTGCATATCCCGCTGCCATGAACGCAGCCGCTTCTTCGTGGCGAACCTGTACAAAGCGAATCTGATCCTGATGGGTTCGCAACGACTCGAAAAGACCGTTTATCCCATCACCGGGCAACCCAAAAATGGTGTCGACGCCCCATTCGATCAACCGTTCAATTAAAAGATCTCCTCCTGTTTTTGCCATAAGTCAAACAGGCGTTTCTATCTGGTTCAGTACGTAAACGACCTGCTACAGGGTATAATCTCCAGCTGAGCCATATTGTTGGTTCCGGGGCAATAGTTTATTGGGAATTATGAGTGTATGCGCCTGAACAAGGTCCCTAACTGGCTGATCACCAGTACCCAGCGCTCAAAATCGACAAGTGAGCCAAGGGCGTTGCACACCCGGCAATCTAATCAGGTTACTCGCCGGGTGTGCAACGCCCTAACCCATTCCTTCCGTTGGCAACGTGGGCAAACATGGGTCAACGCAGAAGAAGGCAAGTGCTGGACATGACCGCAAAAGCTACAACTATACTCCCCTGCCTGCTCAATTTGTGCGGATCGTTTGGCGAATAACTCAGGCAGAATAGGCAAGCCCGCCTTAACATCGGCATCTTCGTAATAATAGAGGCTGATGTTTCCGCTACTTTCTGCGTACGCCCTTCGCAGTTGCCCCAAATGCTCCACCCCGGCCGAACGAAGCTCCATAAAAAACTCGTCCTGTCCCAAATCTTCTTTGGCAAACTCAGCAATGGCAAATACGCCTTCATCAATAATCAGGACCGCTTTGCCCTCCACCCAATCGGATAGCTTGACCGACTTGGATGCCAGCTTCGCTAAAAGCCGATAGCTTATAATAATCATCAGAAAAACGGCCAATGCAGGCAACAAACCAACATCATCATAGAACATGGGGTCGCCGGCAGCCGATCCAAGACCAATGATCAGGACTAATTCAATAACTGACAGTTGCCGAACCGTACGCTTCCCGGTAGCCCGCAACGCCAGAAAAATAACGCAAAACATAACCACTGATCGGCCTAAAACTTCCAGCAAAAACAGAGGGGGCAATTCTCCGAACAGAATTCGTTGCCAATCTGAAAGTTTATAAGGGCTCATGGACCGATCCGGGAGTAAGAATTGGTTAACCAATCGTCGGTAGGGTTTCCATATATGTATACCTCGCCGAGTGGCTTCTTTCCTAAACTAACCTGTTGATAAAGGAATAGTTTATAGCATTTTTGTCCGTGAAATGGACCCACGAAACTTCGCAGTCAATAGACTTCGGGTATGACTAAGACGGAATTTGCCGCCGAAACGGAGTCAACAGTGTGTAGGCAAATACGCTATGCCGCTAAATTCAGGCCGTTGGATAAACTTAAATAACTTGTTCAATATCAATTTTGGTTGTGTTCGTATACAAACTCATACAACCACCAATCTTAATCCCATGGAAGTAAATGGCCCGATCATCTTTATCGATGATGATGAAGACGACCAGCTTATTCTCAAGCCTATTTTAGAAGAAATTGCCCCTTTAAGTCCTATTTTGTTTTTTACCAGTGGCCAGCTGGCAGTCGATTATCTGAAAACAACCGAACAGCGGCCTTTTCTGATTATCTCCGAAGTTAATCTAGCACAGATGGATGGGTTAGAATTACGCCGACAGATTGAAAAAGATGCGCAGTTGAGGAAACGAGCCATTCCGTTCATCTTCTTTACCCATCCTGTTTATAAGCATATGGTTGAAGAAGCGTATGACCTGACGATTCAGGGTTTTTTTGAAAAAAGGGAAAGCATCAGCGAAATACGCACGCAACTTCAGGCGATCATTGATTATTGGTCAAAATGCCTGCATCCCAACCGTTTTACGAACGAAGATTAACCCGTAAACGAGGGTAGTTCTTTGCATCCTTGCCGAGCACCAGCGCATCCAATCCTGCCGTAGCCATGGGCGGGGCTGGGTGCTGGTGCCTTCTGGTTGTCGAAAGGACCAGTTGGTTGAGTTTTGCGCGTTCTCAGGTTGCGGCACCCAGGCGAGTCTCTATATAAGTACCAATCCGGTAAGCATGAGGAGTTTTTGCGTCGAAAATTGTTTTAGTTGCGGTTAGGATGGCTCGTTGTTCTAGTTTTTCATCCATCGTAGCCTATAAACTATAAAACGCTTATACGTACTTATGCCCCAATTACTACAAGCAGGCCCTGTCAGCGCTCAGTACGAAAACGGATTTTTACGCTACCTGAATCAGGGCGATGCAGAAATTATCCGTATGATCTATTTTGCCATTCGGGATCATAACTGGCTCACAGCCACGCTGACCATTACGAATGAAGTGATTGAGAAGCAGATCGACGCCTTTCGCATTCAGTATGATTGGCAAACGAACGACCCGACTATCCGGATGGCGGGGCATGTCGACATGCGGGGTGATAATCAGGGGGTAATCAGGGTCAGTTTTTATGGAAAAGCCCTTACTTCTTTTCAGCGAAACCGGATTGGTCTCTGTGTGTTGCATCCCATTGAGGGCGTTTTAGGCCAGCCCGCTGAGCTGACCGCTCCCGACGGAACCGTAACCAATGCTCATTTCCCAACGACAATCAGTCCGCACCAGCCGTTTCTGAACCTTCGAACGATGCGCTGGCAACCCGCTTCCGGTGTTGTCTGGCAACTTGATTTTTCGGGCGATGTATTTGAAACGGAGGACCAGCGAAACTGGACGGATGCCTCCTTCAAAACCTACTCGACTCCACTTACTCAACCGTTTCCGGTAACGGTTCAGACCGGAGACGAGGTTCATCAGCACGTGGTTTTCAGGCCCTCAGCGCAGGCTTTATTGGCCCAGCCGAGCGCTTTAATCACAGCCAATCCAGATCAGTCTATTGCGGCACCACATTCAAATCAGATGCGTATTGGCCTGGGGCAATGGGCGGGTGGCCCGCCCTTGACACCTGCCGAAGCAGCTCTACTTCGGCGTTTACCGCTATCGCACCTGCGGGCCGATGTGTTCTTTAGCCTTCCCGACTGGCAGACACGCCTGACGAATGCCGTAGCCGATGCACAGCAACTTACCGTTCCGCTTGAGCTGGCCGTTTTTTTTGGCAACGACCCATCGACGGAGCTTAATCAACTCTTGGGTTTCCTGAAAAGGCGCGCCGTATCTGTTCGCACCATACTGATCGTCGACGAAGCTACGTTAACGACGTCCGATCAACTTCTACAAACGGTGGTTCCGGTATTGCGGGCAGAGGGGCCTAACATGTTGATAGGTGGTGGAACCGACGATAATTTCGCCGAACTGAACCGGCATCGCCTTGATTTTAGTCTGGTCGATTTTGTGTTTTATTCAATTAATCCGCAGGTTCATGCGTATGATGACCTGACGATGACCGAAAACATAGCCGGACAGCCAGAGACGGTGTTTTCGGCCCGGTTATTCAGTGGAGATAAGTCGATTCATATTTCGCCCGTTACGCTGCTTCCGCGCTACACGACTCTAGCCGGAGCGGCTATTGAACGCCTGAACGCCCCCGCTGATCGGCGCCAAACCACGGATTTTGGTGCCGAATGGACGCGTCGGAGCCTGAGCGCCCTGACGAAAGCCGGTGCTGCCTCGGTTACGTATTACCAGACGCACGGGCCGGGTGGATTGGTCAATGGCGACACGGTTTACCCCTTGTTCTCAGCCTTTGCTGACTACCTATCCTGAAGCCACCTAGTGAATAAGACCAGGCGGTGCGGAGCCAGTAAGCGGGCACTGACTTATGTCGCAACTGACTCCTTTTTTGTCCTTTTCACCCACTGCCTTTGGCGCAGGCTCATTCTATCTTTACCGCTCTGCTAACGCCAAACAAGATGCAAAAAATTACCACGTTCCTTACGTTCAATAGCCAGGCCGAGGAAGCCGCAACGCTATACACCTCACTTTTCAAAAACTCGTCAATCACCAAAATCAGCCGCTATGGAGAAGGCGCCCCTTTTCCGGCCGGAACAGCCCTATCGGTATCCTTTCAGCTTGCCGGGCAGGAGTTTATTGCCCTGAATGGTGGCCCGCATTTTACCTTTTCCGACGGCACCTCCTTATTCGTTCATTGCGAGGATCAAGCCGAAGTGGATAAATATTGGGAAGCGCTGTCTGACGGTGGCGAGAAAGGGCGATGCGGCTGGTTGAAGGATAAATTCGGTGTCTCCTGGCAAATCATTCCCGCTGCCTTAGGCCAGCTCATGGGCGACAAAGACCCTCAGAAAGCGCAACGGGTCATGCAGGCCATGCTGCAAATGAATAAGATTGACATCCACGCGCTGGAAGAAGCCCATAGGGACCCGATCTGAGCCAACTACTGGACCGATACCACCCGTTTTGTGAACGTTTCAACAAAGCAACTTTGAGCGTTTCAACAAAGCAGCCCGGATAAGCAGCACCGACCTTTGTCAAAATAAAAAGCACAGCAACATGACAAATGTTTGGTTTATTACCGGAAGTTCCCGCGGCCTGGGCCGCAGCTTGACCGAAGCCGTACTTGCGAAAGGCGACAACGTGGCCGCAACGGCCCGCAACCCGGATCAATTGGCGGCCCTTGCCGAACAATACCCGAATCAGCTGTTACCCATCCAACTGGATGTGACCAACAAAGCGCAAATTCATGCGGCCATTGAGCAGACGGTAGCTCATTTCGGCCGAATCGATGTCTTGGTAAACAACGCTGGATTTGGCATTATTGGGGCCGCTGAAGCCTTCACCGACGAACAGGTTCGTAGTCAGCTGGAAACGAATCTCTATGCGCCCATCGACATAACCCGCGCTGTTCTACCGATCATGCGGAAGCAACGCTCCGGCCATATCCTGCAAATCAGTTCGGTAGGCGGTCGGGTTGGCAACGCGGGCCTGACCCTGTACCAGGCCGCCAAATTTGGGTTAGGCGGTTTCACCGAAGCACTTGCCAAAGAAGTGGCACCCCTTGGCATTCACGTAACCGCTGTAGAGCCGGGTGGCTTCCGGACCGACTGGGCTGGCGACTCCATGACGTACGCTGAGCCCGTAGAAGGTTATGAAGATACGGTAGATCAACGGGTTAATTACTTTAAAAGTGGCTCGTTTGTACCCATGGGCGACCCCGACAAGGCGGCTATTGCCATGATCAACCTAATCGGGCATCCTGAGCCGCCCGTGCATCTGATCCTGGGCAGTGAAGCAGTCGCCATCCTGAAACAGGCCGATGCCGCCAGAAAAGCGGAGCTGGAGACATGGGAGTCCGTGAGCCTTTCGACCGACCATCAGGAGGCTATCAACTTTCTGGATACGGAACAAGGTCAGTCGATGTTTAAACGGTAAGGTGCCCACAGACAAACTACAATGATGAACAAAACCATTATCCTGACCGGAGCTTCCTCCGGCATAGGCAAAGCAGCCGCTAAAAAATTCGCAGCCGAAGGCTGGAACGTTATTGCTACGATGCGAAATCCGGAGCAGGAACAGGAACTCACGCAACTCCCGAATGTGCTGGTTACCAGGCTGGACGTTCAGGACCCGGCCAGTATTGACAGTGCCATTCAGCAGGGACTTGACCGGTTTGGCAAAATCGACGCCGTCGTCAATAACGCCGGCTATGGCCAGAACGGCGTATTTGAGGCCATCAGCCCGGAACAGATTCAGCAACAGTTCGACGTGAACGTATTCGGGGTTATGAACGTGATCCGGGCCCTGCTGCCGCATTTTCGTCAGCAAAAGTCGGGCTTGATTCTCAACATAAGTTCAGGTGCCGGGCGCTATACCTTACCGCTGATTTCGCTATATGCGGCCTCGAAGTTTGCGCTGGAAGGGTTTTCGGAAGCGCTTTCCTTTGAGCTATCCACGCTTAACATTATCGTGAAGATTGTTGAACCGGGCGGTACCGAAACGAACTTCAGCAACGTTACGCGGGAGCAATTCGCACACGACCCCACTCTGGCCGACTACACACCCTTCACGGAGGCTGCGGGTAAGATGTTTGCGGGTATGGTGGCTACCAGACTAGTAACCGCCGATGATGTTGCCAACACCATTTATTCGGCTGCCACCGATGATACCGACACGCTTCGGTATGCCGTAGGTAATGACGACTTCCATAAACGGCTGACGGCCAGAGCTGAATTGCCTGACCAGACCTACATTAACGTTATCCGGGAGGGCTTTACGCAGTTTATGTCTCAGAATTAATTGACGCGAAAACAGCAGGGTTGTAACGAATCCGGGCAACCCTGCTGTTTACCCAGTAACCTAGCTCGCTGATCATGACTGACCTAAAGGAAATTAACCGGCTACCCAAAATAGTTTATTCCTGCTATTTCACCAGAACGCGGGAGGGCGAACAGTTTGTACCCGAACACGTCTTTAGTTACCAGATTTCCGGTACGCTTGCCATAAACGATGGCCATCAGGAGTACACGTTCAACGAAGGAGATTTTCGATTCAGCCGGCGAAACCATCTGATTAAATTCGTCAAGCAACCACCCGCAAATGGCGAGTTCAAGACGCTGTCCATTTACCTGGACCAGGAAACGTTACGGAAGTTCAGTCTGGAATATGGTTATGAAGCCGGGCCGCATCAGGTTGACAATTCAATTCTGGAGCTAAAACCCAATGCGCTGTATAAAAGCTACATGGACTCCCTGTTGCCTTACTTACAGGCCGGGCAGTCTATCAATGAAAACCTTCAGACCTTAAAATTGAACGAAGTGATCCTGATTCTGCTTCAGGCAAATCCGGATTTAAAAGATATTCTGTTCGATTTTTCGGAACCCGGCAAACTGGATCTGGAGGGTTTCATGAATAAAAACTTTCACTTCAACGTGGAGCTGAAGCGATTCGCTTATTTGACCGGCCGAAGCCTGGCCACGTTCAAGCGGGATTTTGAAAAGATTTTTCATACGACTCCCAGCCGATGGCTCCAGCAGCGCAGGCTTCAGGAAGCCCATTACCTTATCAAAGAGAAAGGCAAGGCACCCTCCGATGTGTATCTGGAGCTTGGCTTTGAAGACCTCTCCCATTTCTCCTTCGCTTTTAAAAAAACCTACGGCCTTGCCCCCTCGAAAATTTAGATTGGTTTGCGGTAACCCTAATCTTGTATGGCGGTGAAGCGGATTAGTTATGCGCTTTTCTGTCAACCCAAACACCGGTAAGGACATTTTTGCTTGCCAACGTTCGTGGGAATAAAAGCTGTTGGAATGGATCAAAAAGCGAAATCTGCGAATTACCTTCGTCGGTCGATAACTGGTTCGTCTACGGTGTGTATGGAGAGTCAGCCAGTTTTCACAACCTGACGATCTCTACCCAATGAAACACAACGCGTTACCTACCTGGATATTGGTACCCTTGCTGGCGCTATCGACGATGATAGCCTGCCACCGGCAACTGGCCACCTCCACCCCCTATTACCCACCCAAAGGCGACAACTGGGTTCACCTGCCCCCCGAAAAAGCGGGCATGGATAAGGCCTTACTCGATGAAGCGGTCGCCTTTGCCAAAACGCAGGAAACAACCCAAATGGCACCCGACTTCTCGACTCAGGAAGAGATCTTCGGTAAGCTCCTCGGCCCAATGCCAACCAGCCGGGCGGCTACGAATGGCATCGTGTTGCGGCATGGGTACATCGTGGCCGAATGGGGCGACACTCAACGCCCGGACCCAACCTACAGCGTCGCCAAAAGTGTCTTGTCGACAGTGACAGGGATTACCATTGAACGGGGCATGATTCCCAACGTTCACGACCCGGTAGCCAATTTAATTCACGACGGCGGCTACGAGTCGGCTCAAAATAAAGGCATTACCTGGGAGAATCACCTCCAGCAAACCAGCGAGTGGGAAGGATCGCTTTGGGGCAAAAACAGCGATTTCGTTGGGAAAGAAGCATTCGGAAAAGGTGAACGCAAACCCCGCTCGCTTCAAAAGCCCGGTGCGTATTACGAGTACAATGATGTCCGTATCAATCGGATGGCTTTGTCGCTGCTTCGGTTGTGGAAAAAGCCGCTGCCCGAGGTGGTGCGCGATGAGATCATGAACCCAATTGGCGCATCGGATAGCTGGCAGTACATTCCCTACCCCAATGCGGTGGCCGATATTGACGGCAAGTCGATGCCGTCGGTGAGTGGCGGAACCCGCTGGGGCGGTGGTCTGCGCATCAGCGCCCGCGACGAAGCCCGTTTCGGGTATCTTTTTCTGCGGCAGGGGCGCTGGCAAAACCACCAGATTGTCTCCGCCGATTGGGTGAAGCAAGCCACAACGCCCAGCCCGGTTGGCCCCGACTACGGCTACCTGTGGTGGCTGAATACCGGCACCAGTTCTACCGGTAAGAAAGCCTGGCCCGATGGGCCAACGAGCAGTTACGCAGCTATCGGCGCAGGCTCGAATACGATTTGGGTCGATCCGGAACATGATATCGTGATTGTCTGGCGCTGGCATAACGGCAGCCCCAATGAGCTGATCAAGCGGGTACTGGCAGCCGTAAAAAAGTGATGCAGAATTGGAATGATGTTTGCCCTATATGGGGTGAAGATTACCCTACCGTCTCACTCTTTACTGCATGATTATGAACGTGTACCGCCTTACCCTGCTCCTTTGGCTGATAAGCTTTTGGCCGGGCTTTTCCCAATCCATTTACCAGGGCACCAAACCTGAAGCCTTGTTTACAGCAGCGCCCGAAAAAGCCTTTCTGGCAGCCTTCAACACGAAGTTCAACGCTGATTTTGACGCAGCCAGTCAGTATGCCAAACTCAAAACCGCCGGGTTAGATGCCTGGGAAATGAGTCTTTTCGACGCTCGAAAAGCTCAATCTACGTTCTATAAAAGCTATCCCCAGGCCGATCAGTTTTCAAAAGCCTTCCGGCAGTACGTTGACGCCTGTATCCGCTGGAACTACTGGCATTTGTTGCTGGCGTATCCCATTCTTCGGGGAGATAGCCAAACTGCCCAGTCGAATGTGATGTCGCTGCCATCGGTCATGGTCGACGATTTAGCCAGTTTCTCCGTAAACGATGAAACGGCACTTCCGGCCGAACCGTATCAGAACTTTCTGTTTTTCTACGTCACGTATTTCAATTCGAAAGCCCGCAATTTCGCCAAATATACCCCGGCTGATATTCAGACGAGCCTGACCGACAAAGCTACGTTTGCCCGCCAGCACCTGACGGGGAACGTCTACCAGTATGCGCTGGCGCGGCTGTTGGTGGAAAACTGTGAGAGAGTAACCCCTTCGTCCGTTCGTACGGCATTCGATTGGCTCAGCAAAACGCCGAACGCTACGGGCTATGTTGCCGCTGTGAAAGCTCGTTGCGATGAGGTGATGGCCCGTAAAGACGAGCCTGTTGTAGCGGCAACCAAAAAGAAAGCCATAGACCCTAGTGCGTTTTCATTTGCAAATGAAAAAGGGGAATTGGTGACACTCGATGAGTTTAAAGGAAAAGTCGTTTACCTCGACGTGTGGGCCAGTTGGTGCGGCCCCTGTCGGGCCGAGTTTCCGTTTTCAAAGCAGCTTCAGGAGCGCCTGACCAAAAAGCAGAAAGAGCAAACGGTGTTTCTCTACCTGTCCATCGACGACACGGAAGAGGTGTGGAAAAAGGCCCTGGTCAGCCTACAGCTAGCGGGCGAACAGGGTTTGTCGAAAGGCGGCTGGAAGTCGCGCACGGTGCAGTATTTTGGGATACAAAGTATACCACGCTACATCCTGATCAATAAAAATGGCCAGGTCATCGATGCCAATGCGAAACGACCCAGCCAGACCGATGCCATTTTGGCAGACATCCTTAAATTGGTTGCCGAATAATGGAACAGTAAAGACAAAGCCCTCACCAGGGAGACTGACCCTTTTAGATAGGTTGCTTATTAAGAAGAACCAGATTTTAAGCACGGAGGCACTGAGAACACAGAAAATTGAATCACTAATTTTGGTTGTCTAAGCTCCGTTTTCTCAGTGCCTCCGTGCTTAAATATTTTTGTACTTATTTACCTACGAATTCAGCTGTAGATAGAGTTCCTCCACCTGTTTGCGAGCCCAGTCGGTTTTGCGCAGGAACGTCAGGCTCGATTTAATGCTGGGATTACTCGTAAAACAATTGATTCTGATCTTCTGGCCCAAGGTTGCCCAACCATAATGAGCAACCAATTCGGTCAGTATCCGTTCAAGTGTTTTGCCATGCAGCGGATTATTGGGCTGTGCATTCATGATACAAAAAACGGCATTAAACGGATTACCTGTATTCTCGATTTACATACCCCGCTAAAATAACGGATCAGACTCGGAAAAGCCTTTATTCCCGCTAAGTAATATTCTGGCAATGAGCGATTCCACATGATCAGACAGGCACTTCTCATTTCCTGTTCGCACCTTGTGCGACATTGTCGTAACATTGGCCGAAGTTTTCAGTTGTTGAAGTATTATTTGGCAAAAGAATTGTCCTACAGAAAAGACTAAATGCAAAAGATTTTTTCCAGAATACTCAGCGTGCATACTATCTTTGATAGCCTTGAGCACGCCATTAACGTCAACACTCACCGTAAAAATTGATATTTACTACATAATATGCCTACTGCTGAACGCGAACGTATCTACGAACGAGCCGATAATAAAGGCTGGAAAAAATGGGGGCCTTATCTTTCCGAACGTGCCTGGGGAACCGTCCGTGAGGATTACAGCCCGTATGGGGATGCCTGGAACTTCGTCAGCCACGATATGGCTCGCTCCCGCGCCTACCGCTGGGGCGAAGAAGGCATTGGCGGTATTTCTGACAACAAAGGACACATCTGCTTTGCGCTGGCGCTCTGGAACCATAAAGATAATATCCTTAAAGAGCGGCTCTTTGGGCTCAATGGCCCCGAAGGAAATCATGGCGAAGATGTGAAGGAACTGTACTATTATTTAGATAGCACGCCGACACATTCGTACATGAAAATGCTGTACAAGTACCCACAGCAGGAGTTTCCCTACAACCGTCTGGTCATTGAATCGACACGGAGAGGGCGGCAGGAACCCGAGTTTGAACTAACCGATACCGGCATTTTTGACCAGGATGAGTATTTTGACATATTCATCGAATACGCCAAAGACACGCAGAACGACTGGCTGGTGAAAATTACGGCGCATAACCGCTCAGCCGTAGATGCCCCACTCACCTTGCTGCCCACCATCTGGTTTCGCAATACCTGGTCTTGGGGCTACGAGCAATACAACGCCCGGCCCATGCTGCATGGCATTGCCAACAACCAGATCGAGGTGAACCACAAGCAGTTGGGGAAATATAAACTCTACTGCGAAGAGGCCGACGCGTTACTTTTCTGCGACAACGATACAAATTCAGAACGGTTATATGGCCGCCCCAACGTGTCGAAATACACCAAGGACGGCATCAACAACTATGTTGTATCGGGTGGCAAAAAATCATTTATCAATCCCAATCAGATTGGCACCAAAGCATCGGCTCAATACACCCGCAACGTGCCCGCCGGCGAAAGCGTCAGTATCCGGTTGCGGTTCAGCGATCAAACGACCCTCACGCAGCCCTTCGCTGATTTCAACGACATCTGGAACAAACGGCTCGATGAAGCGGATGCCTTTTATGCCGATTTACAGAAAAACGTTGCCGATTCTGAGTTGCTGGCTATTCAGCGGCAGGCCTATGCGGGCATGCTCTGGAGCAAGCAGTTTTATTACTACAACGTAAATGAATGGCTGAAGGGCGACCCAAAAATGCCCGTTCCGTTTCAGGGACGTGTTTATGCGCGGAATGAAAACTGGCGGCATATGTACACGGCCAATATTCTGTCTATGCCCGATAAATGGGAGTATCCCTGGTTTGCGGCCTGGGATCTGGCCTTCCATACCCTGACGCTTGCCCGGCTTGATCCCCATTTTGCCAAGCGGCAGCTGGCGGTTATTCTGCGCGAATACTACATGCACCCGAATGGCCAGATTCCGGCTTACGAATGGAATTTCAGCGATGTGAACCCACCCGTTCACGCCTGGGCAACCTGGAAAGTATACGAAATTGATAAGGAGCAGAACGGCGTTGGCGACGTAAACTTTCTGGAGCGGGTTTTCCACAAGCTGCTGCTGAACTTCACCTGGTGGGTCAACCGGAAAGACGTATCCGGCAACAATATCTTTGGTGGTGGCTTCCTGGGGCTGGATAACATTGGGGTATTTGACCGGAGCCAGCCTCTGCCCATGGGCGGGCGCATTGAACAGGCCGATGGTACGGGCTGGATGGCCATGTACACCCTGAATATGCTGCGGATTGCCTGCGAAATTTCCCTTACCCGCCCCTCCTACCAGGACATGGCCAGTAAGTTTTTCGAGCACTTCTTGCACATTGCCTCGGCCATGAACAACCTGGGCAAACAGAACATAAGCCTGTGGGACGAAGTGGATCAGTTCTATTATGACGTGCTGCACATGCCTGATCATAATGCGCGTTTGCTGAAAATTCGGTCGATGGTGGGTCTTATTCCTCTGTTCGCGGTCGAAATTCTGGATGAATCGCTGCTGTCGCAATTGCCTGACTTCAAACGCCGGGTCGAATGGGTGCTTACCAACCGACCTGACCTGGCCTCGCTGGTGTCGCGCTGGCATGAGCCGGGCAAGGGCGAAACCCACCTCCTGAGCCTGCTGCGGGGACACCGGATGAAGATGATCCTGAAACGGATGTTCGACGAAACCGAGTTCCTGTCTGATTACGGCATCCGGGCGTTATCGAAATACCACGAAAAAATGCCGTACCAGTTTGAGTTGAACAGCGAAATTTTCCAGGTGCGTTATGTGGCGGCCGAGTCGGAGATGAGCATGTTTGGTGGCAATTCGAACTGGCGTGGCCCGATCTGGTTCCCGGTCAATTTCCTGCTCATTGACTCACTGCTGAAGTTTTACCAGTATTATGGGGATGATTTCGAGATCGAGTACCCCACGAATTCGGGCCACATAATGAGTGTGAAGCAGGCGACACTGCTGGTCATCGAGCGGCTTCTCAACATCTTCCGACGCGACGAGTCAGGTCGGGTAGCGGCCTTCGGTGCCGATAAAAAGATGCAGGACGACCCGAACTTTCAGGGCCTGTATCTCTTCTACGAGTACTTCAACGGCGACAATGGTATGGGATTAGGCGCCAACCACCAAACCGGCTGGACAGGGCTGGTGGCCGACCTGATCGAGTACCTCTACAAATACCAGACTCAACCGCATGAGCTGGCCGTGGTGGCCGATAAATAACGCAGAAAGCCGGACGTCGAGTCCGGCTTTCTGTTTACTAGGGTCTTCAGCTCATACCCCAGACGACCTAAATCTGGATACAACAATACGTGGTTTGGCTACTGTTTCGCTTCTGGACTCCCTGACCTTTGTTCCAGAAAATAAAAACAGAAAGACAAGGTATGAACACGCTTCAAAAAACGAATTTAGGATCTCAGGGACTCGTGGTGCCCGCCATTGGGTTAGGGTGCATGGGCATGACGCAGATCGCCGGTAGTGACGTATACGGCAAAGCCGATGAATCGGAAGCCATCGCTACTATTCACCGATCGCTGGAATTAGGCGGTAACTTCCTGGATACCGCCGATTTATATGGCCCACTGCAAAACGAACGGCTACTCGCCAAAGCCATCAAAGGAAACCGGGACAAATACATTATCGCTACCAAGTTTGGTTTCGAGATTGACGACAACGAACAGCTCACCTGGCAGTTCAACGGCAAACCTGACTATGTAAAAAAAGCCGTTGATCGCTCGCTCAAAAACCTGGGTACCGATTACATCGACCTATATTACCTGCACCGACTGGATCCGAACACGCCCATCGAGGACACCGTTGGGGCCATGGCCGACCTGGTAAAAGAAGGAAAAGTGGGGTACATCGGACTTTCCGAAGTTTCCTCGGCAACCATCCGGAAAGCGCACCAGGTTCATCCATTATCGGCTATTCAAACGGAGTATTCCCTGTTTGAGCGAAGCGTTGAAGAGGCAGGTATTCTGGATACGCTTCAGGAACTGGGCATCGGTTTTGTGGCGTACTCACCCTTGGGAAGAGGCTTTATTTCGGGCGACAATAGAATTAAACGTCCGGACGATTTCCCGGCGGACGATTTCCGGCGAAACATTCCCCGCTTTCAGGGCGAGTTTTTTTACAGGAACATTGAATTAGTTGATGAGCTAACCCGGTTAGCCAACGAGAAAGGCGTGACTACATCCCAGCTTGCCATTGCCTGGGTAATTGCCAAAGGTTTTCTGCCGATTCCCGGCACAAAACGGGTTAACTATGTAGAACAGAATATCGCGGCAGCCAATGTCAGCTTAACGTCTGAAGAAATGGATCAGCTGGAAGCCATTGTTCCGCTGGGTACATCGACGGGCGAACGCTATGATGAAGCGAATATGCAATCAATCGATCAATAAACGGGTTCTGTAACGTGGACCGGTGGTCCACGTTACAGATACGAACCGCTCATGCGATGAAAAAAGAACCGATTCAGCCATACATTATCAATTCAGTTTCCGAATTGCATCGTCTGTTGGCCTTACCTAAACCGGAGCATCCGCTCGTGAGCGTTATCGATATGAGTGATATAAAATGCCATTTCGATGAACAGATCAAGAGTGTTATCTACAATTTTTATTCCGTTTGCATCAAGAAGAACTTCACCGGGAAATTAAAATACGGGCAGAACTATTATGACTTTGACGAAGGCGTAATGACTTTTTTTTCGCCCGGACAGGTCATCTCAACGGTTACGCCCGAGGATATGGCCATGAACGGATGGTGGCTGGTTATTCATTCCGATTTTATTCAATCGTATGCGTTAGCCAAAAACATTAAAGAGTACGGTTATTTCACCTACGCCGTTAACGAAGCATTGCATCTTTCCGACAAAGAAGAAGCCATGATGACGATGCTTATTGGTCAGATTGAACAGGAATACCGATCGACAATCGATAGCTACAGTCAGGATGTGATCGTATCGCAGATTGAGCTGCTACTCAATTATGCTAACCGATTTTATAACCGGCAATTCATAACCAGAAAAAACGCCAGCCATGACTTGCTGACCAAGCTGGAAGACATCTTGTCCGATTACTTCGACCATAAACAAGTGCAGGAAATGGGCCTCCCGACGGTTCATTATCTGGCAGAAAAGTTGAATGTGTCACCCACTTACCTGAGTGATCTGCTGCGAAAGCTAACGGGACAAAGTGCGCAACAGCATATTCATAACAAACTCATTGACAAGGCAAAAGAGATCCTAACCACGACTTCCTTGTCGGTCAGCGAAATCGCCTATCAACTCGGTTTTGAGTACCCGCAATCGTTTAACAAGCTATTCAAGAGCAAAACGAACGTATCGCCACTTGAATTCCGGCAATCCTTTAACTGAAAGCTCCAGCCGGTAACAAAAACGGGAAGCCTGGTGATCAGACTTCCCGTTTTTATTGACACCTACTGACTACAGAATTAATCCGCTCCGGCGTAGCATCGCTTTGGGTGACGGCTCACGGCCCCGGAATTTCTTATAGAGTTCCATCGGCTTTTCGCTACCGCCTTTTTCCAGCACGTTCTTACGGAAGCTGTCGGCAGCTGCTTTATTTTCCAGACCACCTTTTTCTTTGAAGAACTCAAAGGCATCGGCGTCCAGCACTTCACTCCATTTATAGCTATAATAACCCGCCGAATAGCCACCCGCAAAAATGTGCGAGAAGGCTGGACTAACAGCGATTCCATCGACATGCGGGAACAGGTTAGCTACGGAATCGACCCGGCTCTCGACCTGGGAAACGGTTTCACCGGTCGGTTTCTGGCCGTGGTAATACATGTCGACCAGCCCCAGGCGCAACTGACGCAGATTGGCCATGCCCGCCATGAAGTTCTGACTGGCGCGAATTTTCTCGATCAGTTCGTTAGGAATCACTTCACCCGTTTGGTAATGCTTGGCGAAGAGTTTCAACGCTTCCGGATCATAGCACCAGTTTTCCATCACCTGCGAAGGCAGCTCCACAAAATCACGGGGAACACTCGTGCCGCTCAGGCTCTCGTACTTCCCGTTGGCCAGCATGCCGTGCAGCCCGTGCCCGAACTCGTGGAAAAGCGTCGTGACTTCATAAAAAGTCAATAACGAAGGCTTGGTATCGGTCGGGCGGGTGAAGTTACAGACGTTGATGATGTGCGGCCGGATATTCTCGCCGTTCTCAATTTTCTGACCCTGAATGTCATTCATCCAGGCACCACCCCGCTTACCGGCCCGGGGAAAATAATCGCCATAAAAAACAGCCAGAAACTTGCCATCCTTGTCGAATACATCGAAGGTTTTCACTTCTGGGTTATATACCGGAATATCGGTGCGCTCCTTGAAGGTGACTCCATACAATTTATTAGCGACGGTGAAGGCGCCATTCAACACGTTTTCGAGTTTAAAATAGGGCTTCAGCGTTTCGTCGTCAAGATCGTATTTCTCGTTTTTTAATTTCTCGGCATAATAGCTGTTATCCCAGGTCTGGAGTTTATCATCCGCGAAGCCGTGGGCTTTTGCATAGGTCGTCAGTTCGGCCAGTTGGCGTTCGGCCGCCGGGCGGGCATACGTCACCAGTTCATCGAGAAAACTCTGCACTTTATTTCTGGAACCAGCCATGCTCTCCTCAAGCACAAAATCAGCGTGGGTTTTATAACCCAGCAGGTTAGCCCGCGCGTAGCGCAGGTTAACGATCTTGTTAATGATGGCGGAGTTGTCATTTTTGTCGCCGTGGAAACCGCGACCATTATAGGCCATGAACAGTTTTTTACGCAGTTCACGATTGTCGGCATACTGCATAAATGGCCCGTAACTTGGTGCCTGCAAGGTAAATACCCAGCCATCTTTCCCTTTTTGTTTAGCCGTTGCTTTGGCTGCATCACGGGCAAAATCGGGTAAACCAGCGAGGTCTTTTTCATCCGTCACGACCATTGTGTATTCGTTGGTTTCGTTCAGGACATTTTCGCCAAATTGAAGCGATAACTGCGACATTTCCTTGTCGATAGCCCGCAGCCGTTCCTTCCCTTTTTCATCCAGATTAGCGCCATTCCGGGCAAACCGTTTGTACGATTTTTCGAGCAGCATCGCACTTTCGGGGTCTAATTTCAGGCTGGCGCGTTGGTCATACACGACTTTCACCCGGGCAAACAACTTCTCATTCAATGTAATATCATTGCCGTACTCACTCAACAACGGCGACGCTTCCTTTACTATTTTCTGAAGATCGGGTGTCGTTTCGGCACTGTTCAAATTGAACAGGACGGAAGTTACTTTACTCAGCAAATCGCCCGAGCGTTCGAGCGCAACGATGGTATTTTCGAAGGTTGGGGCAGCCGTATTGGCTACAATGGCATTAACATCTTTGCGGCCCTGGGCCAGACCATCTTTCAGGGCGGGCAGGTAATCTGCATTTTTAATTTTGTCGAACGGCGCCGTTTGGTGCGGTGTCGTGTACGACGATAGGAATGGATTCTGGGTCATTTTAGGTTGTTGGGGCGAAGGCTGGGCTAAAGCTGATGTAGCGGCTATAGCCAGCATCACGCCGGTTTGCTTGATTCGTTGATGATTTAACATACTGGTTTACGAAATGAGTTTCCGCCTAAAATAAGAAACAACTACAGATTTCGCAACGTGATGTTGCTCAAACGGTTGTATCAATGGGTGAGTGGAAAAACACAAAAAACGGTCGGCCAATCTGGCCAACCGTTTCCAACTCTCCCTTCTTCAATCAATAGCCATAGGGTCTATTATCAGATCGGCGGCTGTCTCCATAGCCGCCATTGCCATAGCCGCCGTTACCCCGCCCGCGCCCGGCCATCCGTTCGTATGGCCGCATGTGTTCGATAACCCGGTCGCGTTGTTGGCCGTTCAGGACGGCCATCATATCAAGAAACTGCCGTTGCCGCGCCTGCCGGAAGAAGTCACGCTGACGAGGATCGCGGATGTTTACGTTCTGCGTCTGCTGGGTAAAGCGCTCCCGAATCCGGCGAATCTCACGCTCCTGCCGACGGGACAGGTTCAGTTCACGATCCCACCAATCGAGGTGCCGGTCGAATTGGTAATCGTCATAATCATAGTTGTAAGTCGGCTGGCCATAGCCTGGCTGTTGGCTATAGCCCGGCTGCGAGGGGTAATTATTGTTGGGAGACGGATACCCGTACCGTTGCGCCATGGCACCAGTCGAAAGTAGGGTAATGAGGGTGGCGGCAGTCAGCAATACTTTTTTCATGGTCGTGTACTGTTTCAGGTTGTATTTGTCGGTTTGAACAGCACACCACCAAATGGTTTAATTTATTCTTCAAATAAATCTATACAACGAATCAAAAAAGGAATTTTCGGGCTTTATTAAAAAACTTAAAGTGGTGATTTGTACCTTGGTTACTGATCCAGTAGCCAACGATTCATCCGTTTAACTTTTTTCCTGTGATTATCTACAACGCTAAAGATTGGCTTGGTGCCCTTCGCCATTTTCAAACGAGCTATGTCATTCAGGTGCTGCTGCGACGAGTAGCGTTCGTTGCGGCCTATGGTTCTCTGATTACGCTGATTGATCAGAACTGGATCGACATTGAGGTGCCGATTGACGGGACTTTTTTTTCGCTGCTGGGTATTCTGCTGAGTTTGTTGCTTGTTTTCAGAACGAATACCGCTTACGACCGATTTTGGGAAGGACGCCGACAATGGGGCATGTTGGTCAACTACAGCCGCAACATGGCGGTGCTGCTGGATTCGCTTCTTCCGGACGACGATCGCGCCAATCGACTTTTCTTCGCCCGTACGCTTTCTAACTTCGCCCTCATCCTGAAAGGCCACTTACGAACCGGCATCATGATTGATGACCTGGAAGAAACGGAAGCAGGTGAACGGGAAGCGCTGCTGCAGGCCAAACATGTGCCGAGCCGGACGGCCGCCCTGTTGATGCGTCGTTTGCAGGCGTTGAAACGCGAACACGTTATCAGCGAGGGCGATATGATTACCATGCGGTCGTATCACCAGGCGCTGCTCGACATTACGGGTTCCTGCGAACGGATCAAAAATACCCCGATTCCCTTTTCTTACAGCTTCTTTATCAAGTTGTTCATCACCCTGTATTTGCTGCTCATGCCGCTTGTTCTGGTTGAAACCTATCAGTATTTCACCATTGTGGCGATCACGTTCGCGGGGTATGCGCTGCTGGGTGTTGAAATGATTGGCGATGAAATAGAAGAACCGTTTGGAATTGATTGCAATGACCTACCCCTCAATCAGATGGCGCAAACAATCCGCCGGAACATGCATGAAACGCTGACGGGTGAGGTGTTAGCGATGCCGCCAGCGCAGGTCGAGTATCAGAAAGTGAACTGAGTTTAATACTTGTAGTCCGTCAACGGGGCCTGCTCTTCCTGCCTGACGATTTGTTCATACTTCGCCCGATCGAATTCGCCTTCGTTGTTTGCAATGAAGATGGTCGCGACGGTATTGCCAATGATGTTGGTGATGGAGCGGGCTTCGGACATAAACCGGTCGACGCCCAGCAGTAATGCCAGCCCCTCAACGGGAATGACTTTGATGGCGGTCAACGTACTGGCCAGCACGATGAAACCACTGCCTGTTACTCCCGCAGCCCCTTTCGATGTAACCATCAGGATGCCGATGATAGTCAGTTCCTGCCCAAGGCTGAGATCGACGCCAAAAACCTGCGCCAGAAAGACCGTTGCCATGACCAGATAAATGGTTGTACCATCGAGATTGAAGGAGTATCCGGCCGGCACCACTAACCCCACCACCGATCGGGAACAGCCCATCGTTTCCAGCTTGTCCATAATCTGCGGCAGGGCTGACTCCGACGACGAGGTACCAAGTACAATCAACAACTCTTCTTTGATGAATTTCAGTACGGTCCACAAGCTGATTTTATAGTACCGAAGAATCAAATTCAGAATGACAAATACGAACAGGAACATGGAGGCATACACTGTGCCCATGAGTTTAGCCAGCGGCAACAAGGTGCTTAAGCCATATTTGCCAATGGTAAAGGCCATGCCGCCAAACGCACCGATGGGGGCCAGCACCATAACCACACTCAGAATATTGAAAAACACCTTGGACAACCGCTCGAAGGTAAGAATCAGCGGTTTACCGGTTTCGCCCATGCGGGTAAGTCCGACACCAAAGAGGACCGAGAAGACGAGTACCTGCAATATTTCGCCTTCGGCAAACGCCTTGATGGCGTTACTGGGCACAATATGAATGAAGAACTCAGTCCAGTCCATACCCGCCCCCTGTTCGGTATATTTACTGATATCGCCCCCTTTTACAGCCGCCGTTTCTACCCCGTCGCCTGGGCGAATCAGGTTCGCCAACACCAGCCCAATGGCCAGTGCACCCGTTGTGACGATCTCGAAATAAAGCAACGCTTTTCCTCCTACCCGGCCCACTTTCTTGAGATCACCCATATTACTGATTCCCAGAACAATGGTCAGAAAAATAATGGGTGCGATAACCATCTTGATCAAATTGATGAAGATATCGCCAAGGGGTTTGAGCTTTGCGGCTGTTTCGGGAAAGAAGTAGCCAGTCAAAATACCCAGCGTTATGGCTATCAGAACGCGTACGGTGAGGTTATTGAGGAGTTTCATTGGGTGAAAGATACGTTGAAAATAGAGAATGTATACGGGACTGGGCCATCATTTCCAGTATACATTCTGCCGCCGGCTCACACCATATGCAATTTTAACACCTGCTGTTTTACGTCATGAATGCGATCGTTAAAGTTCAGGCTTAGAAAATCAATATTGGGAACAAGGATTGCGTCGAGTAGTTGCTTCACCGGTTCATCGTGCGGAATACGTTTGCCCGTGGCAACGCTGATGTATTTAGACGTAACCCAGAGCACATTTTTGAGATGGGTTTTACCATCGTCGGTCATAATGTACTCCGTCACGGTTGTGTCTTCGTTCACATAAATGAGCCTCGACAAAATTCGTACCCACTCACTCACCCGCGCAGGCCGGACGTAGGCAATTTGATGCTGGTACACGACCCAGCTTGTTTTTAACTCCTGAAACAACTGGCCCGGATTAAAGTCATATAGCTTAGCTACCTGATCTTCCCGGGCGTTGAAATAATAATCGAAGTACTTGGCGTTGTTGAGGTGCTGCAGGGGGTCGCAGTCCTGAAAGCGAATAATTACCCGCGATTCGGTTTCGGTCGGGTAACTGCGATTGGGGTCACGTTTGAACATTTTCTGAACCGGGATTAGTCTGATTTTAGTGATTGATCTGATTTTCGAAACACCTATCTGTTGCCGTCCTCTTACATTGGCTGGATTCGGCTACTGCAGGCGGCTAACGCAGACGATTATGAATCAATGTTAAACAAAAATCCTTTAAATCATTTCAATCGGGTAAATCCTGCCGGGCCGCCGGGCGGTTCAGACAATTTTCAGCCATATTTACGTTAGTACAAAAAAATCACTGTTTACTTACAATCACTGCCTTATGAAACGTATGCGTTTTTTGCTGCCCGTATTCTCGCTTTTTATCACGTTGACTGCTTTTGCTCCCGCCGATGACTCTGAAGCCGTTGTTGGGACATGGCTAAACGGTACCAAAAAGGGGCACGTACAAATATATAAACAGGGAGGTACCTATTTCGGAAAGCTTGTCTGGCTGGGTCAGCCCACCGATCCGGCTACCGGAAAGCCCCGAACCGACGAGAAAAACGCCGATGTATCGAAGCGGTCACGCCCGCTGATGAACATGCTCTTAATGTATAACTTTAAGTACGACGGGGGCAATTTATGGAGCGATGGCAAAATATACAATCCCGAAGATGGCAAAGAATATAACTGTAAAATGACGCTGAAAGACCCAAATACGCTGGAGGTTCGTGGCTATGTGGGCATCTCGCTATTTGGCAAAACCCAGACCTGGACGCGGATTAAATAGGGTTGATTAATTTGTGGTTTGTGGTCTGTGGGGACACAGACCACTTTCGCGTCAGCCATCGCTTCTTTTCAGAGAAGTGGCTCGTCAGGACACAGACGACAAACCACAAACCATAAACCGCACACCACAAACTGTAAACCGTACACCCTATGCAGACGCTCATCATCGGTGCGGGACCGGCGGGACTGGCAATGGCGGGTCAGTTAGCGCAACGCAAGCTGCCCTTTACGGTCCTGGAAGCCAGTGATCACATTGGCCTGTCCTGGCGAAACCATTACGACCGGCTCCATCTGCACACCGTGAAAGCGTATTCAGGGCTGCCCCATTTCCCTTTTCCAGCCAACTACCCAACTTATGTACCCCGTCTGCAAGTCGTTGATTACCTGGAATGCTACGCCGAACACTTTGCGATTAAGCCCATTTTCAACCAAAAAGTAATTGGTATTCGGCGCAACCCCAATGGGAAAGAGTGGCTGGTACAGACCGAAACGGACCTCTTCACCACTGATCATGTTGTGGTTGCCACGGGCTATAACCGTGTCCCCAATATACCTGAACTACCCGGCCAGCGGGACTTTCGGGGTATCATCTGGCACAGCCATGAATACCGAAATGGCGCGCCCTTCCGCAATGAAAATACCCTGATTGTTGGCATGGGCAACACCGGTGCCGAGCTGGCCCTCGACTTACTGGAGAATGGGGCAACCCCTTTTATTTCAATCAGGGGGCCGGTTAACATTGTTAGGCGGGAAACATTTGGTCGACCGATCCAGGTTACGGCTATTTTTCTGAACAAATTTCCGAACTGGTTTTGTGACGCTATGGTCAGACTATCGCAGCGACTAACGGTGGGCGATGTGTCAACTTATGGCCTGGGTAAACCCACGCATCCACCCTCCTACGACAGTCGACGAGGGAAGACCCCAGTTATCGACATTGGCACCCTCGACCAGATCAAGGCCGGAAAGATTACGGTTCTTCCGGGAGTTGAGCGTATTCATGCGAAAACAGTCACCTTTACCGACGGGCGGGAGCTTCCGTTCGATGCTATTATTCTGGCCACGGGCTATCGACCAGGACTGGCGGCAGTTCTTGGCCCGGACCTGGCCACTACCATTCTGAATGACCGAGGGTTTCCGAAAGGCCTATGGTTTGATCAACCCAACCTGCAGGGGCTATATTTCCTTGGCTTTACAACGCCCGCCACCGGCGTACTGTACAACCTGAGTAAAGACTCAGATCAGATTGCCAATCACATTTCTGAAAACAATTTTGTCTCGCCATAGTTCTATTTAGGTAATCAGGTCGATTACATATCATTCAACGTTATAAACACTACAATCATGAACGAGACAACCATCAAAGGCGGCTGGAACGAATTGAAAGGTAAAATCAAACAAGCTTATGGCGATTTGACCGACGACGACCTAACCTACGCAGAAGGTCAGGAAGATGAAATGTGGGGCAAGGTCCAGCAGAAAACAGGAAAGACGAAAGACGAAATTCATAAAGCTGTTGCTGATTTATAAGCAACGACACCTGAATAAGAAAAAAGCCGGAACCCTATGGTTCCGGCTTTTTTCTTATTCAGGTAAGTCCCAAACAGCTTCTGGCTGTTTGGGACATAAATTCGTTAAACACCAGGTTCCCAGCCTTTTTCGTACTGGCGAGTCCATAGCTTCATGGCATCGGCATCGCGAATGTGGCCATTTTTAGAATCAACCGCGAACGATTTGTTGGTCCGGTAAGCAATATTGGCCAAATGGCAAAGGAGCGTACTTCTGGCTCCTTCTTCAATAGTTGAGTTCTGTTTGGCTTTACCCCGAACGGCGTCGAAGAAATTCATCATGTGGAGCGTTGTCATATCGCCACCGCCCCCCAGCGCCGTGCCCGACTCCGATCCTTTGGCCTTACTTGTTTTGATCACTTTGCCATCGCGGGCAAAGAGCGTATACCCATCCCGATCCACATAAACGGTGCCATTGCTGCCATAAATGATGGTGCCCCGGTCACTGCCGTAGGTCTTGTGTCCGTTCCGGCTCTTGCCGTCCCATTTGATGATTTTATCGCCCGGAAACCGGAACGTGGCGTCCATCGTATCGTAAACGGCCCAGCCATCTTCCGGGAATGACCGTTTGGCAGCCTCCACCGTCACGTACTCTGGAAACTCAACCTGCAGTGCCCAGCGCGCTACGTCTAGTTCGTGCGTTGCATTGTTACCTGCTTCGGCAGTGCCATATGTCCAGCCATACCAGTGCCAGTTGTAGTCCCAGGTGTCGTGCGTATAGGGTACGCGCGGGGCAGGCCCCTGAAACAAATCCCAGTCGAGTCCATCAGGAGCCGGTGCCTTTTTAGGAGCAGGAACTTCGCCACGCGCATTGGCATAAAAAGCGACCGCTTTATAAGCCTTTCCGATGACGCCATTATGGATCTGGCCAATGATATCAATGGATTCCGGTGCCGAACGTTGCTGATTACCCATCTGGATAATTTTGCCGTATTTTTTCTGGAACTCAACCAGAATTTCACCTTCGCGGGGATTGTGGCTACAGGGCTTTTCAACATATACGTGTTTACCTGCCATTACGGCCATCCAGGTTCCCGGCGCATGCCAGTGGTCGGGGGTCGCGTTGATCAGTACATCCACGTTCTTGTCGGCAATCACCTTCCGGATATCATTTTCCAACTTGGGCGTGTAGGTGATGTGCTTTGAGAATTTCTGCACCGCTGCCTCGCGCTGTTTTTTCATCACATCGCACAGGTACACCAACTCGACATTGCTTTCTTTTTTGGAAATAGGCTCATAATAAGCCGGTAAGCGCCGACCAAGCCCGGCAATGGCCACGTTGAGCCGTTCATTTGCCCCAATGATTTTAGCGTAGCTTTTAGCTGACATCCCGTTTGCCAGCCCACCAACCGTCAGGCCAGCGGTGCCTAAAGCCGCCGTTTTAATAAATTCTCTTCTTGAGCTTTCCATTGTAATCAGGTTAATAATCTAGTTCGCCGATCAGGCCTTTCGTTTGCCTTGTTTTGTAGCGTCACAAACACCCTTGAAATACCCAACGGATTCGGCGATGCCCGCCAGTGGATCTTTCATATCTTTTTCATATTCCAGGCTGCAACAGCCGTCGTACTTAATTTTACGGAGCATCGCCACAAAAGCCGGTATATCGATAACCCCTCGACCAAGTTCGCAGGTAGTGCCCTCTTTGGAGGCTGCGGTGACGTTTTTCAGGTGAATATCAAAAATCCGTTTGGCGTATTTCTCCAGATCCGCAACCGGATCGTCGCCGTAGCGCTTATCGTGTCCCATGTCGAAGCAAAGCCCGATTCGCGGATCCAGATCCTTCACCGCCGTATACACCGATGTGGCATTGGGAAACAGCTTGATGTCGGGCCCGTGGTTGTGAATCGCATAGCGCATGTTAAATTCCTTTACCTTCTTATCGATATAGGGCAAATCTTCCGGATTAGGAATCCCAATGATCAGGTTGACACCCACCCGCTTCGCATAGTCGAACCCATTGTCGATTTCCTGCTTCGTTTTCATATAAATCGGCCCCACGGCATACCCCGTCACCCCCGATTGCTTCAGTTTTTCATGAAAGGCGGCAATTTCTTCAGTTGTGCTGGCATAGGGAAGGTGAAAATCTTTGATGCACAGGTAGTGAACATCCGTTTTTTTCATCATCTCAAGCGCTGGCTCAAGTTTGAAATTAACAAAACTGAACCCGGCCATTCCCAGCTTGAACAAATCATCGCTGGCAGCGCTGCGCGTCTCCGGTGCACTGGCAAACGTAAGAGCCGGACTCATACTAGCCAGGGCCACACCGCTACTGGTATTTCGTAAAAATGATCGTCTTGTGGTCATGCTGACTAATTGGAAACGCTAACTAATTACCCATAAAAAACGGCATGGGCTTTTTTCTACTGACAGGACCAGATTTTGGCACGCCCCCGAATGGTTGAAGCCGCCAGTCAACGACTGAGGAGCGCCTTATTGGAGTTCGATCCAGCTTTACGCCTGTTTTTCTCCGTTTCACAAAAACAAGCGGCCTTGTCTTTTCAATACTTCTTTCCTTTGGGTGTCCATTCGAAAAAAAGATGAATCGGTTTGCCCTTGCTGGCTTCTTCCTATGTTCACTAACGGCCCCTGCCCAAACCGTTATAACCACCGTTCAGGAGGCTCTAACAGCTGTCAGGCGCCATAATCCGGACCTGGTCAATGCCCGTCAAAACCAGCTCGTACAGGCGCAGCAACGCACAGCCAGCCGAGCCGCTCTTTTACCACAGGCCCGCCTGTTTACCAATTTCGATTACAATTACGCGCTGCCGGTATCCCTGGTGCCAGCTGAATTTTTAGGGGGCAAGCCGGGTGAATTTCGAACGCTTCAATTCGGGCTTCCTTATGTGCTGGCCGCCGGAGTTGAAGTAACGGTTCCCGTAATTAACCGGCCCGCCCGCGCTGACCTGGGTATTGTTGACCAGAACCTGCGTATTACGGACGACCAGACGCTGGTTTTACAGGATGATATTTCTACCCAAACGGCTCGCGTGTATCATGCAACCCTCCTGACCCGTTCAGCCATTGCCATTACCCAGCGTAATTTATCAGCCGCCGATACGCTGACACAAATTGCCAGCGAAAGGCTCACAAAGGGACTGATCGAACCCCTGGAATACAACCGGATTCGCTCCGTGCAGTTGACAACCGCAGACGTGCTTTACCAGAATGAACTGGCTTACCGACGGAATCTCAATCAGCTTAAGCTGTTACTGGGCCTGACGCTGGCCGATAGCCTGGTACTTACGGAAAACCTGTCAACCCGCTCACTCGGCACAACTCACTCCACTACTGAGATGAACCCAGTTGAACGCCCGCAAATAACGCTTCAGCAGGCACGCATCGAACTAGCCCGCTTACAACTCAATCGCGAACGATTACAACGTTGGCCAACCTTGTCGGCATACGGTCGATTCACGGAACAGGCGCAACGGAATCGGATCGACTTTTTGAAAGCCAAGGAACCCTGGTATCAGATTGGCGTAGCCGGTTTGCAGTTCAACTGGCCACTTTATACGGGTGGACTCCGCACCAGTAATCAATTACGGGCTCGCTTACAACTGAAACTGGCAGAATCGCAATTGCTGTATGAACGCAATCGACAACAGACGGAGACGGAAGATATTCGAAATACATACAACCAGGCCATTCGGTCGCTGGACCTGAATCGACAGAATTACGACCTCAGCAACCAGAATGTGCAGATCGCCCTGATCAAATACCGATCGGGTCTGTTCGCCTACGATCAGTACCTCAACGTATTCAACGAGGCCTTAACCGCCCAAAACCGCTATTTGAACAACCTGTCCAACGCCTTTATCAATCAGACCATCTTACAAATCAGAAACGGCCAGTAAAATCAGTGGGTTAAGCGCTGAAAAGTTTCGTCAGCTTCTCGGCCTTATCTTCCACGTAGACGCCTGAACCAAGACGAAGAGCCTGATTTAAGTTATTCACATCGCATGAAAACGCCCACTTACCTATTCCTGATTTACCTTCTGAGTGCAGCCTGTACATCCAGCCATGAGGGCACAACGCCCACCTATCGGTCGTTGACGGAAGCCGTCTATGCCTCGGGCAACGTATATCCCCGTAACGAGTATACCGTTACGGCCGATGCCACCGGCCTGCTGCAACAGCGACTGATTAATGAAGGAGATTCGATTCATCGGAATCAGCTGTTGTTCGTGCTGGAAAGCGCTTCAGAAGATGCCCGTCAACAGGCTGCGGCAAATGCCTACCGGCAGGCGCGGGCCAACTTGGGGGCCAATTCGCCCGTGCTGGCTGAACTCGAAGCGCAGGTACGAAACGCCCGAACCCGACTCAGCAACGACTCCATCAACTACAACCGGTTCAAGGAGTTATACAGTCAGAATGCCACATCGCGGGCTGAACTGGAACGGGCCGAGTTGAATTACACCTTGTCTCGCAACAACCTCCGTGCGCAGTTGAACACGTTCCAGCGCAACCGGGACCAGATTCAGCTCGACGTAGCCAACAACCGCAGTCAGCTGATAACCAGCGAAGTGGCGGGTCGCAATACCCGCGTTCGTAGTTTTGTGGATGGAAAAGTGTATGAAGTTTACAAAGACCCCGGCGAGGTCGTTCGCGTGGGTGATCAATTGGCATTGGTGGGCAGCGGCACTAAATTGTATGCTCAACTGGCCGTCGATGAAAGTGATTTCGGACGAATCCGGGTGGGTCAGACCGTCATCCTTAAAGCGGACGTGTATAAAGACAACGTCTTCAGAGCGCGCGTCAGCAAGGTATATCCAAAACTAAACCGCACCGATCAATCCTTTCGGGTGGATGCCGAATTCATCGGCGCAAAGCCCGATTCGTATTATGGGTTAACCGTAGAAGCCAACATTATCATCAGCGAGAATCCACACGTGCTTACCATTCCGAAAACTTACGTGATCGGTAATGACAGCGTTATGGTAGAACAAGATGGCAAAAAGCAAAAAGTGCGTTTCCAGAAAGGTGCCGAAAACTTCGATCTGGTACAGGTGAAGGGTGGCCTAACGGAATCGAGTAAACTACTAATGAATGATGAATAAGTCTAGCGGCTTAGCTTCTGTACTCATCATTCTTCATTCATCATTAACTAAAGATGGATATACACATCACTTCCCAAATTGCCCAGACACACCTGCTGGCCAAAAAGCGCCAGACGCTCGTGGCCATGCTGGGCGTAACCTTTGGTATTGCGATGTTCATTACGATGATTTCGTTTATGCAGGGCGTCAATCAGTTTCTGGAAGATTCGGCTTTGGATGCCAGTCCACACATTCGGATGTATAACGAAGTGAACACGCAGCGACCGGGCCTGATCGATGAGCTTAATCCGGGTAATTTTAACGTCATCTATCATCAAAAACCAAAAGACGAACAGGCCCGGATAAAAAATGGAATGGCCATTGCCGAACGGATCGAGCGGGAGCCGGGCGTGCTGGGATCGTCGCCCCAGGTAGCCACGCAGGCGTTTTACAACAATGGTCCCATTCAGCTTTCCGGGACCATTTCGGGCGTAGACATTGACCGGGAAAACCGGCTGTATAAGTTGACCACGCGGCTCAAAACCGGTACCCTGAACGCCCTGAAGACAAACCCCGACGGCCTGATCATGGGCTCCGTACTGGCCCGAAAACTCAATGTTGTCGTGGGCGATAAAGTGACGGTGACAACGCCCAAAGGAGGCATTCGTGTTTTGCGCGTGGTAGGCACGTTTGGCTTTGGGGTGGGCACCGTCGATAACACCAAAAGCTACGCCAATCTGTCGACGGTGCAGGAAATGCTCCAGAAAGACCCGAGCTACATCACCGACATTCACATTAAGATGGTGGACCCCTTGCAGGCCCTTCCCTTCGGCAAACGGCTACGAGCCATTTACGGCTACTATACGGAAGACTGGGCGACGGCCAACACCGCGATTCTGGCGGGCGAGAAGATCCGCAACATGCTCACGTATGTCGTTTCCATTACGTTGCTTGTTGTGGCCGGGTTTGGCATTTACAACATCATGAACATGACGGTGATCAACAAAATCAAGGACATTGCCATCCTGAAAGCAACGGGCTTCGAGGGCCGGGATATCATCGCTATCTTTCTGCTACAGGCGGCTTTCATCGGCTTATCGGGCGGCCTGCTGGGTCTGGCGATTGGTTTCGGACTGAGCTACCTGCTCTCGATCACCCCGTTTGACGCGGGCGATTTCCTGAGCATTAAAACCTTTCCGGTCATTTTCGCGGCTAAATACTACGGCATGGGTCTTCTGTTCGGCGTGATTACCACCATTCTGGCAGGCTATTTCCCATCCCGAAAAGCCGCCCAGGTCGACCCGGTATCCATCCTGAGAGGCTAGGCATTTTAATATACATGAAGAAGTATGCATGAAGAATACGCCTGTCAGACGAATCAATCAGACAAAATTCTTCATACATAATTTATAATTTTTCACACCCATGGCCACTGTTCTCTCTGCCCGGCAGCTCAATAAATACTTTTATGACCCGGATAAATTCCAGGTGTTGAAAGACGTAACATTCGATGTGCAAGCAGGCGAATTTCTGGCCATTGTAGGAAAGTCGGGCTGTGGCAAATCGACCCTGCTGTACCTCCTCTCGACGATGGATACCGACTATGACGGTCAAATCGAGATGGCGGGTACGAAAGTAACGGGCCAAGGTCAGGATTTCCTCGCTCACTTTCGCAATGAACACCTCGGCTTCGTTTTTCAGTTTCATTTCCTGCTACCCGAATTTTCGGTCTTACAAAACGTTATGTTGCCGGGCCTGAAGCTGGGAAAGTACGCCAATAAAGAGATTGAAGAGCGCGCGATGGACAAACTGCGCCTGATCGGTATGGCCGACTACGCCCATAAGCCCGCCAGCAAATTATCCGGGGGGCAGCAGCAGCGGGTGGCCATTGCCAGAGCCCTCATCAACGACCCAACCATCATTATGGGCGATGAACCAACGGGCAACCTGGACCGGGCCAATACGGAAAATGTCTTCGACATCTTTCGGGATCTTGCCCAAAAAGGCCAAACAATTATAGCCGTTACCCACGACCCCGATTTTGCCGCCGGAACGGATCGCGTCATCGAAATGTCGGACGGGATGATCATAGCCAGCCATGAAAATAAAGTTTAATAAATACGTTGAAATTGGTTTGCTCTGGATTGCGTTGGGGGGCATGATTGCCCGCCAGTGGCTCATTCCCAGCATCACCTGGCAGTTACAGGCGCTGCTGTTCGTGCTGTCGTTTGTGATGTTAAACCTGGTCTGGATCTTCCATTATGTCTTTAATGAGTGGCTGAATCAGCGGTTACCGTTCGAGAAAAATGTACGCTGGCGCGTAATTGTTCAGGTCCTGGGTGGCTGGTCGATTGTCAAGACCGTTTACGTAACCTGTGGGTATTACGTCGTGACAGAGTTTTTGCCGCCTGTCTTATCTATGATCAATAAGTTTACCTTTATCATTGTTGGGGTAATGGTTTTCCTGGTAAACACGGTCATTTGCCTGGGCTTCATCGCCAGTCATCTGTTAAGACGATGGCAGGAAAATGCCATTCGTACGGCTCAACTGGAAAAAGAGAAAGTGCAGGTGCAACTCGACAGTCTGAAAAACCAGATCAGTCCGCATTTTTTATTTAACAGCCTCTCTTCGCTCGATAGCCTGATTGATGACAACCCGGTACTGGCCCGGCAGTTTCTCCACCAATTATCGAAAGTATTTCGGTACGTTCTGCACCATAAAGAGAAGGCGCTGGTGCCCCTCGAAACGGAACTGGAGTTTATCAAAAACTATATTTCGCTGCTGCATACCCGCTTCGATGGCGCTTTCATTATTCAATGCCGGATCGACGACCGTGCGCTGGACCAGCAGATTGTACCCGTCACGCTCCAGATTTTAATTGAAAACGCCATCAAGCACAATGTCATCAGCGAGGCTCAGCCGCTCACGGTCACCATCAGTGCTGGCGACGGCTACGTGTCTGTAACAAATCCGATTCAACGAAAGCGGCAAGTCGAAACGGCTAATAAACAAGGGCTTGAAAACCTGAAACTATTGTATACCTACCTTAGTGATCGCCCGGTCGACATCGACGATACGGAGACGTTTTTTTGCGTTCGATTGCCGTTGCTGGGCGTTAATTAGGTTTCTGGAATTCGTTTATGTCAGACGCTAAGGCACCTGAATAGCTTTTATCGTACTGTCCGATTCTTAAAACGGATATACGGGGTTTCTGGATCGCCAGCCCAGTCAAAACCTCATTAAATTGCCATCGGATTCAATTGGTTTTAAGAAACCTTTCGTGTCCGTTTTGAGAAACCGACAGCACAACAACCAGCCGCCCGTATACAGACTACCGTAAACCAAACACCCATGACTATTCTGTTGATTGAAGACGAACCGCTCATTGCCCGGCAACTGCAGAAGCTGGTTCGGCAGTTGGAGCCGGGCGCTACGATTGACGGGCCGCTGGCGAGTGTCCAGAGGATTTGTGATTATTTTCGTACGAACCGCGCTACAGCCCGCCCTGCCCCAGATCTCGTCATTGCCGACATTCAGCTTTCGGATGGGGTAAGTTTCGAGGCTTTTCAGCAGGTTGGTCTCGACGTACCGGTCATTTTTATCACCGCCTTCGACGAGTACGCCATCCGGGCCTTCAAACTGAACAGCATTGATTACCTGCTCAAACCAATCGACCCCGACGATCTGAAGACCGCGCTGGCTAAGTATCACCGTTGGGCAGCAAACGGCATGACCGGCTTCGGTGAGCAATTCCAGCAGTTTCTAAACCAGATACTGGAGAAGCCCACTACTCCACAATACAAACGACGATTCACTGGGCACTATCTCCGACAAATCATGTCGGTTTCGCAGGAGCAAACCGCTTTTTTTCTCCGCAATGAACTGATCTACCTGTACACGATTGACGGGCGGAAATTAATTACGGATTACAAAACGCTCGATGAACTGGAAGAACTCCTCAACCCAGCCTGCTTTTTCCGGGCCAATCGCCAGTGTCTGGTTCATCTCGATGCGGTTGCGGGCTATCGGCCGCTCGACAACAGTAAACTTCAGGTCGCATTGAAGTCCCCCAATGAAGCGCTCGAGTTGCTGGTTAGCAAAGAGAAAGCCGCTGCCTTTCGGCACTGGATCGAAGGGTAACTACATTGCCCTACCGTTCATCCTAATTTTTGTTAACACGTTATAATACCCGTTGTTAAACATCTCCTTTCTGCGTAACTATACGGTTAGTTTATTGACAACCCAACTAACTGCATTTTTATGAAGAACAACCTTACCAAAAGAGGTTTGTTGGCCGCTGCCTGGTTTGCCAGTAGCCTGACATTCTCTTCGGCGCAGGACAACAAAGCAGCCGCAGCCCTTCCCGAAGGCATTACCAGGGGCGCATCTGTTGAAGGCATTACGGAGTATAACCTGAAAAATGGCCTGAAAGTCCTGCTCTTTCCGGACCCATCCAAACCCACGATTACGGTCAATATTACCTACCTCGTTGGTTCGCGTCACGAGGGCCTGGGCGAAACAGGCATGGCTCACTTGCTGGAGCACATGGTCTTCAAAGGCTCGACCAAACACACCAACATCCCGCAGGAACTTACCTCCCACGGCGCCCGTCCGAATGGTACGACCTGGCTCGACCGCACCAATTACTTCGAAACCTTTTCGGCTACCGACGAGAACCTGAAATGGGCGCTCGATCTCGAATCCGACCGGATGGTGAACTCGTTCATTAAAAAAGAAGACCTGGCTACCGAGTTTTCTGTGGTTCGGAACGAGTTTGAAATGGGCGAAAACTCTCCCCAGAACGTCCTGAATGAGCGCGTTGTCTCGTCGGCTTACCTTTGGCACAACTACGGCAACTCGACCATCGGCAACCGGACGGATATCGAGAAAGTACCCATCGATAATCTCCAGGCGTTTTACAAGAAATTTTATCAGCCCGACAACGCCGTTCTGGTCGTAGCCGGTAAAATCGACGAGCCTAAAACACTGGCCATGATCAACCAGTATTTCGGGGCTATTCCGCGCCCAGCACGGGTATTGCAGCCGACGTATAGCCAGGAGCCGACACAGGATGGCGAACGGATGGTGACCCTCCGACGCGTGGGCGACACAAAAGTCGTGTCGGCGCTTTACCACATTATGCCCGGCTCTCACCCCGACTATCCAACCATGGATGTGGTGATTGAATTGTTGACCAACGAGCCATCCGGCCGCTTGTACAAAGCCCTGGTTGAGACCAAGAAAGCATCGCAGCAATACGGCTATTCATTCACAACCAAAGATCCGGGCTATGTGTATTTCGCAGCTGAACTGTTGAAAGACAAATCACTGGACGATGCCAAAACCGCGTTGCTCTCGACGCTGGATTCCGTGGCGATCAAGACGCCCTCGAAAGAAGAAATAGACCGCGCCAAGGCTAAACTGTTGAAAGATGTTGAACTGAGCTTTAAAAACGCCGAGCGCGTGGGCCTGGCCATGAGTGAATACATCGCAACGGGCGACTGGCGGCTGGGCTTCCTGTATCGGGACGCTCTCGAAAAAGTAGCCCCCGCCGATGTAAAGCGCGTAGCCGATTATTACTTCAAGCCTTCCAACCGTACCGTTGGCGTGTTCATTCCCGAGCAAGCCCCCGACCGGGTTGACGTACCGAATGCCCCTGACATTGCGGCCCTGGTGAAAGATTACAAAGGCCGGGCACTAGTTGCCCAGGGCGAAGCGTTCGACCCATCGCCCGCCAACATCGACGGCCGTACCCGCCGTTCCGAACAGCCCAACACCATCGAACTCGCCCTCCTGCCTAAATCGACGCGGGGCAACGAAGTGAACGCCCGCATGACCCTGCGGTATGGCGACCAGAAAAGCCTGATGAACAAGAGCGCGATCTCGGTATTCACAGCCTCGATGCTCGACAAAGGCACGACGACCCGCAGCCGTCAGCAGCTTAAAGATGAACTCGACAAGCTGAAAGCACAGGTTGGCGTATTTGGCGGTGGCAATCAGGTGAATGTGACCATCAAAACGACCAAAGAGAACCTGCCCGCCGTTATCCGGATCGTGAGCGACATGCTGAAGCACCCGGCCTTCGACCCCAATGAGTTTGAAAAACTAAAGCAGGAGCAACTCGCACAAATCGAATCACAACGTTCAGAACCCCAGTCGCTGGCCTTTACCGCGTTTCAGCGGCAAATGAACCCATACCCGAAAGAAGATGTCCGCTACACCTCCACGCCTGACGAAGATGTGGCCGATGTGAAGGCGCTTAAACTGGACGATCTGAAACAGTTTCACAAGGATTTCTACGGTGCCCAAAACGCAACGCTGGCCGTTGTCGGTGACTTCGACGAGACGCCCGTTCGGAAGGTAGTGACGGATGAGTTGGGTACCTGGAAAGCCAAGAAGCCGTTTAGCCGCCTGGTGTCGACCTACAACGATATCAAGCCGACTCCTCAATCGCTGGAAGCGCCCGATAAAGCCAATGCGTTCATGGTAGCCGGTGTCAACATTCCCCTGCGCGATGATGATCCTGATTATCCGGCCCTTGTTCTTGGCAACTACATGCTGGGGGGCGGCTTCCTCAACTCGCGGCTGGCCGTTCGTATTCGTCAGAAAGAAGGCATCAGTTATGGCGTTGGCTCGCAGTTATCGGCCAATCCGCTCGACAAAACGGGTATGTTCATGACCTACGCCATTTACAATCCGGAGAATGCCGAACGACTGGAAAAAGCCTTCCGCGAGGAGATGGAAAAAGTCGTGAAAGAAGGCTTTACGGCGGATGAAATCAAAGCCGCTCGGTCAGGTTTACTGCAATCCCGGATGGTATCGCGGGCGCAGGACCCATCGCTGGTGGGAACCCTGAATAACTACCTGTACCTGAACCGGACAATGAACTGGGACGCCGATTTCGAAAAGAAAATGGAAAGCCTCACGCCCGAACAGGTCAATGCCGCGATGAAGAAACACATCGACCCGTCGAAAATTTCGATCATCAAAGCCGGTGATTTTGCCAAAGCGGCCAAGAAAGCATCCGAAAAACAACCGGCGTCGTCAGTGAGTGGCGGTAAGAACTAGTATAAGGCGATACAGCCAAACCGGAGTTCGTCCGATTTTTTGATCAACATGAGGTCAATTTTATGGAAAGTCTCCATTAAAATCATCTCAGTCGAAAAACAGACGAATTCCGGTTTTTTTTCAACCGAATAACTATATTTATCGTTATTTACCTAAAAAATACGTTTCGATATGAAGAATGTAATTCTGTTCTTATTTTTTGGGTTTCTGGCGCTACAAGCCAGGGCGCAGGTCGTTATTGTCCCCATGAACAGTGTGGCAGATACGAAAGCCCTGTATCGAAGTTACCCACTAGCGGTTAGTGCAAGCGAACGGGCAACGGTGCGTGACTTAACGTTTCAGAAACTCATAGAAGATTACTGGCTCGACTTCAGGCGTTTTCTTAAAAAGAATAACTTCCGGGCGGATAGCTCTTTTATCCTAAACACAGAATTATATTTTCGGGCCGACGGATTCGCGGATCGGCTTCATTATCAATACGCAATCACCAACGTGCGGCCTTCGCTCAAGACAGAGCAAACCTTACTGGCCTTGCTGTCCACTTACCTTACGCAACGGCCTCTACCGGTTTCAACGTCGCTCGTCTGGACCACGTTTCGCATCGGTAGCCAGATGCTTGTTATGGCACCCTCGGCCCGGAAAGCGCCAAAGGGACCTGGCGTTATAGGCGACCTGGCCTCCGCAGTCCAAACGACACGCCCCGACACCGTCAAAAAAGTTCTTTTTGCTAATCTGGAACTGGAAAAGGTTCCTGAAGTCATTTACCGCTTCGGCAACGTGGAAGAAATCAGTCTAGGCAATAATTACCTGACTTCGCTACCTGCTCAACTTACCGCACTTCCTAAATTGACAAGGCTTGATCTAATGTCAAACCGATTACGTGAGGACAGCGTTTTTTTTACGCGTAACACGGTTGTCAGAGCCATTAATCTGCAAAAGAACAATCTAACCCAAATACCGGCGGCTGTTCAAGAGAATCGTCACCTCGAAAGCTTATGGTTAGGGAACAATGATCTTAAAGAACTCAACATCAAAGCCATTAGCCGATTGCGCAAGCTTAATGATCTGAATCTTTACAATGTAGGATTGACTCAGTTACCAAAAACCATCGGACGACTTAAACACGTCAAGGTGCTGGATCTGTATTACAACAACCTAAGCACACTGCCCAGGCAGATTGGTCGGATGAAGCGGTTAGAGCAGTTGGCCATTGCACACAATAAAGTACAGACCCTGCCGCCATCACTGGGCAAATTACGCCGACTGACTGTCTTGTTCGCGCACCACAACCGGATTAGTCAACTTCCCGATAAGCTCCAGCGATTGCGTACGCTGCACGTGCTCGACCTGGGTTATAACTCCATTTCGGTAGCCCCTGCCGTCCTGAAATCATTTTCGACGCTGGAAGAATTATCGTTGAATAACAATGAATTACGCGAGTTTCCAAGTATGCTTACCAGCTTGAAAACCCTGAAGAAAGTTTACCTGAGCAGCAATCCTCTTTTTGGTCGGGAGGCAATGGGAAGCCCTTACGCGCCCCAGATTAAAGCGCTGGAAGCCAACAATACACAGGTTTTGTACTAAAGCAATTAAAATCCTGATCAGAATTTTTATAATCAATTCCAGAAAGTACAAAAAAACGTTACACCAACGGAGAAAAATACAATCTTTCGGTGTTACCTCAGCGTCCGTCAGTCTGTTGTATGCAAGCCGTTTCCTCCCCCCTTTCAACCCAACCAAACCGTGTTACGCTCTGGGCAAATTTAATTTCTGTCTACATTCTTTGGGGGTCAACCTATCTGTTCATTCATTTCATGACCGAACGGATGCCTCCTTTATACATGGTTTCGGTGCGGTACCTGATAGCGGGCGTTATTCTGTACAGCTACGCCCGCTTTACCGGTACGCCGAATCCAACCCTGGCCGAATGGAAATCGTCGGGCATTATTGGGATCTTATTGCTGGCCGTTTCGAATGGGTGCCTGTCTTTAGGCATTCAATACATTCCGAGTGGTATGGCTGCATTGATGGGAGGTTTGTTGCCGGTTTACCTTCTCTCGCTCAACTGGATTTCATTTGGCAAAAAACGGCCCAGTAACCTGGCAATCGCTGGTCTAGCCATCGGCCTTCTTGGTATTTATCTGCTTGTGAAACCCGATAAACTTCAGGGTACGGGCGGGGTTGATGCCAAGTTGATCGGCGTTGGTCTGGTGGCGGCCGGTAACTTCGCCTGGGCCATTGGTACGCTGCTGACTCCCCGTCTTTCCCTGCCATCAGGCACGATTTCGAGTGGTATTCAGATGATTATCGGGGGACTAGTTCTGATGCCGGTTAGTTTGGCCGTAGAGCCCGTTGGCCTGTTAAGCATCTTCGATGCCCCTCAGAAAGCGATCGGCTCCATGATTTACCTGGTCATTTTCGGTAGCATCATCGGCTTTTCGTCCTATTCCTGGCTGGCCCGTAATGCTTCCCCACAACTGCTGTCTACTTACGCATTCGTCAATCCGGTTGTGGCTATGTTATTAGGCACGACCTTTGCCGGAGAGATTTTTTCAAGTCAATCGTTTCTCGGAGCCGCCGTTGCCATCATCGGCGTCGTGTTGATCACACTTGGGCGGAAATAAAAAAGAAATTTAAATGGCCAATGAATGAGTGGGCTGACGCGTTCACTCATTCATTGGCCATTTAATCGCTTGCGCTCCTTACTTATTCCGGCGGGGGGCTGATACTCGTCCAGCCCCCATCGACAACCAGGCTCTGCCCGGTAATGTGCCGGGATGCGGGCGAAACCAGAAATAAAGCGGCATTGGCGATATCCTCAACGGTGGCGGGACGTCCCATTGGCGTAATGCGCGACCAGATTGGGATATACGTTGGGTCATCCAGGGTCCGTTCGGTCAGGGTAGCGCCGGGCGCAATCGCATTTACCGTGATGCCCAGGGGCGAGAAGTCAATAACCAACTGTTTGGCCAGCATCTCCAGCCCTGCTTTGGTCATGCTGTATACCGGCAAGCCGGGATGCGCCTGATGCCCCACCACCGACGACATAAACAGGACGCTTCCTCCCTTCCCCTGCCTGCGCATTTGGAGCGAAGCCGCCTGGGCCAGAAAAAAGCTGCCCCTTAAATTTAGATTCACGATTTTCTCGAACGAGTCGGGCGTTGTCGTGAAAATATCGCCGAAAATAGTTATTCCCGCGTTTGCAATGGCAATATCCAATGAGCCGAACAGACGAACGGCCGTATCGACCATTTCCTGAATAAAGGTCACGTCCGATGCATCGCCCGGAAGCGCGTGACAGATACCACCCGCCTGTTTGATTTCGTCGGCGGCCCGTTGGGCCAGACTTTCGTCGAAATCATTAAGCAACACCCTGGCGCCCTGTTGGGCTAACGCTTTGGCGATAGCAAAGCCAATGCCGATTCCGGCACCCGTAATGAGTACGGTCTGATTCGCGAATGTAGCTGGCATACTCAGTGGCTGTCCCGTTTCACTTCGCTGCCGGAACCGCCCCGCAGAAAATCAAAATCGGCCCCTTCGTGCGCCTGGGTTACGTGCCGAATGTAGAGG
The DNA here is from genome assembly GCF_054776595.1 of Spirosoma horti. NCBI lineage: Bacteria > Pseudomonadati > Bacteroidota > Cytophagia > Cytophagales > Cytophagaceae > Spirosoma > Spirosoma horti. The sequence continues at coordinate 300,006 of NZ_BAAHBQ010000001.1, forward strand.
TTTACATACCCTCGGCTGTAGCCTAAATCGAGCGGTTTGAAATGCACAAGCCGTCCGGCCAGTTCCTGATCCGATACGTGTAAATGGAGGCTCCGATTCTCAACGTCGAGCGTGATCAGGTCGCCGTTTTGCACCAGCGCCAGATTGCCACCCACAGCCGATTCGGGCGATACGTGCAGCACAACGGTGCCAAAACCCGTGCCGCTCATGCGTCCATCCGAAATGCGGACCATGTCATGCACACCCTGTTCCAGAATTTTGGCCGGTAGCTGCATGTTCCCCACTTCAGGCATACCCGGATACCCTTTGGGTCCGACGTTTTTGAGGACTAGTACGCAGGTAGGATCAACATCCAGATCGGGATCGTCGATTCGGGCTTTGTAATCATCGATGTTTTCAAATACGACTGCCCGACCCGTATGCTGCATCAGGTGGGGCGATGCGGCCGATGGCTTCAAGACGGCTCCGTTCGGGCAGAGATTTCCCCGCAAGACTGCAACTCCCGACTCGGGCTTGAATGGTTGATCGACAGAAGCAATGACGGCCGGGTCGTAGCACTGCGCATCGGCACAATTGTCGCCAATCGAATGGCCATTGACCGTTAGTGCATCGTTATTAAGCACATCCCGCAATTCGCGAATAACAGCGGGCAGTCCACCGGCATAGAATAAATCCTCTACGAAATGTTCCCCGGAAGGCTGCAAATTAGCCAGCAAGGGGATTTTAGCGGATAAGGTATCGAAATCATCCAGCGACAAATCGACACCTACCCGTCCGGCAATCGCCGTGAGGTGCAGGATAAAGTTGGTGGACCCACCGAGGGCCGCATTGACCATAATGGCATTTTCAAACGCTTGCCGGGTCAGAATTTGAGACGGCTTTGTGCCCTCTTTTACTAACTCCACCATGCGAACGCCCGTCATGTGGGCCAGCACTTTCCGTCGCGAATCGGCGGCCGGAATCGTGGCATTGTCGGGAAGCGACAGCCCCAACGACTCTACCATGGCGGCCATGGTACTGGCCGTACCCATAACGGCACAGTGGCCCTGACTACGAGCCATGCTGGCTTCGGCGGCTACGAATTCGGCTTGGCTCATCTCGCCCATTTTGAACGATTCAGCAAAGCGCCAGAGGTCACTGGTACCGATTTTGCGTCCCTGAAAGCGCCCCGCCAGCATCGGCCCGCCCGACACGACCATCGTTGGAATGTCCACACTGCACGCTCCCATCACCAGCGAAGGCGTTGTTTTATCGCAGCCGCACATGAGAATGACTCCATCGATGGAGTTGCCCCGAATGCTTTCTTCGACGTCCATGCTGGCCAGGTTGCGAAAGAGCATGGCGGTCGGTTTGATCTGGCACTCGCCAAGCGACATCACCGGAAACTCCAGTGGAAACCCGCCTGCTTCCCAGACACCCCGTTTGATGGCTTCGGCCAGTTCGCGAAAGTGGGCATTACAGGGCGTCAGCTCCGACCATGTATTACAAATACCGATTACGGGCTTCCCCTCAAATTCATGGTGGGGAAAGCCCTGATTTTTCATCCAGGCACGATAAATAAAGCCGTCTTTTCCGGTGCGGCCAAACCAATCTCGGGAGCGTAATGGCATTTTATTGGACTATTAACTATTTGTGGTAAAGTGTACGAGTAGTCTTTTTTTACTGTTAAAAACGGTCAGTATCATCAGATAAATCTATTTCTGACGGATAAATAAAGAGCATTTATCTTTACGCAAAAACGTATAGGCGTTTTCGCTGACTAATGTTCTGAGGGTCAGTTTATTCCAGGCAAAGCCCTTTCAGACCAGCTTCTTCATATGTAGGAAAACTTTATAATTTATTGATTATCAAGGCACTGAACCAGCTATCCTGTCGTTATAAACCAAGTACCATCCTGAATTGAGTTTTGTTGAAACGAGTTGGATTTCCTTTTTTGATGGCCTTTATTCGCCCGGCCGTCACGGTTGCTGCCAAATTAATTGCCCCGAGCCTTGGCTCATCGGCGATTCCAAATCTCCACCCCTCAAGAACCGGTGCAGTAACCCAGTCTGATGCGACTGCTTTGTTAGACCGCCGATCGGATGTATCGGCCATTATTCAACCTATTTCGGCGACTTCGCCCGAACTACCTCTGCTTGATGTTGATTTCTGTGGCGAGTGTCTGCCGCTCGATCAAACCGACGTTGTTGATCGCTGGAAACACGTTTTTACACTCTTCCGTACCCACGCCAGCGACCTGGGTAACTTGCGGCAGCGGGCCGATACGTTCTTCCCGATCATTGATCCGATTCTGGAAAAGTACGATATCCCCGATGATTTCCGCTACATCCCACTGGCCGAAAGTGCGTTGCAGCCCCGAGCCGTTTCGCGGGCCGGAGCCGCCGGATACTGGCAACTGATGCCCGGCACGGCCCGAGCCCTGGGCCTCAAAGTGGGGGGGCGCATCGATGAGCGATTCAATGTGCTCAAAGCGACCGAAGCAGCCTGCAAGTACCTCCGCACGTTGTACACGCAATTGGGTTCCTGGTCGTTGGTAGCGGCTGCCTATAATGCGGGGCCGGGTTACATGAAAAACCAACTTAAGCGGGACGACCGTCGGGACTATTACCAGATGAAACTACCGCGCGAAACCCGCTATTATCTGTACCGGGTTCTGCTCTACAAAGAAGTGATGTCGCGTCCCGACGATTATTCGTCGTTTCTGTCTCCTGTTGAACAGACTGCCTACTACCCATTCCCGCGGTTTAATTCGGAGCGGTTTGGCTGATAGCCAACCAAACCTTAAAAAGGATTAGCCACATCGGACTGCCGATGTGGCTAATCCTTTTTTTAACCGGTTAAATCAGGCGAATGCCCTTGTCTTCAATCATAATTTTTCGCTCCCGGTATAAGGTGCCGATCGCTTTCTTAAATGTCTTTTTGCTCATTTCCAGCGCGGCATAAATGACTTCGGGTGAAGTATTGTCGGTTAAGGGCAAAAAGCCATTTTCGGCTTTAAGGGTAGCAAGAATTCGTCGGGCGTTGGGCTCCACGTTTTCGAAACCGGCCCGTTGCAAACTTACGTCCACCCGATCGTCGTCGCGAATATTTTTGATATACCCGATCAGTGGATCACCGGGGCGGACCGTCCGGAAAATCTCGTTTGCGTACACCAAGCCCCGATATCGGTTATTGATTATGACATTGACACCAAGGTCCGTTAGCTCATAGGCCAGCAGTTGTACTTCTTCGCCCACCACTAAATCACGCACATCGGGGTCCAGAAAGCGGTTGACTTTGCTGGATGCCACCAGCCGATTGGTCGTTTCATCGAGGTACATAAAGACCACATACCAATTCCCTACCTCCATGGGCCAGGCCTGTTCGCGGTGAGGCACCAGCAGGTCTTTCTCCAGACCCCAATCCAGAAAAGCCCCGGCCGAGGTAACTGATACCACTTGCAGGGCGGCAAACTCATTCCGCTGGATAGCAGGCGTTAAGGTCGTGGCAATGGGGCGATCTTCCGAATCGGTGTATACAAACACGTCAATATCGTCGTCGACGGCCAGCGTCTCGGGTACGTATTTGTTCGGCAGCAATATATCATTACTAAAATCCTGCGATTTCCGGTCCGTCAGGTCGCCCAAAAAGAAGCCAACGCTGGTTTGGCGCAGGGCAGTCAGGGTATTTATTCGTCCAATGTCGATCATAATCAGGTAGCCTACCCGCGCAAAAACGATGCAGCCGGGTTGTTACGGGACAAAGGTCGTTTTTTTATACCGACCTTCCGCTCCTTTCTACCGACAGATTCGGCAAGCAACCAACTCTTTAGGGCGTGTCGGGTTACTATTCGGCTATTTTTTCTACTTTTAGTCGATCGTCGGTCTCGAAAATGAGAAGTAAATTCACAATCTCGCATTCAAAATAAACCCTGATCGCCAAAATCAGTTATTAACGTATATCCGACCGGGCGTATCCGGTTGGCCTTTCCTCCAGTGTTTGAATGCAGTCTGATACTCCTAAGTCTACTGATCGGCCCGTTATAACCCGGCGGCTCGATTCTTTCTTTCTGAATCTGGCCGATGTGGCCTCGTTTATTGGTCGTTTCTTTCGGGAAGCGGTCATGCCACCGTACGAATTCAAAGAGATTATCCGGCAGTGTTACGAGGTTGGGTTTCGTTCGCTGCTGCTGATTTCAACGACCGGCTTTATTACAGGGATCGTTTTCACTAACCAGTCGCGTCCTTCTCTATCCGAGTTTGGCGCTACATCCTGGCTCCCCTCGCTCATCGCAATTGCCATCGTGCGGGCATTGGGACCACTTGTAACGGCTCTGATTGCCGCGGGTAAGGTTGGATCGAGTATCGGCGCTGAGTTGGGCTCGATGAATGTCACGGAACAGATTGATGCCATGGAAGTTTCGGGCACCGACCCGTTTAAATTCCTGGTGGTCAGTCGGGTGCTGGCAACGTCGTTCACGATTCCGTTGCTGACGATGTACACCATTATGGTTGGGTTACTGGGCGCGTACATCAACGTCAATCAGAATGAACAGACCAGTTTTACGTCGTTCATGCAGGAAGTGTTTGGCGCCATTACCTACCTCGACATTTTCGCATCCATTCTGAAATCGACGGTTTTTGGGTTCACCATCGGGATGGTTGGCTGCTACAAAGGCTATCATTCATCAAAAGGCACCGAAGGTGTTGGCAAAGCGGCCAACTCGTCCGTTGTTACAGCCATGTTTTTAGTATTCATTGAAGAGCTCCTGTCGCTACAAATCATAGGTGCTCTGCGGGGAAGTTGACATAGAGAGCCTGCACCTGACTAAGTCTACGCGAATACGCACAGCGCTTTTTCACCGGTCGCTCTTTTGCTTTTTACATTATGACACCATCTACAGAACCAGTTATTCAGATCAAAGGGCTGCGTAAATCCTTTGGTGATTTGCATGTCCTGAGGGGCGTTGATCTGGAAGTAAGCCGGGGCGAAAACGTTGCTGTACTCGGCAGGTCCGGTACGGGTAAATCCGTGTTGATTAAACTGATTATCGGAATGCTGAAACCCGATGCCGGGAGCGTCATCGTACTGGGTCAGGATGTTGAAACCCTACGGGGCCGGGAGTTGGACGAGTTTCGGCAAAAAGTGGGATTTTCGTTTCAGAGCAGCGCCCTTTACGATAGCATGAGTATCCGGGAAAATCTGGAATTTCCGCTCGTTCGCAACGTCCGCAACCTGAGCCGGGCAGATATTGACAAAGCCGTAGAAAAAGCGCTCGACGATGTGGGGCTGTCCCAGACGATCAACCAGATGCCCTCCGAACTCTCCGGAGGGCAGCGAAAACGCATCGGTATTGCCCGGACCCTGATTCTCCAGCCCGAGATTATGTTATATGATGAACCGACATCGGGGCTCGATCCCATTACCAGTATCGAAATCAATAACCTGATCAATGAGGTACGCGAACGGTTCAAAGCAACCTCCATCATCATCACGCACGACTTGACTTGCGCCAAAACCACCGGCGACCGCGTGGCAATGCTGCTGGATGGGAAATTTGAACGGGTAGGCCCTTTTGATGAAGTATTTGCCGATCCTGATGAGCGGATTCAACAGTTTTATAATTACAAATTTGTGGATTAAACAGTATAACTCGTTTACGGTTTTCAGTATATAGTTTACGGTATACTTGATACAACAGGCATACGCCTGACCGTAAACGCAACCTATGTTAGCTACCGAAAACCAAGAACTATAAACCATTACTATGAGTACTGAATCGAACAAGCGCTCCGTTGTTGTCGGCATTTTTGTCCTGGTGGGCATTGCCATATTCGTTGCCGGGGTGTTTGTACTGGGCGGACAACAGAAACGTTTCACAAAAAGCTTTAAGCTTATGGCCGTTTTTAAAGATGTAGGCGGCCTGAAAGTCGGCAACAACGTCTGGTTTTCGGGGGTCAAAATCGGAACGGTCAAACGAATCAGTTTCTACGGAAACGCGCAGGTCGAAGTCGACATGAGTATCGAGCAAAGCTCCCAGCAGTATATTCGCAAAGATGCGGATGCCACCATTAGTTCCGACGGGCTCATTGGCAACAAAATCGTTGTGATCACGGGCGGAACAACCAAACATCCTGAAGTGGAAGATGGAGACCGGATCAAAACTTCGGCAGCGCTCAGTTCCGATCAGATCATGGCGACCCTGCAGGAAAATAACAACAACCTGCTCAAAGTTACCAATGACTTTAAGGAACTGGTCGGGAATTTGAGACGTGGAAAAGGCACCGTAGGGGCCGTACTGACCGATTCCGTTGTAGCCGACAATTTCAAACGGGCCATGAAAAATCTGGAACGGGCGTCTGACAACACCGTAAAAATAACGGGTTCCGTTTCGAGTTTTGCCGCTAAACTAAATACGAAAGGCACCCTTGCCAACGAATTAGTGACGGATACGACCGTGTTTCGGCGGTTGAGTCGCTCAGCCGGCCAGTTGGAAAAGGCGGCTGGTTCCGCTAACCAAACGGTGGCTACACTCAGCCAAACCTCGACGAACCTCAACCGGGCTTCTGAAAAACTGAATAATACCAACAGTCCTCTGGGCGTATTACTCACCGATCAGGAAACGGCAACAAACCTGCGAACCACGCTACGCAACCTGAGCCAGGGAACTGTCTTGCTCAACCAGGATTTGAAAGCCGCTCAAAGCAACTTCCTCCTTCGGGGCTTTTTCAAAAAACAGGCGAAAGAAGCCGCCAAGAAAAAGGCCGACAGCACCTCAGTTGCCCAGCCTGAACCGAATAAATAATACAAATAATCAAAAACGGATGGCCCGTTAGTCAAATCGACTAACGGGCCATCCGTTTTTGATTCACCTGACCGTTGGTTACAACTACTCTTTTTGTACCGAGCTGGCCCCACTCAGTTGCTGCTTTACGGTTGGTGTGCCCTGATAACGAATGGCGCTGGCCCCACTGGCCTTTACGACTAGTGAAGCACGTACATTGATCGTAGCCTTACTCGCTCCGGAGGCCTCCACACCCGCCTGATCGACAGGGTACCCGAAAGCCTGGAGCAGCGATGCCCCCGATAAATCACTCGTCAGGGCACTTCCCTGCCCCGTCAGCCGCAGTACGGAAGCTCCCGACAGAACAAGATTTACCCGACTTGCCTGGGTCGTAATCTGACTCTCGGACGCTCCCGAAAGGGTGACATCGAGCTCATTCAGGTTCGAAAAACCGGATACTGTCGACTGGCTTGCTCCTGAGAAATTAACACGCCTTACCGTCGGCATGGTGATTGTAAACGACGACGAGTACTCCCGGCGACGCGAGATGCGGTATTGCGCGTACAAAGTGCCGTTACGCACATACACGTCCAGATCATCCAGATTTCGGCGGTCGCCCTCTACGGTTACGCCAAAGGCCGCTCCCTGTTGAACAGTAATGTGAAAAGCACTTCCCATGTCGACCTGATCAAAGCCGGTGAAAGCGTACGTTCGGGTGTCGCCCTGATAGGGGCCAACATCTTCTCTGGTTAATGAACAGCTGGTTAAGCCAAGTAAAAAAGCAAGTAAACACAGGTTGAGCAATTGAGTGTACATGGTCTTCATAGCAACGGGTCATGTTGGTTTGTGGTAGATGAGCACAGCTACGGTGCGAACGCCGTCATACTGCACCGCTTTCATCTGCATGACAGTCGTGCCAGCAACTACCCCTATGGCTGTTCTGATTTTTTTAACCTTACCGAGCCAATCGTCAGGAGTTACCGAACCGAAGCCCAACCTGGAAGCCAATCCAACCCCAATGCTGGGTATTGCCAAAGGCATCGGTCCGCTCCGAGAAAAGGGGGACAGATGGCTGAAGCGTTGGCCGGGTCGTATCGTCATTGCTGAAATACCAATTCAGGGAGGGCCCGTAGGCCAGCGATAGATGCTTGCTGACCTTTGTTTCAAACAGGGTACTCAGTCGAATCTGGTTGTTCCAGCCGCCGTTGTCAGGTTGGCTAAAATAAAAGAGGTGATGGTGGGTTCCTTCCAGGGTGAGCAGAGTTGATCTCGACAGCACAAAGCCCGTACCCAATCCATAACCCGCACTCAGGTCCGGACTCCCCGCCCGCTCAAAACTATAGCCTGCGGATAGAATATTGTAAAATCGTCTAACCCCCGTTCGGTAGGTCAGATTGAGCAGGTTGACCTCATTGGCCGCCACTTCAATTCGCCGGAACCCACCCTTTTGGACGTGACTGAACAAACCGATCGGCACATTGCCCGACGAATCCGCCAGGTTAATGAGCCCAATCTGATGCCCGCCATTAACCGTCCTGGCCCGGTTTACGAGGCCACTTACCTGCCAGCCCTGTACATCGCCCATCGCCAGGTTAGCCAATCCGGCCAGTTGAACACCTTTGACTGATTTACCCGCCACGTTAAACAAGCCACTCACCTGAACGCTGTTGGTCAGTTCACCGATGGTCGTATTGAACAGGCCGGCCAGTTGAACACCCTGCGCCTGCCTCCGGTTGATGTTGAATAAGCCACCAGCCTGTACGCCTTGCACCGCTCCACCGTTGAGGTTATATAAACCGGCCAGTTGCACGCCCTTAACATGGCCACCAACGAGGTTTCCGAGCCCAGCGGCCTGAAAGCCCGTTACATCAGCCCGAACAAGGTTAAATAAACCACCAACTTCAAACGCCCGCACGCCAAAGGAATACCCGACCAGGGCGTTGACCGAGATGCGGTTGCTGATGCGTCCGCTCAACCGGTGGTTCGTGCCGATAAAAGGCAGAAACGACACCTGCCAATCGCGGTAGAGGGTATCCCGGCTCAGGTTTACATCGTGGATGGATTGCTGGGCGGACACGAAAAACCGGGTGATGCGCTCACGACCCTGCTCCAGGACAGATTTGGGCCTTTGTTGCGTTGTGGTGTCCAGTGCCGGACGGGTCACGTCAACCGCCAGCGTTGCCAGCGTACCCATCGATCGGGTCGTGTCTTCCGTGATCCGGATAGGCAAGGTTTCCAGCGATAAACGGGGAGGAACGGGTGTCATTCGGATACTTACCGAGTGCGAAAGGCGGGAACGGATAAGCACCGTTTCGCCCACGTATGCCTGCTTACGCACGTCCAGCCGAACGGCGGGGAGGCCGGACGGTAATCGAAGCTGGTAATAGCCAAACGGATTACTGACGGTAGAAGCCAGGGTCGTTTTTTCAAAAATACTGGCCTGGGCAATTCGCTCGCCGGTTTGCTCGTCCAGGATATAGCCATCCAGCAAAAAGTTTTTCGGGCCTGTTTCAGGAACCTCTCGGCGGACTAAAATAACATGATTCCGGTGTGATTTGTAGGTCACCTGGTTCTGAAAAACACGGTTTAGCACCTCCCGAACGGGCGTATTCGTCAGCCGAACGGTTACTACGGCCTTCCCGTCTATTCGGGCGGGATTGTAGGAAAACTCAAAGTGGCCCACCCGACTTATCTCGCGAAGGGCGCTTTCAGTGGTCGCGTTACGAATATCGACGGTAATCAGGCGTTCGAGTGGCGGTATGTCCTGAGCGAATACCTGCATTTGAGCAAGCAAACAAAGTAGAAGGAAACAAGATTGACGAGAATTCATCAGAAGGTCAGTTTTTACCTCATGACAGCTATACACCTGCTTACCCCTATTCACTGGCAACCGTTTCCATCCAGAATTACCTGTTTGCCCACGTAGCGCACCTGTAAACCAAGGGTTTCGGCGGTTATGCTCAGCACCGCTTCCAAGGGTGTTTTATCGAAACGAGTGGTCAGCAGGCAGTTACCCAGCCTGGCGTTAGCCAGTTGAACATCGGTATTGTAATATTGATTGATGGCCTTAACAACGTCCCGCAGCGGTTCTTTGTCGAATACCAGCACGCCGGTTTTATACGCAAACGCGTTGGGTGAAGCCTGTAACCTCCGGATCGTATCGCCCGACGCGTCGAACGTTGCCTGCTGATTTTTTGTCAGCAGCACCGCTTTTCTACCCTGCGAGAACCGCACTTTCCCCGTCCGAACGGCCACGCTGACATTGGCGTCGTACGCCCGAATGGTAAAGGACGTACCCAGAACCTGTATGACACTGTTTCGAGCGTCAATGTGAAATGGACGTGTAGTATCGGGCGTCACGTCGAAGAAAGCCTCACCGGTCAGGGTAACGTCCCGGCGTTCCTCCGCAAAAGCCGTTGGGTAATGCAGGGTCGAGTGCCGGTTCAGGACAATATGGGTGCCATCGGGCAGTGTTTTACGGATTGGCTGCTGATTGGCCGTCAGCACAACCATTTCTGCCGCCGGATGGTGATGCCCAAAGAACTTGAGTGTATATATGAGCCAGCCCATCCCCGCAACCAGCGTCAACAAGGCGGCAATGCGCCATAGGGGTGCCGTGCCGAAAACGCGCCGTTCCGGCCGTAGAACGGGCAACGGTTGGCTAACCGGTTCCTGTCGTTTAATGGCAGCACGGTCCGATACGCGCATCTTTTTCTGAACAGAACGCCAGGCAGCCTCTGTGTCTACCTCGGGTGAATCCGGCTTTGCGGCACCCCAGATCTGCTCAAATCGGTCGAAATCATCCGGACTGGGCTCAGCCGTTCCGGGCTCACGGGAAGCAAGCCACTGCCGCACCCGCGCCGATTCGGCTGGATCGGTTTCGCCCGCCAGAAACTTGCCCAGCAGGGCGTCGTCTATGGGTTGTTGATCGGCCATTGCTCAGGGTGACTTAACAGCCACAGGATTAAAACGGGTAAATACTCACTCAGTTCGACACGTAAAATGCGCAGGGCTTTACCGATCTGATTTTCAACGGTTTTAATGGAAATGCCCAGTTGACCGGCAATTTCTCCATAGGTCAACTCCTCATACCGACTCAGCGTAAACGCCAGGCGACATTGTTCGGGGAGTTTCTGAATGGCCCGTTGCAGGCGGTCCGACAGTTCGTTACCCAGGAGCGTCTGCATGGGCGATTCAACCAGCATTTCGCCCAGATAGCGCGTATGCGCCTGGTGTTCATTCCGCACGGAAACGTGCTTAAGTCGATTCAGGCACCGGTTATGTACCGCCCGGTATAAATAGGCCTTCAGCGACACCGTAATGGTTAAATTTTCTCTTTTTTCCCAAACGGTCAGGAACATGGCCTGTACTTCTTCTTCGGCCTCATCGGAGTCGGGTACCAGTTGCCGGGCATAGCGGCACAAGGGCGCGTAGTACTGTCGAAAAACAGACTCGAACGCTCGCTCATTGCCGTCACGGATGGCCGAAAGTATATCCTGCTCGTTCGGGGGCACAGCTACATGTTTGTGGATGATAGGAACCTGCAAAGCTATCATTTTTCGCTGAACACACGGTTGGTCTGCTCTATGACAGTTAGCAGACGGTATACCCCTACGGGGATTTAAAATAAATTTTTCGGGCGGTATCGGCCGTCTGTACTACACGAAAAAAGCCAATCGGGACATAGGGGGCATCGGGCTATGGGCTGTCTGGAAGGCAAATCAACTCAATCCATCAACCATGACCATCCTTCTGTCAGGCTTCCGCTGGCGCCACTTTTCACTCCTTCTATTATTCATTCTATTATTCATTCCCGCTGTTCTTCCGGCCCAGTCTTTCACCCAGACAATCCGGGGTACGGTCGTGGACCAGAGCCTGCAAACGCCCCTGCCCGGTGCTACCGTTACGCTGCTCACCAGCACACCGCTCAAAGGAACCAGCACGGATGGCAGCGGCCAGTTTCGGCTGACTCAGGTTCCGGTTGGCCGCCAAACGCTGCAAATAAGTGCCGTTGGGTATAAAACGGCAACCCTTCAGAATAGTACCGTCGATGCGGGAAAAGAGCTTGTTATCACTGTTGCGTTGGAAGAAGCGGTTAGCCAGCTCTCCGAAATAACGGTGAAGCCAACCCTGGAAAAAGATAAACCCATTAATGAAATGGCTGCAGTTTCGGCGCGAACGTTTTCGGTCGAAGAAACGCAGAAATTTGCGGCTGCCATCAACGACCCGGCCCGCATGGCCACCGCTTATGCCGGGGTCGTTGGGGGCGATGACGGCGGAAACTACATTGTGATCCGTGGCAACGCGCCAAATGGACTCCTGTGGCGCATGGAAGGCGTGGAGATTCCAAATCCAAATCACTTTTCGAATCTGGGCGCGGCAGGCGGAGGCATTTCCATTCTGAGTGCGCAGCTGCTGGCGAACTCCGATTTTCTGACCGGGGCTTTCCCGGCGGAGTACGGCAATGCGTTGTCGGGGGTGTTTGACCTGAAACTTCGTCGGGGAAACAACAACAAACGCGAGTATACCGTACAGGCGGGGGTACTGGGGCTGGATGTTGCTGCCGAAGGGCCCATTGCCAAAGGGTATGGTGGTTCATTTCTTGTCAATTACCGATACTCAACACTTGGCCTGCTTTCGGCAGCAGGTTTGGACCTTGGTCCGGGCGTGAACGTGTTTCAGGATTTGTCGTTCAATGTGTACCTGCCTGCCCGAAAAGCCGGTTCATTCACACTATTTGGCTTTGGTGGACTCAGCAACAGCAACGTTAAAGCTGAAGCCGATTCGAGCAAGTGGGCATCGGGTTATGATGCATACAATGACGACTTTCGGTCAAATACGGGTGCAGTGGGCATAACCCATTCGCTGCCCATTGGTCGGAAAGCGTTGCTGAAGACGGTGCTATTGGCTTCCGCGTATCAAAACCGGTACCGAAATGAACGCCTGGAACCGGAGAAAAACTATTTGCCTTCCGCGCGAGCCGATGAATCGTACCTCACCCAAAAACGCATTTTATCGACTACCCTGACCTATAAACTTAGTCCCCAACACACGTTTCGGGCCGGCCTGATCGGTACCCAACTGCTTTACGACCTGACCCAGAAATCCTGGGAAGCCGAACAGCAACAGTTGCTGACACGGGTTCGGGTGAGCGATCAGACCAGTACACTACAGGCGTTTGGGCAGTGGAACTACCGGGTTTCCGAGCAGTTGACGCTCAACGCCGGCTTACATTACCTTCACTTAACCCTGAATGGCACATCAGCGGTAGAGCCCCGTGGTTCTGTTCGATGGGCTTTCTCGCCCAACAAGTCGATCAGTCTGGGCTATGGCCTGCATAGCCAATTGCAGAATCCAGCCACCTATTTTGTATTGCCCGTCGGGTCATCGGAAACCCCGACCAACCGGAACCTTGGCTTCAATCGCTCACACCATTATGTGCTGGCGTATGACCAGCGGCTTAACAGCCGGAGCGATGGTCCACCCTTACGGCTGAAACTCGAAACCTATTACCAGCATCTGTTCAATATTGCCGTTAGTGCCAATCAGCGCGATGCGTTTTCGATCATCAACCAACTTGATGGGTCCACTGACCGAACCCTTACCAACGCCGGTATTGGTCGAAATTACGGGCTTGAGTTAACCCTGGAACAGTTTCTGAAACAGTCGGCATCGGGCAATAACGTTTACTTTCTCCTGTCCTCCTCGCTCTACAACTCGGAATATCAGGGCTCTGACGGGATGTGGCGGAATACCCGGTGGAATGGTCGGTATGCCCAGAGTTTGCTCGTTGGGAGCGAGTGGGTGTCGGGCACCAATGTGTTTGGCCTCAACCTGAAAATGAGCTATTATGGCGGCTATCGCGATACGCCTGTTGACATAGCCGAGTCAAAACGATTGGGAGAAACCGTGTATGTAGACAGTCAATCGTTCACTGAACAGCTATCCGATTATTTCCGGCCCGACATTCGAATTAGCTGGAAGAAAAACCGCCCTCGTTCAACCCGTATCCTCTCCCTCGATTTGCAGAACGCGACAAACCGCCAGAATAGCTATAGCCATTATTTCGATCCAACCAGCGGTACGGTCAAAACCAATTATGGAAACGGTCTGATTCCTGTATTAAATTATCGGGTGGTATTTTGAACGGTTATAACGCCAGATGTTCCGAGTGCACCGGCTGACCATAAAATACAGTCGCCTGCCGGTCGAAATCCTCGGTAGAATCGGTGGTCAGGAAGGTCCGCTGGCCGTTTTTGCTGCACTGGGCATCTATTTCCGGATGTCTAATCAGGTAATCGACCAGGCTTTTGGAAACAATGCTCCCCTGGCTCAGAATCGTGGTGTTTGGCGGAGCGAACTGCTGAATTTTACGGAGCAACAACGGGTAATGTGTACAGGCCAGCAGGATGGTGTCAATATCGGGCGACTGCTTGAGCAACCGATCGATATGCTGCTGAACAAAGTAATCGGCGCCGGGGCTGGCATACTCGCCATTTTCGACCAGCGGTACCCACATGGGGCAGGCCTCCTGAAAAACAGCTACGTTGGGAAAGAATTTTTCGATTTCGACCAGATACGATTCGGACGTGACGGTTCCGCGCGTGGCCAGCACCCCAACTTTGCCGGTTTTGGAGTAGTTCCCAATGACTTCTGTCGTCGGCCGTATCACGCCCAGCACGCGCCGATCTGGTGCAATTTTGGGTAAATCAAGCTGCTGAATGTTCCGTAACGCTTTGGCCGACGCGGTGTTGCACGCCAGCACGACCAGCCGACACCCCCGGTCGAACAGGTGCTGAACGCATTCGAGGGTATAGTGGTAGACCGTCTCGAAAGAACGGGTACCGTAGGGTGTTCGGGCGTTATCGCCGAGGTATATGTAGTCGTATTGGGGCAGCGTCTGGACGATGTCGCGCAGAATGGTCAGGCCACCGTAGCCGGAGTCAAATACGCCAATCGGTTGAGAGGGTGTAGGCATTCCAGAAAGTCAATAAAACCTTATACACAGAAAATAGAAACGCATAGAGAATAGAGAGAGACATCCCTCCGTGGCTCTCTCTGTTCTCTGTCTCCACGGTCTGTATCCCCACAGACCGCTTCGTTAACTTATTACTGCTTCTTTTCCAGGTTCAGTGTACTACCAAGTTTACACCCAGTAGCCCGAATCAGGTTAACCCAGTAATTCTTTTCCTTGTGCCAGAGCCGCGTCCAGACCCGATAAATCGGTGCCACCCGCGGTGGCAAAAAATGGCTGACCACCACCACCACCTTTGATGTTTTTGGCTAGTTCTTTCACCACCTGACCGGCATTCAATTTCTTTTCCTGAATGAGCGAATCAGGTAGCATGACGGCCAGTTGTGGTTTGCCATTGATGTCGGCACCCAGCACGACGGCCAGGTTGTCCACTTTGGCTTTCAGGTCATACGCCAGTTGTTTAAGGGCATCGGCATTGGGAACCTCTACACGCTCTACCAGACGGGAATGGCCGTTGACGGCTTCTATTTTCTCTAAAAGCTGATTTTTCAATTGCTGAACCTTCTCGTTTTGCAACGCTTCAACCTGTTTTTGCAGGGCCGTCCGCTCGTCCAGCAACGTTTGAACGGCTTTGACCACATCTTTGGGCGCTTTCAGCAACTCTTTCAATTCAGAGACAACGGCCATTTGCTCATTCACCAGCGTCTCAGCTCCCACCGAGGTTTTGGCCTCTACCCGCCGAATACCCGTCGATACCGAGCCCTCACCCGTGAACTTAAACAGTCCGATATGACCCGTTGCCGGCACGTGGGTTCCGCCACAAAGTTCAACCGAGTAGCCCGGATCAAAGGTGATCACCCGAACGAAATCACCATACTTCTCGCCAAACAAGGCCGTTGCGCCCAGGTCTTTGGCTTCTGCGATCGGGACGTTCCGCTTCTCATCGAGCTTAATATCCTCCCGAATCTTCTCGTTCACAATCCGTTCCACTTCGGCCAGTTGTTCGTCTGTCACTTTGCTAAAGTGCGAGAAGTCGAAACGCAGGGCATCGGGGCCCACATACGAACCCTTCTGGACCACGTGCGTACCCAGCACATCGCGCAGGGCCGCATGAAGCAGGTGCGTGGCCGAGTGGTTGCTGCTGGTCAGGCCACGACGGGTAGTGTTGATCACAGCATAGACAGAATCGGCTTCGGTCAGTAGTTCGTCGATGCCGGTTACGTCCTGAACGATGTGAATGGTGAGGTCATTCTCTTTTTTCGTGTCCAGTACCGTGAGCGTACCAATCTGATCAGAACCGGCAAACAGCTCAAGGACGCCCGTATCCCCGATCTGACCACCCGATTCGGCATAAAATGGCGTTTTGTCAAGCACAACCTGCACCTGCGTCCCCTGCTTGTTCTGAATCTTGCGATACTTCACAATGTGGGCGTAGGCTTCAGGCTGGTCGTAGCCGACAAACTCAATACGATCCGTTTCGTTTACATCAATCCAGTCTCCGGCCGATGAGGTAGCGTCTTTCCGGGAACGGGTTTTCTGTTCCAGAAGGGCTTTCTGAAAACCGGCTTCATCGATCGTCAATCCCTTTTCGCGGGCAATCAGCGCCGTCAAATCGGCCGGGAAGCCGAACGTGTCGTTTAGCTCGAATACAGTTTCGCCGGGGATTTCTTTCGTGCCTTTTCCATTCAGATCACTGATGATCTGATCCAGTCGGCCCAGACCCGTACCCAGCGTCCGCAGGAACGAGATTTCCTCTTCGCGAATTACCGTGGCCACAAAATCCCGCTGGGCATTCAGCTCGGGGAAAACATTGGCGAACTGAGCCGCCAGCGTAGGCACGAGTTTGGTCATGAACGGCTCGGTCAGGTTAAGGTACGAATAGCCGTACCGAATGGCCCGACGTAAAATCCGCCGGATGACGTAGCCCGCTTTGGCGTTGGACGGCACTAGTCCATCGGCGATGGCGAACGAAACCGCCCGGATGTGGTCGGCAATGACGCGCATCGCCACATCCGCTTTGTCCATCGTACCGCCGTAAGACTTACCCGACAACTCTTCGATGACATTGATCGTACCCGAAAATACATCCGTGTCATAATTCGATCGTTTCCCCTGAATGGCCATGCACAACCGCTCAAAGCCCATGCCCGTATCGACATGGCGGGCAGGCAGCGGCTCCAATGAGCCGTCGGCTTTGCGGTTAAATTGCATGAACACGAGGTTCCAGATTTCGACAACCTGCGGATGGTCGGCGTTGACAAGTTCCTTACCCGGTTGTTGGGCAATCTCTTCGGGCGACCGCAAATCGACGTGAATTTCGGAGCAGGGACCGCATGGACCCGTGTCGCCCATTTCCCAGAAGTTGTCTTTTTTGTTGCCGTAAATGATCCGGTCTTCGCCGACGATGGGTTTCCAGAGGTCAAAGGCTTCCTGATCGAAGGGAACACCATCTTTTTCATCGCCCTGAAAGACAGACACATACAAACGGTCTTTGGGCAATTTATACACGTCCGTCAGCAGCTCCCATGCCCAGGTGATGGCTTCTTTCTTGAAGTAATCGCCAAACGACCAGTTGCCGAGCATCTCGAACATGGTGTGGTGATAGGTGTCGAAGCCAACATCTTCCAGATCATTGTGTTTCCCCGACACGCGCAGGCACTTTTGGGTATCGGCCACCCGTTTGGACGGGGGCGTGCCGTTGCCCAGGAAAAAGTCTTTGAACTGCGCCATCCCTGAGTTGTTGAACATCAGCGTCGGGTCGTTTTTCGCGACGAGCGGTGCCGAAGCCACAATCAGGTGTTGTTTGGACTGGAAGAAGTCGAGAAAATGCCGACGTATTTCGTGGGAAGTCATAGTAAAGTCGTAAAGCAAACGGATCATACGCCATAAGCACATCCGGAACCAAAACGGGTAGGCCGGTAAAACGCTTAGACTTATGCGTAATTGGGGTCAAATTTACGGCAAAACTTGCGTTTATTCAGCCAGCTTTCCAAGTTTGCAGTATGGAAAACGAGGGGAAGCTGTACTACGGTATAAAAGAAGTGGCGGAGATGTTTGCAATCAATGCTTCCAAACTACGGTATTATGAAAAAGAATTCCCGACCCTCCAGCCCAAGAAAAACCGCTCCGGCGACCGGGTATACACCCAGGCCGACATCGACCACCTGAAAGAAATTCTTGTCTTAACCAACGACAAAGGCTATACGCTGCCCGGTGCCCGCGAATACCTCAAAACCCGCGATGCCAACCGGCGCGAACATGCTGTTTACATCAACAAACTGAAGCGAATAAAGGCGGGTCTGGAAAAGATGCGGGCGAGCCTGGATAAACCAGCCAAACCCCAAACAGAACCCGAAGAGGATGAAGCAGACGCTGAGCAATCGCCTACAACACCTTCATAAACGCAACCAGTGCTTTTTTTTCTGATTGGGTAAGATTCAGTTTATCGAACGGCAAGGTTTGATTAGGCAAATTGAACCCTAACCCGTTGCCTCCCCCTTTGTCGTAAAAATCGACCACTTCATCGAGGGTACGGAAAACGCCATTGTGCATATACGGTGCCGTTTTAGCCACCTGACGAACAGTGGGCGTTTTGAAGGCGTAGCGATGCGGTTCGCGGTTTGTCAGAACGAATTTGCCAGCATCGGCATCGACCTCTCTACCGGCCAGGGTAGCTGGTGTGCCCAATACTTCGCTTTCCGTTTCCTGATAGGTTGGCGGCACCGTGCCGTTGAACAGGGGAAAGAAATGGCAGGTAGCGCACTTCGCTTTCCCCATGAACAGGTTGAAGCCGTATCTTTCCTCGGCGGTCAGGGCGGTTGTCTGACCACGAAAATACTGATCCAACCGGGAGTCCAGACTGGTCAGTGAACGAATGTAGCTGGCAATGGCATTTTTAAGCGTTTGCTCCGTTATGCCCTCTTTATACGATTTGGCAAATAAAGTCCGGTACTCCGCATTCCGGCGCAAAGACGCAACCGTTTTGAGCAGTGAACCGTGCATTTCCTGCTCATTCTGAATCACATCACTCGCCTGATCTTCCAGAAAAACCACCCGCGAATCCGCAAATTGAACTGCCTGAAAAGCCGCATTGACCAGCGTGGGCGCATTGCGAAGGGTCCGATGGACAGTAGGTTGACGGTTATTGCTGCTAATCGCAAGGCTTTTGGGTTCACCATCGGTAAACGCTTTGTCGGATTGATGGCAACTGGCACAGGTTCGGTTTCCGTTACCCGATAGAATCGGGTTGACGAACAACTTCTTCCCCAGCGCAACACGATCCGGGGTTGGGCGTTGTTCGTCGAGGTTAACGAAATAGTTAGGATTGAATACGCCCGTGTCCGTCAATGTTCGGGCCGTTGTGGAAATAAGTCTGTTTTCTGTAAAAACCGGAATCGCAAGGGCTTGTTGAGCATCCAGCAACAAACTACTCAATACGTTGGCCTGCTGGCTGATGAAGCCAAGCCGGTCAAACGTATTGAAGGAACCAGCTGATTGCAAGGACTTTATAGCACTGACAAACGCCTGATCGAGTTGCGCAGAAAGCACAGCATCCCGGTTAACCAGTTTGTAGTTGGCTAGTTGCTGCTGCATCCGTTCGAGCGCGCTGGCGGCTTCAGGGAGCGAGTAAACGGCAATGGGCGAGTCGAAACCGGTAATACCGAGTGAGATAATTCGGAACACCTCAAGCCGCATGGCATCGAACACATGACTGTCTGTTAACTCATTGTTCTCAGAAATTTTGCGTAGCCGATTGACATTCGATCGAATAACAGCCGCCTGCTGAATCGCTTCGGTATGATTCGCCAAATCGAGCGTCGGAAACAACAGTTCTTCCAATACCTGAAATCCTTCGGGGGCATTGACCCGAAGGTCGTCATCGACATCGGGAATGTTCGGCCCGTTAAGCGAGCGGGTTGTCTCCGGATTGTAATAGGCTGTCAGGAATTCAGTCCGTTTATACGCCAGACGCGCCCGCCGAAAGGCCGCTTGAGTGATCCGGTCTGATCGGTTGCCCCGGATCACCTGCTGCAACTGGCTAACGGCACTATCGAGGTCGTTGACATCCTTCATAAAGGCCTGCTTCACCGACTGAGCGGGCATTGGTTTCGGCCCAATCACGAACCCGTAAACGGCGCATACCAACAGCAGGCCCGCAATCAGTACAATGAGCCCCCAAAGGCTGAATCGGGTGGCGTTTGGACTGGTCATAAGGGAAGATTGTTTTGGGCGCATTGGCGTTTTTACCAGTAAACAGCGTGTAGCAAAATGCCTGACCGGAACAGAATCCCGGTCAGGCGCGTGTATGGTGGAATGCTTATCGGGGTAATCCCTCAATCAGAATGAGTTGGCTGGCCTGGTTTTCGTCTTTGCGTTTCGATCCGCCATCGACCCCTTTGTACTTGTCAGCCCGCCAGGTATGGCCCTGAATACCGAGCATAAACGTGTTGGGGCGTCCCGTCACATCCGAGACATCGATCATGCCGCTACTCTCCCAGGAACCAAATTTCGAGGTCCCGCCTACATTGTATTTGGCTGCGTCGGCTTCTGTCCGGCGGTGATCCAGTTCAATGATCGAGGTCAGTTGTTTGGTGTTCAGGTTGTACTGATACACATAGGCATCGTGTTTTTCATCGCCATATTCGTTTGGATCTTCCATGATGTAGACGTAGTTGGTCGTCACGCAAACGTTGTCCGGGTCCTGAAATGTTTTGGCAATCCCATTCCGATCATCGCCGTTCAGGATCACTTCCAGTTTCCCCTTTGTTGGGTCATTGGCATCCATGGTGAGTCGATAAATACGACCGTATTTCGACCGCGAATAATCAGCATTGACGCCCGTGTTGTTCTGACCCGTCACGGCGAAGAACACTTCACGCCCGTTGGCCCCGCCCCCTTTCCGATAATCTACGTCTTCAACGCGACCAAACTTAATACCCTTCAACTCGTTCACTTTGGCATTGATCTGCGCGCCGGTCAGGGTTTTCTGATTCTCTATTTTGGTAAATTCAACGTCGTACACTGTCCCCGGATTCATATCCATTTCCCGCTGATTGCCGTCGGGCCGACGCAACATATACAGGGAACCGTTTTCCAGATCGCCCACGGTGTTAGCCATGTACATAGCCAGTTGCCCGCCGTTCACATCCGAATCGTCATCGCCAATCACGATGATCGTTTTACCGGGATAAGCCGTTTTCGGCAAGGGCAGGGCATTTTCGGCACTCCAGCGGCCAAGCCCGGCCACTTCACGGGAGATGCCCGCCTGCTGCGCATCGGCATCAACCCGAAGCGCATGGGTGCGGGATTCCTGACCGCTCTCTCCGCAGGTGAGAAAGACGGGACCAAAACCATGCTCCAGGGGTGTCGCCAGCGTGGCTGAACAGAGCCGCCACGTTCCACCATCGGAGTTTAGTATGTACTCCCCTTTGACCGGCTTGAACGATTTATCGAGGGTAATCCGCGACACGGCGAAGTTATCTTCATTATTGACCAGGATACTGTAGTTGCCATCTGGATTTTGAAAGATCCCGGCACCATCGGCAGATCCACCAAAAACATAGTTGGGAGACTGCTCCAACTGATCATCACTGCTGAGCAGCGAATACAGCTTAACGGTCTCAGCACCAATACGTCCGCCCGATGCACCCGGCAGTAACTTGGCCAATACCGGTGTCACCGATCGGTTTTGAACCACAATGGCAGGGCTGTCGGTCAGGCGATGATCGCTGCAGCCAGCCAGGGCAAATAAGCTGAGTAAAACTGTTGACGATAGTAGACGTTTTTGGGTAAACATGAGTAGTTGGTTATTGGCAAATTTTGTTTTTGCAAAGAAACCGCGCACGCTTTACCTCAGTATGAAGACATTGTTACCAGATTGATACCATTAAAAATCGATTAATAACGCTTTCGTTTTATCACTTACCTATCCCTCGCCTACGGCACCAATCTTCGGGAAACTGGTTTTTTCCGACAGAAAGTAGTAAGCTTGCAGGAGTCGACATTGATTTTATATTTGTTTACAAATTTCCCTGTCCGTTTCGTGCCTACTGATACCCAGCATCAAATTGCCCTTACGCTCGTTCCGGGTGTCGGGAGTATTCTTATCCGGCAACTAATCAGTTATTGCGGTTCAGCGACCGAGGTATTCCGGTCACCGTTGGCTCGGTTACTCAAAGTGCCTGGTATTGGCGAAGTAACAGCTCGGGCCGTTCTGAAAGCCGGTGTCCTGTCGGAAGCCGAACAGGTTATGATACGCCTGGAAAAGATAGGCGCATCGGCCCTGTTTTATACCGATAAAGCGTACCCAGCCCGGCTTAAAAGCCTTTACGACGCCCCCGCCCTACTCTATTTTCAGGGAACAGGTAACCTGAATGTCCCCCGTACGGTTGGGCTGGTGGGCACCCGCCAGGCGACCGACTATGGTCGGCGGATTACTCATGAAATAATCGAAGCGGTCGTGCCTTATGGCGCCAGTGTGATCAGTGGGCTGGCTTATGGCATTGATATTGCCGCGCACCGCTCCAGCCTGGCCAATGGGTTACCAACCATTGGGGTGATGGCGAGCGGCCTGGACATCATTTACCCCAATGTGCACCAGAAAACCGCTACCGAAATGCTTGTGCAGGGCGGTCTGCTTACCGAAAGCAAACCCGGTACCAAACCTGATGCACACCTGTTTCCGGCACGCAATCGAATCATTGCCGGTTTAAGTGATGTGGTCGTCGTAGTAGAAGCTGCAGCCAAGGGCGGTGCACTCATCACGGCTGAATATGCGAATAATTACCACCGGGAGGTATTCGCCGTTCCGGGACAGTTGAATCAGACCTTCTCGGCGGGCTGCAATAAACTGATTCGGGAGAACAAAGCTCAGATTTACACCAGCCCCAAAGACATCATTGAAGCCTTAAACTGGGACAGAGCGAATGAGCCGGTTTCATCAAAGAATATACCGCCCGCGTTACCCGTCAATATAACGGAAGAAGAAAGCCAGATTCTGGCCTTACTTCGCCAGTCGGCCGATCTTCATGTCGATGAATTGAGCTGGAAGAGTCAGATTCCGATGGGGCGGCTGGCCTCTTTGCTGCTCACCCTTGAATTTCAAGGATTTGTCCGCTCTTTACCGGGAAAGAAATACGCCGTCGTTTACGTTTGATCGGGCCATCTTAGTGGTTTGTGCCCCCACAAACCACTTACGCACCCGTAAACGCCTATTAATGCTTATTTTTGATTTTTAAAACTAACTCAACTCTCATTCACTACCTATTCCTATGCCTGATCTCCGTCGATCAATTCTTAGTTTTTCATTTACTCTCTTCGCCCTATTCTGTTTCGGTCAGACCAGTCCCAAGCCAGCTAAAAGTGGCAATCCCATTTTTCCCGGTTGGTACGCCGACCCGGAAGGGGTTCTGTTCGGGAAGCAATACTGGGTCTACCCGACCTACTCGGCTCCGTATGAACAGCAGGTTTTTCTGGATGCATTTTCCTCGCCGGATCTGGTAACCTGGACAAAGCACAGTCGAATTATTGACTCATCAGCTGTTAAATGGGCAAAAAAGGCCATGTGGGCCCCATCAATCGTTGAAAAAGGGGGAAAATACTTTCTCTTTTTTGGCGCCAATGACATTCATGATTCGAAAAAGGAAGTAGGTGGCATTGGCGTAGCCGTTGCCGACAATCCTGCGGGACCCTTCCGCGATTATTTAGGAAAACCATTGGTCGGAGAAATTCATAACGGAGCCCAACCCATTGATCAATATGTTTTTAAAGATCAGGACGGTCAGTATTACCTGATATACGGCGGCTGGGGGCATTGCAACATTGCCCGGCTGAAAGACGACTTTACGGGTTTTCTTCCATTTCCCGACGGCACTACTTTTCGGGAGATAACACCGAAAGGGTATGTTGAAGGTCCGACGATGTTCGTTAGGCAGGGAAAATATTACTTCATGTGGTCGGAGGGCGGTTGGACGGGCCCTAACTACTCCGTGGCGTATGCCGTTGCGAAATCGCCGTTTGGCCCCTTCGAGCGGGTGGGTAAGATTTTGCAACAGGACCCTGCCGTGGCTAGGGGAGCTGGTCACCACTCGGTTATTCAGGTGCCGGGAACGGATGACTGGTACATTGTTTATCACCGGCGGCCATTAACTGAAACCGATGGCAATCATCGCGAAACCTGTATCGACCATATGTATTTCGATGCCGACGGCGCCATCAAACCGGTCAAAATTACCGTTGAGGGTGTGGAAGCCCGTTCGTTGAAGTAAGTCAGGGAAAGGCCTAATTAGCTAGCTTCCTAAACATTATAGGTTGTTTCATTGTCATCAGGGCAGTACTAAACTAATGACAATTATGGGAAGAGGTGATAAAAAGTCGAAAAGAGGAAAAATCTCACAAGGTTCATACGGCAAATCCCGCCCTGGAAAAGTACAAAAAACAGCGATTCTCAAGCCCGTTGACAAACCTCAGGAGTAAACAGCCTAAAAAAAGCGCCGTTATCTGAATTGATAACGGCGCTTTTTTAGGCTGTTTATTGAACCTAGTCTGATTTAACCTAGACTTCAACGATCATTTTGCCAGTGTTCCGGCCTGAAAACAAGCCCAGCAGGGCTTCCGGCAACTTATCGAAACCTGCCAATGTCGTTTCGGTATAGTGAAGCTTTCCTTCGTTGAGCCAGGCAGCCAGTTGTTGAATACCCTCTTCGAAACGAGCCTGATAAGAACCAACAATAAAGCCTTTCATCAGGACACTTCGGGTCAGCAACATGGGTTGAATTCGGGGGCCCATTGGTACGTCGGTCGTGTTATACAGGGCGATCTGACCGCATAGCGGTATGCGAGCGTGAAAATTAAGGTTACTGATTACCGCATCCGACACCGTTCCGCCCACATTATCGAAATAAACGTCGACACCATTCGGGCAGGCATCGGCAATGGCTTTTGTCAGATCAGGAGCCGTTTTGTAATTGACAACGGCATCGTAGCCAAACTGCTCGGTCAGTTGGGTTACTTTCTCGTCAGAACCAGCAATACCCACGACCCGACACCCGCTGATTTTAGCGATTTGACCAACGATCAATCCCACGGCACCGGCCGCCCCCGATACGACGACGGTTTCCCCGGCTTTAGGCTGGCCAATATCCAATAGACCAAAATAGGCTGTCAAGCCGGGCATTCCCATTATACCTAGGTAATAACTGGCCGGGGCCAGCGTCGTATCTATTTTTTTCAGGCTACTGGCGGGCACTACCGAGCGAGTGGCCCAGGGGAGGTTGCCGGTAACGGTATCGCCCGGAGTAAACCCAGCGGCTTTGCTGTCAATCACTTCCGCAACGGCTCCACCCGTGATCGGCTGACCAACCGCAAACGGTGGTATATATGACTTAGCCTCATTCATACGGCCCCGCATGTAGGGATCGACGGAGAAATAAGTGCCTTTAACGACAACTTCACCCTCTTTAAGTTTGGGTAAGGATAGCGATTCAAACTGAAATGTATCCACGTCCGGCATTCCCTTGGGGCGGGATGCGAGAACAATCTGTTGATCACTCATGCTTAGTTTACTGTTTCGTTGTTCGTAACCGTAAGGGTTACGGGAATGTTGCCACGCGTAGCATTTGAATAGGGACACACCTGGTGCGCTTTTTCCACCAACTCTTCAGCCACTGCCTGCTCAACGCCCGGCACATTGACATCCAGCGTTACGGCTAAGCCAAAACCACCCGTATCCAGTTTACCGATACTTACATCAGCCGTTACTGTCGTTGTACCCGTTTTCACTTTTCCCATTCGGGCCACCAGATTGAGGGCGCTGTCGAAACAGGCTGCATAGCCGGCAGCAAACAGCTGTTCGGGATTGGTGTAGGCCCCGCCCGACCCACCCAACTCCCGGGGTGTTCGAACGTCGAGATCCAGAACCTGATCGGATGAAGTTACATGGCCATCACGGCCGCCGGTTGCCGTAGCATGGGCTGTATACAAGGATTGAAGCATGATTTTTTTAGTTAATTATACTGTTTTGGTAAGTTGTTTTAAAATGGCTTGTAACTGATTTCGCAGGTTGACGATTTGCTGATCGTCCATATTCAGGCTTTCCTGCAATTGGGTTGGAATGTCCATTGCCTGTGCCTGCAGGCCCCGTCCACTTTCCGTAAGCTGAATCGTAACCTGACGTTCGTCGACCTGGTTACGCTGCCGGGTCAGTAATCCTTTCTGCGCCATACGCTTCAGTAAGGGCGTAAGCGTTCCTGAATCCAGGAGCAGGCGTTCGCCAAGTTCACCAACGGTTCGGTTGTCTGACTCCCAAAGTAAAAGCAGCACTAAATACTGGGGATACGTCAGTTCGAGCTTTTCAAGTAAAGGCCGATACTGTGCGGTTACCTGTCGTGAAAGCGCATACAACGGAAAACAAAGCTGACTATCCAACAGAAGCTTATTCATTGCTCAAAATTATATTGTGCACAATACAAAAACTGGTATGGTGGCAATAAAGTTTAGCTAGTCCCCTATTTTATACTACATATTGGCAAAATCCTGCACATATAGCTACTGGAGCCACAAAAAACTTGAGCGCTTAGTGCTAAGAAATTTGTAACAGCCCTCCCAGAACCGAATGACAAACTACCCTACCAGCCCAGTTAATAACAGGTATAGCTGTGGTGTTGATAAGTTCATGTCTCCTAAACCTTATCAAAACCACAGCTATAGCCTGTCACATATACCCCGTCGCCTATCCTCAAAAACGCATTGTCGTTTTAGGAAAGATGCCGTTTAATTCGGCACGAACAGAACGGCATCAGCTACGACGAGTCCATCGGCGTCTTTTGTCGATACCTCAACGAAGCTTTTCTTATCCGGCGATAGATTGTATGATCCGAGCGATACCCACTCGCCGGCCGTTTGCCCCTCAACCCGGATGTCGGATTCCCGAATGGTGATGGGTTTAGTCTGATGCCCATCCGATACCACCAGATTCGTTCTGCCGGAAGCACCCGTCAGTTTAGGGACGTACATATAGACATGGTAAGTACCCGCCTTGGTCACCGCCGGGCTGAACCGCACGGTTTTCACCTCCGAACCCGTAGATGATGTAGTGAAATAACTGGGGCCATACGCACCTTTCGAGTTGTTATCCCGCGTCCAGTCGCCGGTGCGGGTTACCTGTGCAGGATCGTCGTTGTCTACCAGAATTTCGGGCGTACTGCCATCGGCTAACGGGTTGGCTTTTAGCTGGCTCTGTAATTTCTTAACATCAATACCCTGCACCGATGTTTTCCCATCGATAGCCATGCTCGCGGCCACCGCCGACGATTGGGCCAGCACCATAAAGACGGGCTCCATACGAATAGACCCGTAGGCAATGTGGCTCGCCGACAAACAAACGGGCACCAGCAGGTTCGTGCACTCGCTGGCTTTTGGCGTCAGACAACGGTACGAAATCGGGTAAGGCGGAAAACCACCCACTTGTACGTCGCCTTCGTTCTTGACCATTTTTACACCATTTTTCTCCACTACCAGCCGCTGGCAATTGTGCGAGTCCATGGTGTACGCAGCCATACCCACGCCATCGGGTACTACTTCGCGCCCCTGGCAGTTGGCCTGTGTCATCACGTGAGCGCCCACCATACGCCGGGCTTCGCGAACGTACATCTGCGTCGACCAGTTGCCCGAGTCAGTGTATTCGTCTTTGGGATAGCCAAATTTGAGCATTTCGGCCTGGATGTCTTTGCGCATCCGGGGATCATGCCCGATGAAGTACAGCAGCCCTTTATTATACAATTCGTGCTCACGCTGAATGGCCGCCCGGCGCTTGTAGCTGGCTTCGGGGAAGTCGTAGTTCATACCGATCATATCCGTCGAAAACGGGCCGTTGTTATTGATATCCGTCTTCTGATTCGGCATCCGGTCGGGTTTAAGGATGGTGTTGAACGCCAGTTTGGGATTCTTGTCAATGGCCCGCAGCAGCAGTTCATAGCGGGTCGAATCGTAGCCTTCCGGTCGGGTAATGGGAATGCTGTTGGCCGGCTCGCTGCTCAGGCAAATGCGAAAGTTATATGCCTGCACGTCTTTATTGCCCGTACCCGTTGGCAGCACCTTCGCCGTACTGATTCCCCATAACATACCGCTTTCCGGCTTACCGGGTATTTTGTACGGGTCGACGCCATCGGCAAACTGGTGCTTGTCCAGCAGTTGAAAACCATTGTAGGTTTCGCCGTAGGTCTTGTTGTCTTCGCGTCCCACGGTGTAGCTCACGCCCGCTTTGGCCAGCAAATCGCCTTCGTAAGTACAGTCGAGAAAGACTTTGGCATTAATAGTTCGGGTAGCGCTCCCCGCCGACGGTGTCTCCAGAGTAATACTCTGAATAGTAATCCCCTGTTTCTTCACCGACCGGAGCCGATACGCGTACAGGACGTTGACATTGCCCCGTTTGATGTATTCCTTAAAGAGGTCTTCGGCTACGTGGGGTTCAAAAATCCATTGTTCGAACTTCCCGTAATGCTTCCCGATCTGGCGGTAGTAATCGCGGGCCATGCCCGAGATTGCGTACTTATTGCCAATGTCGGTGTAGCCCAGCCCGCCGGTCGTGAGGCCGCCGAGGTGACGCCCCGGCTCGATCAGGATCACGGATTTCCCCTGTTGACGAGCCGTATAAGCCGCGATAACGCCCGCCGATGAGCCACCATACACGCATATGTCAACTGTAACGGGCGCGGTCTGAGCGAGTAGCTTACCCGTTAGAAAACAGATCAGAAAAAGCAAGCGAATGAATTTACGCATAATTAAGTAGCAGGTTGTGGCTTGTTAATATCCCGGATTCTGGTCCAGCTTGGGGTTTACGTCGCGCTCGGTCTGTGGAATCGGGAATATATAATGGTACTCAGCAACGGGAATGGTCGGATTTTGCGCCTTCAGGGCGCTCACCAGTCGTTTGGTACGCACCAGGTCATACCAGCGGTGCCCCTCGAAGGCCAGCTCCAGCCGCCGTTCCAGTAGCACACTATCCCGAAACTGCGCCTGACTCAGGTTGGCGGTCAGGTTGGGTAGCCCCGCCCGATTACGAATCCGGTTCACCGTTGCATAGGCCTCCGCATTGTTGGCGCTCTGCTCGTTGAGCGCTTCGGCGTACATGAGCAGCACGTCGGCATAGCGCACAATGGGGTAATTATTTCCGCCATCGCTGTTGCTGGTGGCCGTTGGGTCCAGGTATTTATAGACGTAGCAGGGGAATAAAACGCTGGCCGGAGCCGCCGGGCTGCTGGTGGCGCTGTAGAGCCGCAGCGTCACGTTCCGACGCTTGTCGTCGGCGCGGTAGGCGCGGTACAGGTTTTCGGTGGCGGGGTCATCGCCAAAACCGGCAATACCATTCACGCGGTCGAAGTTGGGGCGCATGTACCCCTGCATCCAGCTTCCCTCGCCAAAACCACCACTCAGCGCCTGCATCTCAAAAACGGCTTCTTTTCCGTTTTTGTTGACAATCAGGAAGGCATCGGCGAAGTTGGTCCACAGGTCATAGACGCCCAGGTCAATGACTTCTTTGGCTTTTGCCGATGCGTTTGGCCAATCCTGCCGTGTCAGATATACCTTCGCCAGAAACGCTTTGGCAGCGCCTTTGGTGGCCCGGCCCTTGTCGGCGGTTGAGTAGGTTGACGGCAACACAGCTTCGGCTTCGGTGAAGTCCTGAATGACGAGCTTATACACATCGTCCGCCGATGCCCGCGCAACAGCCAGGTTATCGAGCGATGTCGTTTCAACAGTAATGATCGGCACACCGCCGAACAAACGGACGAGGGTAAAGTAATAAAATCCCCGCATGAATTTAGCCTCGGCAATGTAGCGGGCTTTCAGGTCATTATCCATCGTGATGCCGGGCACACGGGTAATCACGGCGTTAGCCCGGTTGATTGCCGAATAGACCGTCGACCAGATGGCCTGAAAAGTGTTGGTAGCGGGGGTGAACGTGTATTTGTCGAGGTCGTTCTTAGGCTGGTTGGCGGTTGAGCGGCCATTGCCCCACTCGGCATCGTCCGTTGCCTGATCCTGCAAAATCCACATCACCTGCGCATACAGGTTGGAATTATTCAACGGATCGTACACAGCACTGACGGCCGCTTTGGCATCGTCGGCATTTTTATAAAAGTTAGCCGGGGTAAAACTCGATTCGGGCTTCTGGTCCAGCACATCGCAGGACGTCAACACCCCAATCAGGCAAAGAAGGAATATATTTTTTTTCATGGCTCAGAGATTGTTAAATGACGTAGGCTATAGCCTACATCATACATAAAATCAGAATCCGACATTTAGGCCGAACAGGATGGTTTTGGCCGATGGATAGCTGGCATAATCGAAGCCCTGGCTGCGGCTGTCCTGCCCGAACCGGTTTACCTCCGGATCGTAGCCCGAATAACTCGTCCAGGTCAGGTAGTTCTGTGCCGTCACATACACGCGCAACGACTGAATTTTCAGCGTTTTGAGCGTCGATGCAGGCAGGTTGTAAGCCAGTTGAATATTTTTCAGCCGTAGATACGAGCCATCTTCTATCTGCCGGGTCGATACGCGGTTGGCCGGGCGGGTGGTCGAGGCCCGCGGGATGTCGGTATTGGTGTTGGTGGGTGTCCAGCGATTCAGCATATCCCGGTCCTGATTAGTGGTGGCATTAAGGTATTCGAGCTCATACCGATTGGCGTTCAGAATGTTATTACCGTAAACGCCCTGCAGGAAAGCCGTCAGTTCAACGCCTTTGTACGAAAAGGTGTTGCTCAGGCCACCCAGGAATTTGGGTTGTGCCCGACCGATAATCGTTCGGTCGTTATCATCAATTTTCTTATCGCCATTAAGATCAAGGTACCGTCGGTCGCCGGGTTTGCGGGCCTGCGGGTCGGTCAGGGCGGCCAGCTCATCGGTGGTTTGGTAGAGGCCATTCGTAACATAGCCAAAGAATGACCCCAGCGGCTCCCCTACCCGAATGATTCCCGAATTCAGCCCCTGCCCGATGTTGGCTACGCTACCGGCGAATATCTGCGGGGCCCCGCCAATGTCGAGCACTTTGTTCCGGTTGAGCGCAAAGTTCAGGTCAGTGCTCCACTTGAAAGCGCCATCAATGTTGCGGGAGGAGATGCTGAGTTCGACCCCTTTATTCTCCACTTTGCCGAGGTTTTTGAAGGCGCTGGAAAAACCGGATGTGCTGGGTACGGTTACGTTCAGCAGCAGGTCTTTGGTGCGTTTCAGGTACAGGTCGGCCGTCAGGGTGATGCGGTTATTAAGAAAACCGACGTCAACGCCCATATCGGCCTGGGTCGTCGTTTCCCACGATAGATCGGGGTTCGCAATCAGATTGGGGCCTAAGCCCGTCGATACCGTATTCCCGAAAACGTAGTTCTGGGTGCCCAGCAGCGAGTAGGCCGGGTAGTTCCCCACCCCATCCTGGTTACCCGTTGCGCCATAGGTCAGCCGGAATTTGAGGTCGTTGATCACGGGATTATTCTTTAGAAACGCTTCTTCCGAGACCCGCCACGCCAAAGCCGCCGAGGGGAAATAACCGAATCGTTTATTGGCCCCGAAGCGCGACGAGCCATCACTCCGGAACGAGGCTGTAAGCAGGTATTTGTCTTTGTAGCCATAATTGATCCGGGCCAGATAGGACTGTAGTCCCCAGGTACCAATGCTGGACGAGGGCGTCAGTGGCACCGAACCGGAACCCAGGTTGCTCGAACCCAGATTATCATTGACGAAGTTACGAGCCTGGGCCTGGCTGTTTTCCGTGCGGTTGGCCTGTTGGGTGTAGCCGAGCAAGGCCGTTACGTTATGCACGGTATTGAACGTACGCGTGTACGTCAGCAGGTTTTCGTTGAGCCAGGTTACCGACTGTCCGTTGAAGATCGATGCGGCACCTCCCTGCGCCAGTCCGCTGGATACCGAACGGGGCAGGTACGAATCCTGCTTCTGCAAAACCCCGTCGATGCCCAGCAGCACGCGCAGGCTGAGGCCATCGAGAATCTGGTAGTCGCCAAATACATTGCCAAAGATACGGTAGGCGGTCGTTCGGTTTTTGTTATCGCGGGCCAGCGCCACAGGGTTATCGGCGGTGAAGGCCAGCGCCGGGCTGGTCAACAGGTAGGAGCCATCGGAATTGGTGACGGGCAGAATGGGCGGAAATTGCAGGGCTGCAATGGTCACCAGACCCGCGCTGCCCAAGTCTCCATCCGTACGCGCCTGATTGGCCACCGTTCGATTGATTGTCAGGCTGTTACCAATCTTTATTTTGTTGGTTAGCTTACGATCCAGATTGATGCGGAATGAATATCGGTCAAAGTCGGAGTTGACGATGATACCGCCCTGTTTGAAATACCCACCGGCAATGGCGTACTGCGTTTTCTCGTCGCCACCACTCATCGACAGCTGGTAGTTGGCAATGGGGGCCTGCCGGAAAATCTCGTCCTGCCAGTCGGTTCCTTCGCCAAACGCGTTGACCTGCTCCTGGGTATACACCGCCGGACGACCTTCGTTGGTGTTGGCGTCGTTGACCAGTTGGGCATACTCCCGGCCGTTCAGTACGGGGTACTTCCGGCGAACGCTCTGAATACCGTAATACGTATCCAGGTTGATGGTCGATTTACCGGCCTTCCCCCGTTTGGTGGTGATGATCACCACGCCATTCGAGCCCCGCGAGCCGTAGATGGCCGTCGACGAGGCATCTTTCAGAACCGAAATCGACTCGATGTCGCTGGGGTTGAGCGTACTCAGCACGTTGAAATTCGACCCGCTGCTGGCTCCGTCGTTCTTGAATGGAATGCCATCGATGACGTACAACGGCTCATTATCGCCCTGGATGGAGTTGCCGCCCCGAATCCGGATGCTCGTTGTTCCACCCGGCGCACCCGAGTTCTGGGTGATCTGCACCCCGGCGGCCCGTCCCTGCAACGCCTGATCCAAGGACGTGACGGCTACCTTCCTTATTTCCTCGACGGGTACGGTCGAGACGGCACCCGTCAGGTCGCTTTTCTTCACCTGGCCATAGCCCACGACCACCACTTCGTTGAGCGCTTTGGTATCCGGCACCATCTGAACATCAATAACCGACTGGTTCCGGACAGCCCGCTCCTGGCTGACGTAGCCGACAAAACTGAACACCAGCGTAACAGCCGATACATCGGTTGGCACACTCAGTTGATAGTGTCCCTGGGCATCGGTCGTTGTGCCGCGCGATGATCCCTTCACTACGACACTCACGCCCGGCAGTTCCTCACCCGTTTCGCCCGTTACCCGCCCCGTTATCCGAACGTCGGTCTGCGACATTTCCATCGGCTGTACCGTGGCCAGATTCGTTAAACCGGCCAGGGAAACAGGGCCTGTTCCAGCGGTCGTCATGGGTATGGGTGCGGGTGAACTGATCACCGCGCGACTGCTGTTTTTTGGCGACAGAATAAGATACGCCCCCGACCGCAGTTTCTTGAACCGCAGGCCATACGGTTTCAGAAGCAGATCGAGGTTTGTTTCGAGCCGGGCACTCAGGTTGAGCGGTTCGAGTGGACTCAGGTGCCGCGAAATGACCGATTCTTCAAACAGAATATCGACGCCATAATGCTCTTTCAGTTGCAGCAGCGTTTGTTTAAGCGGCTGATTGACCCCGATCACAGCCGTACCCTTGCCGGGTTGTTTGCTATCGGTATGCAGTGGAGGGCGGGCAAATGCCAGGGTTTGGGCTATAGTGTGGTCATAACCTACGCTGATCAACCAACTGGTTGTCAGCAATAACGGTAACGATTTTCTCATTGATTGATCTGGGTTTCAGAAGGAGTTGAAAAAATGATATACTGATCGTGATGGCTAACCCGCAGGTTAAGCAATTCGGCCAGGGCATCGGCCAGTTCATCCGATGAACCGGCGCGGATGGTACCTGTCAGAGTTCGGCGGGCAAGTGTGGGATCGGAAAGCCGCACCGTTACGCCAAATACGGTCTGAATTTGAGAAGCCACCTCCCGCAACGAGGTATCGTTGAAACTAAACAGGCGGTACCGCCAGTGGGCAAACCGGGTGGTGTCGGCCAGAGCCTGTAGCTTCAGTGCTCCTTTGCCATCGAGCGTTACCCGGTCTCCGGGCTTCATGAGCAAATTCCGGGGCGGCTGATTGGCCGTGGTATAGTGCAGGTTGACCTTGCCCCGTTTTAGCACAACCTCAGCCTGGGCAGCCCGGCTGCGCACGGAGAACTCGGTTCCGAGTACTTCTACCGCCAGCCCGTTAGCTGCCTGCACGACAAAGGGCCGGTTGTTGTCCAGATGCCGGATGTCGAAGACGGCATCGCCGGTTAGCACGACGTTGCGGGAGAGCCAGCCGTAGCCAATTCGCGGCACCCGCAGCGATGAGTTGCTGTTAAGGGCAACCGTTGAACCGTCGGGCAGACTCACCGAATGGAGCTGACGCGCCCCCGTTGTGATGCTGGTATACAGAATGGATTCTTTAGCGAACCAGCCGCCAGCCAGCAACAACAGGGAAACCGAAGCGGCCACCAGCCAGCCCCCCTGCTGCCAGAGCGCGCGTGGTTCAGCAGGCAGTTGCCGTAGCCGGGGCGTCTGCTCATTGACGGGTGTATCGAGTCGCTGGCGGAACTGGTCAAGATGGATCGGCATGTCGGGTACATACTGCGGGAAGCTGCGCTCCCATTCGTCGAGCCATTGAAAATACGTTTCCCGGCTCCCGGCATCGGCCAGCCATTCACCAATAACTTTCTGCTGGACGGACGTAGCCTGCCCGGCAAAATAGGTAAACAACAGTTCTTTAGTTGGTTTCATGATGAGGTCGTCTATCGTTGAGCGTTAGGGTAAAATCGTCAGCAGCAGCAGCCCCCAGCTAATCAGTTTTTGTTGCCGCAGAAGTTGCCGGACAGTAGAGACAGCCCGTAGCAAGTGATTTTCAACCGTTTTGGGCGACAGGTCCATCTCGGCAGCAATCGCTTTGTAGGATTTCCCTTCGAATCGGCTCAGCAGAAATACGCGCTGCCGTTGGGGCGACAGCTGCTGAACGGCCTGCTCCAGCGCCCGGTACAGTTCATCCTGTTGCAGCAGGTGGTCGGGTTGGGCCGCATCGAGGTCGGCCGGGTCCATGTCATCCGGCAATGTTTCCTGCCGGTTCAATTCCCAGCGCAGATAATTGTAGGCCCGATGCCGTACAGCCTGATAGAGATATGCCCGGTACGATCCCCGAATCTGCTTATACAGCTCTTTTTGGTAGAAGGTATAGAACAGGTCGGCCACGACATCTTCGGCGGCCTGGCGATCATACATAAAGCGAATGGCATGACTGCAAAGGGGCGCAAAATACTGTCGAAAGAGAAGTTCACAGCCTAGCTTCGCATCATCGGCAAACGCCTTGCGAATGAACAACTCGTTGTCAGTAACCAAAGAGGGTACGACTTCGGTAGGGCCGGGCAGCAAAGGCGATGACGCAGACGGCGCCGGGTCCAATAAATGCCGGAATGGAAAGGCGTTAGCTGACATTGCATCGAAGGGTCTTATAAACAGAAGACAAGCTCACGCCAAAAATCCCCCAATGGATTTTTATTTTTTAACCAAAAAATGCAAATAAAGCTATTTATGGGTAATTATCCGGGTAATGGAAGCAGGGCCAGGCTACAGCAGATACAGCAATAGCCCCGTTAGCATCAATAGGCTGTCCAGGTATACATAATACCAATAATCAGAGACCCAGTCCGGAATAGAATGAGCGGTTCCTGCTAACAGGAACATGGGCGCGCCGACTTCTGCTATAGATCGCCATGCCATTCCCTGTCGATACAGAATTGCCAGTGAGATTGTGAAGCAAGCGGCCAGCCCATAAAACACATAAAGAGCCCGCTGCTGCGTCATCATCGATACCAGGGTCAGCCATCTCGACCGCCCGTCGTCATCCCGATCCCGGTAATCGAACCAAAAGCA
This sequence comes from Spirosoma horti, assembly GCF_054776595.1. Taxonomy (NCBI): domain Bacteria; kingdom Pseudomonadati; phylum Bacteroidota; class Cytophagia; order Cytophagales; family Cytophagaceae; genus Spirosoma; species Spirosoma horti. Next base: position 335,671 of record NZ_BAAHBQ010000001.1, read on the forward strand.
TAGACAATAAATAAAGATAAATCTGTTTAACGCCCACAGGCTCATCATTGTAGTCCAGGCAGTGGTCATCAGTAATAGCGGTAGCACGGCCGTAACGAAGGTCCAGACAAAAGCCAGATAAGCCGTTTTGAGAATAGCAATCCGGCGCAGATAGCGAAACGGCCGGTAATCGATTTTCGGCGCCGTATACAGAAAGGTAGCTGCGACAACGGGCATAAAATAGCGTACATAAGGCACTAATTGGGTCAGTAAAGCCAGCATCAGCACGGCGGATCCAAGGAATATCCCCAGCAGGAGAGCTTTATGTTGCCCGTTCCATTGGTACCGCTCCCGCTGGTCTGAGGCCATGGGCGTCAGATACCAATGCAGAGCATAACTGCTTAAAGTCCCCAGAAAAATAAAGAGAAGGAAAGAACTAGGAAGTTTTAGGTGGAACAAACGAGTTGTCGTCCAGCACATCACCACGGCACATAGGGCGATATAGCTATTACTAAACAGGACAACCTGAAGAAGGGCGATAGCCAGTTTACGTGCTTGCTCGGGCATTTTTTTATTGATGATCACAGAACGTTGAAACCCATTCTGCCCCTCCTGCATTTCCGCGTCGAAGGTAGTATAGATACGTATAAGTAGCAGGAAACTAATTTGTTCATCAGATTGCCCGGTTGATCTCCCCGTTGAACTATCTCTACCGACTGTTTGAAACTACTAGGTTATTTACACCTACAAAGATAACTATGCACATACCTGTAGAATGAGGTACATGGTATACACATTTACAACAAAAATTTAACTCAACATTTTATGACGTTACCTTTATGTAGATTTATCGGTGCTTTATTCTTGTCAATGCTATGTTGGCAGGCGGCACAAGCACAACAAGTTACCGTTACTTCTGTCACCCCTACTCCCGTCTGTGCCGGTGCAGCCATCACGGTTTCTTACGCACATTCGTTCACCGGGCTTGGAGCCTTCACTTTATATTTGTACGGCGGCAACTCGCCTGTACTGTTATCAGGGCCGACAAACTACAACTGGGTGCCGGGCTCCTATTCCCAGACGGCAACAATTCCTGCCAATCTGCCTACGGGAACCTATACGGTAGGCATTACAAGAACGCCTGTCTCTGGTCCCAACTATGAAAGTCCCCGAAGTAGCGGATTTACGATCAATGCAGTACCTTCAGCACCCGGCGTGTCGAATCTGGCCTACTGCGTAGGAGCGACAGGAGTGCCTCCCTTAACGGCAATCGGTCAGAATTTAAAATGGTATACCGTCAGTACGGGGGGTACCGGCAGCACCACGGCTCCCACGCCCCCCACCTCTACTACCGGTACAACTAATTATTATGTGAGCCAGACCAGCGCGGCTGGCTGCGAAGGACCCAGGGCCACCCTGGCGGTGACCATCAATCCAAAACCTGCCCAACCCACGGTCGTTTCGTCGGTGTCGTATTGCCAGAATTCAACGGCGCCCTCCTTAGCGTCATCGGTGACTTCGGGGTCGAACCTGAAATGGTACGCCACGGCCACAGGAGGGACAGGCTCGACCGTAGCGACAACGCCCTCAACCGGAAGCATAGGGTCAACGACCTACTATGTAAGTCAGACTAATGGCAGTGGCTGCGAAAGTGACCGTTCGGCGATTACAGTCACCATCAAACCCAGTCCGGCGGCCCCAACCGTAACCTCGCCCGCTATCTATTGCCAGGGCCAACCAGCGGCCCCCTTATCGGCGACGCCTGTTTCGGGTGGTAGCCTGAACTGGTTTGGTCCCGCCAATAATTCGCTGGGCAGCACGGCCCCAACACCCCCTACCAGCGCCCCCGGCACTACCTTCTATTCGGTTAGCCAAACGGTAAGTGGCTGCACCGGTCCGGTCGCCACTATCAGCGTGATGATCAATCCCAAACCCGTCGTTCCGATCACCACACCCGTAGGCGTTTGCCAAGGAACAACACCAGTTTCCCTGGCCACGGGCGTCACCTCCGGGACGAATCTGCGCTGGTACACCGCTGCCAATGGTGGAACAGGTTCGACCGTAGCACCAACGCCCTCGACGGGCAGCACGGGCTCAACGACTTATTACGTCAGTCAAACCGATGCCAATGGCTGCGAGAGTGATCGGGCGGTGATTACCTACACGGTGAATGCGTATCCAGCGGCTCCTTCGGTGAGTCCGGGCCTGTTAACCTATTGCCAAAATTCGACCGCGGTGCCGTTAACGGCTACGGGTGTGGCCAGTGCCACCCTTACCTATTATACCGTTGCCTCGGGTGGCACCCCTTTCTCGACGCTGACGCCGGCAACGGATCAGAGTAATAACTATTACGTTAGCCAAACGCTCAACGGTTGTGAAGGGCCACGGGCCACCATTCCCGTTGTCATCAATGCGCTGCCTGCCCGTCCGGCCGTTACCACGCCCCTTACTTATTGTCAATTCACCGTGGCCGCTCCTTTAAGTGCCACCGCATCGACCGCCAACAATACCCTCAGTTGGTACGGCACCAATGACCAGGGCGGAACGGCCTCGTCAATTGCGCCAACACCGTCCACCACTACGGATGGAGCCTTCACCTACTATGTCAGTCAGAAAGACCCCATCGGTTGTGAGAGCCCACGGGCCCAAATCAATGTGACGATCAATCCCAAGCCCGCAGCTCCGACGGTAGTGGCCGCCAGCGCCTGTCTCAACAGCGTGCCCGCTCCCCTGACGCAATCCGTCACGGCGACCGGTACACTAAAATGGTACACAGCCTCAACGGGCGGCACCGGCTCGACGGTTGCCCCTACGCTGTCGACCACGGCTACCGGATCCAGTACGTACTATGTCAGCCAGACCAACGGCAGCGGCTGCGAAAGTGACCGTTCGGCGATTAGCTTCACAGTGAATCCGCTCCCGGTGGCTCCGGTACCCACACCGGCAACGCTCACCTACTGCCAGAATGCCCCGGCCCAGCCTTTAACGGCGAATGGCCAAAATCTGAAGTGGTACTTGGCTGCCATGGGCGGTAGCCCATTAAGCAATCCGGTAACGCCGTCTACGGCACTGGCGGGTCCTATTACCTATTATGTGAGCCAGACAGATGGAAATGGTTGCGAAAGCCCCCGGGCCAGCGTCACGGTGACGACGGTATCGAGACCCGCAGTTCCAACAGTGAGTGGGGCGCCTATCACCTATTGCCAGTTTGCGACGGCGGCCCCCTTATCGGCGACGCCCATAACGGGCAACACCCTTAGCTGGTATGGAAACAGTGCCACGGGCGGAACGGCTACGTCAGTCGCTACGGTTCCGGGGACGGCTACACCCGGCAACACCCAGTATTACGTCAGCCAGACGGATGGCAATGGGTGCGAGAGCAGCAGTCGGGCGTCTATTGCCGTAACCGTGAATCCTGCACCGACCGCACCAACGGTCGTTTCGTCGGTGTCTTATTGTCAGAATTCGACCCCAGTTTCGCTGGCGTCGGCGGTGACGTCGGGCACTAATTTGACGTGGTACACCGCTCCAACGGGTGGTATTGGATCGTCTACGCCCCCAACGCCCCCAACCTCAACAGTGGGCACAACCACCTATTATGTGAGCCAGACGAATGCCGAAGGGTGCGAGAGCGTCAGAAGCACGATTGCCATAATAGTTAGAGCGTTGCCCGTTGCGCCAACTGTAACAACTAATCCCCAGAATCTGTGCCAGAGTTCGGTACCTACCCCGCTGACGGCCGTCGCGACGGGAACGTTGACATGGTATAGCCCTAATGGCCAAGTCTCTTCGTCGATAACGCCGTCGACCAATGTGATTGGGCCAACCTCGTATTCGGTTAGCCAGACCGTAGATGGTTGTGAAGGACCCAAAGCAACACTAACTGTCGTGGTCATTCCGAAACCAGTAGCACCAACGGTTACTACGCCCGTTGTCTATGAACAGTTTGCCGCTGCCGTTCCCTTAAGTGCCACCGCATCGGCGAACTATTCACTCAGTTGGTACGGCGCCAATGCTACAGGTGGAACGGCCTCGACAATTGCGCCAACGCCACCAACGACGGTAGTTGGTTCATTTACCTACTATGTGAGCCAGATAGACCCGAATGGCTGTGAAAGTGACCGGGCATCGATCAATGTTACGATCACGCCCAGACCTGTGGTACTGGCCACCGTAACCACCGACGCCCCCACCAGCCTCTCAGCCACTACGGCCATCCTGGGCGGCAACGTCACCAGCGACGGTGGAGCCACCGTTTCGGAAAGAGGAATCGTCTACCTGACCGGAAACGGCACGCCTACTACGGCCAATACCAAACTCAGCATCGGTTCCAATACCGGCTCTTTCTCGGCCACCGTAACCAACCTGACGCCCGGTAATACCTACTCGGTCAGAGCCTACGCGATCAATAGCGTCGGCACCAGCTACGGAACCGTACAAACGTTCACTACGCTAAGCATCACAGCCACGCCGGTTCTACTCACTCCGCCTAACGGAACAACCATCAACTCCGCCCAGCCAACTTATACCGGTACTGCCCCGGCGGGAAGCACCGTGACGCTGTATGTGGACAATACACCCATCGGCACCACCATCGCCAATGGGGGAAGCTTCAGCCTGACCCAGCCTATCGCGCTTACCCAGGGACTGCACAGCCTTTATGCCACGGCCCAACTCAGCGGACAGGTTATCAGCGCGAACTCCACCATGAATACGTTTATCTTCCAGCCTGTGATCGCCGGTGGGGCCGACCTGACGCCTACCCTGAGCTTACCCCAGTCCAACTTTGCGGCCTCGGGACCCGAGTCGGTCCACAACCTGACCATGACGATCGCCGAGCAGGTGGGCAAACCCACTGCCGGAACCATCGTGCTAACATTAACGCCCCCCCTTGGCTATACCTTTGGCTTTGACCCGACACTGACCAGCATCAACGTGACGGGCGGCACCACGAACCCGGTGGCGGTCAACAATGCGACCTGGGAGGTGCGGGGCGGCAATTCCCGCCAACTGACGCTGGTTAGTAAAGCAGGGCAGGGCATTGCGGCCCGGGGTGTATCGGTGATTGGGTTGATTCTGACCCGGACTAGTGTTGCCAGTGCGGGCACGGCCAACCTGACGGTCAACGTCAATGATGATGTGACCAACAGCTATGATTCCAATCCGGCCAACAACATCTACATACGCATTCTTAATTCGCTATAAGCTGGTCCGGTGTTGAACAAACATCCTGACTTCATCATAGCGTACCATACAATAAGGCCTGGCTAACGTTAGCCAGGCCTTATTGTATGGTACGTATTCAATAACGACGTCGCTTTCACCAAGCCCTGCCAACTATATTTTTATTCAGTTTACGCTAATTCCTGCCTATTCAGATCAAAAAAACATACATCCCCAGGGCCGTTGGGAAACCGTTCATCAAGCGTGAATTTGTAAGAGCTGGCAAGCTTCAGCAACTTTATGCTTCACCTGCGCAAGTGCCTCTTCTTTATCCTCCTCGGTCAAGGCTTCAATAAAGGTGATGTACTCCGTTGTGAGGGCTGCGTTGATCAGGTTAGCGGCCTGATCGAATACAGCCTTTTCTTCCGATCTGGAGCGGTCAAGCTGGTCAATGCGCTCGCCTATAATCCTGATTTTTTCCTTGATTAAATCGGGGCTATCATACTTGAGGCCCAATAACGTGCTGTAATCAGCCACTATCTTCTTCTTAATCTGCTCGTTTTCCATGAGTAAAGCTGGGGGCGGATTCATCGCGGCCCATCTCTGTTAACAACAGGTACGAACTCATTGTTAGATCTGGCCAATGCCTCAGTAAGCGCTTTCTGCAAGATCCAAGAGTGCCGATTATCGTCCGTTCCAGCTCCCCTATTTTGGGGTTAGCCCTTTTGCTGGTCAAAAATTCATCCGGCTGCTGGCTATACCGGAAGCTTCTGCCAGTTGTTTTACAGTCTGCTATTTCGGTAAGATTTACCAAACGCAGTCAAAATTATTTTTTCAGACTGTGAATTTGCTGCTTCAACCGCAGAGCCATGGCATTGTGACCATCAACTCGCAATGTGTTTTCTACATATTTAGAAGCCGCAGCGGTATTGGCAAATTTGAGATAACCAGCCGCCAGTTGATTGCTCAATAGCACATCGGTCGTATCCTTCGCAAACTGGTGCTTAATTCCAATTAATTGTTGAACAAACGATTGGAGTTCATGAAGGCTAAACTGTGTCTGATTGTTGGTCGCTGCATAGCGAAGGTAAGGTAATGCTTCTTCGGGGCGATCCAGCTTTAACAGGGCGATGAATAACTGCTGGGCTGTATCGAACGAATTCTCCAGTCTGAAGGCTTTTTTCAAGTAGACGATCGCGGGCTCATTTTCATTCAGGCTCAAACACAATTTTCCGGCCTTCGTATATAAAGCCGCGTCATAGGGATATTCCAGCGACAGGGCTTCGGTTGCTTGCCGGGCCAGTGCCAGTTTGTGTTGCATGAGGTAGTTGTTCACCAACTGATTCATGGCCTCCTGCCAGGTAATTTGCTTCACAACCAGCGCGCCAGCCAGTTGCTCTTCGAGGGTTTTCGGCCGTTTTTCTTCCGGTGGCATCGGTATGTTGAAGGGCCAGCCTTCTTTCAAAATCATGATCTCATAGGCCCCTTTGAGCGAATCCACTGCCGTGAGGGGCATTTGCTGCCGCAACCTGGTCAACGACATTTCGTTTTTACCACCGTCCGCAATGAGCTGACGCTTTCTCAGCGCGTCGTAAAATGCTTCGGAAAGCAGGGCATATCCATAGAGGTTTGGGTGAACGTGCTCCAGTAGAGTCTCCTGCCCCAGAATGCTATGCGGTGAGTGTTCCTCAAAATATCGTTTCGTGTCTACTAACGTAACCCCCGGATATTTTCCGGCTACGTCCTGGATGATTTGGTTCATGGCCTCCGGAGCCCGAAACCGCAGTAAATCCAGTTCTTTAGCCTGTATGTATTCTTTTCTTGCCCCAGCGAAATCACCATTTGCGTAGGCCTGATTAGCGCGTTCATAATGAACTTGCGCAGAGGCCGCTCCCTGGCCAGGCAGGCTGATGAATGGCTTCAGGTCCTTTTCGTTACTGACCAGATTACTGATAAAAACCGGAATCCGTTGGTCACTCAGGAGCCAGCAGAGGTCCGTAAGGTTTGTTTTAAACTGATCAAGACCGGCCTGATAAATAGCGGATCCGTAGGGGATTTGCTGGTTGGCCGCCATGCGCTTCATCAGGTTTTCCCGTAAATCAATATCTCGTCCAGAAATAGCCTTCCGAATTCCATTTATACACTGATTGATGAGCTGGACCAATCGAAACTCCCGCAGCTTAAGAACCAGCCGCATCACCGCAGGAGTGTGGGCGAGCGTGCTGGTAGAACCAACGCCTGATGCGCCGTAGTATTCGTTATGACCCGTATAAACCAGTACGGCATCCGGTTCGTAATCGGCTAATTCGCTGGCAAAGCCATAAACGGTATAGGTATTGACCGCCGTCAGTGCCAGGTTGATAACCTCAACATCCTTGTCGGGGAACGTGTGCAGCAACCGATACTGAAGCCAGCGGTGAAACGACCCGTTGTGCATATACGGATAGCCAATTGTAGTTGATTCGCCCAGGACGAAAAGGCGTAACGTTCCCTTGGCTTTGTGCTTCGTAAACGGTTCAAAATTGCCGATCGTTGCGTTTTCTGTTTCGGAAAAATAGCGCTCCGATGCATAGGGATTCATGACCCAGTAGTCCTGGTGCTGCGTATCTTCGACGAACAACCGTAGGTCATGGCCATAGCCAAACAGACGCAACAGACCCTCCAGAAGTGCCAGTATCAGCAAAGGCGACAATAGGGCGATGCCTTTGTAGAGCCATATCCGTTTTTTCATGAACACCAGTTCTATCGTTTAGCTAACCGCTTATTATTATCCACATATCCCTAAAGCCGCTTTCGATGTTGAAACGTATCCGAAAGCGGCTTTACGTGACGAATTACTCAATACTTATTGCGTATTACGGCCGTATAATGGTACCGTCCATCCGGCGCACCTGCCAGTTGGACTTGGTGCTGATGGGGTACTTGGCCGCTTCCTTCTCGTTGATGTCCACGCCTAAACCCGGTACCTCGTTGACCGACATATAACCCTTGTCCATCGTCGGACACCCGCTGAAAACCGCCTGCGTCTTCTCCGAAAAAGCCACCGCTTCCTGAATGCCGAAGTTCCACACCGCCAGATCGATGTGCGCATGAGCCGCATGACCCACCGGCGAAACGTCCCCCGGGCCGTGCCAGGCCGTGCGCACGTTGAACCACTCGCCCAGCCGGGCTACCTTCATGGCCGGGGTGATGCCCCCTATCTGAGAGACGTGTATCCGGATGTAATCGAACCACTGGTTAACCATCGGTTCCTTGAACTCATTGATGTTGTTGAACAGCTCCCCCATCGCAATGGGCACCGTGGTGGTCTGCCGAAGCTGGGCAAACCACTTCATGTTCTCGGGCGAGAAGGGGTCTTCGATGAAGAAAGGTCGGTAGTCTTCCACCTGCTTGATCATGTTGATGGCCTCGATGGGCTGCACCCGCTCGTGAACATCGTGCAACAGCTCGATCTCTTCTCCGCACTGCTTGCGCACAACCTCGAACATCTTGGGCACCGACTTCAGATACCCCATCACGTTCATGTAGGCGTCACCTTCGTAGCCGAAACCAGCCGCTTTGAAGTCGGGTTTGTCCACGTTGCTGCCCACCCCACCGTAGCCCCCCTGCTGGATGCGGATGTACTTAAAGCCCTGTTCCATGAACTTCTTGACGCTGTCGGCGGTGGCTTCGGGGGTGTTGCCCCCGGCATGGGTGTAGCAGGGAATGGCGAAGCGGACTTTGCCGCCCAGGAGTTGGTAGACGGGCATCTTGGCTCTTTTACCTTTGATGTCCCACAGGGCCTGATCCAGGCCGGAGAGGGCGTTGTTGAGCACGGGCCCATTGCGCCAGTAGGAACTCACGTAGGCCGACTGCCACATATCCTCGATGTTATCGACGTCTTTACCCACGCAGAACTCGTTGAGGTAAGTGTTGATGGCGACCACGACGGTGGCGGCCCGCTGGGTAAAGGTGGCGCAACCCAGGCCGTAGAGTCCGGGTTCGGTGGTTTCGACTTTGACGACGATGAGGTTGGATCCCTGTGGGGCGGTGGCGATGGCTTTGACGGATTTAATTTTGACGGGTGGAGCGCCGATGGCGTAGGCAGGTTTGGTTTGCTGTTCGCGGGCTTGGGCGGTGGAGATGCCCCCAAAGAGGCTCAGTACACCGGCCGTGGAGCCGAAGCCCAGCATTTTTAACGTGTCACGGCGACTTTGATCAGGTTGAGACTCGTAAGATTCACGGTTTGTATTCATGGAATTAGCGCTTGAAAGGTTAATGAGTTTATATATGATGTTAACCGTGGATAAAACGTGAACATTGACAAAGCGCAACGCCTTGTCAATGTTCACGTGAAAAACACAGCTACGGCAGCGCAAAGGCGATGTAGGAACCGCCCGGCTTGTGGCCGTTTTTTACCCCACCAGCCGCAATGACGACGTACTGTTTGCCATTGACCTGGTAGGTAATAGGCGTTGCGAAACCGCCCGCTGGCAATTGGTATTCCCAAACGATTTTGCCCGTTCTGCGGTCGAAGGCACGGATGCGCTCGTCATACGTAGCGGCTATGAACACCAGCCCGCCCTCCGTAACGATCGGCCCGCCGTAGTTTTCGGTGCCGGTTATGGGCATTCCTTTTTTCGTCAGCTCCGGAAATTCGCCCAACGGAACCTTCCACAGGTATTCGCCGGTATTCAGGTCGATGGCGTTGAGCGTGCCCCAGGGTGGTTTTACCGCTGGATAGCCATCCGGGTCGACGAAGCGGGTCCAGCCATTGTTGATGTACGGCGGGATATACGGAAACTCCGATTTTTCAGCAACAGCCGTCGGTGCGGCAGCGCTGTGCTGATCGCCCGTTTCGCTGGGTTTGGCTTCCGTATTGAGCAAAAACCGAACCAGCGTACTCCGGTCCTGCTCGGAAATATGCTCAAACGAAGGCATCCGCCCCCGCCCCGTTTTCAGAATCGCCTGTATCTCGGGCGGAGATAACCGCTTGCCAACATCGACCAGACTCGGATAGGCATCACCGCTCCCTTTCCGGTCGGCACCGTGGCAGGCGGCACAATTGGTCTGATAAAGCGACCTTCCTTTCGAAGCGATTTCAGCGGTTCGGGCTGCCATATCCATCATTTTCAGATCCCAGACCATTTCGTTGGAATTCTGGTACAGGATACCCTGCGGATCGGCCGCATTGCCGCCCCATTCGGCCCCGCCCCCAATGCCGAAAAACAGGGTTCCTTCCAGACTTGGGGGCATGAATTTATTACCGGAACGTGTTTTGTCGAACCGTGCCTTTACGAACGCATGCGCTTCGGGCGTACGGTCGGTGATGTCCGTTTCCGTGAATACCTGACGGGCGAACGGCGCGGGTTTCAGCGGAACTTTCTGTTTGGGCCAGGGCTGCTCACCAGGCAACCCCGTGGTTGGCACCGCCCGCTCCTCGACCGGAAACAAGGAAGCCCCCGTATCGCGGTCGAGCACGTAGACCAGGCCGTCTTTCGTGGACTGAGCTACCACATCGACCATCCGCCCGTTGTGTTTTACGGTCATCAGATTGGGCTGACACGGAATGTCACGGTCCCACAGATCATGCTGGACGGTCTGGTAATACCATTTCAGTTTACCCGTTTGGGCGTTCAGCGCCAGGATACAATCGGCATACAGATTTTGGCCCGCCCGGCTCCCGCCGTAGAAATCGACCGCGGGCGAACCCGTTCCGAGGTAGACCATCCCCCGTTTTTCATCGAGAACCATCCCAGCCCAGTTGTTGGCACCTCCTATTTTTTTGTAGGCATCTTTCGGCCAGGTTTCGTAGCCTGCGTCGCCTGGTTGCGGAACGGTATGGAATGTCCAGCGAATCCTTCCCGTACGGATATCGAACGCACGGATGTGGCCGGGGGCGGCATCTCCATATTCAGAAACCGTGCAGCCCATGACCAGCAAATCATTGTAAACCACGCCCGGACTGGTGGCCGTAACCGATAGCTTGGTGATATCCTGATTCGGATTATCGATCAGCCCTTCCCGCAAATCGACTTCGCCATTTTTGCCAAACTGCGCCACCGGCTCACCCGTCTGCGCATGGATGGCGTAGAGCATTGGTCCCGCTGAATAGAGAATCCGTTTGTCCGCACCATCTTCCCAGTACATGACACCCCGATTCGGATTGTACCGAGCGGGTTTGTCTTTGAATGGGTCGAACGTCCAGATTTCTTTGCCCGTATTCGCCTGTATCGCAAAGAGTTTCAGTCTGGGTGTGGTGCCGTAGAGTATGCCATTGACCACGATGGGCTGGCACTGTATCTCTGGCTGACGACCCGTTTTCCCATCGGCTTCTGCCGCATTGTAGGTCCAGGCTACGGCAAGTTTTTTTACGTTTCCGGTATTGATCTGCGTCAGGGTCGAATAGCGGTTACCCGCTTTATTGCCGCCGTAGTTGATCCAGTCCGTATTACCCGGCGGATCGGCGGTTACTACGGCACGATCTGGATGCATAGCGGCCAGCATCAAGCCAAGCGCCCCAATCGATCCGAGCTGCATGATGTACTTCATAGAGTCTGGTTAAACATGCTTGGTTACTAAAAAAGCAGGTAGCGGGTAGTGATTTACCTGGCCGCAGCCTGTGGCTGTACGTAATAGTCGTACGTAATTTTCCAGGTAAACACCTTACCGGGATCGGCCTTGATATGGATATAAGGTTCAGGGCACACGGTAACCGGCATAGACCAGAACGCCAGTTGCACAATCGGCTGATCGCCGGTAATGTGTACACCCGCGCCCGTTTTGCGGTTTTCGATCCGGATGTCGTAATCTTTCGATGTATCGCCGAAGCCGGTCAGGTAGCAATGTGTGCTTTCACCTTTGCTGAGTTCCCGAAGGTAAGTCAGCTGGTTGGTACGTGTTTCGAACATCGTTCCCAGTCCTCTGGGTGTGCCTTTGATCTGCAGGGAAAAAGGAAACGTCACGGAGAAATCAGGGCCCGTCGGCTGGTTGTCGATCACAAAAAAGTTATGGTCGTAGACGGTCGTTTCAATGGGTTTACGGCCCGTATTCGTCAGCGAATGTTCCAGCACCAGCGTCGGCTTGCCGGGTAGTAGTTTTACCGTTTTTCGGTACCGATAGGAATATCCGGCCGCATCGGTCAGCTCGTGGGTAAACACGACCGCATCGTTTTCTTTCGCTACCATCCACTTACCCGGATTGACCGGTTCGTAGGGCGTAGCAAACCGGTATGGCGCATCTGCTGCCTTTCGAAGTGACCCCACACCTATTTTCAGAAACTCCTCACCCGGCTTAGCTTCGTCATACCCAATCGGTGTGAACTCTTCAACGGGACCACTGATGGCATCGTGGAGCTTCGGGTCGTATTTGTCGAACCACTGCCCAAAATAACTGTGCCCTTTGTAGTCGAGACTGGCAAATACGCCCGACCAGTCGAAGCGAGCGCCCTGATAATAGCCCTGAGCCGGATCGGGCAGGTATAGTTTCGCCTGAAGTACACCATTGGACAGGTCCGTTTGCGGAACCGGCGGCAATACTACGGCGCTGGTCATGCCCAGCAGTAAAACCAAAACTCGACATACCTGCTTCATAAACTAAGAAGATAATGAACTCGAATTAAGCATTATAGGATCAGGTTGGCAATGAGTGGTGTCGGGTTTGAGAACCCGACACCACCCACTCCCACATTAATAACCCGGATTCTGTTTAATACTGGTGTTGGAGGTGATTTCATTGATCGGAATCGGCTGTGCGTAATCCGTGGCATCCCACTGGATGGCCCCCCCACGTACCCGCTGGTAATAAGCCGCTTCCTTATCCCCGATCTTCCAGCGGCAGACGTCGAACCACCAGTGCCCTTCGCCAAACAGTTCGGCCCATCGTTCATATTTGAGCGGATCGTTTTTCAGCACATTATCCGGCGCGCTGGTCTGATCCGTCAGGCTTTTGTAATCGACCGCCGAAGCCGTATTGACGGGATACCCATAGGCTCGTCGTCGGACTTTGTTGATATACTCCAGCGCCGTTGCATTGTCGCCGGAGTGGGTCAGGGTTTCGGCGTAAAGCAGGTAGACATCCGCCAGCCGGAGCCAGAGAATATTGTCGCCGTTCGCCATATTGACTTCGCCTTCGGCCCCGTTCAGGTAGATGTATTTCCGGAAGCTCCAGGCTTCCATGTCGATTTCGGAAATGTCCAGGTAGTGTGAAATCGGCTTTTTGGCCCCACTCACGATCATCGAATCCACGTAGGGTTGCAGGCAGGCCACCCACAGCCGGGGATCCACCGTTTTGTTGGCCCGGGCGGCAACCGACCGCGTGATGTATGATTTATCGACATTGGCCACATTGGCCGTAGCGGTTCCTGCCGGAAAATAATGGCCCAGGTTGAAGCCAAACCGGGCGATGTTCTTCGCATGCGGAAACACGTTGGACCAGGCCGAAGCTGACTGAGCGCCGTTTGGTCCAACAAATGTGGGGGCAATGACCATGCCGATGCTGGACCCCATCGAGCGGTCGTCCGTACCGCGATAGGTCATATCGACGTTCAGATTGAGCTCGATCAGGGATTCGGAGTTGAACTCATTCTGGCCATTGAACATGGTTTTATAGGTATCGAAGGGCACCAGCGACTTACCGCTGTTCGTGACGACATCGCCCAGGTAGGTTTTTGCACTCGCCCAGTCCTGCGTATACACGTACACTTTGCCCAGGAATGCCTTAACGCCCCATTCGCCTATTTTATATTTGTCGGTAGCGCCCGTAAAGCTTTTCCCCTTCAGCAGGGTCTCGGCGGCTTTCAGATCGGTAACGATAAAATCCCAGCACTGCTTGACCGTTGCCCGTGCCACCTGGGTTTCGGGCAGGCTGGTCGCTGTTTTCGTGAGCAGCGGTACGCCCATTTTATCCCCACCCTGACCGTCTACAAGGAAACTTTCACCCCATAATGTGGTGAGGTAAAAATAATACCAGGCCCGCAGATAGAGCGTTTGCCCTTTGATCAGATTAGCGGAAGCTACGTCGGCCGCATTGGCTTTCGTGTTGAACGTTTCGATACTGGCGAGCAGCGTATTGCACCGCTGAACACCCCGCCACAGATCCTGCCAGGTTCCCTGCAAAAAGCTATCGTTGGGCTGTGAATTGTTTTGGGCCAGTTGAATCCAGGTAGTCGTTCCCTGCCAGCTCAGATCCGTCGTATGATCCCACAGATAGGTATTCTTGGCCAGCATGTTGTGCCCGTATAAGCTTGGCGCGTGCTGTGTTGCATAAACACCCAGCAGCAGCTGTTCCAGATCCGCCACCGTAGCAGGGTAACTGGACGTCGAAATAGCCGTCGGATTGTCCACATTGACAAAACTCTCTTTGCAGGACAGCATGCCCAGCACGAAGACAAAGAGGGCGAGTTTGAGTAGTATTTTCATGAGAAAATGTCGTTTGATGCCACGTTATGCAGTGAATAATTTTTAGAAAGTCACGTCAATGCCCGCCGAAACAAGTGAGGTGCGGGGATACGAGTAAATAGTATCGACGCCCCGGGCCGTCGTGCCATTGCGACCCAGCACTTCAGGGTCGAGTCCGGAATACTTCGTGAACGTCAGCAGATTCTGACCTTGCACATACACCCGGAGGCCTGACATTTTCCACTGTTTCATGAGCGAAGCGGGCAGGGTATACCCGAGCTGAACAGTGCGCAGTTTGAGGAACGCTCCGCTTTCAACGGCATAATCCGAAATTCGGGTGTAGTTGGCATTCGGGTCACGAACATAATTGCCGGAACCGTCCGTGTAACCTACGCGCGGCATACTGGTGAGCCCATTTCCGTTGAAATACGACGTGTTGAAAATGTCGCGGGTGGTGTTGTAATCACCCACAAAGATGGGCGTATAGTATCTGTTTCCGTTAAACACATCGACACCGGTAATACCCTGAAACAGCGCCGAAAAGTCGAGTCCTTTCCAGGCCAGATTCAACGTAACGCCATACGTCATTTTGGGCCAGGGATTGCCGATGAACGTTTTATCGGCCGATGTAATTCGTCCATCTCCATTCATATCCACGAATTTCAGATCACCGGCCCCGGTGGCAGCCGCCTGATAATAAACGCCCGTCGTCGTGCCACCCGTGGCCGCAGCGGCTTCCTGAGCTTTCTGGTTCAGGGCCGCCACTTCGGCATCACTCTGGAAAATACCGGCCGTTTTGTAGCCGTAAAACTGGCCCAGCGGCTGGCCCACCTGGGTGCGGGAGACGGTACTTTCCAGGTAATCGCCCGCCGTACCGTCATTGATCGGGTTGTTGTTCACTCCATCCAGCTTTTTAACCAGGTTGGTGTTGAACGACGCATTGGCCGTAATGCCGTAGGTGAAGGCGCCTTTCTTGTTCCGGTAATCGACCGCCAGTTCGAGCCCTTTGTTGCTCATCTGACCGATGTTGGTGTAAACGACGGTTGGCGACGTCGTGCTGAAACCAGCCGAGAGGGCCACAGGAACCTGATAGATCATCCCGTTCGTCTGGCGGCTATACCAGTCTACGGTGATGTTCAGGCGGTTGTTCATCAGGCCAACATCCAACCCGATATCCGTCTGATTGACCGACTCCCATTTGATATCCTGGTTGGCCAGCTGAGCGGTCAACGCGTAGCCTTTTGCCCGGGAGCCATCGGGCAGCCCCATGCTATTGGTGCCTCCATTACCCGCGTACGACGCCTGATAGGTATACTGGGGAATGTTGCTGGTACTACCCAATTTACCGTAACTGGCCCGTAGTTTCAGGTTTGTAATGGAGGTGAGATTATCCCGAATGAACGCTTCTTCATTCAGCTTCCAGCCCACCGACGCCGATGGGAAAACACCGAATTTATTGGCCGGTCCAAACCGGTCCGACCCATCCCGGCGAACCGTGGCCGTCAGCAGGTATTTGTTGTTGTAGGTATAGTTGATCCGCCCGAACTGCGACAGCAACCGGGTTTGTGGAAACTCACCTCCACTGGCCACGTAACTGCTGGGGTTGCTGGTCAGGGCCAGGTTATACGTAACGTATGGAAAACTCTGGGCGGATGCGTTCAACGAACTCAAATCAGATTGATACGCTTCATAGCCAGCCAGGGCTTTGAATTCGTGCAGACCAACCGTTTTAGCATAGGTCAGTACAAAGTTAGCCGTCAGATTGCGCTGATTATTTGTTTCACGATATAAATAGGCATTGTGGTTTGCTACAGTGCCGTAATCATAAGCTTCGGTAAACTTGTAATTTTTTACGTTGATGACCGAGGCCCCAAATGTAGAGCGCAGATTAAGGCCGGGGATAATTTCCCAGTCGGCATACAGGTTCCCCTCCAGCGCGTATGTTTCATTCGACTGGTGATTCTGGTATTCCTGCCCGACAAGATTGGGGCCGGTGAAAAACGTACCGGTTTTAGCCCAGCCGCCATACGAATTCGTGGGATCGTAGATGGGAACGACCGGGGCCGAACGAAAGGGGAATGTAGTCGTTACCGTTGGGTTGTTACCCGTTTTCCAGGCATATAACGTTTCGCCAACCTTCAGTTTTTTATTGATTTTGAAGTCTGCATTCGACCGCAGGCCATAGCGGTCGAACCAGTTGTCGATCATTGTACCCCCTTCCCGCTGGTAATTGGCGGATATATAATAGTTGGTTTTAGCCGTAGCGCCCGATAAAGACAGCGAGTAGCTTTGATCCGATCCATTGGTGTACAGATCCTTTGCCCAGTCGTTATCGGGCAAGGTGTTTGGGTCGCCCCAGCCGCCGGTACTGACGCCGAAGGCTTTCTTGGCGGTAATGTAATCCGCCGTATTCAGCATCTTATAGAGATTCAGCGGTTTCCGGACACCGTAGTAAGCGTTGAAATTGATTTTCATCTTGTCCATGCTGGTTCCGCGCTTGGTCGTCACCAGCACTACGCCACCGGCCGCCTGAGCGCCGTAAATAGCAGCAGCGCTGGCATCTTTCAGAATTTCGATGGATTCGACGTCCTGAAGGTTGAAATTGTTGCCCGTTCCCATTCGTATCCCATCGACGATATACAGCGGAGACATGCCCCCGATCGAACCAACGCCCCGAATGACAATGTCCGAACTGCTGCCTGGGGCACCATCGTTGCGTGTTACCTGAACCCCCGCAGCCCGGCCCTGTAAGGCTTCGTTGACGCTCCGGACGGGCAGGCTCCTGACCTCTTCCGCTTTCACCGAGGAGATGGATCCGGTCAGATCCGACCGTTTCTGGGTACCGTATCCGACAACGACGACTTCGTTAAGATTCTTGGTATCCGTCGCCAGCAGGATATTCAACGCCGTCTGATTGCCGACCGTCACCTCCTGCGACAGGTAACCGACAAAGCTAAAGACCAGGATGTCGTCGCCGGTCAGTAACGTCATCCGGAACTGGCCATTGGCGTCAGTGGTGGTTCCGCGGTTGGTCCCTTTGACCACGATGCTTACGCCGGGGAGTTTATTACCACCTTCATCCGTAACCGTTCCGGACAGATTCCGATCGGCAGCGGCTGCATCTTTAACATACGGCATTTCGATGATTGCGGGCGCAGGCTCCTGATTCAGAATAATCTGCCGCCCCTTTACCTGATACATCAGTTGGTGTGCCGTCAGTAATGTATTCAGCACATCGCCCAGGGGCTGATTCGCAGCATTCAGGGATACGCGGTCATTCAATTGAACAAGGGCAGACCGATAGGCAAAGCGTACATCGGCCTGACGACCCAGTTGATTCAGTACAGTTTTCAGACTCAGGTTATTCACGCGGAGCGTAACATGCTGATCCATAACTCGCTGTGCTTCAACCGGTCGGGCAGCAGCCAGACCGGCTATCATAGCCGCTAGTAGTAACTGATAGACAGTAAATTTCATAAGGCTGCGCAACAGGCTAAGCGGTTGTCGAAGTTCTTTCATACTTTTACTTGTTTTTTGGCTATTTGACTTTATAAATGGACAAAGAACCCCCTGCCTCATCCTGGATGAGGGTCTCGAACAAGGGTGAACGTGAAGCCAGTGATGCCGGAATCATCACTGGCTTTTTTGTGAAAATGGGCGTGATTACTTCATAGGCAGGCGATTGTAGCGTTGGATTTTACGATTATTTACAGCCTTTACTGGTAATGACAATCTGCCCGTCCAGCACTTCATACGACGCCCCGATGGTCTGGCAAATGACATCGAGTCGCTCCAGCATGCTCTCATTCGAAAAGGTGAAATTGATCAGGCAGGCCGACAGGTCATCCTCGTTATAAATGAGCCGGACGCCGTAGGTTTTCTCCAGGGTTGAAAAGACTTTAGCCACGGGAGTGTCTTCAAATACCTGTTCATGACTCGCGGCTTCGGGAATTACCGCTTTGGGTTTCTCGACCAGCGCTTTCTGAAGGCGATTGTCATCCAGATTGTAGGTCATTTCCTGGTTCGGCGTCAAAATGACGCCCTGAATACGGCGCACGCCCGATGCCTGTGCTTTCTCGAAATCTCTCTGGGCATATACCGATACCCGGCCCGTTTGCACGGTGACCACAACGGCCTTTTCCTCTTCGAAAGCGCGCACCAGAAAGCTGGTTCCCAGCACTTTAGTAACCGTCTGGTTGGCATAAATCAGAAACGGTTTAGCCGGATTTTTCACGACTTCGAAGAAGGCTTCTCCGTTGAGATAAACCGTCCGGTTAGTCCTGTCGAATTGCTTTGGGTAACTCAGGCGGCTCTTTGGCCGCAGCGTGACGAGGCTACCGTCATTGAGCAGCACATTGATCGTATGATTGCTGGTATTGACTTTCTCCTGAAGTGGCATGGGGGCCGTTTTCGTCAGGTGTGCATACGAATCAGGCCGTTGCCCCGAACCGACCTGGTTATAGAACCAGATAGCAGCGCCTACCGTAAGCAGAACGACCGCAGCTGCAACCCAGCGCCACCAGGATGACGTTTGCAGCGGTATGACCGGCGCTTCCAGTTCGGCATCCCGGTGTTCGGCGGCTACCTCCATCAGGCGGTTCAGCTCGCGGGTCAGCCGGGCGTCGGTGGCGTCGTCGCGGTAATGATCGTTCAGCGCGCGGACGAGGTCCTGCGCCTGTTTGACGACATACGCCCGGTCTGGATTTTGCTTTACCCAGTGCTCCCAGAAAGCCGTTGCCTCAGGAGACGTTCCGTCTGTCCACTGACGAAAGGACTCGTCGAACAGAAAATCTTCGGGGTTGTATGTCGTGTAGTTCATGGCGGAGCAACGAGCGCTGGACAGCTTGTAGTCCTATAGTGCTAATCTTCGCCGATCAATACTCAAAAAATTGTAAAAATATTTTCGCCTAGAGTGCAATTTTCGTGCTTTAGCGATTGGACAGGAAAAATAACAGTAAGCCTGTCAGCAAGTCGGGCGACCACTGGCTGCGGAGTTCTTTGAACGTGCGGTACAGTAGGTTCGCAACGCTTTGTCGCTCCATTCCCAGTATCTGTGCAATTTCATGGTTGTCCAGATTCTGGTAGAACCGCAGGTAGAGTACTTCCTGCTGGCGCTTGGTCAGCGTAGCCATCAACTGATGCAGCAGACGCTCTTGCCCTGTATGCATTTCATGATCGATTATTTCTTCTTCGATCGACCCGGTAAACGGCAACTTGCTGGATTCAAAATCATCCAGATGCACGGGTTGCTGATGGCCTCTGGTTTTCAACAATTTATAGCGCAGAGCTTTCAGCAAATACGTTCTTACGAAAACTGCATTCCCTACCGATTCCCGGTGGTCCCAGAGCTCCAGAAATAAATCCTGAATGGTATCCCAAACCAGTTCGGAATCGGTTGTCAACCGTAGGCCGTAGTTATACAGGCCAGGATAATGTTCCCGGGCTAACTCACCCAAAGCCCATTCATCGCCTGCTTTAAAGCGGTGCCATAGCTCCTGATGAGCCAGTGGCTTGAAATCAGCTGACATAAAACGTTCTCAAGAATGCCTGTGCAAACCAAAGACATTGACGGTCCTATTATATTGGTTTATAAACAGATTTCTTTTGTGAAGTTGCTGAATGAAGTCTCTTCCTACGCGGCTTATAATTTTTGCTTCGTCAATGCAGGGGTGAGAATAACGCCCTCACGCGGTTCCCGCAGAAGAATACTTTTCTCGTTGATCAGCGCTTTTAAGGATTCATTGGCCAGGGTATCCAGCAAGCGGTATTTTAACTGGAACGTTTTGATGCGCTTGTTCGGCTGTACCCATTTCATGATCTTACAATGGCAATTGGCGTTCTCGGGCGTATTGGTAATTTCTTCCAGCGAGCCGCCTTTTCCCTGTTTGATGAACACATTCCGGATACCGATCATATCGTTACCATCACCCATGTCGAAGCTCCAGGTGGTGGCAATGCTGGTGAGGTAACTCTTGCCTTTATCCAGGCGTAACAGGGCATGGATGGGCGACTCGACGTTCCCGCTCTTGTTCTTCACCCGCGAGTAAATCGATACCAGCGCTGGTGATTCAAACTGCATGTAGCCGATATGATCGATGTTTGCCCCGTGCCGGTTAAAGATGAAATACCCGTTTTTGTAACTAATTTCTACGAGGTTGTTGGCCACCTGGTGAAACCGGTTAGGGTCGTTGGCCCGCGCCTGGGGCGCCCCCGTATAATACAGCCAAATGCCGGAAAGACTGTCGATTTCGGCCTGCGTGGGCTGGTAAGGCATGATATTCAGGTCACGGCGGATGGTGGCCCATTCGTTTCGGTCGGCGATCCAGCGAGCGGTGACCAGCCCCAGCAAAGTCAGACAAACGAGTAAACCAACCAACCAGGCCCGTGTCTTTTTCCGAA
Organism: Spirosoma horti; assembly: GCF_054776595.1. NCBI lineage: Bacteria > Pseudomonadati > Bacteroidota > Cytophagia > Cytophagales > Cytophagaceae > Spirosoma > Spirosoma horti. The sequence goes on from NZ_BAAHBQ010000001.1 coordinate 356,589, forward strand.
AAGAAGTCCTCAATTGGGTAGTTGCCGCTTCTTTTTCCTGCTGGCAGGCGACCAGCTGCTGCCGGAGTGCTTCCTGCTCGTCCAGCCGTAGTGCAACGGCCGCATCGACGCCTTCAATGAGATTGGCATCCTGCGGGTTTTGACTAAATCCCTTCCGCCCAACGCCGTACAGATAAATGTAACAGGCATCGATCAGAAACGACCGTGGATTGGCCACGAGTTGGTTGTAGGCATCCTTTACCTGAACGCCCGTTATGTCGTACTTCCGGTGTGGGTAGTCGACCTGTTTCGGATTTGGGTCGGGCGGATAGGCATCGTGGCCCAGTTGCTGATCCGTGTTTGGCAATTCATTGCTGATCGAACTGAGCAACCTTGCGATATCCTCGTAGTTTTTCGGGTTTGTATTCCGTATAATGCGCTGGCCCGTCGTGCGTTCGTAGGTTTCTATGACTTTCTCAAGTAAGTACCCGATCTCTTCCTTACCTGTCTTTACTTTCATTTAATCTGTTCGTTTCTAGCCGTTTATGTAATTTCCGTAACCGTAATAAAATTTCCTAAAGATACGATTTCATTTAGTAAGCCTGATAACAGCACATCTATACTCGAAATAGAGTGATTCCACTGAACGCGCCCCTATATTTGATCTTCTCTTCGTTTTGTACAAAAGAATAATAGATAAAGCGCACTAGTATACGCTGTCCGACAACGATATCAAATGGACATCTATATCCTACAATCACCAGGCAAACATGCATCGTTTAAAACACCCGAAAATCGCCCTTAGGCAGCTTCTTTTCGTTTTCATTTTTTTGCTGGCAAGTCCGCTCTATGCGGCCAAAGTCGATTCGCTGGATGTGCCTAGCACGGTCATGAACAAGAAGCTGCGGGCGGTGGTCGTTTTGCCTGACTCTTATACTTCAGGTAAAAATAAAACGGCCTATCCGGTGCTCTATCTGCTCCATGGCGGCTATGGCCACTTCAATGACTGGATCACCAAAACGCCCGACAAGACGCTTATTCAGCGGCTCGCCGACCAGTATAATCTCATCATTGTGATGCCAGAAGGCGAAGTGTTCAGCTACTACCTGGATAGCCCCGTCGTGAAGGACAGCCAGTTTGAAACTTACCTGACCAAAGAGGTGATCGATAAAATTGACAAAACATACCGCACCATTCGTACGCCAAAAGGCCGGGTCATTACGGGTCTGTCGATGGGTGGCTACGGGGCGTTATACCTGGCTACGCGCCACCCCGACCTCTATTGCGCGGCTGGCAGCATGAGCGGAGCGCTGAATCTGGACATGAATACCTGGAAACTCCCGCCCGATGCCTTTAAAAATATCAGAGCCGAATTTGAAAAAATCCTGGGGCCATTCAGCCAGTCGCCCGACGGGTGGGCCGCCTATTCGGTGGTGGGTATGGCCGACAAAATGAAAACAAACGGCTTGAAACTGGTCATCGACTGTGGCGTGGATGACTTTCTGATCGAGCCCAACCGGGAGTTACATCGTCGGCTGGTTTTTAACCAGACACCCCACGATTACAGCGAACGGCCCGGTGGCCACAGCTGGGAATTCTGGCAGAACGCTCTCCCCTATCAGGTGCTGTTTTTCAGCAAAGTGCTGAACGGAAACTAGATCCTTAATCCCTTTTCAAAATTTTCTTTTATCAATCCCTAACATTCATGAAAATCAAAACAACCCTTGCGTCCCTGCTGGTGATCGTGTTACCACTGCTGGCTGTAGGACAGTCCAACACCGAAACGAAAGACCCCATTGTGGCCGGAAAAGGCATCGCTACCGTACCCACGGCATCCGGTTCGGTTCGGGGTTATATCCACAACGGCACGTTCACATTCAAGGGTATTCCTTACGCCAAGGCAGAGCGTTTCATGGCGCCCACCAAACCCGATTCGTGGACAGGGGTTCGCTCGTCGATGACCTACGGACCCGTTTGCCCGATGGACGTAACCACGACCACCTACGATGAAATTGAATTTCCGTTTCATCACAACTGGGGCTACACCAATGAAAACTGTCTGAGTCTGAACGTCTGGACACCTGAGATCAACAAAGCCAAAAAGCGCCCGGTTATGGTTTGGTTACACGGGGGCGGATTTACGGCCGGTTCGTCGGTGGAGCTGCCGTCGTATGATGGCGAAAACCTGACCAAAAAAGGGGATGTAGTTGTCGTCACGGTTAATCACCGCTTAAACGTGCTGGGTTATCTGGATCTGTCAGCCTATGGAGAGAAATACAAAAACTCGGCCAATGCGGGCCTGATGGATTTGGTATCGGCCTTGCAGTGGGTGCAGCAAAACATCGCCCAGTTTGGAGGTGATCCCGGCAACGTGACCATCTTCGGCCAGTCGGGCGGGGGCGGCAAAGTAACCAGCCTCATGAATGCGCCTTCCGCGAAAGGCCTGTTTCACAAAGCCATTGTTCAGAGTGGCAGTTACATTACCAGCTTCACCGAAAGCGATCTGGCCCGAAAAGTAAGTGCGGCCCTGCTCAATGAATTGAACCTTAAACCGAATCAGATCGATTCCCTGCAAAAAATACCGTATGAACGGCTGAACGCGGCCAGTAAAAAAGCCATTCGCACCGTTGCCGAGACGTTGAAAGCCGACGGCAAATCAGCGGCCGGACTGGGCTGGGGACCCGTTCATGATGGAAATTTTCTGCCAGATCAACCCACGGAACCAGCCGCGATAGCCCTGTCGAAAACGATTCCGCTGCTCGTTGGTTCGACCAAAAATGAGTTTACGCCCTTCAATCCGGCCACCCGCGATCTAACAATGGACGGAGCCAAAGCCAACCTGCAGAAAAAGTACGGCGACAAAGCAGACGCGTATATGGCAGCGGTGAAGAAGGCATACCCGGAAACGGTCAAACCGTCTGATTACACAGATATCGACGTCAATTTTCGTCCGCTGACTGTTCAGCAGGCCAATGCGAAAGCCATTCCGGGAGCTGCTCCAGTGTACATGTATCTGTTCACCTGGCAATCGCCGGTAATGGATGGTATCTACAAATCCATGCACTGTATGGAACTCCCTTTTGTGTTCGACAATATTGATCTCTGTGAAGAAATGACGGGCGGTGGCAAAGCCGCCCATACACTGGCCGACAAAATGAGTCGGGCCTGGATTTCCTTTGCCAGAACGGGCAATCCGAACCATAAAGGCTTACCAACCTGGCCTGCCTATACGCCTGAAAACGGGGCGACCATGATTCTCGACAACACAAATCAGGTGAAAAACCATCCCGATAAAGACCTGTTGCAGATCGCTGCGGGAAAGTCGCTGTAGACAAGTTTTGACCGGGTTAATCGCCCATAATTCGGCGATTAACCCGGTCAAAAAATAAACTTACCCACCCCCACCATGCTTTCTCTACTTGGCTTTGCCACGATTGCCATTTTCCTGGTTCTGATTATCACCAAGCGGCTGTCGGTCATAACGGCGCTGGTGCTGGTGCCGATCATTATGGGGTTTCTCGCCGGATTTGACCCAAAAGAATTGGGAGAGATGATTTTGGCGGGTATCAAGCAGGTTGCGCCGACGGGTATTCTGCTCATGTTTGCCGTGCTGTATTTCGGGACGATGCTCGATGTTGGCCTGTTCGACCCCGTCATTGCGGCCATTATCCGGTTCGTGAAAGGCGACCCCCTGAAGGTTATTCTGGGAACGGCCGTTCTGACCATGATTGTCCACCTCGACGGTGATGGAACGGCTACGTTCATGATCGTTATGTCGGCCTTTTTGCCGATTTACAAGCAGTTGGGCATCAACCGGCTGATCTTGACGGGTATCGTCGCGCTGAGCGTAGGGCCGATGCACCTGGTTCCCTGGTCCGGCACTTCGGCACGGGCTATTTCGACCTTAAAAACCGACGCTACGCAGTTATTTAACCCCAATATTCCGGCCATTTTAGTCGGAATAGGCTGGGTACTTTTCGTGGCCTACTGGTTTGGGCTGAAAGAGCGCAAACGATTGGGCATCAGCGATCTGAATTATGTACATCAGGAAAGCCTGACCGACGAGCAGCGGCAGTTTCGTCGGCCCCGTTTGTTCTGGGTCAATGCCGTGCTGACCATCGCCCTGATCACGACGCTTATGAAAGGTTGGGTACCGGCACCGGCACTGTTCATTTCGGCCGCTATTGTCGCGTTATTGATCAATTATCCGCGCTTGCCCGACCAGCAGAAAGTGCTCCGAAGCCACGGCAACAACATCTTTATGGTCTCGAGTATGATCTTTGCGGCCGGCGTTTTTTCGGGTATCCTGACCGGTTCCAAAATGATCGACGCGATGGCAACGTCCGTCGTTTCGCTGATCCCGCAGCAACACGCGGCCTGGCTACCCACGCTGACGGCCATCACCAGCATGCCCGCCAGCCTGCTCTTCACACCCGATGCCTATTACTTCGGCGTTGTTCCCATCCTGAGCCAGACGGCCACGCAGTTCGGCATCGATCCGCTGGAGATCGGCCGGGCCGCGTTGCTGGGGCAGATGACGGTCGGTTTTCCGGTTAGTCCGCTCACGGCCTCGACCTTCCTGCTGGTGGGCCTGGCCGAGGTGGATTTAGGCGATCATCAGAAGTTTATTCTCAAATGGGCCTTCGGCACAACCGTCGTCATGACGCTGGCGGCCCTCTTAACGGGCTCGATTCATTTATGAAAACTTCCGTTCGGATTGGGTGCGGGGCTGGCTTCTCCGGCGATCGGCTCGAACCAGCGCTCGTACTGGTTCAGCAAGGCGAATTAGATTATCTGGTGCTGGAATGCCTGGCCGAACGTACCATCGCGCTGGCGCAGAAACGAAAACGGCAGGATACCACGCTGGGCTACGACCCCTTGCTGGAACGGCGTATCGAAAGTCTGTTACCGCATTTACTGGAAAAGAAGGTCCGTCTGATCACGAACATGGGCGCGACTAACCCGTTGGCGGCTGCTCAAAAAATCATCGACATCGCCCATCGCTTGTCGCTCTCCGTAACGGTGGCAGCGGTCACCGGCGACGATGTATTCAGCCTGCTTACGGGCAACGAAATGGTACTGGAAACGGGCAAGCCTCTTTCCGATTCAGGTCCGCTGGTTTCGGCCAATGCCTACTTGGGCATCGACGCCATTTTACCCGCGCTGGCAACGAATGCCGATATCATCATTACCGGCCGCGTGGCCGACCCTTCGCTGTTCTTATCGCCACTGGTTCATGAATTCAGCTGGTCGCCGGACGATTATAACCGGTTGGGGCAAGGCACCGTAATTGGGCATTTGCTGGAATGCGCCGGGCAACTTACCGGTGGCTACTTTGCGGATCCCGGCCGCAAAGACGTCCCCGACATGGCGCATCTGGGTCACCCCTTTGCCGATGTGTCGGCGGATGGTACGGCTGTTTTCAGTAAAGTAGCTGGTACAGGGGGGCTGCTGAGTCTAGCAACCGCGAAAGAGCAATTACTCTACGAAGTAATGGACCCCAGCTGCTACATCACCCCCGACGTGATCGCTGATTTCACGCAGGTACGGCTGACCGAAGTTGGGACAAATCAGGTCCGGGCGTTGGGCGGGCGGGGCCAAACCCGACCCGATACGCTGAAAGTCAGCGTGGGCTACGAAGCCGGTTTTATAGGCGAAGGCGAAATTTCATACGCCGGTTCAAACGCCCTGAGCCGCGCCAAACTGGCCGGAACCACCCTTCAGGAACGACTACAGGACCGGTTTGCCGATCTCCGGATCGACTACATTGGCAGTACATCGGTGCACCGAACTAACTTCGATCATTACCCGGACCCCTACGAAATCCGGCTCCGGGTGGCCGGAAGAGCCACTTCGGCACAACAGGCCGCGTTGGTTGGTGAAGAAGTCGAAGCTCTTTACACCAACGGCCCGGCCGGGGGCGGTGGTGCTCGCAAGTATAGTCATGAACTAGTGGGCATCGTCTCAACGCTCATCGACCGAAACCAACTAACGCCACAGGTAACTCTGTTTCAATCATGACCATCAAGCTATACGACATTGCCCACAGCCGGGCGGGCGACAAAGGCAATACGCTAACGCTTTCGCTCATACCATACAAGGCCGAGGATTATCCGCTGCTCTGCGCCCAGGTTACGGCCGAAGCCGTCAAGCAGCACCTGGCCGGTATTGTGGCGGGTGAGGTTATCCGGTACGAATTACCGAATCTACCTGCGCTTCAGTTCGTTTGCCAGCAGGCGCTGACCGGTGGCGTGACGACCTCACTTACAATGGACACGCATGGCAAAAGTCTGAGTTACGCCCTGTTGGAAATGTCGATCGTAGGCTAGATACGGTTCTTTTGATACCTTTAAATCGCATTTGTTGTGCCTACGTAGAGACGCATACCGAAAACCTGCCTAAATAAACGACGTAACTTGCCGTCGCTCAGGCCGCCAGGGGCTCGTTTAACTCTTAACTCAATGTTATGCAGCACTTAAACCGTTTTGCGTTCTCTTTCCTCTTCTTACTTATACTGATCAAGGGGCACGCCCAATCTGGTTTTCAGGCAAACTATGACGAATCAAACGTCCCACCTTATACGTTGCCCGACGTGTTAAAAACGACTACAAACCGGGACGTTCGGGACAGGGCGACCTGGGAAAAAGTGCGACGGCCGGAAATTATTAAGCTGTTTGAGGAAAATGTGTACGGACAACTGCCAAAAGCATATGACCGGCTCACGTACTCGATAAAAAACGAAAACGCCAGCGCTATGGCGGGTAAAGCCACGTTGAAAGAGGTGGTTATTGAGGTGGTTCGCAACAGTAAGCCCCTGAAAATAAACCTGGTTCTTTTCATACCGAAGAAACAGAAAGGCCCCGTACCTGTTTTTCTGCTGATTAACAACCGGGGTAAAGACAATACAGACCCTACCCGAGTCCATAAAAGTGATTTCTGGCCAGCTGAGCTGGTGATCGATAGCGGATATGCCATTGCGGCTTTTCACGTGAGCGATCTGGCTCCTGACGATACGGCTACCTACGCAACGGGTGTACTTCAGCTTTATCCGGAACAATTGACGGCCAATGACGGTATGCGAGCCATTGGGGCATGGGCATGGGGAGCAAGCCGTGTGCTGGATTACTTTGAAAAAGATGCTGCAATCGACGCCAGGAAAGTAGTCGTTGTGGGCCATTCCCGGGGAGGAAAAGCATCGCTCTGGGCGGCTGCCGAAGATCCGCGATTTGCTATGTGCGTGACGAATTGTTCGGGTAACACCGGAGCGGCTCTATCGCACAGGCGGTATGGCGAAACGATCAGTCGAATCAATACGACCTTTCCGCACTGGTTTGCCACAAACTATAAAAAATTCAATAACCATGAAGACGCATTACCGCTGGATCAGCATATGCTCCTGGCCACCATTGCCCCTAGGCCATTGTATGCGACCAATGCGACAGAAGATCGCTGGGCCGACCCAAGAGGAACCTTCTTGTCGTTAAAACAGGCCGAAAAAGTGTATGCGTTGTATGGCGTTAAATCCACGTTGCCAGCCAATCCACCTGCCGTAAATCAGCCCATCGTTAACTCGCCACTGGGCTATCATATCCGGGAAGGTGAACACAATATGACGGCTTACGATTGGCGTAATTTTGTGAAATTCGCCAACCTTCATTTAAAAAACTAAGAAGCCGCCAGTTTTTTGCCACTCTTCTCGCCGGTGCTCTGTCCTGAAATAGTAATTAATGTGAATAATGAGTTTGTGGGATAGAGTCCTTAACCTTAGGGTACATACACGTCTTTTTTCTTACAGAAAAGCCCTGTTAGGGCGACCTGTTACTAGAAAAGTGAGGGTGAATTTTTGTATAAAGCGCCGTAGGTATAAGCTAGCCAACTATTGACAGGCCATCCCTAGCGGGATTAGGCAAGCCCTTAATCCATTAGTCACGTTATTTAATGTGTCAGCGAATACAAGGCTAAGTAGGTTAGTGCACCAGCGATGTAGCCCAATAGGGTCAGGCCACTCATTCGTCGGAGATACCAGCCAAATTCCAATCGTTCCATACCCATAACGGCGACACCAGCCGCTGAGCCAATGACCAGCAGACTGCCGCCGGTTCCTGCGCAATAGGCTAAAAACTCCCATAACTTGGCGTCGGGAGGGTGTATGCCCAGATCATACATGCCCATGACAGCGGCTACAATGGGCACATTATCGACAATGGCAGAGGCTACACCAATTATCAGCACAATTACATCAAGGTTACCAACGGTTTGATTGAGCCAGACGGCTACCGTCTTTAACGTTTCTGTTGCTTCCAGAGCACTTACGGCGAGCAGAATGCCCATGAAAAATAAGATACTGGGAATATCTACTTTGCTCAGGGCGTAGGCCGCCGTGTAGCGCTTTCGATCCTGCTCATCTTTATCGGCATGGATGATTTCTGATATTCCCCATACTGCGCCCAAAGCCAGCATCATGGCCATATAGGGTGGTAAATGGGTAATCGTTTTGATGACAGGAACCATCAGTATAGCACTTAGGCCAGCGGCAAACATAATTCGCCGGTCACGACGATGCTGGGGCGTTACAAAAGGACGACTAACCCCCCGGTTACCGGATAGGTCCTCGGCGGGCGGTTGAATCAAGAACGTTAACCCGATCAGGGGAACGAGTAACGAGACCAGACTGGGGAGAAATAACTGTCCAATAATGCTCTCCGTTGTAATTCTTCCCCCAATCCAGAGCATAGTGGTGGTCACATCGCCAATGGGTGACCAGGCCCCACCTGAATTGGCCGCGATGATGATCATTCCCGCCATCAACCGGCGCTGTTCCGAATTTCGTATTAATTTCCGCGTGACAGACACCATGACAATTGCGCAGGCCAGATTGTCCAATAAAGCGGATAAAATAAAAGTCAGCCCCCCAATCAGCCATAACAACACCTTGGGGTTCCGCGTCGCAATACGATCAGTAATAATAGTAAAACCGTCATGAATGTCGATCAGCTCGACAATAGTCATGGCCCCCAACAAGAAAAATAGAATTTGAGCAATTTCACTAAGATGATGGCCTAGCTGATCCAGAACGGGTTCTGGCTGCGGAACAGAAAGAATATAGATGGCCCAGCAAAGAACGCCGGTAATCAGAGCGGTAGCTGTTTTACTGAAATGAATAGGGTGCTCAAGGGTGATTAAGATATACCCGACAATGAAAACCAGGATAATCGACGTCATAGTCTCGTAAAGAAAGCGAAGCGAACATGGCGATAACCCTATAAGTCTTTGGTTACCCGAGTCATAGCTTGATCAATAGCCACTCTTTAAGGCCAGGTTCACGGCGTCAAAAGTACTTGACAGGAATCGATTATCCGATCTAAAGGTACCTTTCTAAGGAATTTCTAATAGCTGCCCAAGGCTATTCTAAACTGGGCTCGTGTCCTTTGGTTCATAGTACCTTGCAGCAGTCAACAGAAGGCTTATGATAACTCGTTCTACAAAATCGCTCATCTCACGCTCCATGTTCTATTTCAGAAGGGACCTGCAACACTAGTGGCTGTTGAGCTACCCAGATAAGCCTTCTTTTCGACGCAGAAGGAATTTATCAATCAATTTTAAGTCGTTGAGGTCACCTTTGATTTTTCAACCGGACTGGCTGTTAGTTGGGGTAAGTATTCTCTTCTAACAGTACGCATCGCCTGGCTGGTGGAAATACCTAGCCTCTTTCGTTACTAGTTGATTGCACTTCGGCGTGGTTACGCATAGCACACGAGTTATTCAACAAGTAGCTTGATACGCTTGCTCTTCGTTCGGCTCTGGAGCCACTTTTCAATACGCTGCTTTTCGGCATTTGTATGCCTTCGGGAGAACTTGGCATAAACCAGCATGACCGTATCGGGCCGGTTACTGTTTCGGCTCATTACCAGCGACCGGGCCGCCGTAAAAGTCTGTACGTCGGGCATAAGTGTTTTGAGTTCGTTGCGCAGATCCGTTACCGACAGATGCGAGGATTGCGTTAAATCGATATACCGGCGCAGGGAGTCAATGATGTGGTCTTTGCGGGCAATAGACGACTGGCTGTATTTGATCACCTGGTCGGTTACGGTATTTTTGAGCGCGTCCACATCAATTTCCGTATCCTTGAAATTACCCTGTTTAACCACGAGTTGCGCATCGGTTAGGCCGTAAGACGGCATTTTGGCCCGTAATGCAATGATAGAATCTTTTGGAAAAGGCTCGCCCACCAGGGTAAGTTCCAATGTACTTTGGCGTCGATTATAGCGAGCCGTATAATTGATAAGCTGTCGGTAATCAAAATTACATTCGTTGCTAACGAACCGCTTGGCATTCTGCTCGAAAATGGTTTTGCGAACAATCTGATAGCCAAGGTAGCTACTCGGTACTACCACAATCAGGACCGCGGCCCAGATCGTGGTCCGCACCCGTCGTTCAACTTCAGGCGTGGGATATTCCTTCTGGTTGTAACCCAGAAAACGAACGATGAGAAAGGTTGCCAGACTAATACAGACGGTATTGATGAGAAACAAGTAAAATGCCCCGGCGAAATAATACAGGTTGCCCGATGCCAGCCCATAACCAGCCGTACAGATAGGCGGCATGAGCGCCGTAGCGATGGCAACACCCGGAACGACATTGGTAATTTTGCCCCGCCCCGAACCAGCTACAATGCCTGCCAGTCCCCCAAAAAAGGCGATAAACGCATCCCAGACCGTCGGTGACGTTCGTGCCAGTAGTTCAGACTGGGCAATATGAAGCGGACTTACGATAAAATAAATGGTAGAGGTGAGAAGACTGATAAAAACAGCGATGCTTAAATTTTTCAGCGCCTGCTGAATCATGATCAGATCGTTGATACCAATGCCCAAACCGATTCCCATAATCGGGCCCATCAGTGGCGAAATCAACATGGCACCAATGATAACGGCTGTTGAATTGACATTCAGGCCAATGGACGCGATGAAAATGGCAAAAATGAGCGTCCACAAATTAATACCCCGGAATTCAATACCCCGGCGTATCGACTGGATTATTTCGGCTTCATCTTCTTTGTCTTCTTCCAGACTAAACCGCTCCCGTAGAAATCCACCGACGCGCGCCAGCACATCGGGGCGTTTGGTGCGAGGCAGATTGGGGTCGTTTGCGATCATACCAGCTAAGTAAGGAAATTAGGAGCCTGATGATACTCCAGGCGTTTTTTTTATTTAAACACCATTCACCCCGACTGGTTTACGCTGATTCGGAAAACAGGGCAGCCAGCCCTTGCTTGCACCGGCCAAACTATACTATTGCCAGCAGGTGGCTTAGCGGTACGAATTGCACTTGGCTTCGTGTATACCTGTGCTGAGAAAAAGCGCGAAAAAGGGAACATCGGCCTTTCGTGGTCAATTACCCAGTTTCTAAGCAAATTCTAATTATTTTCTAATCCGGTCCTTACTTCCTGTGTCGTATTTGCCAAGGTAGCGAACGGAGCAATCTGCTTGTCAGGAGAGCACAGCTACTTACTCATAGTTCAGACTTCATATCCTTATGCAATCTTATTCAGGCACACTCGTCCTTTTCATCACGACGGTACTGGCATCCTGCACAGTTCGGAACGAGAAGAAGCAAGAGTCGGTGCCAGCACTTCCGGTTATTCAACTAACTCGCCAGGATGCAACCCTCGACCACGACTACGCCAGTAATCTGGAAGCCGTCCAGAATGTTGAGGTCCGCGCCCGGGTAGCGGGCTATCTGGACAAAATAGCTGTCGATGAAGGCCAGCCCGTTCGCAAAGGGCAGTTGCTCTTTCAGCTCAATCCAACTGAATATCAGGTCGAAGTAGATCGGGCCCAGTCAAGTCTGGAAAGTGCCATCGCTGAAGAACAGTCGGTTGAGGTAGAAATGGGCCGGGTCAAGTTATTGGTCGATAAGAATGTCATATCACCCTCGGAACTCAAGCTTGCCAAAGCCAAAAAGGAAACGGCCAGAGCCGCTGTCAGCGGGGCCAGGGCGGCATTAAATAAAGCCCGGTTTCATGTCTCGCTGACCAGCATCCGGGCTCCCTTCGATGGGGTCCTTAATCGGATACCATTTAAACAAGGCAGCCTGATCGAAGAGGGAGCGTTGCTTACGTCCATTTCCGACCTCCGCGAGATGTATGCCTACTTCAATGTGTCGGAAAAAGAATATCTGTCATTTATCAAAAAACGGCGCGACCCGGAAAAAACGACTATCCGGGAAGTCGACCTGCTGCTGGCCGACGATTCGCCTTATCCCTATAAAGGCAAAATTGAAACGACCGAAACTGAGTTTGAAGACAATTCCGGCACAATTGCGTTCCGGGCTACGTTCCCCAACCCCAAACGCCTGCTCCGGCACGGGGCTACCGGCAAAATTCGGCTGACGACCGATGTCGACGACGCCGTTTTAGTGCCTCAACGAGCTGTTTTCGAGGTACAGGATAAAAATTTCGTGTATGTCGTTGACGCTACCAATAAAGTTCAATCCCGAAGTTTTGTTCCGAGCAGCCGAGTCGACCAATTCTACATTGTTCAATCGGGTCTCAAGCCTGGCGATCGTATCGTCTTTGAGGGAATCCAAAGCCTGAAAGATGGCATGCGCATCACACCAAAGGCACTGCCAGTCAAACGCTTACAGGCCATGTATACCTCCGCTCGATAAGGTAGCGGTTCCTCTTGCCGGTCGAATCTCACCCTGTTTCTGTTCCCCTTAGACTGCCCAATCATGTTCAATATATTCGTTAAAAGACCTTTACTCTCGACAGCGATCTCGGTGCTCATTGTGCTGATGGGCGTGTTGGCCTTGACGGATCTCCCCGTTACGCAGTTCCCTGATATTGTGCCTCCGTCCGTCACCGTAACGACCCGATACACAGGAGCCAGCGCCGATGTCTGCGTTAAGGCCGTGGCAACCCCGCTCGAACGAGCCATCAACGGGGTTCCCAACATGACCTATATGACCTCGATTTCGGGCAACGATGGAACCACCCTCATTACCGTTTTCTTTAAAGTCGGTACGGACCCTGACCTGGCCGCTGTTAACGTGCAGAACCGCGTAACAACCGTCATGGACGAACTACCCGAAGAAGTGATCAAGGCCGGTGTTGTTACCGAAAAAGAGGTAAACAGCATGCTGTTGTACCTCAATATTGTAAGTGATGATCCTAAAGTGGATGAAAAGTTCATCTACAATTTCGCCGACATCAATGTACTGGCCGAATTAAAGCGAATCGACGGCGTTGGCTTTGCTGCCATTATGGGCAGTCGTGATTACTCTATGCGGGTATGGCTCAAACCGGATCGCATGACGGCCTACGACATTTCGCCCGACGAAGTCATTGCCGGTATACGCAAGCAGAATGTAGAAGCGGCTCCCGGCAAAGCGGGTGAAAGTGCCGACCGGGATCCCCAAACGCTTCAGTATGTACTGCGCTACACCGGTAAATTTTTTGAACCGGCCCAGTACGAAAACCTCATCCTGCGCACCAATGATGATGGGTCTCCCCTACGTCTGAAAGATGTGGCCGATGTTGAATTCGGTTCGCTGGATTATGGCGTTCTCTCCAAAAATGACGGACGGCCTTCAGCAGCTATCATGCTCAAACAACGGCCCGGCTCCAACGCCAGCGATGTAATCGCCAACGTGAAGACGCGCATGGCCGAACTGAAGGAAAGCTCGTTTCCATCGGGCATGACCTATAACTATGCCTACGACGTATCGCGTTTTCTGGACGCATCCATTCACGAAGTGGTCCGCACCCTGATCGAAGCCTTCGTGCTGGTGTTTATCATTGTCTTCCTGTTTTTGCAGGATTGGCGTTCCACACTGATTTGTGCCCTGGCCGTGCCGGTGGCGTTGATTGGTACATTCGCGTTTATGAGTATGATTGGCTTCTCCATCAATCTGCTCACCCTCTTTGCACTGGTGCTGGCGATTGGGATTGTAGTCGATAACGCCATCGTGGTCGTTGAGGCTGTTCATGCCAAGATGGAGGAACTTCATCTGACGCCACGAGCCGCTACGTTTGCGGCTATGCATGAAATTGCCGGGGCCATCGTGGCCATTACGCTGGTGATGTCGGCGGTATTTATTCCGGTAGCTTTTATGTCGGGACCGGTGGGCATTTTCTACCGGCAATTCTCGCTCACACTGGCCATTGCCATCGTTATTTCTGGTGTCAATGCGTTGACACTTACGCCGGCACTCTGTGCGATTCTGCTAAGACCCATTCATGGCGAACAGAAAGGATTTCTGGGGCGCTTCTTTGCCAAATTCAACCGGGGATACGAATCGCTGGCGGGCCGGTATCAGGGATTATTGAATCGGGTGGCCAATCGCGGCATTGTTACGTGGGGTATTTTACTGCTGTTCATTGTGGCTACCTGGGGCATCAGCACCATCCTGCCCGGCGGTTTTATACCCACCGAAGATCAGGGTATGATTTATGTGAACGTAACGACCCCCGCCGGAGCCACCGTAGACCGAACCGAGAAAGTCATGGATGCTATCGAAGCGGTGGCGTCTCAGGAGGAGTCGGTTGAAAACGTATCGACGCTGGCGGGCTACAGTCTGCTAACCGATGGCGCGGGTGCGTCCTACGGGATGGGTATGATCAACCTGAAGCCCTGGGAAGAGCGTACGATGTCGATGCAGGAGGTAATTACAGCTCTGGAAGAAAAGACAAAAGGTATCACGGATGCGACCATTCAATTTTTTCCGCCCCCTACCGTACCGGGTTTCGGTAATTCAAGTGGATTTGAGTTGCGTATGCTGGATCGGGGCCGTAGTGGTGACCTGAACCAAACCGCCAAAGTAGCGCAAACATTCATTTCGGCGCTGAAAGAGCGTCCCGAAATCAGCGATGCCTTTACCAGCTTCGACCCTAATTTTCCCCAGTATCTGCTGCACGTCGATCAGGAAAAAGCCTCTCAGAAAGGCGTCTCGATCGATAATGCCATGAGCACCCTGCAAACGATGATGGGCAGTTATTATGCCTCCAACTTTATTCGTTTTGGCCAAATGTATAAGGTGATGGTCCAGGCTGCCCCCAGTTACCGGACTAAACCCGAAGACGTGCTGAACATGCGCGTCAAGAACGATCAGGGCGAAATGGTGCCCTACGCCAACTTTGTCAGGCTGGAACGCGTGTACGGCCCCGAACAGCTTACCCGATATAACATGTACACCTCGGCGATGATCAATGGAGATGCCGCTCCGGGCTACAGCAGTGGAGATGCGATCCGGGCCGTTCAGGAAGTAGCGGCTCAGGTACTGCCAAAAGGCTATGCCTACGAATGGTCGGGGATGTCGCGGGAGGAAGTGGAGTCGG
This sequence comes from Spirosoma horti, assembly GCF_054776595.1. NCBI lineage: Bacteria > Pseudomonadati > Bacteroidota > Cytophagia > Cytophagales > Cytophagaceae > Spirosoma > Spirosoma horti. Next base: position 371,902 of record NZ_BAAHBQ010000001.1, read on the forward strand.
GCAACCAGGCGATATACATTTTCGCCATCTGTTTAGTGTTTGTGTACATTCTGCTCATGGCCCAATATGAGAGCGTGTTTTTGCCGCTTTCTGTCCTGTTATCGTTACCTACCGGTGTATTTGGCTCGTTTTTCTTCCTGCAAATTCTGGGGTTGCAGAACAACATTTATGCGCAGGTAGCGCTGGTCATGCTCATTGGGCTACTGGGCAAAAACGCCATTCTGATCGTCGAATTTGCGAGCCAGCGCCAGAAAGAGGGCTTGCCCATTCTGAAAGCCGCCGTTGAAGGAGCCGTCTCCCGTTTACGACCCATTCTAATGACCTCCTTCGCGTTTATCGCCGGCCTGATTCCGCTCTGTATGGCAACGGGCGCAGGAGCGCTAGGCAATCGATCCATTGGGACAGCGGCTGCGGGCGGTATGTTGACAGGTACCCTGTTCGGGCTGGTCATCGTGCCTGGCCTATACGTGTTCTTCGCCAAACTCGCCGAACGATTTCAGTCCAAACACCCAACCGACGACGAACCAATGGAACACAGCACACAACCGAGCGAAGTCGACATCATCAGTAGTATACCCACACAACCGCACATCAATGGAAAATCCATTTCTCAATAAATTAACAATTCCGTTGGCGCAACCCCGACACACTACTTCATTGCTCAAATTTCTGAACCGGGGTTTGGCCCTGTCGGGTCTTGGCTGCCTACTTTTAATGGGTAGCTGTCAGTTGCCGAATACAGTGGTTCGTTCATCTTCCCGGCCCATGCCTGTCTCCTTTGCGGGTCATTCGGACTCGGTGGGCATTGCCAGCCAGAACTGGCGGTCATTTTTTGCGGACCCCCTGTTGACTCAATTGATCGATACGGCACTGGCGGGTAATCTGGATTTGCGTATCGCTACGCAACGGATCGAGATGGCCCGGGCTTCCTTCAATTACAGCCAGGGTTATCTGGCCCCACAGGTTAATGCGGTGGCTTCGGCGGGGGTAGACCGTTACGGCCAGTACACGATGAATGGCGTTGGGAATTATGACACGAACTTATCGGATAACATTCGGGGAAATCAGCTTACCCCCACCCCTACACCCGACTATTTTCTGGGGGCTCGCAGTACCTGGGAAATCGACATCTGGGGTAAGCTGCACAATCGAAAGAAAGCGGCTTATCTGCGCTTAATCGCGTCAGAAAAGGGTCGGCATGCCGTTATAACAGCGTTGGTGGCCGAAATTTCCCGATATTATTATGGGTTGCTTGCCTTAGATGGCGAGCTTGAAATCCTTCAAAAAAATATTGATTATCAGCAGAGTGCGCTCGATCTGGTTCGTATACAGAAAGAAGCGGGCCGGGTAACCGAGTTGGCCGTTCAACAATTTTCGGCCCAGTTGCTGAACACCCGCAGTCGGCAGGGCCAGGTGCAGCAGCAGATTGTGGAAAATGAGAATCAGTTGAACCGGTTGCTGGGTCGGTATCCCCAACCGATTATCCGGGGAAAATCGCTCCAGGACCGCGAGCTTCCCGGCAAGGTTGTCACCGGTATTCCGGCCCAGATGCTCGTTCGTCGCCCCGATATCCGGCAGGCCGAACTTGATCTTCAGGCCGCCAACATCGACATCGACATAGCCCGGGCCGAATTTCTACCAAGCCTGAACCTCACGGCTTACCTGGGGCTGAACGCCTTCCGTACGGGGGTACTGTTTAACCCGGCGTCCATCGCTACGGGTTTGCTGGGTAGCCTGTCGGCGCCAATCCTGAACCGACGTTTTGTGAAAGCCAACTACCAGCAGTCGGTAGCACAGAGCCGGGAAGCGGTCTATCGGTACCAGCAACTCATCCTGACCGGTTTTAGCGAGGTGACCACCAGTTTACGGGGCGTCGAAAATTACCGAACGGTGGCCGACCTCCAGGGGCAGGAAGTAGCCGTCTTGGAGCAGGCTGTCCTGACCTCAAACGATTTGTTTCGAAGTGGGTATGCATCCTATCTGGAAGTCATCACGGCCCAGCGTAGCGTACTGGAAGCTGAATTGGCTCTCATATCGACAAAGCGGTCTCAGTTCCTGGCCCTGACAGATTTATACCGGGCTTTGGGGGGTGGCTGGGAATAGGTAGTCCATGCCTGCAGGCAAGAAAAAGGGATTAAGTTCATCTGCCGGTTAGCCTGCTGTCACTGCCAGTCCGGAAGACAATCCGGAGTCCTCTTTAAGCCAATTGTCAAGCCAGGTCATCAGGTTCGTTTCATCAGAAGATGAGTCAACGAAACCAACCAGTATATCAATTAACAAACGCTAATTCAACATGATGGAAACGCTCAACTTTAAGACCAACATCACGAACCATGAGCATGTAGCAGCCGTAACGCTACCACTCAATGACATTGAACAGGTAGACGGATGGAATATAGACACCGAATCGCCTGATAAGTTATTGACCGTGCAAACCACCGATAACCGAATTGCTAACGTAGTCGTCAGTGCCGTTGAGCAGGCCGGATTTAAAGCTGAATGGGTAAACGAGTGAACGACTCCCGTTCCCTTTCGGCCTGGCCTTTGATGCCTTTATGGCCGCCGGCCACTCGATGATCGGACCAGCGCAAGGCATTATCTCTGCCGTTGATTATTGATCGCATCAAAGGGAAAATACCATTTCTAAGCTAATTCTAAGCATTTGTTAAGCTCATTTTTAGTTTCAGTGTGCACTTTGCGTAAGCCTCTCTAAACGACATCGTTTGCTGATTGGCTAAAACCCTACGCAACATGAAAGCTCAACTGACAAGTTTACTTCTTACGGGTTTCGCTGGCGCTGCCTTAGCCCAGACGCCAGCACCCGATGCCAATACGCTGATGAACCTTGGCCGTTTCGACGATGCCAAGCAGCTTCTGATCCGCAACGCCCAGCAGAGTCCGTCCATGCAAACCAATTTCGATGCCGGGTACGGTTACCTCCGGGCTGGTCAGCCCGATTCAGCCCGGATCTGGTTCGAAAAGGGGATTCCAATGGATGAGAAACGGGTACCGCTCAATGAAACCGGGGTAGCTATTACTTACCTCGTTAAAAATGACCTGGCCAATGCAGACCCCAAACTGGCACATGTTGTTGACCGAAGTAAAGGGAAAAACGCAGATATACTCTACCGAATTGGCGAGGCTTATACGGGTTATCTAACACCCGGTGATGGGTCGATCAAACCCGTTTATCCTAAAGTGATCAACGCAGCCAAAGCCATTGACTACCTAAATCGGGCGACTGAACGCGACAAGAAAAACGCAGCCATTCAGTTGGCCCTTGGCGATGCCCATTACCTCAACAAAGATGCCGGCACAGCCGTGACCCGCTACGAAAGTGCGCTTGAACTGGGCATGAATCCATCGCGTGTCTATCAGCGTATTGGCGACATTTACTGGCAGGGACGGAATCTGAATCTGGCCGTTGAAAACTACAAAAAAGCCATTGAGGCCAATACCAGTTACGCCCCGGCCTACAACCAGCTGGCCGAATTATACTTTCTGGTCAATCGCTATAAAGAAGCCGCTTCGTACATGGATCAGTATGTTCGGGTATCGCACGATGTTCGGCAACCCACCCTGCTCCGCCAGGCACAATTTCATTTTCTGGCCAAGGATTACCGGCAGGCCGTCAACCTGATCGACAGCAACCAGACGGCGCTGGGCCAGAATCCCATCGTTTATCGAATTAAAGGCTGGGCGTATTCATCCCTGAAAGAACCACAGAAAGCCATCGAGAACATCAACACGTTTCTGGAGAAAGCCCCCGACAAAGCCATGCCCGATGATTACAAATACTTGGGGCGGGCCTACATGGCTACCGATAGCACAAGTGATGATTCACTGGGCGCCGTTTTTCTGTCCAAAGCGGCCCCCTTTGACACAACCGATAATCTGTACAGTGATCTGGCCAAGTACTACTACCGGGCAAAAAAGCACCCGGAAGCGGTTGCGATGCTGGACTCCGCAGACAAACATGGTTTTAAAGCGGATGTTCAGGATTTGTTCCGGTATGGCATGAGCAATTACACCCTTGGCTTCCAGCGGGATAGTTCCGGCAAGCTCCAGCGCGACACGGTACGGTTTGCCCTGGCCGATTCAGCCCTGGCGCTGGCCCAGAAAGGATCGCCTGACTATGCCCCAACGGTGCTGTATCGGGGCAAAGCCAACTATTATGCTTATACGCCCGAAGAAGCCGTTCGCAATGGAAAAGCCAGGCCCTATTTCGAGCAATTTATTTCGATGGTCGCCGACAAAGAAGAGGAACGTAACCGCTACAAGAAAGACCTCGTGCTGGCCTTTAAATACTTGATTTCTTATCACGAACTGGTCACCAAAGACGCGACTGCCCGAAACGAGTGGCTCCAGAAAGGGCTAGCCTTGTTCCCGGAGAACAAAGACCTGGCTAAAATTGCCGCTCCTGAAGCAGACGTAGTTAATCAATAAAGCTTTTCATCGTTGATTATGTGTATTAGGTTTACCGCTACCGGGGCGCTGTTCCCTGGTAGCGGTTTTGTGTTCCCTAACGGGGCGGATAGGCCTGTCATCAGGCAAATGGAGAAGCCAGTAACGAATCAACCGTTAACTTGAGAGGACCCGTTCTGGAGAATGGGCCCTCAGAAAAAGACAACCGGCAGGTCCAGTCAAAACAATCAACGGCAGGCCCTGTTAGAACCGTAGCTCATTCATTTATTACCAACCAGTCAACGAACGATACTCAGCGCGTTATGAAACCGAACCATGTTTTTCTTTTTTGTCTTGCCGGCATCGCCTTGCTTTGTCAGCCATCCAATGTCCTGGCTCAGGCAACGTCGGGTCCGTTGAAAGCAAGCGGGATTAAAACGGGAACGTCCCTGGGCCTTTTGGCCGCTCAGTCGCCCGATCACACCACGCTGCTTCAACTCCTGAAGGCTTCTGGATTAAGCGAAAAAGCAGTTGGTACTGGACAATACACGGTTTTTGCCCCCAACAACGGCGCTTTCTCTGCGCTTTCGGAGCCCTCAATCAGTGAGTTACTATTACCATCGAGCAAACAACGACTTATCCAGTTACTGGCCTACCACGTGGTTAAAGGCCGCCTGACGTCTGATCAGCTCAGAGACGGCCAGACGTTGACCAACCTGACCGGGCAGAATCTAGTGGTTCATAAACAGGGCAACGACATTACAGTTGAAGACGGACGAGGCACGGTTGCCGATGTCATTCAGGCGGACATCCGAGCAACCAACGGCGTTGTGTATTCTATCAACAAAGTGCTGCAACGGGTTTCGGCAAAGGGTCCTATTGTTCGTTGAGCGCTTTCTCATTAGTTCCTGCCAGCCAGACAACAATACTCACGTCACGCTCCCCTGTCTAATGACTACCCGACTTCAGCAGTACTGGCAACAACTTAAGGAATCACTCTGGTTTGTTCCCGGCATGATGGTGCTTTCTTCATTCGGGCTGGCCTATGGGCTGGTGGAGTTCGATGTGCATACCAGCTGGCAGGGCCAAAAACGACTTCCGCTCCTGTTTGGCACCGGTGCAGACGGAGCCAGGGGTATGCTATCGGCTATTTCCAGCTCCATGCTGACGGTAGCCGCCCTGGCCTTTTCCCTGACGCTGGCCACCATCACGCAGGTGAGCAGCCAATACTCGCCCCGCGTATTACGCAACTTCATGCGCGATCGTATCAATCAGGTAGTAATGGGCTATTTTGTGAGCGTTTTTGCGTACTGCCTCATCGTGCTGGGCACCATCCGCGGAACCGACGAGATAAAATTTGTTCCGGCTACAGCTGTGCTGGTGGGGTTGATGCTGGCTTTGGGTGGCGTGGCAGCCCTGATCTTTTTTATTCATCATATCGCCGAATCACTTCAGACCGGCACCATCGTTCAGCATATTTTTCATGAAACCAGCAAAGCGATCGAGAACCTGTTCCCCGATCGCTTTGGCGAACCCATCGACGACCCCAAAAAAGCGGAAGCGGCCCTGCATTATGCCGATGAGCAAACGGGCTGGCATCCCGTTCAGACCAGTCAATCGGGCTATCTGCAACGCATCAACACCAATGGCCTCCTCAAATGGGCCATCCAGAATCATGTTGTGCTACGAATCGAGAAAGAAATGGGTGCTTTTGTGGGTGAAGGAACCGTGCTCTTCAGCGTTCGGAGCGGTATGGAACGGCCCGATCCTTCGGAAGCTGACTGGCCCGATGACCTGATGACGTTTGTGAGCATTGGCCGACACCGCAATGTGGAGCAGGATGTTGCCTTTGGTATTCAGCAACTGGTAGATATAGCGCTGAAAGCGCTCTCACCGGGCATTAACGATACCACCACCGCTATTATGGCGGTCGATTACCTGGGGGCCGTAGGCGAACGACTGGCCCGGCGCGAGTTTCCATCCCGCCTGCGCTCCGATGGGAAGCACCTGCGGGTGCTGCTGCGCAGTTCGAGTTTCGAGGATTACGTTCGCCTGGCATTTGACCTCCCCCGCATCAATGCGAAAGGAAACCATGCGGTTCTACGGCGGTTGCTTCGGGCACTGGCCCTGGTGAATGATGCCGCCTGCTCGCCCGACCGAAGACCTATTTTAAGCGAACAAGCCTCTCTTTTGATAAGTTACGCCGAGCAAACGCTTAGTAGCGATTATGAAAAACAGCAGGTAAATGACTTGTATGCCCGGTTAAAGAAGACGTGGTCGTAACCGGCAATCTGGTCAATGGAATAATCTAGCAACGACGCACGGCAACAAACAGCGTCTTTTCATCCAGATTCAACCGGCAAACCAATATAGTTGACCAGACTGAGCCAACCCATTACGGTAACTTAGTTCAGGGCGGGCAACTTATTCTCTACGGTTGTTCGCAGGGCTTCGTGCTGGCGGGGAAGCATGAGGCTCTCGCCCAATGTTTCCAATGGTTCATCGACGGTAAAGCCTGGGTTGTCGGTGGCAATCTCAAACAACACACCACCCGGTTCACGGAAATACAGGGAGAAGAAGTAGTCCCGGTTTATTTTTGGCGTAATCTGAAAGCCTTTACGTAAAATCATTTCGCGGTATTCCATCTGGATGGCCTCGTTGGCTACCCGAAAGGCAACATGGTGATTCGTGCCAGCGGTACTCCGGCCGGGCTGCCCCTTCGGCTCTTCGAGCAGGTCGATAATAGCCGCGTTCGATACGGCATCGGTAATGAACCGATAGCGATTGTCTTCCTGGGCCAGTAATCGGTAACCAAAAATATCGGTTAATACCTCGGCTGTTCGTTCTATCGTTTGCAGGCTGAGTGTTACACTATGAAAACCCCGCGTCGCCATATCCTGCTTTATATCCACCGTTTCCCAGACGGGTCTATTATCCGTGGAATTGGGAATTATCAGGGAGAGACGTAAACCATCCGGGTCGGCAAATGGCAGGTAGTTTTCACCGAATCGATCGGCCTGTTCACCAACCGACACGCCTAACTCGCGAAATCTCCCGGCCCAGTTATCCAGGCTATCTCTGGGAACGGAGTACCCAATTTCCGTGGCCATGCCGACGCCATTTTTACCCGGCCCAATCCCTTCCCAGGGGAAGAAGGTAAGGATGGTTCCAGGTGTACCTTCCTCATTGCCGTAATAAAGGTGGTAGGTACTGGGATCATCAAAATTGACAGTCTTTTTGACCAGCCGCAAGCCCATCACATGAGTATAGAAGTCAAAATTGCGTTGGGCATTGTTAGCGATGGCTGTGATGTGATGGAGACCTAAAATATGTTTTCCGTAAGTAGCATGGTATCGTGGTTTTTAAATTCTGTGGCTGGTATTGACTTTTTCTGCCGTTGGCATTGGTTTTCAGGAGCCATTAAGGCTGCCAGCCACCGCCGGTTGCCTTAACGAGGTAGATGGTCTTCATCAGGCGCTAACCAAGAAGTTGCAGCGCATCACGTTCGGCCGTCAGCACGTCGCGGTCCGCACTTACCACCTGTAGATACGTCACCAAACCGCTATTGTACTGCTCGTGGACCAGAGCCGCCGTTCGCCGGTACGCCACCAGCGACCGGTACTGCTGCGCCGACTGAGTCGCTAAGTGGCGCAGATTGTTCATGCCATCTTCCACTTCGCGCAAAGCGGTCAGTACCTGACTCCGATAAGCGGCCAGTAGCTGCTCGTAATAAGCGTTGGCAGTTGCTACGGTTGCCCGGTTCCTGCCGCCGTTAAACACGGGAATGGATAACGCTGGACCAATCAGCCAGGTCGTGCTATTGCCCCTGATGAGCTTGTCGGCATGCTGCGACAAAAAGCCGACGGACCCTGTCACCATCAGCCTGGGTAAGATAGCTGCCTGGGCGGCTCCGGCCTCCGCTCCCGCTACCAGTGCGCGACGCTCAGCCGCGGCAACATCGGGTCGGCTCCGTAACACCTGCGCGGGTAGATCAACCGGAATATCCGGCAAGGGTAAAGGCTGTGCGTTAATGGGTGAACCCTTACGACTACGCATCGAAGCAGATCAGCAGGAAGGTCATCGGCTTGGCGTAACGAAGACGCCGACTCTCTTTGTGGGCGGGCAGCAGTTTCACGGAAAGCTGACCCAATCGCGTTTGCTTTCGATTATTGGCTCTCATCTGAGCCATAGTAAACGGCCTATTTTGAGTAAAGTCGACGCAGCCAGCGGTACCATTTACTGGGGCAAAGGAGAATGGGGATAGGAGAATCATCAATCCATCGGCCTGGACCAATCCCTTGTATACCTTGTTGGATGGGCTAGTCGATCCTGCCCGGCTAGCCCATCCAATATTGACTATCTGAACTTGCTGGCATCGAGCCGAAAGAAGCGAACCGCGTTGTTAAATAAGATGTCCCGCTTCTGATCGAAGGACAGGTAATCTGCGTTTTCAATCACACTCAGAGAGGTTTCAATCAATTTGGGCCATACCAGCAAATCCGTGCCATACAGAATCCGCTTGCCAAACCCCGCCTGAACCAGCCGCTTTAAATAGGCATGGATTTCAGCCTGTGGATAGCTCCAGATAAACCCCGCCAGATCAACATAGACATACGCGTTGGCCCCCATCAAGGCGATCATCTCATCGATCATAGGGTAGCCCGCATGCATCACCCACAGCTTTAACTTGGGATGGCGGGCCAACATGTCTTCCAGCAAAAAGGGCCTTCCCAACGAAGCCCGGTAGGTTGCCTGTGTCAGGTTGGCCATCCCATTACCACCCGTTCCCATGTGAATACCGACGGGTATATTTAGCTTTTCGGCAGCGGCAAAGTAGCCATCCAGGCTCATATCGCTGGGCGAAAGGCCCTGATACTGAGGAGCTACCTCGCCCATCACCTGATAAAACCCCGACGAAAGGGAATCGGTAAAGGCCTGAACACTCATCTCCTTGGGTGAGCTAACGCCAATGCCGGCAATAACCCGGCCTGGAGCGGCTTTTTTCCACTTTCGAAGAATCACCGGATCACCAAAGGCAACGATCGTCATGTTCAGCCGCTCCATGGTTCCCAGCACCGCCGTTTGCATTTCCTGATCGGATTTGGCCGGTTGAAGGGGTTCGGCACACTCGGTATTCAAAAAGGCGCGCATTTGTTGGTTGGGGTCCCCTCCCGGCATATCCCGAAGAAACCAGGGACACATTTCGACGGCAAAGCTGGGATTCACCTTCATGGCATGTACATGCACATCGATGATGGGAAGTGGTCGCCTGGGGGGCGTAGTTTGTGCCCGTATGCTGGTCATCAGACCGCTTAAAACGGCCAAAAGCACTATCGTGTTTTTCATTGGTAATCAGTTAGCAATAATATCTGGCAATACCTTAAAAATACAGCAAGATCGATATCTACTTTGACGAACTGTCTTTACAAATCATTGCGCTACGTTCAGGATAGATAAGATGGTTATTCACAATCAACTATAAACTATCGGCACTCCTGTATAATGCCAAGTGCATACACTTGGCTATAGCCACCATCTTTACCTGGAATCGTGATGTACCGCGCGTAGATCTACCCAACGTCCTGGGCCTATTCCGATAAAACCCTTATGGAAAAACGGGAAAAATCCCATGGTTCGCGATTGTTGATAGAGCTATATTTATACAGGCAACCAGTCGACAGAAAGTCTTTGTCAGTGATGTACTTAAGTGATGCTAGCCTGAAGACCATACCATAACCCACCGACAAGTTTATTGCTCATTCACGCAATTTTTTGACCTATATGGACATTCTACTGCAGCAAGGGGCGAAGAACGCCATCAGACATACGTTTAACGCCAACCCAAAACTCGATAAAGATTTATTTATTGAAGAGTATAAAACGCTGCGTACCGAAATTATGCAGCGTATCAGCAATTTGACCAATATAACTGGCTTTGTCATTGCTGCCTGGGCGGCAATCGGCAGCAAAGCACTTGATAGTAGCGTGGCTAATTCAACTCACCAGGTAGACATTCTGTTGCTGTATCCCATTGTCGCATTTTTAACATCTTACTCCTGGGCATTTAACAACACGCGAATTTTTCAAATTGGCCATTATATCAGGTGCCGGGAAGAAGACGTCGTTAATTCAGAATGGGGCTTAATGTACTGGGAGTGTTACATTCATAGTCCGGAAAGCGATACCAAACTACATAAGGACCACCGCAGCCAGGGCTACATTCTTTTTTTAGGAACTCAATTGATTACACTTATTTTAGCCCTGCTCATAAAAAAAGAGGCTATTTATGGAAACATGGTAACCATTTTCGGTAAAGACTCGGTCCATAAATCACTTTCGCAGCATGCCATAATCGAGATATTCTTTTTTTCAATCGGCTTGGTCGCGCTGTTTTTCACGTACTCATTTATCAAAAAATCGCAGGAGCGGATCATCATACCCCTGGAAAAAAGCAGGTAGACTCGTTTTGTAATTGACAATCGAATCCTAGCTACAGCGTACGGCTACCAACGGCGGGTTAAATAGCGTCGAACAGGCTCATCGTATACGAGCAGTACCAGATAGGCGAACGCACTCAGGAAAATCATGCCGGTAACTACAATCTGTGACAGCTGCACGGTATCCGGTTTATGACTGGCCAGATAGCTGCCGAAGATCCACATAGCTCCGTAGTGGGTCATATAAAGCGGATAGGAAAGTTTGCCCAGGAACACACACACTTTTTCAAGTCCCGGCGATAGCGCAGCCCCCGCTCCAGCTGCAATCAGGGTTGGAAAATAGAGCAGCACAATGAGCAGCTCGGTCAACCAGTTCCAGGGCGTAAAAGGCAGGAGAAATGCCAGTATAAGCAGCACCGCCATACCCATAAAGCCGAGGCTATTCGTTATGATCCAGTTGGCCCGGTAAATGAACAACCCGGCCAGGAATGAGTACGCTATTCGGGCACCACCATCCCAGAAGTTAGACCCGGCCCAACCGCCCAACAGATTACCGGCCCGGTAGCTAACCAGACAGAGGACTACTGCCGCCAATACGATTAACAGGGACAAAGAGCGACGGCGAATCCGGTATAGGGCAAGGGCGTAGAGGATATTGGCCACATATTCCCAAAATAACGACCACGCTGGTGCATTAAAACTGAACAGGTTGAACGCCCGCTCTTTCATGATGGGAAGCGGAATGAGGCATACCGAGCAAACAAAGGTCAGCAACAGGTTTGCCCGATCAGGTGGACCAGGCTGAACCGCGAAGGGATCGAAGAGAAACCCTAGCAAACCCAATACTGATCCCAAGATTACCAGGGGGTGCAATCGGATGAGTCGTACGCTAAAAAACGCTGCGACCCCCAATCGACGAATTCGGTTGTCATAGGCGTAGCCAATAACAAAGCCCGATAAGCAAAAGAAAAAATCGACGGCTAAAAAACCATGAGCGATGAAGTTGTGGCTGGCATCGGGATATACCCACTCCATAAAATGAAAGAGTACGATGGCCAGGGCTGCCACCCCACGCAATCCATCCAGAATGACAAAGTGGGGCTTTGGGTTTATGGTAGCCGAATTTATTTCTCCCATTCGGTTGTATTTTCATGTAGAATCATAGGCGTAAATCTCGTCATATTTCCTGAGTCGGCAGGGCCAAATCAACAACCTTGCCTAACTGAACGTTTATTTCGAAGACCTGAACGCATCCTGCCGGATGTTACCATCCGCTGCTATAATTCGGTTGTTTGTGCACACATATCGGTCGTTGACTACCATTCATGGAAACAGCCTCCAACAAATTACTATCTTTTGAAAATTGGATCGATATCCGATTGACTGATTGGTATTCAGTCGTGTGTTCGTCTAAAAAAATTGACTTACTTTGACTAGAATTGAAACCGCTATGCCAGGTAAGTCCAGTGACTAAAAAAGTGTTTGGCCATCTACCCCACATTTTTCTTCTACTCATGTTAGCCTGTACCGCTACCGACCGTCAATCCCAACCAGTTAAAACGGCAGATCGGGTGAGGGTTCAGAACGGGTCAAACCCCATCAGGCCATGTCGTCAGGTTATCTGGCGGGACTACAATACCAATCGGTATGACTATCGGTTCGATGCCAGCCATCGGCTGAGTCAGTGCACCGCCTACGAGCAAACCAGTAGTCACGGAACCTATGCCTTAGCTCAACAATTGACCTATACCAAACAGGGCTTACTAAAATGGGTACACGGCGAGGAAGATTCGAGTCGTTACCAGTACCGCAACGGGCGACTGTCGTCCATCAACTTCTTTCAGGAAGGAGAGCCGGTATATCGCTACCTCGTCACCACCAATAAACAGGGTCAGATTGTGGGCTTGCGGGGGGAGCCCCTGAACGACAGCGGCCTGCTGGTCTGCACCACCCGCTACCGACTCGACGAGCAGGGACGGTATGTGCAACTCGATGTAAAAGACGAGCGGGGTGTGCTTTACTACCGGGTGAAACAGAGCGATTTTGTGCCCGCAACCGGTCATCTGAACGGGTTGATGGGGAGTGTTCCGTACGATCTCAACCGTTACCCCTGGCTGAACTGGGGCGAGCACTTCCCCTTCAGCCCCTACATGGCCCGGCGAATTGAGACGTATCGGTATACTGGCCCAGACCCCTCTACCGAGTTGATTAAACGTGCAGACACGTCGATTGGCTGGCAGCGGAATAAAATAGGCCAAATAAGCGGCCAGTTCGCCACCGATGCGCTCACGGCCATTCGGGATACTGTGCTCATTGACTATATAAATTGCCCCTAGCGTATGTCGGCTGCTATTACTATTTTGATTGTCGAGGATGAAGCTGTCCTGGCCATGGACCTGACCGATCTGCTTGAGGAAGAAGGCTATACAGTGGTTGGTACGGCCAACAACGGTCTGCGGGCCCTGCGGCTGCATGAGCAGCTTCGGATCGATCTGGCTTTGTGCGACATCAGTATCAAAGGCGATTGGGATGGCATTCAAACCGTGGAGCACCTACTGGCCCATCGGCCCATTCCGATCATTTTCCTCACCGCGCTGACCGACAAAGCGACTCAGGAACGGGCTATGAACACCCGACCGGCGGCTTATCTGATCAAACCCGTGACAGTGCCGGGGTTGCGGGCGGCCGTTGAACTGGCGCTGCGTAACTTCGCCCAGCCGGTTCAAGTCCAGCCGTCGTTACCACCGGCTGACCAGCCGGTTACCCCGCCCCTGACGATCCCGCCCGGTGAGACGCCCTCGGGATCGGAGCCGATTCTGCAAATCGACGATGCGGTATTCATCAAGCACAAATATCAGTTTGTCAAGGTCCCGCTCGATGCCATTGACTACCTGGAAGCGGATGGCACCTATACGACCCTGGTGACCGCCACGCATCGATACGCCCTTCGGCTAACCCTAGGCCACGTGTTGACGCGGCTTAACTTTCCCCGGTTAGTGCGGATTCATCGGTCTTATGCGGTGAATCTGGGCCGGGTGAGTACCTTCAATGATCGGGAGGTATGCCTGTCGGGACTGAATCTGCCCCTGGGGCGGCTGTACAAGCCTGATTTTTTGCGCCACTTCGCCATTCGCTGATGAGTATGCGCGCCGGATTACTGCTGTTGTTGTTGCTTCCGGGCTTTTTTTGCCCGGCTCAACCCACCCAATCCGGTGATGAGGTGATCAGATTCCGTCAGCGTATGGCGGCTCTGACTCCCATCCAGCGCTTCGCTCCCATAGCCCGATTTACGGGTGATCTGGTCGAACGATCCCGGTTCGATGAAGCCCGGCCCCTGCTACAGGAAGCTCTGGCTATGGCGCGGCAGGCCCGTATAGATAGCTGGATCGGCACGTTATGTTCGCGGCTAGGCCAACTGGAATCAATCACCGGCAACAATACCCTGGCTATTGACTACTATCTGCAGGCACTCCGCATTTTCCAGGCAAGTCATGTCTACGACCAGATGCAACTAACCTATTATGCAATTAGCGGAGAATATTATACGCTGCGAAACATTCCCAAGAGTCAGGAATACCGGCAGCAGGGAAACCAGATGGCCCGAACGCACAAACAGACATCCATGCTCTATATGACCTTTAGTGAAAAAGCTGAAAAAGCTATCGAGGAGGGAGATCTGGATTCGGCCGTGATTTATCGGCGGAAGTCGCTAACCGTGTTGCGGGCCGGCCGGAAGTGGGTGAACTATTATTCGTTTCTGGATGGCTACGGCGTCACGCTGGGGCAGGCGGGTCGCTACCGGGAGGCTGAGCAAACCTTTCTCCGGTGTCTGACTTATGCCCACCGGCAGGGCGACCACCGCAGGGAACTGTACGAGTACATGCACCTGCCCGAACCACTGCTCCATATGGGCCGCCTGAACGAGGCCCAGCGATACGCTAAAATGGCTCTGAGCCGCATCGAACGGGATCCCGAGCGACAGGATCAGCATCGTATAGAGGTGTATGATCTGCTCACACGGATTGCCGAAGCCCAGGGTCAGTACCGCCAGGCGCTGGCTTACGAACGGCTGCGCAATCGATACGAGGGCCAGGTACAAAGCGCCGACAAAAACCGCCAGGTAGCCGAAGTTGAATCGCGCTTCCAAATTGCTCAGAAACAGGCACGCATCGACCGGCTCGACCAGAATAATCGGCGCCAACTAGATCAGATTAGCTGGCAGACGGCGGGCCTGGTCGCTCTGCTGGCCCTGCTTGGGTTGGCCGGGTGGCAGTACCGGCAGATCCGCCGGGTGAATGCCAGGCTGCAAAGTACCAACCAGACCATCACGGAAAACAACGACCAGATTAGCCAGCAGGCCGAGCGGCTAGCCATGCTGATGCGGGAGTTGCACCACCGGGTGAAGAACAATCTTGCCATCGTCTCCAGCCTGCTTCGGATGCAGTCCAAGCGACTGGATGATCCCCGGGCTGTGCAGGCGGTACAGGACGGCCAACGGCGGGTGGAAGCGATCTCCTTGATTCACCAGCAGTTTTACCAGACCGAAAACCTGGCGGAGGTAGCCATCAAAGCCTACGTGACCGAACTGACCGAAGGGTTGCTGCTGGGCTACGGCTTCGATCCCGAGACGTTCGATTGTCAGATTGACGTGGCCGACCTGCTATTGGATGTGGAAGTAGCAGTGCCCTTGGGCTTGCTACTGAACGAAGTGCTGACCAACGCTTTCAAGTACGCCTATACCGACATGGCCGCTGTCAGTCCGGAACGGTCCACCCTGTCCACGCCAGGCCCACCCAGGAAAGGCCGGGCTACCCGTACTCCACGTCGCCCGTCACTGCTGGTCAGGCTCCAGCCCGCAGCGGCCGGTGGATTGCTGGTCGAAGTGCAGGATAATGGCCCCGGCCTAACGCTCCAGCCTTCGACGGGTCGGAGCCTGTCCTTTGGACAACGGCTGATCCGGGAGCTGACCGGCCAATTGGGCGGTGAAATGACGCTGACCAACCGGCAGGGTACCTATTTCCAACTTTGGATTCCAGCTCAGCTTTAAGTCTTTACAACGGTCAACTTACCAGCCGTCAGCGAGGCAGGCCGGCCAGGCGTTGCATAAGCTGATTAAAAACCGTGGCGTCCGACTCAATAGAGCCGAAAAAGACAGCGTCGACCTGCTCGACTAACGAATTGGCCTGAGCTAATACGGTTTCGCCGATGGGCGTCATTCGTAGGTACTTGGCCCGGCCATCCTGCGGATTATCAAGCCGTTGTAGTAACCCCTTAGTAGCCAGGGTCTGCACCACTTTGGACGTCATCATCTTATCCGTATGTGCATAGTCGGCCAGTCGCTGCTGGGTGACCTGCTCGCCCTGTCGAGTGAGCCAGTACAGACCGGCCAGCAACGAGAATTGGGTTAGCGTAAGGCCCACACCACGCAGTCGCTGATTCATGAGCAATTGCCAGCGCATGCTCACCTGCCAAAGCAGGTAACCATTATTTTCCTCAGGTTGAGTATAGTTAAAAATGGAGTCCTCATTCATGGGGGTTGCGAGTCATAGCTGATCGAATCAGGGCAAAATCATCGGCTGGAATCTGGAAGCAGCCCCACCGGAACTTGGCCCCCCAATGGGCTTTATGCTCCACAAAGGAAAGGTTATCCAGTAAGGGTTGAATGGGTATTTCGGCAACAGGCTGGTAATTTACCTGCCGCCGAAAGAGTCGAAAGTCAGGACTAACATCCGCCTGGAACACCGGGCCCTGACTCACCTCGCCCAAGGCGACAAATCGCTGGTAAGGCTCGGCTTGTCCATACATGCGCTTAGGCGCGTATATGACCACGCCATCGCCGGGTTGCATCCGACGCAGGGGACCGGGCTTTCCATGATTAGCCTGCACGATGCCTTGCTCAACTCCGTTCAGGGCGTGATCGCGGCTAGCCACCACGATCCAATAGTTGGTTTGGCTCATAAAGGTTTGGTTTCCTGCAGCGTTAGCCAATAGCCATCGGGGTCAGCAATAATGGCGGTATTCCCAAAAGGCGTTGGCTGGACACCTCGAATCAGGGTAGCTTTTTTCTCAATGCGGTCCAGGAAAGCGTCCAGTTCAGGGATTGCAAACCAAAGGTTTACGCCCCATCCCAGTTTCGGAGTTGCAGTCAGGTCGACCAGGGATTTACGAATCGTAAAGATGGCTCCGATCTGGGTAGCAAAGACACAAGCATCGGGTGGCGACTGAGGAGCGGGTTGAAACTGCATCACGTCGGTATAGAACTGACGAGAGACCTCCAGGTCGCTCACCTGGAGCGAAACAAAGCCAAGCTGAGTTGGATAGTGCATAATCGTTAAATTAGTAGTCACGACTACTAATTTAACGGTGTGTCTTTCATTTTCGTTCAAATCAGGAAGTTATTATAGAGATGACCCAGTAAAGAAACGTCCTGAATTCGGCTAATTAGGGCTAACAGGTAGCGGTACTTATATCCGCTCCGTCCTTTTTACTTTTATTGAGGAAGTAGGTGGTGTCTTACGACAGTATAAGCCGTATTGACTGCCTCTCACCAATTAACTACCCTGTAGTCCTTTTATCATTTTGGGCTTTAGTGCGCTTTTAAGATGAATAGATTTGAGCTCAAATCAAGAGAGCGATGACAACTTTACTTACTTCTTGCCCTTACGATCAACTTACCTTAGAGGGGTTATCGGCTAACCAATTAGTAGCCAAACAAGCCAAAAACAGACAGGTGGGCCGCTTTATGCTGCTATTACTGGTGCTGATTGTTGGCATGGCCTTTATACTCGACTCGTATTTGGTTGCCGTCACCAGTTGGGCCATGATCCCTGCTTTGAACGACTACAACAAGAAGCGCAAGGCCATCAATAAACACATGCAAAAACGGAGCATAGGTTGATTGTTGCAACTACTTGAAAAGCACGAAATAAGCGGCCCATGTACACGCGGCCAACGAGGCCGATGGCCCTGCTCCCCTAGTTTTAGTGGGTGCTATTTTGTTGTATGGCGACCGGCTCGAAACCGGCTTTGGTGATGGGTTTATTGGGGGTGTTTTTAGAAAGGCTCTGGCTGGTTGGGGCATTAATTTCGTGCGTGGTTCGCGACCTGAATCAGCTCAAGGCTTCGTTTCTGTTGCCAAGCGGTGGGTTGTAGAGCCGGTCCGCCGGTGCGGGAGCATTGCCTGGACCAATTTATTTTCGGCGTATCGTCAAGGACTACGAGTATACAGTATCTTCTTCGGTGGGCTGGTTGTTTTAGCCAACATTCAGATGATGCTACAACGAATTAAACCAACCCCCAAAATAATTCCTCAATACTTTCCTACACCACTTGGCTGAGAATAATACAAATTTTACGGAGCTCTACGATGAGAATGACTAATGTCTACTAGGCCCGTTTTTAGCGCTAAACGTAGACGAAGCCTCGAACAAACTAGTCTTTTTTTGTAGCCAATAGGTAACCCTCTTGTAGGACCGCCTGATTGACGGCCCGAATGCGATCCGTCTCCATTTTTTCGACCGCTCGATCATACGTCAGCAGGCCATTGACTTCGTGTTCAACATCCGTCGTTTGGGTGTAGATCGCTACGCTCAACCCTCGGTAGCGCATCAATTGCTCAACCTGATCAAGCAGGAAAATGTAGCGGTCGGTCAGGGCGGCTTTTGTCGGCTCATAGGCATAGGCATTATTCTCGACCGGCCACATATGCCCCCGTACAAACAAACCCACCCCTCCAAATTCGCCCAGTGAAGCCGCCCGCTTTTCGTCAGGCTCCGAGGCCTTGGTAGGGCCCACGTAGATGTGCGTATCCACAAAATCACCGTTTTTAGGATCGCCGTACGCTGATTGATAAGATGGATTGTTATTGAAACCCGAGTTGCCATTGACCAGCCGGGACGGATCATAGCGCTTAACCCAGTCCGTAATACTCGCCACATCGAAAGCGCCCCAATTTTCATTAAAGGGCACCCAGGCTATAATGGACGGGGAATTGTAGTGGTCATCCAGGATGGCTTTCAGCTCGTTCCGAAAGGTGGTCCGGGTGGTCAGGGTGTCTTCGTTCGGATACCAGATGGCGGGCATATCCTGCCACACCAGCAAGCCCAGCTTATCGGCCCAGTAATAGAACCGCTGAGGCTCGGTTTTCATGTGCTTGCGGATGAGGTTATAGCCCGCTTTTTTGGTGTACTCCACGTCGAATTTAAGGGCCTCTTCCGTGGGCGCCGTTAAAATGCCATCGGGCCAGTAGCCCTGGTCGAGCAGGCCCAGCTGCATGACAAACTGCCCATTCAGAAAGGGACGAACCACGCCATTGACCTTACCCAATTGAACGTCCCGCATGCCTACATAGCTCATCACCTCATCCGATACGCGCCCGTTGGCCGCCGTCAGGGTCAGTTTGACATCATACAGAAAAGGAGAGTCCGGCGACCAGGGTTTGGGGTTGGCAAGGGGTATGTAGAAAGCGGTCCCGGCCGTTCCCTCGGCCCGGGCTACTTCCTTTTTGCCCTCCAGCACGACTGCCGTAATACGGGCCGCCCCACTGGCCTTGACGTCAAGTTTCACCCGCTGGCCTGCTAGGTCCGGTAGCAGCCGTAGGGTTTTGATGTAGTCAGGGTTGACTGGTTCCAGCCAGACCGTTTGCCAGATACCCGACGAGAAGGTATAATCACCCCGGGGGCCGTTTTTTCCCGAAGGCGTACGTCCGTCGTTGGCATCATAAGCGGCTACCACCAGGCTGTTTGCCCCTTTTGTCAGTAAAGCGGTGATATCGAACGAGAAGGCATCATAACCGCCCGCGTGGCTGCCCGCTTTCTGGCCATTGACAAAAACGGTGGCCTGGTGATCGACGGCCTCAAAGTGCAGCAAGATGTGTTTACCCGACCAGGCCGCGGGCAGGGTAAAGGTCCGCTGATACCACATGTTAATCTCCTGCTTTCGCTTAATGCCCGACAGCACCGATTCAGGACAATAGGGCACCCGTATTTTTTCCGTTGTGGTCGGGAAAGGGAGTACGCTGGTGGGATTATTAGCTGACGAGACTGCTTTTCCACCCTGGTAATTCCAGGTGCCGTTGAGGCAGAGCCACTGGCTACGCTGCAACTGGGGGCGCGGGTATTCACCCAGGGGAAGTGGGGCTTCTAGGGCAGCTTTTGTCCATCGGGTTGGCAAGTCGGCGATCTGAGCATAAACGCCTTGAGTAGGAACAAAAAGGCTGGTCAGTGAGACAGAAAGGAAGAGAAGGTGTTTTAGCATAGGAGGCTAGCCCAAGGGGAATGCGGGTCTATTGTTCACCAAAAGTAGACAGCCAACGCCGAAAAACAGAAAAGAAAGAAATCTAATCATTTCAGTGATACTGTTCACCCAACTTCTTTTCGTCTGTCATCAACACCTAGTAAGACAGACCTGAAAGTAGGATGTTGGCGTTCTCAAAAAGACCACTATTCTCTAGATTGCGTATCTTAAAAATAGTATTTTGCTACTAATTACTCTATTATGAAGTGGATTCACTGATGCTACTAGCCAGTGCTTGCTCCATATGGCGGTCGGTTGGCAACGGCTGCGCCATTACTGATTAAAACGGGTCAACAAAAAGACGAATACGAACGAGGGCAATCGAATCATACAAGGGAAAATAATCGGCAAACGTGGTTTTTACGAGGGAGATGGCCAACGAGTTCCGGTGTCCCGTTTCTTCTGGCCTTGTACCCCCTGAGCCCTCCCCGAGTTATCCATAAATGGCGCTTAGGGCTTGATCAAGGGTAGGATACTGATAACGATAGGCTTGCAGAAGCCGTTCGGGTGGCACGGCCCTGGCGCTATTGAGCACAAACGCACTTTGCTCTCCCATCATCAACTTAAGCATGAAAGCCGGAATGGACGGCATCCACAGCGATTTGCGAAACTGCCCGGCCAGGGATTCTACAAAGTGTCGATTGGTGAGCAAACCCGGCGCGGTCTGGTTGAATACGCCCGTAAGCGAGCTGTCCCGAACGGCCAGACAATACAATCCCACCACATCCTGCAGGTGTATCCAGGGAACCCACTGGCGACCGCTACCCAGAGCCGCGCCAAAGCCCGACTGGATCATTGGCGCTAACGAAGCCAATGCTCCGCCCCCGTTGGTAAGTACGACCCCCGTGCGAAAGGTAACCACGCGCAGTCCCAGGCTTTTCCCTTCGCCCACGGCATCTTCCCATTCCTGACAGACCGTGCCCAGAAAACCGGGAGATGGCGGGCTTTGCTCCGTCATGATCTCATCGGCTCGGTCCCCGTAGAAAGCAATACCCGAGGCCGAGATGACCGACTTGACGGCATGAGGCCGCTGGCTCATCAATCGGTAGAGGAGCCGGATCGATTCGGTACGGCTACGGCTGATTTCCTGCTTGCGGGCGGGTGTCCAGGCTTCTCCGGCAATGTCCGCACCCGCCAGATGGATGATCGTATCGACCCCGTCCAGGCAACGCGCATCGATCTGCTGATCCACAACGTTCCAGCCGTAGGTCGTGACGTCAGCAATGATGGATGGCGTACGACTCAGGTGGCTGACCCGGTGCCCCTCCTTGAGCAAGGCCTGTGTTAACGACTTACCAATCAGGCCATTGCCACCGGTAATTAGGATATGATGTTTTTGTTGGGTTGTGTTTTTCATGGCGTCAGCTGGTTCAGGCATTTGAGGAATGGGTGGGAATGAGGATTACCTTGCCATAGGCCGTTCGGGATTCGGCCAGTTCCATGGCCTGCCGAATCTGGTCGAGGGGAAAACGGGCGGCAATGCGGGGGGTAAGCACACCGCTGGCCAGCAGGCTCATGATCTGGGCAAAATCGTCCTGTGAGCGGGTTTGAAACGCCTGGCTACCCCGACCCGCCATGACGTCATAGAACAAGGCCTTGCGACCATTGGGCAGCAGGTTCCACCAGGTTAGGTGGGCGATCAGGTCGATGAAGTTAAGTAGCATCGATTTTTTACCCAGCATGGCCGAGGCAATGGCGTAGCTGACCAGGGTCCCACCCCGTTTGAGTAAGCGAAAAGACTGCGTAATACCGGCACCACCCACATTATCGAAAACGGCATCGACCCCATCCGGCGCCAGTTGCCGAATCTGCCCGGCCCAGTCTGAGTCGTTATAATCGATGGGCTCAACGCCCTGTTCTTTCAGAGTGGCGTGGTGCCGACGCGAAGCCAGTCCAATGACCCGTACGCCAGCGTGCCGGGCCAGTTGTACCAGGGTTGTGCCGACACCCCCGTTGGCGCCATGCACGACAATGGTTTGGCCCGCGCGAATGTGGGCTTTCCGATGCAACATTTGCCAGGCCGTGAGCCCATTGACGACCAGGGCTTCGGCTTCGGCCGGATCAATCCCAGTTGGAACAAGCAACAACTCGTTGGCAGCACGCAGGGAATAGCTGGCCCAGCCCCCGGTTTTGGTCAGGGCGGCCACCCGTTTGCCCATCCATGAGGCATCCACGTCGGGACCAATGGCCACGACCGTGCCGACCAGATCGTAACCCGGCACAAAGGGGAACGCTGGCTGGCCCGGATAGCGGTCACGGCGCATGGCCTGCTCGGCAAAGGAGATGCCACTGGCTTCTACCCGGACGACCACCTGGCCCGTCGCTGGCTGGCTGAGTTCGTTGTTGTGAATGACGAATCCACTGGGTTCTACCGGGGCCGGTAGCACGACCTCCTGGCTAATGAATGGAATCGAATTGGCTTCTTTTAGTGGTTGCATCGCCTTGTCTGTTTGTGTACAACAAAGCTACCGGACCACCCCGGGCCAAAACGATAACAAAAGATAAGAACGGGTCGGGCCGCGTTCGGTCGGGCCGCGTTCGGTCGGGCCGCGTTCGGTCGGGCCGCGTTCGGTCGGGTCTTGCCTCACCCGTAGTCGGATCATCCGGCAACCGGTTCAGCTATCCTTTATTTAGAAACGATTCGGTTACGAATCCGACTCATGCTAACGGGAGTGATGCCCAGGTAGGTGGCAATGTAGTGTTGGGGAACGCGCTGAAGAAGGTGCCGCTGATCGCCTTCCAGCAGGGCCAGATAGCGTTCTTCGGGGCTGAGCATCAACAGGCCCGCCATCCGCTCTTCCAACGCCACCATCACATATTCGGCAAACAATCGGCCAAATTCCTGCCAGCCCGCATACTGACTGAACAGGGCTTTGAGGACGGGGTAAGGAAAGACCAGACACGTAGCGTCACTGAGGGCTTCGATATTGACCGGCGATGGCCGGGCGGTGATGCAGCTAATGTAAGCCGCTATCAACTGCTGGTCAGAGAAGAAATAGGTGGTGCGTTCTTCGCCGTCTTTGGTGTAAAACTGCCGGAATACGCCTTCCAGGACAAAGCCAACCTGATTGGCCACGACCCCCTGCTTGGCCATGAATTGGTGTTTTTTCAGGTGGACGATCGACAGGTGTGGCTCCAGGCCACGCCATTCCTCCTCCGACAAAGCAACAAACTGGTGAATATGCTGCCGCAGTTGCCGGGCTGCCTGGTTGAGGGAATCGTTCATAGGTTAGGTTGGTTCAGAAAAATCCTAACATGGGTGGTTCATCGAGTTGATCAACGAGAAGAAGCTCGGTAGTCTACGCATGTTGCTTTCTTAATGGGTTGGCCATCACTTAGTTAATCAGTAGCCTGCCTGTTGGCCTTCCAACGGCTACAACGACGATGGTTTCCCGGATTTGGTTGACAGAGTTGAGGTTGAAATGGCAAATAGCTCCATGGGTTTACTTCGGCCTTTCAGCAGGCTCTCCCCAACCGATTTTATGGCGTAGGTGGCCGGGAGCTGAAGGATTTTAGCCAGGTCTTCTGACACCAGCAACTCAGCATCGAACTGGTTGCAAAGTCCCTGGATCCTCGCCGAGGTATTCAGGACATCGCCGGTGAAGATGATTTCTTTTTTCAGCGATCCGATTTCTCCGGCCGTTACCCTGCCAAAATGCAGCCCGGCTTTGAACCGCGGCAAAATGCCGAATTTGCTACTGTATTTGTCCGCCTGCCTCTCCAGAGCGCGTTTCATCGCGAAGAAGCACTCAATACTGTTATTTTTCTTTAACCCCTCTTTCAGTTTCCAGCAGATGATCATCTCATCCCCAGCATATTGATAGATGGTGCCCCCATAATCAATTACAGCTACGGAGAGATCGAAGAAATAGTCTTTTAACAGGTCGAAGTACTTGATATGGCCGAGATTTTCTGCGATTGTCGTCGAGGACTTCATATCCAAGAACATAAATATCCGTTCTTCTTCTACAGGATGATGGTATTTCCCCAAAAAAAAATTACTTAATGCTCCTGGGCCAATACTCTGGCTAAATTCAGTATAGAATTGGGCAATCACAATGATTGACGCAAGGTACAGCATAAGACCGACCACCGCGTAGTCGTTGAAAAAGGCCCAGGCTGGTGATAACAGGTTTTTAAAAGAGTACTCACTATGCGTATAAAGTGCATTGCTCAGCACCAAGACAAACAGAAAAATGACAGTAATGATCAGGTAAAGAAGGGATTTAAATACAATCTTTCTGGTGAAACTCTTTTTTATAAACCACTTACTGAAATAACCGATCTCCAGAATTCCGGTGAGTAGACCCATCATCAGGCCCGCAGCGGGGATGACAAAAATGCTTGTGGCAAATTTATACTGATTTCCTGTAGATGGATAACGGTCCATATCGCCAAGAATACCTTTCTCCAGCATGCAATAAATCAGGCTAAAAATGAACCACAATGCGCCGAAAGGAATGACACGGGCAACATTTCTTCGGGTTTTTAGTGACAGCATAGCGGTAGGTATGGTGGACTTGTCATGACGGCTGTTGCCCTATCCTCATTTGGATAAGGCAAAGTCAACCGCTGCCTCGGAATGAATGGCGATCGTGTCAAAAATTGGAATAGGACAATCCATTTGAGTAAGCAATAGAGAAAATTCAGCGCTGCCAAATACCACTCCCTCTGCTCCGTAACTTTTTAATTTGTCAATAATTCCAATGTATTTATTTTTTGTTTCGTCTTTAAAAACTCCTTTTGTCAACTCGTTAAAAATAGATGCATGAATGAATTCCTTATCCGCTTCGTCGGGAATAATCGTCTCAATGCCCAACTGAGAAAGACGATCTTTGAAGAACGGATGTTCCATTGTAAATTTTGTTCCAAGAAGCGCAACCTTATTGATTTTTTGGCTAGCGATTTTCCTGGCTGTTTCCTCTGCACTATGCAGCAACGGAATGTTTATTTTTTGCCGAATCGTGTCAGCAACCAGGTGAACAGTGTTGGCGCACATTACTATGCAGTCTGCTCCCGCATGCTCAAGTTGTATCGCAATGCCTGATAACATCTGTTCAACGGCATCCCAGTCGCCTACACTTTGTAGTACACTGAATTCTTCAAAATCCACCGAAAAGAGAAGGAGTTTCGACGAATGAGCGCTGCCAAGCCGTTGATTGGTGAGTTGATTAAGCGTCTTATAGTAAACGGATGTAGCATACCAGCTAACCCCGCCAATTAGCCCTAATGTCTTCATAAATAAGTTATTCGTTTATCGAACCCTAGTTTTTTTTAAGTAACAGCCAACGTTCGAGGCTTTGTGCACTTGGCGCATAACGGAGAAGCAATCATCGGCAGTGCATAGCTCAACTTCATAGTCGCGGACCTAATTCCGCCGTAATGTAGTACTAAACGTTAGCTGTTAGTTATAAATTTAGATTCAGTTACGGTCCGACAGTTGGCCAATACCCAATTGTAAAAAGCCTCGAACGTCGTTATCGATAGTGACTTTAACTCGCTAAAAAGCCAACTGCTGTAATCACCCGATTTTTAGCGTCAATAAATCTCAAGCGAAATCTGTCGCGTACAGGATGTTGGCGCCTGGCGACTGTCCTCACCGAAGTACGACCGGACAAGCTCCGCCTGCATTTTCTTATACCGACTCCCGATTCGCATCGACCCAGTAGCCAAGGGCTACCACCAGCCATAACACCTGAGCGCTCCAGGCTAAGGCTGCTACACTGGCCGGGGCCGGACCGAGGGCACCACCCAGATAAACGAGCACTAAAAAGGCGATCAGGCCCCAGAGTGCGAAGCGACCGGTGCGGTTACGCGCCCGGGTATGGCGCAGGTACACCCATAGACCGACCGCCAGCGAGCCCAGTTCGAATACCAGCGTCGCGGGCAGATTTCCCCACAAACCCAGTCCTGCTTTCGGGGATTGACCAAAGTAAAGGGGCAGATCGGGCCGGTGCATGATCAGGTCGAGCAGCCAGTGACTGGGCACCAGCAGGCCCACCAGCAGGGCTGCGCGCCAGTTACGCCGGAACAGGCCGTACGCCAGTCCCAGGGCTACCCCTAATACCACTTCCGCCAGCAGACTGTGTGAGAAGGGATAATATACGAAGTCAAGGGGCGAAGCAGCCAGCAGACCGGGACGGATTTGAACGCGCTCTACGCCCAGCAGCAACAGGGTGGGCCAAAGTAAATCTGCCAGCTGTGTCGCCAGAAACAAGGTGCCCAGCGACACTCTCGGTTGTAGGGGCTTGGTCGCCAGACCAACCCCAAAATGGCCTAAAAACATAGTATTTACCCAGTGGGCGTTAGTACATGCCAAATCTATTGAATGCCAGTGGCTGACTTGTTGACCGATTCCGAAACCTGAATTGACTTTTCGCGCAAAGCGTTAAAAATACGTGAAAATGCACCTCATTCGGTCGCTAGATGGCCAAACACATGGCCACGCTGCAATCAGCCACCATACCTCGCGTACCTTTTATCAACAATACCACCCAGACGCTTAACACAGCTAATACCCCGTCCGGCGAAACGTGCCGGGTGTCTGGCCAGTCCAGCGACGAAACGCCCGAACAAACACACTCGGCTCGGCGAAACCTAATAGAAAAGAGATGTCTTTGATACTCAGGATATGGTCGCGCAGGTGGCGTTCAGCCAGCTCACGGCGTACCCCGTCGAGTAGTTGCTGGTAGCTGTGGCCATCCTGACGCAATTGCCGTTGGAGGATGCGGGGGCTGAGGCTCAGCGCTTCGGCCACAGCGTCCAGGGTGGGTTCGGATTGGACCAACAGGCGCAACAATTCGTGGCGTACGCGGTCCGGAAGGGCGCGTAACTCGTTAAGGCGAGCCAACAGGGCAGCGGCATGCGGCTCGAGCAGCGCCAGTAGTTGCGGGTCGGCGGAGGGGATGGGTAGCGCTAAGACGGCAGCTGACAGGCGCAGGGCCGAATACGGGGTGCCAAACTGCACCTGGGCAGGCGCGAAAACACGCATGTGCTCGCGGGTGTCGGCTGGAGCGGGATAGGCCAGGTATACCGCCTGGGGAGCAAAGGACTGGCCACTCAGCAGCCGCAGCATGTGCAGGTAAATGGATAGCTCGGAGTTGATCACAAAGTGAGGGTGCACAATAGCGGGACTGGTTATGTCGATGACCAGTTCCACACTGTCTCCCAGGTGGCGCAGGCTGATGCGCGTGCCGTTGCAAACGATGTCCCCATAGCGGCACAACTTGTGAATGGCCACGCCCAGTGTGGGGCTGTGCATGAGTACGTAGGCCAGCACGCCGTAGCTGCTGTGGTGTACGTACTCGGCCATGTGCAGGTCAAGGTGCGGGTCGGCGGTAACCTGGATCGCCAGCGCCCACAGGCGCTGCATGGTCGCCATGGGCACCCGGCCGTCAGGATCTTCCAACTGGCTACTATCCAACGCAGTTGCCTGGATCAAAGCCTCAGCATTGGCCCCGCTTTTAGTGACGGCGTATAGTAACCCTTTTACTGAAGCGGAAGAAATTGAAGCGTCGGGAAGCATTCGTAATAATGAATTTATCTAAGGCTACCAGAAGATGGTAACTAGTTCGTTGTTTATCAGGCAACAGCTACTTCAGCGTTAGGTTTAATTGGATTGCCTGCCTCCCCCGGGTGCGTGTCAGTAAAGCACGTACTTGTAGCTCAGATTTCAGGAAGGACTACCTGGTATCCGTACTATTGAACAGCTTATGGCTGAATCGCTGACAAGATAGGAAAATAGCCCAAGCTGCTTATGTCAAGTTGTTCTTGGTAGTCAATAGTGCCTGCACCAGCGGGTGACTCCAGGATAAAACACCGCTGTTTGAGGTCGCTAGCTTCTTCCGCCAAAGCTAGCCCTGGTATGTAATGGTGCTAAGTAGTATTTTTGTACACGAGGCTCTTTTGTCTGGTAAACGAATCCAACAGTTGCCTTCAATAGTTATCTAAATCGATCATGAAAACCAAAATTCTGCTATTCATAGCGGGTACCTCGCTGGCATTGCCATCCTGTGGTCAAACTACGAGTGAAAACACAACGGCTTCCAGTCAGACGAGCCCCGTTGAAACTAAAGAGCCCAATTCAAGCTACAAACCTGCTTTTGCGGGCCAAACCCGAATTGCGGGGGTGAAGTCAGCCACCAGCTACGAAGGCAAAATCCTGACCGAAACCCTAAAATTTCCCTGGGGTATCACGAGCCTACCCGATGGCCGGTTTCTCATTACCGAGCGGGAAGGGACGATGCGCATCGTCACCCCGGCGGGTAAGGTAGGAGATGCCATTACGGGGCTTCCAAAAGTTAATCCGTCCGGTCAGGGCGGGCTATTAGGCATTCGCGTTGATCCTGCTTTCGACACGAATCGAATGGTATACTGGGTGTTTTCGGAACCAAGCCCCAATGGAAATCTGACGGCGGTTGCCAAAGGCAAACTGTCGGCCGACGAGAAAAAGATAGAGGGTGCAACGGTCATCTATCGGGCCACACCTGCTTACAAAGGGAATCTGCATTATGGCGGACGTATACTCATTGCCCCGGACGGCAATCTGCTGATCAGCACCGGAGAGCGTTCGGATCTGGTGACCCGGCCACAAGCCCAGTCGCTCAATTCAGGCTTGGGGAAAGTTATTCGGATTACGAAAGACGGCAAACCCGCTGCGGGTAATCCATTCGCTGGCCAGACCGGTGCCCGACCTGAATTGTACTCTTATGGGCATCGGAATGTACAAAGCCTTGCGCTTGATCCGGTAACGGGCGATTTATGGGAAGCTGAATTTGGCCCCCGAGGAGGTGATGAACTAAACCATATTCAACCCGGCAAGAACTACGGTTGGCCAACCATTACGTATGGGATCGAATATAGTGGTGAAAAAGTAGGCGACGCCATTCAGCAAAAAGAAGGCCTTGAACAACCGGTTTATTATTGGGATCCTGTCGTTTCGCCCAGTGGCATGACGTTCTATACGGGTGATCGTGTCCCCGAATGGAAGAATAACCTCTTTATTGGCTCCTTAAGTGGAATGCACGTTCTGAGGTTGATTATCGAAAATGGTAAAGTAGTTGGTGAAGAACGGCTGCTGGCAGATCAATATCAGCGGTTTCGGGACATAACCCAGGGCAAGGACGGCGCTTTATACGCGGTTACTGACCAGGGGAGGTTGTACCGCATCGATAAAAAATAAGGTCTATCACTCACCGATCGTCCTTAAATCGGCGCTCAACCCAAAAAACATCCGCCTGGCCAAATGGGGGTTTCTGCTTCATAGCGGCCCCATTTGCCAGGCGGATGTTTTTTGATAGAAGCAACTTATTTGAGTGAGTACGCCTTGACCGTGTTGTGGAAAAAGGTAGGAACGAACAACATTTTTGTCGCTGGATTATAGCCAATGTCAGCCGAGTTTATTTTCTGCGTGGACGTATCCATTTTTAACTCGGTTTTGCCATCGGCATGAATGTACCAAACTTTGCCGGCCCACTCGGTGACCATATAGGTCTTGTTTCCCAGGGCCGCAATCCCATCAATACCACCCGAAACCTTGGCAATCGTGCTGAGTTTTTTCGTTGCGGGATTTAGACTCAACAGAGTGCCGTCACCGTTGCCGATCAGTAATTGATTGTTTTCAAACAGGAGTCCATTGGTCCCTTTGAGTGGATCACCGGCTAAAACAAGGCTGATTTTCCCATTCGTCAGGGCCCATACTTTACTGTCGTTTGAGTCGGTAATATATACGATCCCTTTTTGGGTATCAATGGCAATATCATTGAGAAATTTAGCGTCTTGAATCGGGTATCGATTCAGGATTTTACCCGTAGTCAGGGCAATTTCGGCGACCTGTGTCATTTCCGTCACGTACAGTTTATCGCCCAGAATACCCATTCCTTTGGTCGAATTGAGGTTATCGGTAAATTTCATCTGAATTACCTTACCATCGAATCCTACTTTAGCAATGTAGCTACTTTTGTTTTCCAGGGACGGACCTCCATTGATGCAGGCTACGTAGAGAAGTTTTTTCCCCGGATCAACTAAAACACTTTCGGGGGTGCGGAGTGTCGTATCGGTTTCCCATATCGGTTTTAGGTCAACTGACTGGGCCTGAACAGAAAAAGTCAGACTGGCCAATAAACCAGACAGTAAAATAAGGGATGATCTTGCCATGAGTGTTCAAGGTTTGAGGGATGAAAAAATAGCGCTATACCAGGCTTAAATACGCAGGCAATCTACCTCTTTTCCGTCAATTAATGCTGTTTGCAAACGACCCTTTTCTACGGATTAGCAGCCCCGATCCTAGCCGGGTCTATCTTACTTGATTCGACCCAATACCTTGTCTAGCCCGACTACGGCAACGAGATAATCGTACACGGCCTGGAGGTAATTCGACTTAGCCTGGGTAAGCGAAAGTTCCGCATCGGTCAGGTCCAGTCGGGACGCAATGCCCTGTTTCCAACGGTCGCGGGTGATCCGGTAGCCCAACTCGGCAACGGAAATCGTCTGTTGCTGGGTTTGGATGCGTAGCCGGGCCTCCTGCACGTTCGCCTGACTTATCTTCACCTGCGCCCGCACAATCTCCTTCAGATTGGCTAACTGCGTTTCGCTTTGCCTACGGGTTATCTGCGCCTGCTGAATACGGGAATTTGTTCGAAAACCAGTAAAAATGGGCACACTGAGCTGCAAGCCCACGTAGGAGCTTACGGGCCATCGGTAATCACCCAGCCGAAGATTATTGGCTTGTGACTGGGCCTGTACCAGGCCGATCGCGGCTAATTTCGGTTGCTTTTCAGCCGCCTGCAGCACAATTTGTTCCCGGTTTAGCTGCTCGACCAATTCCAACCGACGCACTTCGGGCCGGGCCTGCACCACGTCGAGAAAGGCGTCGGTACTCGGCGAGACGAATAAGGCGTCATCGTAACGCAGTGAATCCTGGAGTTCAACCTCTTCCCGTTCGTCTAACCCCACAGTACGTTTGAGCACCGTTTTCGTGATACCGATTCGGTTTGTCAATTGAATGAGCGTCGGACGCAGGTTTTCAAGTGTTACATAAGCGCGTAACGTGTCGACCCGCGAGGCCCGACCTTGGGCCAGCAGCGAACGGGCGTCTTTCAACGCCTGCTCATTCCGGGCGATACTCTGCTGCTGCAACCGGAGTTGTTCCTGGGTGATCAGTACATCCAGATACGCTTTTCTGACGTCGGTAACGACGGTGGCCCGAACATCGGCCAGTGCCTGGTCCGTGGCCAACCCATCGATCTGGGCCACTCTAATACCCGAGCGAACGCTGGTCTGAAACAAAGGCTGGGATACGGCCACGCCACCCAGGAACGCGTTCGAACCCCCAACCCGAAATGTGGCTAGCTGATCGTCGCCTAACCCAACAAAGCTACCGGGCAGGAACGAAACTTGCTTATTGAAATAGTACAGGTACTGCGCCGAAGCGGCTACCGTGGGCAACGCATACCCACGTGCTTCCTGCACTTTTTGAGTAGCTTTTGCCGTTTCCAGCGTGGCTACCTGCAAATCGCGATTTTTGTCGATTGCCAGTGTAACGGCATGTTCCATCGTTAGTTGGCGAACCTGGGCTTTGACTGATTCTGGACTCAGAAAAGCAAATGCCAGGAAGGACGTGATAATATACTTGGTGTGTCTCATAAAAATGAAAGTTGATCGAAGAAGAACCGCCCTGACAACGGCCGCTGTCAGGGCGGTTCTATATGGATTAAGCTACGAGTTCAAGCTCTTCGGCTTTTTTTCGGGGAACCCGCGAGAAGTAAGAATACACGGCCGGGATGATGTAGAGGGTGAGCAGACCCGCGAACAATAAGCCGCCGACGATGACCGTTCCGAGTGAGCTTCTACTATTTACGGTAAGCGCGATTGGAACCGTCCCAAAGATCATCGCGAGGCTGGTCATCAGAATGGGTCGAAACCGGGAAGCAGCCGCCACTTTAGCCGCTTCGAGCGGGCTCAACCCGGCTTCTTTCTGCTGGTTGGCAAACTCAACGATCAGGATACCGTTTTTGGTGATCAGACCGATGAGGGTAATGATCCCGATCTGACTGAAAATATTCAGCGTCTGGCCAAACAGCCACAAACTCAGCAGGGCACCGGTCATCGCCATCGGGACGGTCAGCAAAATAATGAACGGATCGACCAGGCTTTCAAACTGGGCTGCCAGCACCAGATAGATCAGCACCAGCGCGAACACAAACGCAAATAGTAAACTTGATGAGCTCTCGGAGAAATCACGGGATTCACCTGCCAGCGCTGTTTTGATAGTCGGCGGCAGGACTTTCCCGGCAATGCGGTTCATTTCCGCTACGCCGTCACTGATTGTAAAACCAGGGGCCAACCCCGCCGAAACGGTCGCCGAAATAGATTGATCGTACCGGTAAATGGCCGCCGGACTAATGCTTTCCCTGAACGAGACCAGATTGTCGAGCGAAACGACATCCCCTGTTCGGGTCCGCACAAACATCGCTTTCAAATCATACGGCGTATCGCGGTCCTGTTTTTGCAACTGACCAATCACCTCGTATTGACGGTCATTGTAGATAAAGTAGCCGTACCGCTGACCACTCAGCGCCAGTTGCAGGCCCCGGGCGATCTCGGCAACGGAGATCCCTAACTCAGCCGCCTTGTCGCGGTTTATCTGAAGGACCAGCTCTGGTTTATTTACCTTCAGATCCGAATCAGCGAACCGCAGAATGGGGCTTTTCCGCGCTTCGTCCATAAACGTCGGCAACACGTCCGTAATAGCCGCCAGGTTAGTGCCCTGCAACACATACTGAACGGGCTGAGCCTGTCCGAACCGGCTACCAATGGTTGGTGGCTGCACCGGGAAGACCGTTACGCCCCGAAAATTTCCGGCATTTCGGGCGTAAGTCGCAAAGACGTCGGCCTGCGTCGTGGTGCGTTGGTCGGCTTTTTTAAGGAATGTGTTCTGGATAGCAACATTCACCGGCGCCGGTGGCCCAAACGTCAGGGCTAGAATGGAATACGTCTGAAATAAGCCGGGCGTCGAGTCAACCGAGAACCGGGCGATCTCATTCATGTACTTCTCCGTGTACTCGTACGATGATCCTTCCGGTGCAATGACGGCCAAACTGATTTGCGAGCGGTCTTCCAGCGGAGCCAGCTCCGACGGGAGTTGCTTCCCAATCACATAAATGAGGCCGAACGTAACGATCAGGACGGGAAAGGCAACCCATCGGTAGTGCATGAACCAGGCCAGCGACCGTTCATAGCCCCGGTTCAGGGCTACGAAGTAAGGCTCCGTTTTCCGGTACAACCAGTTGGGTTTGTCGTGCCGTTTTAGCAGGTACGCGCTCATCATCGGCGACAATGTCAGGGCCACAAACGCCGACACCAGCACCGACCCCGCCACAACCACGGCGAACTCCTGGAAAAGCTTCCCCGTGATGCCCGGCAGGAACAGAATGGGCAGAAAAACGGCCGCCAGCGTAATGGTCGTCGAGATAACGGCGAAGTAGATTTCCGACGAGCCTTTAATGGCAGCCTGCAGGGGCGACATGCCTTCTTCCACTTTGGCGTAAATATTCTCCAGAACAACAATGGCATCATCCACCACCAGACCGATCGCCAGCACCAGCGCCAACAGTGTCAGGATATTGATCGAGTAACCCGCGATGTACATGATAAAGAAAGCCGACACGATGGACACCGGAATGGCAACGACCGGGATGATCGTCGACCGCCAGTCACGCAGAAAAAGAAACAGGATCAGAATGACCAGCCCAAACGCCACGAACAGGGTTTCTTCCACTTCAGAAATGGAATCACGGATCGGCTCGGTAAAGTCTTTCCCGATGGTCAGCTCGTAGTCGGCCGGTATTTCTTTGCGCAGGTCTTTAAGTCGCTCGTAAAACTCATCGGCGATGGCAACGGCGTTGGCTCCCCGCTGGGGTTCCACAAAAACACCGATGGTAGCTGAATTCCCCTTGAGGCTATTCAGAATAGCTGTCCGTTCGTTCTCGGCCCCTAACTCAGCATAGCCAATATCCCGAAAACGGATGATGCTGCTTCCGGCCTGCTTAACGATCATGTTGTTGAAATCGGCCTCTTTGGTCAGTCGACCCAGCGTCCGGACCGTCAGTTCGTTTCGATCGCCTTCAATCCGGCCGGAAGGCAGGTCTACGTTTTCTTTTCGTAGGGCCTGCTCAATGTCGGAAGGTGTCAATTGATAGGCCGCCAGTTTTGCCGGGTCGATCCGTAGCCGCATGGCGTACTTTTTTTCACCGGCAATACCGACCCGTTTTACGCCCGGAATGGTCTGCATACGCTCTTTGATAACCGTAGAGGCTATGTTGCTTACTTCCAGAATGCTGCGGGTTTTGCTTTCCACGGCCATGAAAATGACAATATCGCCACTGTTTGCTTTTTCTACTATGGGCGGATCAACGTCACCGGGCAGCAGACGCCGGGCTTTGGTTACTTTATCCCGCACGTCGTTGGCGGCCGCTTCCAGATCAGCATCGAGATTGAATTCAACCGTGATCACACTGGCCGCTTCCCGCGAGACAGATGAGATAGTTCGGATGCCGTTGGCTTCGCCAATGGACTCTTCCAGCGGCTTGGTAATCTGATAGGCGATTACATCGGGGCTGGCACCCGGATAGGTTGTGGTAACCGTAACGATTGGCGAATCCGTAACCGGATATTCGCGAATGCCGAGGTAGGTCAGCCCGACGAATCCAAAAAGTATAATCAATACAGAGAGTACCCCGGCCAGCACTGGCCGCTGAATACTAATTCCCGATAAACTCATGATGAGGTATTTTTAAAACAAAGAGAAGGAGAACAACGTAGGTGAATAGCTATTCAATAGTAGAGGCCGTTACCGGTACACCCGTGTCCAGGCGCAGCAAATTGGTAGTCAACACCGTATCGCCAATCGACAAGCCTTCCAGAATCTGCACGGTTCCTTTGGTCCGGCTGCCGGTTTTCACCTCCCGGCGCTCGGCTTTGCCGTTTTTGATTCTGAATAGGGAATAGCCTTTGACGGTAGGAATCAATGCCTGCGTGGGCACCAGGATACCATCCTGAGCCACGTGCAGGGCAAACGCAATCTTGGCCGACGAGCCGGGCACCAGTTTGCCGCCTTTGTTTTCGCTAATGGCCTTGACCAGTAAGCTCCGGGTGTTGGCTTCCAGTTTTGGCTCAGTAGCCGTAACCGTTGCCAGAAACGGGCGATTGCTGTTTTCGGTCGTAAATTGAATGGATTGCCCCGGCCGAACCTCCGATGCGTATTTTTCGGGGATCGTGAAGGCCACTTCTACCCGGCTAATGTCATCGATCGAGCTCAATACCGTTGCTGGGGTTACATAAGCGCCAACGTCGACGCGCTTCAGACCGAGTTTACCCGCAAACGGAGCGCGGATTTCCGTTTTAACCAAGTCGACGTCAATCATGGCCATTTCAGCCTGCAATACGTTCAGGTTAGTCAGTACTTTGTCATATTCCTGCTGATTGATGGCTTCTGTCGCCAGCAGTTCGCGGAACCGTTTTTCATCCAGCCGGGCCAATTTTTCCTGCAGCGCCAGTCTGCGTTTTTTCGCGAGCAGATCGGCATCGTCCAGCTTATAGAGCAACGTACCCTGGCTCACGGAACTACCCTCCCGGGCATAGACCCGGACCAGCTTACGGGCTACTTCACTGACCAGATCGACCTCCTGATTTGCCTGGATGGTTCCCGTCGTTTGTAATTCATCGGTGATGATTTCGCGTTTTACGATAAACGCATCGCTGGCTACCTTATTTTCGGCCAGCGGGGCTGGCGAAGACGCCTTACCGCTTGTGGATGCCGTTGGCTTGTTGGAAAATAAGTTGGGGGTGACTAAAAATAAAGCAATTGTCAATACGATCAGGCCTGCAATCAGAGACTGTGTTCGAAAGTTTAGCGTTTTCATTTTATGCGCAGTTGTATTGTTTTATTGTTCTACAATCATCGAACTATGATTGTTTTATGGTTGTCGAACAAGATGACTTCGCAGATGGTTTCTCAATTCTAAAAAACTAGTGAATTATTTCCATCGGCCACATTGTTGTGTTAGCAACTACTGTAGCTACTTCATTAACGGGTTGCCGTGATGAAGGCGCAATCAGACGATTTACCTTATGAAACAGTTCCAACATCCCACTGCTGACCAGATAACCCTGACAGGCGTGCTCCACGCGCTCAGTGACCCCGTCCGGTTGAATTATGTGCAATGTCTGGCCCAGTCTGCCTGTGAACAGTCCTGTGGCGCCATCCCGACTCCGGTGGCCAAGTCGACTATGTCGCACCACATCCGGGTATTGCGCGAAGCCGGGCTCATTCATCTACGGCCCTATGGTACGCAAAGCCTGATTTCGCTACGGTCTGATGAGTTGGAGAAAAAATTTCCGGGCGTTCTACAATCCGTGTTGCAAGCCGTAAAAAGCACAGATGCTGTTGAACAGGCATGAGGAATAGGAGTCCGATCAAACAGTACCAGGGTAACCAATATAGACAACGACGAGTTTGATTGAATTTGGTAACTTTGCCCGATGCAACAGACCGAAAGCCTTGAAGAGTTTTACCGGCATAAATTTAATAGCCTGCCAGATACGCCACCGGCCAATATTGGCCAGGTAAATGTCTTTCGCCTGGAGGATTGCCTGGCACCCACTGTAGCGCCGATTCAATACAGCCGGCGTGATTTTTATAAAATTACGCTCATTCGGGGGCAAAACCGGTACCATTACGCTGACAAAAGCATTGAAATCGATGGACCGACGCTGGTGTTTTTCAACCCTGCAGTACCCTACACATGGCAAGCCGTATCGGGTGACACAACCGGTTTCTTCTGCATTTTCCGCGAAGCATTCTTTAGGGGGCAGTTCGACGCTGGCCTCACGAGTCTGCCTTTGTTCCAGCCCGGGGGTAAACCAGCCTTTACGCTGAATGCCGCTGAAGATAACCAAGTGAGTGCATTGTTCGAAAAAATGCTGGCTGAGATTAATTCAGACTATGTGCTTAAATATGACCTGCTTCGAAATTACGTATCCGAACTGATTCATTATGCCCTCAAACGGCGCCCCTCCGACGTCGTGCACCAACACCCCGATGCCCGGTCTCGTCTGACGGCGGTATTCCTCGAACTGCTCGAACGACAATTTCCCATCGAGTCACCAGCCCGGCGGTTTACCCTTCGCTCGGCGAGTGACTTTGCCCACCAACTCGCCGTACACGTCAATCACCTGAACCGTTGCGTGCGCGATACAACCGGCAAAACCACGACTGACCACATCGCTGACCGACTGGCCGGCGAAGCCAGAGCACTGCTCAGGCATAGCGACTGGAACATTGCCGAGGTTGGCTATTGCTTGGGTTTCGACGAACCAGCCCACTTCAACTACTTCTTCAGAAAGCATACCGGCTTGACCCCTTCAGCTTTCCGGCGTGTTTGAATTTGGTAAGTACCGGCTTGAATTTGGCTACCTCGCCCCTACTGGTTAGTCTACCTTTGTGCTTGTAAAACGAGCAAAATTATGGACAATCAATCAGTGTGGTTTATCACCGGTGCCTCCAAAGGCCTGGGACTTGAATTAGTAAGTCAATTAGTACGGCAGGGCCATCGGGTCGCAGCAACGTCCCGTCAGGTTGCCGAGTTACGCCGTGTTGTCGGCA
Source organism: Spirosoma horti (assembly GCF_054776595.1). Taxonomy (NCBI): domain Bacteria; kingdom Pseudomonadati; phylum Bacteroidota; class Cytophagia; order Cytophagales; family Cytophagaceae; genus Spirosoma; species Spirosoma horti. Next base: position 409,699 of record NZ_BAAHBQ010000001.1, read on the forward strand.
ACGATTCCAACGATTTTCTGCCGCTTGCCGTCGATCTGACAGATGAAACCAGCGTTGGTGAGGCTATCCAGGCCACCCTTCGCCAGTTCGGGCGAATCGACGTAGTAGTCAATAACGCGGGGTATGGTCAACTGGGAAGTCTGGAAGAACTCACCGACCGGGAAGCACGGGCAAATTTCGAGGTTAATGTCTTTGGAACACTGAATGTGATCCGGCAGGTTATGCCTCAGTTACGCCACCAACAGTCCGGCCATATTTTCAACCTCTCCTCAGTTGCCGGTATAACAGGCAATTTCCCTGGTTGGGGGATTTACTGCGCCACCAAATTCGCGGTTGAAGGCCTATCAGAATCACTGGCCGCAGAAGTAGCGCCGTTTGGGATAAAGGTAACTATCGTAGAGCCGGGTTATTTCCGAACGGAGTTTTTATCATCCGGTTCATTGCTGGTTCCCGCCGGTCAACTGGAAGCCTATGGGCTGGTCCGGCAATCCGAAGCTGTTCACCAGGAGCAAATCAGAGGAAACCAGCCGGGTGATCCCGTGAAGGCCGCAGCGGCCATAATCCAGATAGCCGGTGAGCCAAACCCACCCCTGCACTTATTGCTGGGTCAGGATGCTTTCGATATGACCACTCAGAAGATCAAGTCGTTGCAGGCTGATATGACGCAATGGAAAGCCCTGACTATAGCAACTGGTTTCGCCGAGTCAGTAACTACGGGCAGCGCTCATTAAGCCGATTTTACGCAAAAAGTTTAGCCCTGAGCGAAACCTGGATTGATCGCGAACAGGATTATAAAGCACAGGGTATTCATTTAAGTAGTGGCCTTTTCAGACAGCCTCCGGGCCATTGTCTGGAGAAGGACACTACTTAATTCTTTACTCTCAATTTGTTCATACGATTGTTATTGTTTCCTTGGCTCATTAAAAGACCGAAGGCCGATTCATCGTGGAAAACAGGCTAAGTCTGTTCGACAGGTAACCAGACGCGGCCCCTTATCGGGAGGGCTGTGAACTCGTAGCAAAGCTAGGAATGATATATGTTGTCAACGCGTTAAACGGAAGTTTTGCCTTCCATGAATTATAGTTTCCTCCCGTAAAGACTACGACTAAGTGTAAATCATTGATCAGCATTATATACTGACCTCCGTTCCCTGAAGCAAACAAGACCTCGTGCCTGAAAGAATCCGTGACCAGTCGTTCCCGATACCAGTAATAGCCGTAGTACGTTGGTTGTGGTTGAGCCCGTTTGGTTCGAGACGAGCCGACAAAAGAAAAGTTAGGGATGGCCGTATCAGCTCTTGTAGACTTATCGAGCCACTCCTTTGACACAATCTGTTTGCCCTGCCATTTGCCCTGATTAGCCACTAGCTGCCCTATTTTCAACATATCAGCGGGGCGAATAAAAAATGAACCGGCCGTCATACCATGTTGAGCAGAATCCATTGTCCACCGATACTTATTGATACCCAGCGGCTTAAAAAGGTATTTATCGGCAAACGCTACAATAGACATCTTCGACGCATTGGCGATAACACCGCTTAAAATCATAGGTGCAGAAGACGTATAAGACCAATATGTTCCCGGATGTTTAGTCAGCGGCAGATCCAACGAAAACTTAACCCAGTCTTTGCTTTGAGTCATGGCTTCTTCGCAATCATTGGTCCCGTTGAATTCCTCACAATCGAAGCCGGTTTTCATCGAGAGCAAATTGTCGAGTGTCATCTGGGCTTTTTGGCTGTCCCAGTGTTGAAAGCTGGCGTATTCAGGAAAAAAAGGGTAGACTTTCTGAGCGGTGTTCTTAATAAACCCTTTATCAATGGCAATACCTGTCAGCAAGCTGGCAATTGATTTGAACGAAGATCGAGAATCGTGTAAACTATCCGGGCTATAACCATTGGCGTACTTTTGGTAAACAGTGACCCCATTTTGGCTGATGAGTACCGCATGAATATTCGGGTAGCTTTTCGTCTCGATTTTGTGCGTCAGGCTATCGAGTAAGGGTAGCTTGGGAGCAATGGATTGCGCATAAGAAAATTGATAAAAAAAAGTAAAAGTCAGGAACACCTTTTTAACAATTTCCATAGCTACTCAATTGGGTGGTCGATAAACCTGGCCGGTAAATGTATTTTTCGGGGCTTTATGGTTTGCGCAAAGGAGACGAGTTCACGATTGGAAAGGGTTGCGGAGACGGTTTCACGGGTAAATCCCTTTCTGGCCAAACGCATGGGCAGGCAGTTGGCAGGTTTGCTGCGCTGATGAAACGAGTAACGCAGTCCGGCAGCAAACTATTGGGTGGGTAAGGCCCTCTGGTGCTTTTTAAAGCGTAGTTGACTGTACAAAAAAGAAGCCCAACAAAGTCAAGCTTCTTTAACCAACCTAATCTTATAGCGACAAATGTAAAGCCATTCCGTTCTGCTTAATCGATTAATCGACTAATTATGCTACTTCATAGATGGATTGACCATTTCCGTCTATGAAGTAGCGCTTATTCTGCTCGTAAAGACTTCACTGGATTCATGAGGGCGGCTTTGATACTCTGAAAAGAGATGGTGAGAAAGGCAATCACCACGGCCAGAACCGCAGCCACGATAAAAACCCACCACGGAATATCAATTTTATACTGAAAATCCTGTAACCAACGATTCATGGCGAACCAGGCCAGGGGCGAGGCAATGACGATGGCAATCAGAACTAGCTTCAGGAAATCTTTCGATAGCAGCAAAACGATACCCCCTACCGACGCTCCGAGTACTTTGCGGACGCCTATTTCCTTAGTCCGTTGCTGAGCAGCAAATGTGGCCAGACCAAATAAGCCTAAACAGGAGATCAGAATGGAGATGATCGTAAACGTTCGGACAATCCGTGCCGTTCGGGCTTCGGCCTGGTAGTTTTTCTGAAAATCCTCGTTCAGGAAAGTGTACTCAAAGGGCTCGTCGGGGCGCATGCGTTTCCATTTCTGCTCGATAAAGCTCAGCACATGGCTCATCTCACTCGCATTGACATGCACAATGAGGTAGTTGAAGCTGGGCCGTGGGCTAAGCATAAATGCATACGGTTCAATGGTTTTGTGCAGATCCTCAAAATGAAAATCGTTGACCACACCGACAATTTCGAACGGTGTGCTTTCACCCTGCCAGTCGAAGTTCAGACGCTGACCGATGGCTTTGTTGGGAGCGATCTGAAACTGCCGTAACGTTGCTTCATTCACAATAATCCGGTTAGCCGTATCGCCCGGAAACTGCCGCGAGAATAGTCGGCCCTGCTTCAGCCGGAAGCCCATCGTTTGCAGGTACTCGAAATCAACCCGGTTTGTTCGGATATCGTGGCCCTGCTCCGTGGATTGGTCAGGGCGGTGAAATACCATATCGCTAAGGTTAGCGATACCGGGATAAAACTGGGTCCCAGCAGCCGCAACAACCTGATTGTTAGACAAAATTTCGTTGCGAAAAGCCGTGTAGGCCGCTCGGGATTCACTACTGCGAAACGGTATGGCAATCTGCTGATCCTGCGTAAAGCCCAGCGGTTTGTCGCGCAGGAAGCGCATCTGTTCCTGAATGACAAATGACGCCAGCACGAGTCCAACCGACACGACAAATTGAAAAACGACCAGACTTCGGCGCAGTGTTATTGCCGATAGTGAGTTGGCAAATCGTCCTTTCAATACCTGTACGGGGTTGAACCACGACAGGTAGAATGCCGGGTAGCTCCCGGCCAGCAAGCCCGTTACCAGGGCCAGTCCGACGAAGGCGAGTAAACTTGTTGGCTGGAACAACTCCCGATAAGACAAGGCCTTGCCCGTGAGTTGATTAAACAACGAAAGAAAAGCAGCGGCCAGGCCCAGCGCAATGACCAGCGCCATCAACGTGAGTACCATCGACTCGCCCAGAAACTGCCTGACCAGTGCGTTTTGTTCAGCCCCCATCACCTTACGAACGCCCACTTCAGCCGCTCGTCTGGCCGACTGTGCCGTTGACAGATTCATGAAATTGATGCAGGCAATGAGCAGGGTAAAAAGAGCAATGGAACCTAGGATATACAGGTATAGAATGCTGTTGGTTGGCGTCACAACGGATTCAAAATTACTGTACAGGTGCAGGTCGGGAACGGCGACCAGAAAAAGGCTCCTGTCAAAACCAACCAGTTTCAGATCGGCACGGGCGTATTTTTCGATGAAAGCTGGAAATTTTTTCTCCAGTTGCCGGGCATCACCTGCTTTATCTCCATCGCTACCCGCTGACTGAAGCCGCACGTAGGTGTAGAACATATTGTTGTTGGCGAAATCGAGTCGGCCACTCCGCAGAAAACTCCCCATGTCGCCCGCATAAATGGGGATAAAAAACCGAGCGTCGATGTGCGAGTGGGCACTCGGATCCCGGTAAACACCGGTTACTTTAAACTCCTCTCCCATTCCCGCATCGCCACCAATGCGAACAAGCTTATCCAGAGCGCTTGCATTACCAAATAATTTGTGGGCAACTTCTTCGGAGAGCACAACGGAATGCACATCCCGAAGGGCCGTTTTAGGGCTACCCTCCGTAAATTGGTAGGTAAATAAATCGAAGAAAGTAGAGTCTACCTGATAGCCTTTTGTCTCGTAAAAAGCCAGCAGCGGCTTACCAGGTTCACGAACCTGCAACAGCGATTTTTCATCGGATTCGAACAACCGGGCCATCTGGACGATTTCGGGATACGCTGCTTTAAGCGCCGGTCCATACGGTGCCGAAACATGCGCTCCCTCCCGGCCTGCATTCTGACCAATGGTCGACTTTGACCCCAGCAAGTACAGATTATCAGCATGTTCGTGATAATTATCAAAGGAAAGCTCGCTGCGAATGTACAGTAGCAACAGCATGCAGCAGGTCATGCCTACGGAGAGGCCTAGTGTATTGATAGCCGAGAACGACTTGCTTCGAGACAGATTCCGAATAGCTATTTTCAGATAGTTTCGTAACATACAGGGGTCCGTTTAACCATTTACCGATAAGCATGGCTCAATTTTCATACCATGCCTTTCAATCCCTGCATACGCGCTTCTTTGGGTAATTGGCACCGTAGCCTATGTACGATTTCGGACAAATATGGACAGGCAACGTCCGCATTTGAGCGCGATTTTCAAGCCTATAACGCCGGGGGTTACTATTTTTTGGATGGGTCGTTACCATTCATACACCCGCGTTGTTGCAAACCCAAGTGCCGGGTCAGCCCAACTGGACAATCCAGGACCGTGCCCTGGCGATGAGTGGTGTATCACGAGCGCTGGCCAAAAGAAACAGCCGCAACAACTACTATTGACGTAGTTGTTGCGGCCGTGCTTTAGCGGTTACCCGCTGGAATCAGCCGCATGCTGTTTATTGCTTATTAGCGGGTTTTCGCTTTCGTTGGTTTGCTGACTGGCTTGGGTTCATCAGGGGCAACGGGCAATACAGGTTCCGGTTCATTCACTGGTTGTCGGTTTCGGCTGCGCCCTTCATGAAAGATAACGAACCCGATGAGCGCAATCAATAATACATTGCAAATCAGGTCGATAGTATCGCCCGTATGGGCTAGCGGAGGATCAAATCGAAATTCAACCGTATGCTTTCCGGCGGGGATACGTAAGGCCCGTAAAACATAGTCAGCCCGCAAATGGGGCGCTGGTTTGCCATCGATAAATGCCTGCCAGTCGGACTCACCCCGGTAATAGATTTCCGAGAAAATGGCCAGCCCATCACGAGCGGCATTCGCTTCATAGATTAACTTATCCGGACGGTAACTCGTCAGTTGAATGGTACTACCCGTATGATCCAGTGTAGCAGGCAAATTCCCCAGTTGTGCCGCAAACCGTTTATCGACAACCGCTGAATCGCGTGGATTCAGCGTTTTCATGGCCGCCATTTCTTCGTCGGCATTCGTAACCTGCTGAATAGTACCCACAAACCAGGCAGCGCCCATTACTTCAGGATTCGGCAGCGCAATTGGACCGGCCGGTGCCTGCTGTGGATCATTCGGGTTGGATGGCCCATTCTGAATGACGTATTTCGCATTCAGCATGTTCAGAATATTGAGTGTGTTGTTCTGAAAAGCGAAATTGATCAGTTCGTTATACCGCCGTAACCGCGTTGTGTTGTAGCCCCCAATCGAGCGGTGGAAATAGGACGTCCGGTTGGTTTCCATAAAGGAGCCCGTCTGGTCGAAAACCCGATACCCCAGGGATTTGTCCTGCAAAATCTGCTGATCGGCCGAGGTGGGTTCAAACAGAACGCTGGCCTGGGTTTTCGATACAAAATCATCGCTGTTCAGAAAACGCTTGTCCACAGCAAACAAATCAATAACGACAATGGCCAGTATCAGTGGGTAGAAAAGTCCACCTTTAATTTTGTTGGTCAAAAACAGCCAGATAGACCCGGCAGCCAGCAAAATCACAATGACGGACCGTATGGCATCGGCCCGAAACATACTCTGTCTGTCGCTGATCAGGGCCGTCTGGAACTCCCGGGCTGCTTCACCAAAATAGCGGGATAAGAATGGAATATCATTGGGCGCCTGGAAACTGAAAAACGTACCATTTATCAGTGCCAGCACGGCCGCCAAACCAGCCGTCAGACCCAAACTGATCAGCAGCGGTTGTTTCAACTCTGCCAGCGTGAGTTTCTGGCTGACAATGCGCTGAATTCCCAACGCTGCCCCGGCCGCGATGAACAACTGGGCCAGACAAAAGGCCATCGTCATGGCCCTGAACTTGTTCAGGTAAGGCAGGTTATCGAACAGAAATTCATTAAAGAAGAGCAGGTTTTTTCCCCAGGCCAGCATGATCATCAGGGCTGTTGCGCTCAACAGCCACCATTTAATTGACCCGCGGACAACAAACATGCCCAGCACGAACAGGAACAACAAAGCAGCCCCAGCATAGGCGGGCCCTCCCACCATCGGCTGATCACCCCAATAGGTGGGCGCTCCAAGTTCAGCCATTTGCTTCGCAGCTGCCGGATCGACTCCCCGGCTCGTCATGGCTTTGTAAAACTCGGACCCGGTGGTTAGCCCTCCGCCCGATGCACCCCCAAAAGCATTTGGAATGAGCAGGGTGAGCGTCTCCGCTTTGCCATAACTATACGTAAAGGCGTAATCTTTATCCAGCCCTCCTTTGGATTCACTGCTGGGCGATTTTCCGTCAGGGTTGGTTGTTTTAGCCGTTAGCTCCGATTTACCCCGAATCGTTTCTTTGGTATATTGGTTGAGTACGAGCAGCCGCTTTCCGAAACTACCGGCAGCCACGGCACTCACGACGGCCAGGGTGGCTAACCCAAGTAGTAATTGCCGTGTTTTGCCTGAACGGATAAGCGAAACCCCTTCAATAACGACATACAGAGCGGCAGCCATGAACAGGTAATAGGTAATCTGGATGTGGTTAGCCCCCAGTTCCATACACATAAAAAAGCCCGTCAGAGCCGCTCCAACCCAATAGCGACCCCGTAGGGCGAGGATGATTCCGGCCAGCATACCGGCCCCATACGCCATGGCAAACAACTTGGAAACGTGTCCTGCTTCGAGACTAACGATACCGAAGGTTCCTAGCCCATAGGCAGCCGCTCCAAGCGCCGAGAGCCAGGAGTTACAGCCTAACACGATGAGCAGAATGTACATACTCAACATGACCACAAAGACAATACTGGCGGTATTGGGCAATACATTAACAACGGCCATGACTCCCTTATAGACCAGGATATAAGGATAATTGAAGTCAATCATGTAGCCAGGCATGCCACTAAAGACGGCGTCGGTCCAGAGCGGCTTTATGCCCGTTTCCTTGGCAATCTCCCGGATTTCCCGGGCAGATGCAGAGGCCTCCTGCACGTCATGCATCGACAGGGTTTTGCCCGACATAACTGGGGAGAAATAAATAACGGCCAGCACTAGCAGACCCAGCACGGCGATCAGATGAGGGCGCAAGCCGGACCGCCGGGGCGGTTGAGAAAAGGTTGGTTGGTTCATAAATCAACGGATACGTAGCCCAAAGATACGGCTTTGTACCAAAACGGATAACTAGCAGGACTGATTGTTGAACGAAGGTCTCCGCTAACTGTGGCATTATTATTGATAGCCCTTTACAAATAAGTCTGTGGGTTAGTATTATTTTAAAAAGCATCTATTTTGGCTAGACCCACTCATAGCCCCTCATGTTACCAATTTGGCCATTTTTGACTTTTTTAATTTAATTTAATATTATTTGATATATAAAATAAACAAGAAACCCGCGAAGACTAAACTATAAAATGGCCCTTGAAATCACATTAAAGCACCTATTTGACAAAAAATATACATACCGTTTAATCAATTTTTGATCATCGTAGTATACTAAATTAACCGATTCCGAGAAGCTGTCAAGCCTGGTTTTCGGTAGCCCAGACAAGCAAATAACTAACTATATTTCAAGGGATTATCCATTACACTTACTACCAACGGATCAATAAAATAGTTACCCGCTCATATTCATTTGGCAGATAGCACCCCCTGGGGTGCTTTTTTTTTGTAGCCCGTAAAGTAACCGTCTTCCTGGTCTCGTAGTCTAAAAATTCAAATCTAACCCATAGATTCTACTCCTATCAATACTTTAAATGAAGACGAAACGCCATATCCTCATCGCAGACGAAAATCAGTACGTTGTTGATATACTTGTACAAACTCTGTCGAAAGATTTTAAGATTACAGTAGCAACTACAGGACAGGAAGCAGCCCGGTTATTGATCCAGGGCAACCGTTTCGATACGGTGCTTACCGAGCTGGATCTGCCTTTCTTTAGTGGATTGGAATTAACAAAACTGATTCGTATGAGCCACTTGACGGCACAAACGCCGGTTATGATCCTATCCAGTGTTTCGGACAGTACGACCCGAATTGATTGTCTGGAACAAGGTGTCGATGCATTCCTCTCCAAGCCATTCAATCCGTTAGAAGTAAAAGCCAAACTGCATGCCCTCCTCCGGCGTGCTGATTTATCGAATCAGGAAGCTCAGAATAACCAGTCTCTTCAACTTAAGTCGGAGAACAAAACCTCCTGGCCACACCGCTCACGCATCGTCTCCATGCTACTGGGGGACTTGGCGGTATCGTAAATTCACCATACGGCAAGGACTGCTTCCGACCGTTAGTCCGTTGAATCGACAAACGCGATGCCATTGAGCATGCAGAAACCGATCCAGATTCAGGATAAGCAGCGACTTTTCGACTACTTCACTCTTTCTACTCAATTCTTTATTCCTACTTTCTACTCTCCGTTATTCTCAATGCCAGCGTATCTGGCCAATCCCTTTGCAGGCCTGAACACCTGCGTATAAAAACAAAAAAATGTCTATAGTCTATGTCTTATTGGTAATAGATGACGATCTGATCGCTAACCGGATTGCCAGTCTGGTTGGCTCAGGTCATTCAATAGTGCGCTTTAAGGAGATAATCGAATCGGAAAGATGGCTGACAGATAATCAACAGGTCGACCTGATCATTACGGATAGAACGAACGGGGATGCGATGGTGAGTTTAGTTCGAAGCAAACAAGATTATCGATTAGTCCCTTTTCTTCTCGTTTCCCGTTTGGGCGAAAGTCCTTTAGAACAAGCTACGCTGGCCGCAGGGGTTACTGACCTGCTGGCTATCAATGAAGATAATTACCGAATTCAGACCAAAATCAGCTACTACCTCTCCCTCAGCGATCAGATCCGGACATTCGATAACGCCAGTCCGATGGCTATTCCGGCTCAGTTCAGACTGCCCTGGTGGAAACGCTTCCTCGACATTAGCGTTTCGTTCACCGTTCTGTTCCTGTTGTCGCCCATCCTGCTGGTCGTTGCGGTCGTTATTGTTCTCGACTCAAAAGGGCCGGTCATTTATCGATCAAAACGGGCCGGCGCCAATTTTCATGTGTTCAACATGTATAAGTTCCGAACCATGAAAGTAGAAGCGGATCAACTGCTGGGGCAACTTGCCTCAAACAATATCTACGACAAAGCAGACCACAAAACAGATTCATCAAGCAATGGATCGTTGTCGTGCAGTGTGTGCGAGGCCGATGGCGTTCCCTGCCAGAAATTGTTATTTGATCATGATCGCCACATTTGCGAAAAGCATTATTTGCAGGAAACCCAGGGCAAGGCGAAATTCATGAAGTTCCGCAATGATCCCCGCATTACACGCATTGGCACCTTTCTGCGCAACAGCAGCATCGATGAACTTCCCCAATTGTTCAATATTCTGGTGGGCGATATGTCGTTAGTCGGTAATCGCCCTCTCCCTCTGTATGAGGCCGAAAAACTTACCTCCGACGAGTTTGCCAGGCGATTTGCAGGGCCCGCCGGTCTGACGGGTCTTTGGCAGGTGAAAAAGCGTGGCAAAGGCCAGGGACCCATGTCCGATAAGGAACGGACGTTACTCGACATTGAATATTCTTCTACATTTTCGTTTAAAACAGATGCATTGATCATCTGGCAGACACTATTCAGTTTATGGCAAAAAGAGAACGTGTAGTCGACACCGACGAGTCGGCTCTCGTCTCGATCATCACCATCAACTACAACCAGGCTGAAGTAACCCGTCAGTTTCTGGATTCAGCGAAGGAGCTGACTTACCCAACCTACGAAATTATTGTTGTTGACAATGGATCGGTAGAGCCGTTTGCCAATACAGTGGACGTTAACCAGTACCCACATCTGCGGTACATTCGATCTGAGGTCAATTTAGGCTTCACGGGTGGTAATAACCTGGGCATGCAGGAAGCGAAGGGCGATTACTTCTTCATTGTCAACAACGATACCGAACTATCCCCGACCATTCTTGACGAGCTGCTCAAACCCTTTGCCGGGCATCCTGAAATAGGCGTCGTTTGTCCAAAGATCAGGTTCTACGAATCTCCTCAACTGCTACAATATGCGGGCTACAGCCCCATCAATATGTATACCGGCACGGCAACCGCCATTGGCTCTAATCAGGTCGATACTGGCCAGTTCGACGAGCCTCATGCCACCAACTTCGCCCACGGCTGCGCCATGATGATCAGTCGAACGGTTGTTGAGCAGGTTGGTCGCTTTGCCGAACGGTTCTTCTTATACTACGAAGAGCTGGACTGGTCGCAACGGATTCGAAACGCGGGCTATCTTATTTATTATCAACCTGCTGCGTCGATTCTACATAAAGAGTCAATGTCTGTTGGGCAGCACAGCCCCCTCAAAACCTACTACCTGACGCGTAACCGGATTTTGTTTATGCGACGCCATTGCTCTGTTTTCCAGCGGGTAGTTTTTTACGCGTTTTTTGGCTTTTGTATTTTGCCCAAGCACATGGCATCGTACTTACTTAACGGCCAGTTAACGCATGCCAAAGCATTTTTGAGGGGTACGTTCTGGAACTTCAGCTCGACCAGCGTATCACCCGTTTAGCGTATGAAATTTGTATGACACTCTTTCACTATTTGATTGGCTGGACATTCTGTCTGCTCACCTTCCTGGTTTTCTATACCTATCTGGGCTACGGCCTGGTTGCCTGGGTATTGGTTAAACTAGGGGCAGGCCAGTCGAAGCCAGTGGAAGAGGTTGTCGCAACTGCTCAGTGGCCCGACGTGACGATGGTCGTTCCGGCTTATAATGAGTTGGATTACCTACCGCAGAAACTACAGAACTGTTTACGTCAGGATTACCCGGCACAACAGCTGCATTTTCTGTTTGTCGTGGAAGGCTCCACGGATGGATCGGTCGAATATCTGGAGAAACGGATGCTCGACGTACCCAACCTGACCATCCTTTCAGGCGCACAACGTCTGGGTAAGATTGCCGCTATGAACAAGGCGATGCGCCTGGTAAACACACCGATCACAATTTTTACCGATGCCAATACAGAACTGAATCCGGAAGCGGTGAGCCGGTTGACCAAACGCTTCGACAACGAGACGGTAGGTGCCGTAACCGGCGAAAAACGAATCAGTCTTCAGGGTGAAGAAGCCGCAGCCGGGAGTGGCGAAGGCCTCTATTGGCGGTATGAGTCGTTCCTGAAAAAGCTCGATGCCCAGTTGCATACGATCGTGGGGGCCGCCGGTGAATTGTTTGCCATTCGGACAAGACTTTATGAGCCCGTAGAAGCCGATACGCTGCTGGATGATTTTATCATTTCGCTGCGTATTGCCGGGCGTGGCTACCGGGTCGATTATGTGCCGGACGCCTACGCCCTCGAACGGCCATCGCATTCGGTCGCCGAAGAAATGAAGCGGAAGGTCCGGATTGCGACGGGTGGCTTTCAGGCAATCAAGCGACTGGTGGAGCTTCTTAATATTTTCAAGTACGGCTGGCTAAGTTTTCAGTACGTATCGCATCGGGTATTGCGGTGGGCCGTCACGCCTTTCTGCCTCCCCCTGCTTTTGCTACTCAACGGAATTTTGCTCACGCAGCCTGACGGGCCGGACAAAGGCCTGTTTACGCGATCGTTCTGGTTGTTTTTATTCGGTTGTCAGGTGGTCTTTTACCTGATTGCAACGGTTGGTTACGGACTGGAGAATCGCCAGACTCGTTTCAAGCTGACGTTTGTACCTTTCTATTTTGTGTTCATGAACTGGTGTGTGCTGGCCGGATTTGCCCGCTTTTGTCATGGCAACCTGTCCGGCGTTTGGGAAAAGTCAAGGCGAGCTAGCTAATTTTCAGTAAAGACAACTATTTATATACTGATGGATCTCACGAACCGTCCTCTTTCAATAACTGAGCAATGGCGCGAAAGCCCCTGGCTTATCTACGTGCTTGGCATATTGTCGGCTTTGCTGGCCGGTTGGCTGGTTGGCACCTATGGCATGCTCGGCGGTGCCATGTTCGTGGGTTTACCCGTTGGTATAGCCTTATTACTGGGCGTTCTGATTGAGCCTAAAATTGGCTTGTTCCTATACGTTCATGTCAGCTTCCTGATCGGTTTCACCCGTTTTCTCCCACCCGCCATTCCACTCGGCACCGCGCTGGATGGCCTATTGGTCCTCAGCCTGTTAGGCACCTTCCTGAACGGCAAACGAATGGACTGGAAACAGTTGAAACAGCCGTTTTTATGGATGCTCATTGTTTGGCTCACCTACACCATCCTGGAGTATTTCAACCCGGAAGCGCCCTACCGGCCGGCCTGGTTCTACAACGTTCGCTCGTTTTCCCTTAGCTGGTTCTTCATTGCCATTGTCGTGATGGTCAATCCAATTAGCCGGAAAGACATTCGTATTTTCATAATCACCTGGTTAGCCTGGTCCCTATTTGCCGCCTTGTGGGGCTTTAAACAGCAGTACATCGGTCTGGCAGGTGCCGAGCTCCGGTGGCTGGCCGAAGGTGGTGCCCGGACCCACATTTTATGGGGCCAACTCCGGAGTTTCTCTTTTTATTCCGACGCCGGTCAGTTTGGGTCCGAGATGGCGGGCGTAACGCTGGTCTGCCTGATTCTCTTCTTCGAAGGAAAATCCTGGCTACTTCGAATCGTGTACCTGGTCCTGGCCTTCATTCTGTTCTGGGGATTTGCCGTTTCAGGTACCCGGGGCGCTCTGTTCGTTTTGCTGGCAGGCTTTCCGGCCTATCTTTTCCTGAGCCGAAATCCATTGAATATTATTCGGGGGTTTATGATTGCGGCACCCATACTGGGTATCCTGATGTTTACCTCGATCGGTGACTCAAACTATCAGATCTTTCGTATTCGTACGGCCCTTCGCCCAACCGAAGATGCGTCTTTTTTGGTTCGGCTGGAAAATCAGCAGAAACTGCGCAATTTTCTAAAAAGCAGACCCTTCGGAGCCGGCATTGGTACGTCATCGGGGGCTGGTAACCGATTTTCTCCCAACCATTTTGCAGCCCAGATCCCAACCGATAGCTGGTATGTTCAGCTTTGGATCGAGACGGGCGTTGTCGGCCTTACGCTCTATCTGATCATGCTGGCGGGCATTATCCTGCTCGGTATTTATAAAATCTGGCAGTTGAATGACCGTACGCTTAGTACCCTGATGATTGCCTTGCTGGCCGAGTTTATCGGTATAGCCGTTGTGAGCTACACCAACCCCATTCTGGGCCAATTCCCAACCAGCACGATCATTTTCATCAACTCAGTCTTATTCACCACCTGTACCCGTTGGGATACCCCTAAGCCCTTACCACACTATGCGGATCGGAATTGAAGCACAACGGCTCCTAAGGCCACACAAGCACGGTATGGACATCGTAGCTTTGGAAACAATCCGGGCGCTGTCAGCCTCGGACCAAAACGAGTTCGTCATTTTTGTGAAACCCGATACCGACCGGACGGGGCTACCTGACTCACCCAATGTCGAGTTGGTGGAATTAGACGGAGGGCCCTACCCTATCTGGGAACAATATGCATTACCCAAAGCGGCCAAACAGTATGGCCTTGATTTACTGCACTGTACAGCTAATACAGCCCCTCTTCATGCGCCAGTACCGCTGGTATTGACGCTTCACGACATTATTTTCCTGGAAAACCAGCCGTTGCTGCGCGGGAGCTGGTACCAGCGATTCGGGAATCAATACCGCCGGTGGAACGTACCCCAGATCGTTAATAAATGTGATCGGATTATCACCGTATCTGATTTTGAACGGCAACGAATTATTGACCATTTGAAGCTGGACCCAAATCAGGTCGTCACCATCTGGAATGGCGTAAGCGACAAGTTTCGGCTCATCAATGACCGCGATCAGCTCGCGGCCGTTCGGGTCGAGTATAACCTGCCGAAAGAATTTATCTTTTTTCTGGGCAACACCGACCCCAAGAAAAACGTACACGGTGTATTGAAATCCTTGCTACTCTTGAAGAAACAGGGCCAGCTTACGCTGCCGGTTGTTATATCGAATCTTACGGCGGCTTCGCTAAACGCTATCCTGACAGAAATTGACGGCCAAGTGCTCACCGAGAATATCATTCTGTGCGGCTATATACCCAATACCATTCTGCCGTTGGTCTATAATGCGGCTACGATTTTCCTGTGCCCATCGCTTCGGGAAAGTTTCGGCCTACCCATTCTGGAAGCTATGGCCTGCGGCACGCCTGTTCTGACCTCGTCAACGTCGTCCATGCCCGAAGTGGCCGGAAATGCCGCTTTACTGGTTGATCCTACATCGGTCGAGGCAATGGCCCTTAACCTTAGTTACCTCATTCAACAACCCGGCCTCCGCGCTGATCTTCGAACGAAAGGACTGGCGAGAGCCGCGTTGTTCTCCTGGCAGGCTGCCGCAAATAAGTTACTTGGTGTATACGAAGAGACCATAAATATGCATGCTGTACCCGTGGCTTATTAAATTCTTTCGTTAGCTTGCTCCTTACCCACTTCGATCAATAAATGGAAAATTTTGACAGCATCATTTGTGTTGGACAGACTCCCTGGAAAGGTGACTTTCAGAAAGCAGTCGTTCAATTGATGACTGAGTTATCGGTACGGCATCGAATTCTTTATGTCGATTATCAGTACACGGTTAAAGATTTCGCCATGGGCGTTATTGGCCGTCAGGATGTTCCGGTTCAGGAACTGATGCGCCTGAAAAACCCATTGGTAAAAAAAACCGTTGACAATGGCAGCGACGTCTTTATCTGGACGCCCCCCTTGATGCTTCCTATCAACTGGTTATCCGACAAACCATACGATGTGCTGATCAAGCAGAATGTTGGCCGCATGGTCAAAGGGCTTCGGCGTGTCATGGGTGAGTTGAACATGAAGAAACCTCTGGTAATCAATGCGTTCAATCCTGTTTTTGGCCTCCCCATGTTGCATCAGTTGAACGAATGGGCCACGATTTATTATTGCTTTGATGAAATAACGGCGGCCACCTGGATCAGCCGCCACGGGAATCGGTACGAGTCCATGTACCTGGAGCAGGTCGACGCGATCATTACCACATCCGAAGCCCTGCGCCAATCCAAATCCGTGCAGCAGCCCAACGCGTACTGCGTCAAAAACGGGGTTAACTTCGATTTATTCAACCAGGCCCGTCAATTGGCAGAAGAACGCCCGCCCCAGAAACCAATCGTCGGCTACCTGGGTACCGCCGACAACCGAATTGATCTCACGCTGGTCGAGCATTGCGTTCGGACCATGCCGGATGTGCTGTTCCAGTTCATAGGCGAGGTCAACGAAGCCAGCATAAAGCAACGGCTTTCGTCGTATCCGAACGTTGAGTTTATCCCCCCCCACCAACCGGCAGAACTACCTGCTTTGCTGGCTAAGATGCAAGCCGCGATGATTCCGTTCGTGTGCAATGAACACACCTACACAATCTACCCCCTAAAGATTAATGAATACCTGGCGGCTGGCTTACCCGTTGTGTCGACTCCGTTTTCTATTCTCGACGATTTTGATGGGGTTGTCGAAATGGCCGGGAGCCCGGTAGCCTTTGAACAGGCGCTCCGGCGGGCCCTGGCCGACGATAGTGCCCCTCGTATTAACGAACGGGTGGGCATGGCCAGAGCTAACTCGTGGAAGAGACGGGCCGAAGAATTTGAGGCCGTTATTGAGCAGCTTTAAGCCGCAGGAACCAGGGTGGGCGTTATTCTGGCTCCTTTTAACCACTGATCGGTTTCCTGATCATAATGCTTGAGAACCCGAGCCGGGTTTCCGCCCACAACCGTATAAGCCGGTACATCGCGTGTGACAACGCTCCCCCCCGCCACAACGGAATGGCGCCCGACGGTGACGCCCGCCGTGATGGTCACATTCGCCCCAATCCAGCATTCATCCTCGATCACGATAGGCCGCATCGTTACACGCTGGTCCCGAATCGGCAATTGAACATTCTCGTAGGAGTGATTCAGACCCGAAAGCACAACGTGCTGAGCCATAATCACCTTCGATCCAATGTGTACCGGACCAATGACAACGGCCCCAATACCGATGAGGGTATTCTCGCCAATTTGTACCGGGCCGACGCCATTGTTTATGACCCCAAAATCGTCGATGATGCTATGCGCTCCGAGGAAAAAGGTATTGAAGGGTAAGACATCCATCCGGACGCTGGACCGAATAATAGACGTGCGATGCTGCTTGTGGATAAACGGATTGACGAACCAGCTTACCCAGCGACGGGGTCTGGCCTGATTATGGGGAATTAGCAGCCAGTGAACAAACTGCTTGAGCGCTGGCCGCTCATCGATATAGCTCTTAAACGACATAATACTGATCTAAATACTGAAACACTTCGCCCGTATTTTTCGCGTGCAGGATTTTAGCGCCCGACAGTGCCGGAAAAATGGTATCGTATTCGTTAAAGTGATGCTCCATCCCTCCTCCCGGATGAGACAAAATAATGTTGATACCTTCAAAATAACTGGCGAGTGCAGCCGTACCGCCGTGCATCGAAATGAACCGGTCGCAGTTAGCATAAACGAGTAACTGGAGGTGATTGAAGTTAGCCACCTGATCGCGGTGCCGCTCATGCAGGTCGTTCATCAACAGCACCTCCGGATGATTTTCCCGCAGCCAGGCATGCTCGTTCAAATCCATAATCTCACTGTTATCGACAACGATCTGGGAGGAAAGCGGGCGATTATAGACGATCTGATAATGCGCTTTGTATTTGGATACGATTCGATCCAGAGCCGGTATATCCAGGAAGTTGATGGGCGGTTTATCCCATTCGATATTGTATTTGTTGGCAATGATCAGCAGCGGTTTGTCATAAACGAACTGCTCATTTTTGTAATGGCTTTTCAACGGAACCCGCGCCCATTTGGTGAAGCTGAACGACGGGCTGTGGGTCATGTTGGGTACTTCGTAATAGTCGTAGCCAGCCTGCCATACCCGCTTTTCGTACTTCTCGTTATGGTTTTCGCTGAAAAAATAGAACGGCTTGGTATTGCTGCTGGAAATGGTTTGCAGCAGGGTGCCGTTCAAGTGGTGCCAGTACGCAAAGGGCAATACATAGCGCAACTCCTGATCGAATTCACCGTGAAAATCAACGACTTTGTACTTCTTCTTCGCCAGGTAATCCCGGGCAACGAACCGAATCTGGTTTAAGCGGGCAAAGTAATTATCGCGAATGAAGTACCGCAGATCCGGTCGGATTCCAGCGTATTTCAGCGCGGCTACTACGTACAGAAATTTCAGCATTAATCGCTGCATAGAGGCACAAGCATTGATTTGATCGATACGGGGCGATCTGGTAAACAAATCCGTTTACCTATCTTAGGTTATGACTCTCAATCAGTGAATAAGCCACTTTCGAGGGTGTAAAATTTAGGTGTTTCTACCGTTGCCTGATACGCAACGGCCCCCATATAATCGGCCGAAACGACAAAACCAGCAACTTGCCAGTCTCCGGTTCCACCAATAATCCGGCTCTCTGTCCGATGCAGCCCATCCAGAGCGGGAACCTGCGAAAAATCATCATCCATCCCTTTGCCCGTTGCCTTGATCAGTGCTTCTTTCCGGGTCCATACCTGATAAAAACGCCGGCGGCTGTCGGTGTCCGCCTTAACATACGCCTGTTCAGCCTGACTAAAACTAGCGGGCAGAATATCGTTGAATGAAAAACTGGTCTGTATCTGCTCCACATCGACCCCAAGACTCACCTTCCCAACCGCCAGTAGAATCCAGTTACCGGAGTGCGATACATTCACGTGCCAGTCCGTATTGCCCAGTAAAGCAGGTTTATTATTTGCATCTTTCGTAAAGCGGACCTGTTTCGGCACCTGACCAGTGTAACGGCCAGTCAATACGCGCAACCAGCCTCTGGCATAGATAAATCGCTGCCGGTCCTCCGTACGGTGGTACCGCTCGGCCCGGCTAATTTCGTCTGGTTGAAGCAACGACAACCACGCTGGCGAAATGATGGCTCGTTCGGGCAGTTGAAACCGAAAGACAGCTACCGCATCATCAGCTCCTGGAAATCCTGGCCATTGAAGCCAGGAAACAGCCAGTGAATCGGTGCAGGAAACTTGACAGAAAGCCATAAAGACACACATTTAGCTACCCAGTTCTGATTGGAGGGCTGGCTCCAGCCATTATCTGTAATCAGTTGACAATAAGGCAATTCGTTTATACAAATGGTGACCAAATTAAGTGGTTAAGGTCTAAATTACTAACCATGCTGCTTGATTCCCATACATTAAATAGAACTAGCCATCTGTGGCTCAAGGCATTACACGGCGGGATTGGCTTGATCATCTACTTTGTATACGCATGCGGCCAACCTGTTTTCGCTCAACTTTGCGCCAATCCATCGAGTCAGTTGCTCATTAATCAAACGTTTGGTACCGCTAGCCAGCCCATATCCATGGCTGGGTTGACGCCTTACCAATATGTACCCCCAACCTGCCCTGCCGACGGACAATATACCGTTACCGAGACGATTGACGTAGGCTGTTTTAGTTATACCTGGTACGCCGTTCCTGCGGATCATACGCCCGACGATGTTGACGGCAATATGATGATTGTCAACGGGGCCAATACGGCCGGTGCTTTTTATCAGCAAACCGTATCCGGGCTATGTCCCGGAACAACGTATGAACTCTCTTTATGGGCGCTTAATCTGCTAAAAACGGGCATATGCCCCACCCCACTCATTCCAAATCTATTGCTTACCCTCGAAACAAAAAGCGGCAACCTACTCACCTCCGTGCCTCTCGGTTCAATAGACCTGGCCGATCAACCCGTCTGGCGTCAGCACACGGCGTTATTTGAGGCTCCCAAAACAACCGAAGCGGTCATTCTAAAACTGGTGAACACGAAGGGCGACTATGGCTGTGGAAACGATATGGTGATCGACGATATTCAGGTCAGGCAGTGTGAAGAGTGTGTATCAAATCAGGTTTACGTGCCGGATGTATTTACGCCGAATAATGATGGCCTGAACGACAACCTGGCATTTTTTCTACCCAAAGTTTCCTCCTACAATTTGAAGGTATTTGACCGCTGGGGCAGTGTCATTTTTGCCAGCACCAGTGTAAACCAGACGTGGGATGGTACCTATGCCGGCAGCCCCTGCGCTTCGGGCGATTACACCTGGGTAATTGCCTACCGAACGGCATCCACAACGCAGGAACAAAGCGAGCATGTGCAAACAGGTCACGTTTTACTCGTTCGCTGAGGTTCTTGATTCACGCCATACAACACATACCCACCACCCGCTTGACAGACTCTGCTACTCCCCGTCCAATGATCAAAGTCCTACTCATCTTAACCATTGCTTCGGTAACGTTCGCCGTTGCGGATCAGCCTCAACAGGCCCGGGCGCTCAAAGCAACTGGCCTGTCCAACCAGACTACCACGAAAATAGTACTGGATAATAAACGCTGGTATCAGGTAAATAACACGACGAATGGGCTTGATGCCTTGTTTGATGGCGATATCGGCGAAACAGTCAATACCGGCTGGGGTAAGATATTGACCAATTTCGATGCGTATTATCCGCTCCTGCCGGGCGAACGCATTTCGATCGATAGCATTCGGATGTATGACGGGGCCGGTACAAACACCGACACCCCGATGACACTCTCGATTATTACCGACAAGTGGGAACGCATTCCCATTGCCCGTTTTACAGGCGACAAATACCAGGCCTGGGTCGGGCCTGATCCGGAGCATCCTGCTGATCTGGCCCTCAAAACAGCGACGACCAATGCCCGGTATCTGGTTCTGAATTCGTCAGGATTCTACCCAACCGAACTGGAGCTATATGGAACCTACCAGCTAGGGAAAGAGCCTGCACTTTTGCCACTGGCCTCGTATCCGTTCCGGCACACGCTGGGTATCAACGGCTTCGAGTGGGACGCCGAAGATCCAACCACCGGCGCGGCCCTGCGGGAGGTTGAAACGACCCGCATCAACGCCCTCAAAAGTTTTTCGTCGATGCGTCACTACATCGACTGGGATAAGCTGGAAGCCCAGCAAGGCAGCTACACCTTCAATCCAACATTTAGCGGAAGCTGGACCTACGATGGCATGTATGAACGCCTAGGGGCCGAAGGAGTCGAGATGCTGGCCTGCCTGCAAACCCTGCCGAAGTGGATGGAAAACACCTACCCGGAAGATGGCCGCGATTACAGTAACTCGCCCGCACGCTACGGCAGCGACCGCTCGCTGCCAACATCGTACATCGAGCACGCCCGGGTCGCATTTCAGTATATGGCGCGGTATGGCTTCAACAAAAAGATCAATCCGGCACTGGTTAGCGTCAGCCCGGAAGTTACCTGGGCGGGCGTCAACACGGTCAAAATCGGACTGGGCCTGATTCGCTACATCGAGTGCAACAACGAGCCCGATAAAACCTGGAAAGGCCGGAATGGCTACCAGTCGGCCCGCGAATATGCTGCGAATTTGTCGGCGTTTTACGATGGCCATAAAAACACTATGGGGCCGGGCGTTGGCGTGAAGAACGCCGATCCATCCGTTGTGGTCGTGATGGGTGGTATGTCGACCCCCACCACCGATTATTTACGGGCGATGATCGACTGGTGTAAAGAGTTTCGTGGATACCGCCCCGACGGCTCCGTCAATCTCTGCTGGGACGTTATCAACCAGCATTTGTACGCCAACGATGTCATGTCGGCGCAGAACGGCGGGGCTACCCGGGGCGTTGCTCCTGAACTGGCAGGTGTGGGCGATCAGGCCGCTACTTTTGTGAAACTGGCCCGCCAGTATGCGCAGGGAATGCCCGTCTGGATTACAGAAGCTGGGTACGACATCAACCAGGACAGTCCGTTTCGGGCTATTCCCATTGGCCGAAAAAGCGTCCTGGAAACGCAGGCCGACTGGATCCTTCGAACATCTTTGTTGTATAGCCGGGTAGGCATCGACCGGGTGTTTTATTTCCAGGCCTACGACTTCGATATTCAAAATCCGACTCAGTTTGCCTCCATGGGCTTGTTGAATGAAATCGGCAAAACCCGTAAACCAGCCGCTGATTTTCTCTACCAGGCGAAAAACCTGCTCGGCGACTATCACTATAAAGAAACCATCAGCAAGGACCCGCTGGTAGACCGGTATGAACTGGACGGCCAGTCGGCCTATGTCCTGCTGATTCCGGACGAAAAAGGGAGAACAGGCACCTACAATTTACCAATAGCACAAGGCGATACCGTCCAGATTTGCACACCCGCCATTGGCCGTGATGACATGAATCGAAGCGTACAGATTAGCCAGACGGGTACAATCTCAGTAAACGTCAGTGAAACGCCAGTCTTTGTGATGCCGACACGGGCTGCTACTCCAGACGCTAAAAATAGCCTGAGTAGCTTACAGCTCTATCCAAATCCAGCCACCGATTATGTTAAACTAACGCTTGAGAACGGGGATGTCCGGCCCATTGACGTGACCATTTACGATAATTCGGGTCGAAAATGTAAACAAATAAGTCTTTCCAAACCAGGTCGTGTGCTTAGCGAACAACTTGATTTGAGTACGCTGGCCCATGGATTGTATCTGGTGGAAGTGCGCCAGGGCCCGGCGAAGTTGATCAAAAAGATTATCCTGAATCAGTAAGGGACGAACCCTATGGCGACCCTTCATACCCATACTAGCCCATCGCATACGTAAATGAGTAATACACAAAAGGCCATGAACGGGGGGAAATGGATTACCGTTTCTACGGCCATTTCTACACTGTTTCAGTTCCTGCAGGTAGCCGTTCTGGCCCGTCTGCTCGATCCTTCCGATTTTGGCCTGGTTAGCGTTAGCAATCTGATTATTGCCTTCTTTCAGATTTTCTCGAATCTGGGCTTTTCGAATTCCATCATTTACAAGCAGGAAAGCGACCGCAACGTTTTATCGACCCTGTACTTTCTGAATCTGCTGGTTGGCTTTTTCATCTTTGTTGTCATTCACCTTACCTCCCCGTTCATCATCTCGTTCTACCACGAGCCGAAGCTGGATAAGGTTCTGAACCTTTCCTCGTACTACTTCATGATTGCTTATTTCGGGCAGCTTTACATGTTTTTACTGGAGAAAGAACTCCGGTTCAAATCGGTAGCGATGCTCGATATTGCCGGAACGGTAATCGGCTCGGCGGTGACGGTGACGCTGGCCTATAGCGGGTATCGCGAACTGTCTCTTATTATTGGTTCTCTGGTGATGCAGACCGTTAAATCTGCCTTACAAATTACGTTTGGTCTCTCGCTCTTCCGCCCTACCTGGTCGTTCAATATAAAAGAAGTTAAAGATCACCTTCGGTTTGGCCTGTACAACATGGGCGATGGCTTTCTGGGCTTTATCCAATTCAATTCCGATAACATCTTTATTGGGGGTATGCTGGGCGTTAAGATGCTTGGTTACTACACCATTGCCTACCAGCTCGCGATTTTTCCAATTGCCAAACTCAACCCGATCATTTTGCAGGTCGCTTATCCGATTCTGGCCAAGATGAAGGACAACATGGCCGATCTGAAGAAGTCTTACCTGAAAATTCTGGACTTCATCAGTTATTGCAACTTACCGCTCCTGGCCGGGTTGTTCATTACGGCCGACAGTGTCGTCCCCCTGATTTATGGCCCAGGCTGGGAGAAAACCATCGACCTGATCCATATTTTCGTTTTCGTGGGCATCTTCACCTGTCTGAGTCATCCGCTCTATACGCTGGTCTTTACAAAGGGGAAACCAAACCTTCTGTTCTACCTCAACCTGGGCACATTAATCGTTAAGATACCCCTGGTTTATGTCATGGGAAATTATTGGGGTGTGACGGGTATTGCGTTTGCTTTTTTACTGACGACGGCCATGAACATGATCGCTAATTTTGCCATTGCCCATTCCATTATCGGCGATTTCGTGGGTGATTTTATGCGTGATGTGGCCAAACCCGTCATTTTCTGCCTCATCATGATTGGCGTCATTTATACGTATAAGCTATTCATCGGTGATTCGGGTCTGGTAAATACGCTCATCGAAGTCGGCCTTGGCGGCGCTACGTATGGCTTACTGACCCTGGCCTACAAGCTTTCGTTCACGGAGATCAAAGCCTACCGACAGGCGCTACTTTAGACTGAACCTCAAGCGATTGATTATCAGCAGAAAAGCCCATATCTACACAACCGTAGATATGGGCTTTTTGCCGCTTACCGTAAGTAACAAATATAAGCTAGACTTATTTATTGGATTAAGTGCCGTAGGCACGACATGTTTGTAGAAAATAGAAGCGGTGGTTGGTCAAGCGTACCTACGGCACGCTTGACCAACCACCGCTTCTATTTTCTACAAACATCCAATCGCTACGCGATTTATCGTGGTATCAGCCGGGTCACCGACCCGGCTGATACCACGTGAGCTTCATCTGACAGCTATAGTGCAAACAGACTCCTCAGACTCCTCGTAGGGCTTCCCTTAACTATTATCCAGGGCGCGCTGTAAGGTCTGGGCAAACACCCTATCGTTGGGCGGCAACAGCATCTTTTCGTGATCGCCCGGCACATTATGCACCCGAACGCCTTTCAGCGCGTATTTCTTCCAGCCTAAATACTTACTGTCATCGACAAAGTAGATTCTGAATTTCGCTTTAAACAGGTCAATCACGCCATCATAGGGTTTCATGGTATAGGCATGAAACGCGATCTCGTGTTTCTCCATGATCAGCGCTAAATGGTCGAGCTGAGTCTCGGCTTGCGCTGGAGCAGGCTTCTGAAAACCAGCCATTTGCAGAAACCGATTGACATTTCGCTTCACGTGTTGCTGCTGGTACTGAAGCGCCATGAGTGGATGCTGAACCAATGAGTTCGTGAACCACACTAACTTAGGCATCTGCCGATATAGTTTACGCATTAGCCGGGGAAGCCCCGTTTGGGACGAATCGGGCTCCTGCGCATTGGTGTCGAACATGGCCACTAACTTCACCTCTTTGCCCATCGCCTTGAGCTGGCGAGCCATTTCAAGGGCGACATAGCCTCCAAATGAATAGCCAGCAATCGCATAAGGCCCCGTCGGGTTTTGATCCATCACTTCCGTCAGGTAATGGGCGGCAATCGCTTCCATATTATCCAGCGGCTCATCAAGACCATCCAGGCCCAATGCCTGCAAGCCATAAATAGGCTGTTCGGCATCCATATAGCTAACCAGACCACTGAAGTTCAGCAGGTTAAGACCAATGCCATGAATAATATAAATGGGCGTTTTGCTACCCTCTGGCTTAATGGGCACCAACGACTTCCAGGTCATTGGCCGATCATCGGTCTGAAACAACTTCGCCAGTTTCCGGACTGTCGGATAAACGAGCAACGTGGACAGGGGCAACCGTCGACCCGTTTCTTTCTCGAGCCGCATCATCATCTGAACGGCAATCATGGAATGTCCCCCCAACTCGAAGAAATCATGATCGACGCTGATTTTGTCCACGCCCAGCACATCCGTCCATATGGCGTGGATTAGCTTCTCCGTGGCAGAAACTGGCTCCGTAACAACTTCATGAGCAACCTGCCCCGCTTCGGGTCGGGGCAGGGCTTTCCGGTCAATTTTCCCGTTGGGCGTAATGGGTAACTTAGCCAGACCAACGAAATCGCTGGGAATCATGTAGTCGGGTAACACCTCCCGAAGCATCGTTCGCCAGGCGGGTATCTGTTCCAGAAACGCACCATTCACCAAAGTTTTTTTGGTGACCACATAGGCCACTAGTCGCTGATCACCCGGCCGATCTTCCCGAGCCATCACCACGGCATCTTTAATGGCGCTATGGCTCATTAACGCGTATTCGATCTCACCAAGCTCGATCCGGTATCCCCTGATTTTCACCTGGTGATCGATGCGACCCAAACAATGGATTTCGCCATCGGGCATAAACTTGCCGAGGTCGCCGGTGCGGTACATCATCCGGTTGGGGGATGCCGCAAACGGGTCTGCTACGAATTTCTCCTGCGTCAGTTCCGGCCGTTTCAAATACCCTCGGGCTACGCCGTCGCCAGCCAGATAAATTTCTCCGATAGCGCCTACCGGCACCTGTTTCCGTTGTTCATCCAGAATATAGACCTGGGTGTTCTGGATCGGACGACCAATGGTAATGATCTCATCGCTGGCTAGAATCTGTTTGCCCGTGGAATAAATAGTCGTTTCGGTTGGGCCATACATGTTCCAGAGGGAGGCACAACGAGCGGTTAGCTTTTGAGCCAGGTCTTTCGACATGGGCTCACCGCAACAGAGGATTTTGAGGTTGAATCGCTGCTCCCATCCGGCCAGCAACATCATTTTATACGTTGCCGGGGTTGCCTGGATAATCGTTATATTATGCTCAGAAATAGCGTTCAGTAAAGCCCATCCGTCCCTTGTCGTTTCGGTATCGGCAAGCACCAGCGTGGCCCCAACTAACTGGGGCAGAAACAATTCGAGCCCGGCGATATCAAAGGAAATGGTGGTTACGGCCAGTAACGCATCATCCCTGGTGATGCCAGGCAGGGTAATCATGCTGTACAGCAGATTGACCAGGTTGTGGTGTTCAATCAGCACCCCTTTGGGTTGCCCCGTTGAGCCGGATGTGTACAGAATATAGGCCAGATCATCGCCCGTTACAGCCGTTGTGGGTGCTTCTTTCGAATACTTATCCAGTTCAGCCAGTACGGTTTCAATAGCCAGCACCTCGGTCTGAACAGTCGGTTGGCCATCCAGTTGATACGTTGACCCGGCCCCCAGGTACTTCTTCGACGTAATGAGCAGGTTCGCCGATGAGTCGGTCAGCATGAAGGCAATCCGGTCGTGCGGATAGGCTGGATCGATGGGCACATAAGCGGCCCCGGCTTTCAAGATCGCCAGCAACGTGATGATCAGCTCCGGTGACCGGTCCAGCACCACGCCAATGACATCCTTCGAACCAACACCGGTTTGCTGGATGGCATGCGCTACCTGATTGGCCGATTCATCCAGCTCACGAAAGGAAAGGGAGCGTCCATTCGAAATCAGAGCAACTTTGTTTGGGTATTTTGCTGCGGTTTGCGCCAGTAACTGGTGTACCGATGCCTGCCTGGGGTAAGGAGCTTTCGTGTCATTCCACTGGGCAAGCTGTTTACTCGGCCCCGGTAAACTCGTTACCTGGATATCGCCCAGCCGAACTAACGGGTTGGCAACGACCTCGTTCAACAGGTGCTCAAACCCGGCCATCATCCGATCGATACTTTCTTCTTTGAATAAGTGGGTGTTATACGCCCATTCAAAAATTAACGAAGCATCCCGTGCGGAAGACGAGCCACTGATATTTAAAAACAAATCCACGGCTGCATATTTCCGCGGATTGCTGATCAACTGATAAGTAAGTCCGGAAAAGTTAACGCCATCGTCCAGCCCCATGTCGACGTTAAAAATAACGGGAACCATTGGCACCCGAGATGGGTCACGGGTGATCGGCAATTTTTTGAGCAGGCTGCTGAATGTCAGTTGCTGGTGTTCATAGGCGTCGAGAATCTCTTCTTTCCGAACGTGTAAAAAATCCCGGAAGCGCTGATTCGCCTGCGGAAAACTCCGCAGGGGCAACAGATTTACGCAATGACCAATCAGGCCAGTCTGACCCGACACCGACTGCCCGGCCGTAGGCAATCCCACCACCAGATCATTCTGCCCCGTCAGGCGATGCAGGAAAACCTCAAAGGCAGTAATCAGCGTCGTCACGAAACTAGCGCCCTCTTTCTGCCCCAGTTGCTTCACCGCACGTGCCAGGGAAGCCTCCAGCGGGTAATCCCGACGGGCACTTTCATACTGGCGCAAGGAAGGCCGGGGAAAATCCGTTGGCAAGTCAACTACAGGCACACTCCCCCTGTACTGATCGAGCCAGAATGCTTCAATGGCCCGATGCTCCGCACTTGCCAAAAACTGGAGCTGTTCGAAAGCGTATTGGCTGTACTGGGGAGCGTCGGCCAGCGTGGGAAATCCATTTTGCGCATAGCCCGAATAAAGCGCACCCAACTCCTGTAACAAGATCCCCAGCGACCAGCCGTCGCAAACAATGTGATGCGCGGTTAGGGTGAAGTGATACGCGGTGGCGGATAACTTGAGTAAGCCTGCTTTTATTAACGGCCCATTGATCAGATCGAACACATGCAGCGCATCCTGATCGGCATAGGCAGCCATAGCCCGCTCCTGGTCGGCATTGGTCCTGTTCGAATAATCCAGAAAAACCAGATCAACAGCGTAATCATCGAACACGCACATCTGCTTTCCGTCGGCGCTAAACCCGGCATGCAGAGATTCATGGCGGGCGATCAGTTGCTGCCAGGCTTTTTCAAAAGCACGTGTATCGACTGAACCCGTAAATCGAAGTGATACCGATTCGTTGAAACCCCGGCTGGCGTCGTTGCCACCGAACTGACAGGCAGCCCATATTTCCATCTGGGGCGCTGTGGCGGGGGCAATCCGCCCAATGCTTGGCCCAGCGAACGGATCGAAGTCAACGTCAATAAGTTGTGTGGCTGTAGTGCTCTCGGTCATCCGTACTCAATTTAGTTCAACCTGCAAAAATTTACCTGGTTGCTCTGGATTGGGTACAAACCAGGCCGGATTTCCATCTCTGTCCCGACCTAGCCGAGCACCAAGGGCAGGTGGCGTATTACCCGCAAACGTTGAGTCATTTGGCTCTATAACCGCTTTACCACCGCCAAAAAACCCAGCCGATAACAGGCTTCGCAGACTTTCGGCAAAGTGGTGGATCAGTGTGTCTATTTCTGCATCGGTATGGGCTTCGGTTAAGAAACAGGGGAAGCCATCCCAGATATGAATGCCCTTTTCCCGCATGAGGGTGAACAGCAGTTCGGAATACGCCGATTCATCTTTAAACTTTATCTTCCACAACGAACCGAAACTGGCGACAAAAATTGGAAGTTGCCACTGGGCAATTACGTCATTCATAGCTCTGGCCAGCCGGTCGGTTTTTCTGGTTAGACCCGCCTGTAGCTGTGGGCCCGCTTTTTTCATGTACAACAGAGCCGCTTTTGCCGCAGCCAAGGCCAACGGATGGCGAACAAACGTACCTGCAAAATAGGTTACGCCCACTTCAGGAACGGACGCGTCCCCGTATTGCCAGAAACCACCGTCAAGGGCATCCATGTACTCCCGCTTACCCGCAATGACACCGATGGGCAGGCCCGCGCTCACGACTTTCCCGTACGACGCCAGGTCGGCCTTGATGCCAAATAACGCCTGCGTACCGCCCGGATGGGTGCGAAAACCCGTTATGACTTCATCGAAAATCAGGACGGTTCCTGACTGAGCCGTAATGGTTCGCACTTCTTTTAAAAACTCGATCGGTACAAATTCCGGCCGTCGGCTCTGTACAGGTTCAACCAGTACGGCCGCCAGTTCGTGGGCCCGTTCGCGAATGATTCTGAGGCTCTCTTCGGTGCCATAATCCAGAATCAGCATGTTTTGCACCGATTCGGGCATGATTCCGGGAGCCGCCGGAAAGGACTTTAACTTTTTTGTTCCTCGAACCAATACCTCATCGACAATGCCGTGGTAAGAACCGGAGAAAGCTACAATCAGGGAGCGGCCGGTTACCGTACGCGCAATACGCATAGCGCCCAAAACGGCTTCGGAACCCGTGTTGCAAAGCGCTGCGCGGTCCGCGCCGGTCAACTCAGCAATAAGCTGACTGACTTCACCCGCCAGGTTATGTTGCGGCCCTACTTCGTATCCGCTTTCAATTTGTTCGTGTAAGACCTCCTTGATGAAATCGGGTTGATAACCAAACAGGTTGGAGCCAAACCCATTCAGGGCGTCGATGTACTCATTCCCGTCGATATCCCACAAATGGCTGCCTTTAGAGCGATTCACCACCAGCGGATAAACGATTTCTTTGGTGAGCGGACGGAACCCCGACACGACCCGGGGATCGGCCATGTAACTGCGATGCTGCTGGGCATAGGCTTTGCTGGCCTTCGTTTTCTGATTGTATCGTTGCGTAAGCTGAGCCAGGAAATCCTGTTGCTTCTGCGTTAAGGCAGACGCTTGGCGCTCAATTCGGGCGGTCGCTCCGAACGGTTTTTTCAATTCAACTTTTTCTTCAGGCGTCAGGGTACTATCCGCAGCTACAGGGTCTTTCGCTACGTTCACCGCTGGTATTGGCGTGTGAACTGGTGCCTGAACCGGCGCGGTTACCTGAGCAACGGTCAATGCCTGTGGGGCCCCGCCCTGAAGTAGTGCCACCTGCTTCGCCATGAGCTGCAACTGCTGGGCAATTAATCCTAGGGCCGTGTCATTTTGCGCAAAGGCAACAGCAGGCTGGCCATTTATGTCATTAAAACCAACGGGAGCCGGCGCCGGAGCAGATACCGGTATTGGTGCTGGTTGCGGAATCGCTTGCTGCACCTGGGCGGGCATCATTTGATCCAGATAGTCAGCTAATTGCTCCGGTGTTGTATAGGTCGATGTTAGCTGGCGGAAGGTGATCGGCAGGCTGAACTCTTTCTTCAGGTTCAGCGCCACTTGCGTCAATAAGAGGGAGTCGAAACCGATTTCCAGAAAACTGGTTGTCGGTGCCACGCCGACCATGTCGATACCGGAAGCATCTTCTAACAGTTGATTTACTTTCAGGAGTAAGGCGTCTTTTCTCATAATGGTGTGTTTATGGTCAATCGCAGGGTATGGCAATGGATTCACGTCGGCAACAACCGCCCGTTCAGGAGTCGGTACTGGTTGATGAGGAACCGCAACAGGTTTTGGTTCGACCGGTACGGGATCGAGCCAAAACCGTTTTTTAGCAAACGCATACGTTGGCAAGCTTACTTTCTTACGTGTCTGCCCGGCGTAAAATGCCTTCCAGTTGGGCTCCATACCATTTAGAAAGAATTGCCCCAGCGTCGTCACAATGGACTGACTAGCTTTTTCCCAATCAGGTTGATTAGGTATTCCAGCCAGGACGGCAATTGGCTTTTTACCGGCCTGCTGGCGGGCGAGTGTTGCCGTAACATGTCCGGGGCCTACTTCCAGCAGGAGCGGTTTCTCAACCGTAAAAATCGTGTCGAGTGCTTCCGAAAAACGGACTGTCGAGCGCAGGTGCGTTGCCCAGTAGCGTGGGTCGATAGCTTCAGCATCGGTCAGCCAGTTCCCTGTGCAGGTGGATACGATTGGCATTTTAGGATGATGCAACCGAACACCCGCCACGACCTCCGCAAACGCATCGACAATGGGGTCCATCATCATGGAATGAAAGGCATGACTCGTTGCCAGCGGCTGATTCGGTATCTCGCGGTCTTCCAGCAATCGGGAGAAGTCAGCGATATGCTCGTCAGGCCCGGCTACCACACAAAGCGTATAGCTATTGATGGCCGCCATAGATAGTGTATCGGGTAGCATGGCCTCCACCTGGGCGGCTTCCTTCCGGACAGAAAGCATCCCGCCACGCGGCAACTGGCTCACCATTTTTCCGCGAGCGGCAATAAGTGTCAGCGCATCCGGCAGGGAGAAAACACCCGCCAGGTGGGCCGCCACAAATTCACCGACACTGTGCCCGCAAAAGATGGATGGCTCGACGCCCCAACTCATCCACAGTTTCGCGAGGGCGTATTCAGTAACGAACAGAGCAGGCTGGGTGTATCGCGTGTTTTTCAGCCGCTGTTCGGCTTCCGAATTGGCCGTCTCCGGGTACATGACCTCCCGAATGTCCAGTTCCAGCTGATCTGCTAACAGGTCGGCGCACTGATCGACGGCCTCTCTGAACACGATTTCCTGCTCGTAGAGCATCCGGCCCATATTGAGGTACTGCGACCCCTGACCCGGAAATAAGAAAACAATCTCTTCAGGGCTTCCATCTGCTTTTTGTATGACAGGTTCAGCCCGTAACTTCTCAATTAATTCATCTTTCGATGTGGCTACCACAAAGGAGCGGTGGCTGAAGTTAGGGCGGGTAGTCTGAAGCGTAAACGCGACATCCGCCAACTCGATTGACGCATCCTGTTGTAGCTTTTCGGCGAGTTGATGCGCATACGCTTTCTGGCTGACCGCGGTCTTCGACGACCACGTAATTAGCTGTGCCGCCCGTGGAGTTATCTCGTTCGCAATTTGGCCAACGGCATTCTCGGGTTGCCCATCGGCAGAAACGGAAATTTCCTGTTCGAATTCCTCCAGTACAACGTGTACGTTCGTACCGCCCACACCAAACGAACTCACCCCGGCCCGTCGTGGATGCGACCCGTCTGGCCTTGCTTCATCTTCCGACGATTCATTTTCCGTCAATGTCCAGTCACGAAGGGTTGTGTTGACGAAAAACGGGCTATTGGCAAAATCAATAACCGGATTTGGTTTCGCGAAATTTAACGATGCGGGGATCTGACGATGGTACAAGGCCAGCGTGGTTTTGATGAAACCAGCCACCCCGGCAGCCTGCGTCAGGTGACCCATGTTGCTCTTGATGGAGCCAATAGCGCAGTACTGCTTCTGGTCCAGTTCACCAAATGCCTGGATAAGCCCCTCTATTTCAATGGGATCGCCCAATGGCGTTGCCGTTCCGTGCGCTTCAACATACGTAATCGTGGCTGGATCAATGGCCGCATCGGTAATCGCCATGGCGATGGCTCCTGCCTGCCCATCGGCGTTGGGCGCCGAAAAACTGCCTTTGCCCCCACCATCGTTGTTTACGCCAACCCCTTTGATAACCGAATAAATCGTATCGCCATCCCGACGGGCAGCCTCCAGACTTTTCAACAGCACAACCCCGGCCCCATCGCTAAAAACGGTTCCCTGAGCGTCCGCATCGAATGACCGGCAATGCCCATCCCGGCTCAGCATCACGCCTTCCTGGTATAGATGACCACTATTGATCGGTGTTGTAATGCTGGCGCCCCCGGCCAGCGCTACGTCGCACTGGCCAGTACGAATACTTTGAACGGCCTGTGTGATGGCCAATAAAGAGGTCGAACAGGCCGAGTAAACACTCACAGCCGGCCCTTTCAAATTGAGCTGATAAGCCGTGCGCGAGGCTATATAATCTTTTTCGTTCAGGGTCATTACCTGAAAGGCACCCACCTGCTCGATTAGTTCTTTATGGCCCAGAATATTGTTCAGGTAGTAGGTATTATTCCCGCTTCCGGCAAATACGCCAACCCGACCCGCATATTGCTGAGGCAGATAGCCGGTTTGTTCGAGGGCTTCCCAGGCTATTTCCAGAAAAACACGCTGCTGCGGGTCCATCAGTTGGGCCGTGATGGGCGTTAAGCCGAAAAACTGCGCATCGAACTGTTCGGCTCCGTCAATAACCCCGCGCGCTTTAACGTACAATGGATCAGTCCGAAGCGCGGGCGGCACCGATGAATCAAGTTCGGCTTCGGTAAAGAAACGGGTTGTTTCTTTACCCGACGTCAACACATTCCACAGTTCATCAATGGTATTGGCACCGGGAAAGCGACCAGCCATGCCAATGACCGCGATATCCGACGACTGGTTTTTCTCGGTATGGCTGGACAAGGCATCATCGCCCAATAGCCGCTTTGCCTGGTCTGACGACTTGGGTTGTAAATAGAGCGCAATACCCGCTATGGTTGGGTATTGGTACAGTTTCGTGACGGGCAGACTATAGTGCGCCTGGTTCAGGGCGGCCACGGTTTTCTGGGCCAGCAGCGAATTGCCGCCTAGCTCGAAGAAATTATCATCCAGACCGATTTTGTCGATTCGCAGCAGATTGCTCCATATATCGGCAACGACCTGCTCCAGCTTTGTTTTAGGCTTTCGGTAGGCCGCTGTCTGTTCGGGCCTGTCCCGGCTGGGTTCGGGCAGTTGTTTTTTATCGACTTTACCGCTGCTGGTTTTCGGAAACTCCTCCATCCAGACAAAAGCAGACGGCATCATGTATTCGGGTAATCGCTGCTCAAGTTCCCAACGAATAATGGCTGTATCCGTATGGCCTGGGCTGGCGATCAAATACGCAACCAGTTGCTTCTGGGCATCGCCCAGTTCCCGTGCCATCACGACGGCCTGCTTGATTCCCGTGGTATGGTTCAGAATGACTTCAATCTCGCCCAGTTCGACCCGGTGCCCCCGGATTTTCACCTGATCATCCCGACGGCCCAGGAACTCGATCGTACCATCGGGCAGGAAACGACCCAGATCACCGGTGCGATAAACCCGTTCCGGTGGTGTTGCTGCGGATAATGAGATGAATTTTTCGTCCGTCAGGGCCGGCTGGTTCAAATATCCTTCGGCCAGACAGGCCCCGCTAAAGCACAACTCGCCAACGTCGCCATCGGGCAGAAGAGCCAATTGCTCATCCACAATATACAAGCTTACGTTGTCAATGACACGCCCGATTGTCGGCAAATGGGGCCAGTTTGCGGGGTTGCCTTCCAGCTTAAGCTGCGTAACGACATGGCATTCTGTGGGACCGTATTGGTTGTAGAGTACGCAGGTGGGTAACTCCGAAAAAAAACGGGCGATCTGCGGAGTAATTTTTAACTGTTCACCAGCCGTCATCACCTCACGGAGGCTTTTCGGAAACTGACGAAGGCTCACCCCCGCTTCGGCCAGATACTGCAACGCGACGAAGGGTAGAAACAGTCTATTAATTTGCTGTTTATCAACAAATTGAAGGAGCGCATTTAGATCGAGCCGCAATGTCTCATCTACCAGCATCAGCGTTCCGCCGGTTGTTAGGGTCGCAAAAATTTCCTGAAACGAAACGTCAAAACTAAGTGGAGCCAGTTGCAACGTCTTCATACCCAGGCCAGCGACGGAGTTCTTTTCCTGCCACTGCAACAGATTCATGAGCGGGCCATGCCCCATGCATACGCCTTTCGGATTTCCAGTCGACCCGGATGTATAGAGCACGTAGGCCAGACTGCCCTGATAAGGAACGGGTTGAGGAGAGTACGAATGTTCGGTATCGGATGCGATGGTCGTTAGGCCCAGTTGCCCAAACAAATCTTTATCCTGAACGGTAGTCACACTTGTGCGCAGGCCTGAGTCGGCAACAATTTTCTGTAAACGTTGCTCAGGGTAAGCCGGATCGAGGGGCAAATAGGCTTTACCAGCTTTCAATATGGCCAGCACGCCAATCACCATGTCCAGATTGCGTGACGTACTTACCCCAATGAGCTTAGCCCCCGCATCCACCTGCAGAATAGCCTGGCAAAGATTATCCGCCCGGCTATTCAGTTGATCGTATGTCAGAGACTGATCACCATACACCACGGCAAGGTGGTCGGGATTCTCAAGCGCAACCTGATCGACAAGCTGATGAACAAACTGCGGACTGAGACTATCCAGGCTCACATTTTTATCAACGAAGACACGCATACCGTTAACGAATTAAGACTGAGTAGTATTCGATCATCCTACTCGCTTACCGATTGGCAGACGAGTAGGATGCGCTATTCACTAACCATTACCCGATTGGTATTACCCAACTTATAGAAACGTACGCTGGGTTTGTACAAAACGCTCTGTGCTCATTGGCATTTGCATGGCATCCGCCTGGCGTGGTACATCGACATAGTTCCCTTCAACCCGGTTCAATACCGTTAAAATGGGTTGATTGGTTACGCGTACGTACATGCTGAGCAATTGTTTTTCGGCTCTCGCCCAGGGGCTGTTCGCATCGATGACCAGCAGGGACAAGGCACTTCCTTTCAGCAGATAAGACGGAATCTGGTTGTTGATTAAAGCGGGCACTTCAAGAATAATGCGGTCGTACTGAGTAATATCGAAACCGTCACTATAATCGATCAGGTAGTCGATGCCCGTCACATTCATAAAGTCAGGGCGAACGGTATAGGGAAAAAACGTAATGTTCTTCTGTTGTTCCCGCTGTTCTTTGGCGTTGGCCCGTGGGTAGCAATACGCTACTTTTTGATCGGCAACGTCGTATAGCTGAGTCAACCCGTTGGCAATCCAGCTTTTCCCCTGTTTCGAGCGAATGCTGAACAGGGTAATAATGGGAGGATAGGACTTGGCAGTATTTTGAGATACCTCAATGTTAATGGCGTTGAACAGCTGCTCGAACATGCTTCGCGACGCCCGGGTTGTTCTTGAATAAACGAGTGGTTTTTTCACCGTTGGAAACAGGGCAGTAACGGGCATGCCGACCATAGCTTCGGCTTGCTCGGGCGACTGAATTCGTTTATCCAGCCAAAAACGCAGCGCCGTCAGCAGAAGAGCGATGAAGATACCAACGCCCAACCCAACCATGATCAGTTGCGACCGCTTGGACGACAATGGCTGGAGTGGGAAATCCGGAGCATCGATAATTTCGAGCGTTCCACCAATAGACACGTCCTGCCGTTTTGTTTTTGACTGATCGACGTTTTGGAGCAGGTCAAGATAGGCTTTTTCCGAAACGGCTAAATCCCGGTTCAACTCGCGCAGTTGCGAACCGAGTGGGCCATATTCATTGGTTTTGGCCTGAAACTCCGACATCCGCTTTTGATACAATTCCAGACGGGCAGATGACTCTTCATATTCCAGTGATTTTGCCAGCCGATCATTGGCCATCGTCTGTGTGGGAATGGCATCCGACGAATTAGCCGCTGCGTCGTATTTCTGAGCGCTGATTTTCAGGTCCTCCTGCGCCTGAGCAAGGCTTGCCTGCAACTGATTGATTACATTTTTGGGCTGTCCGTAAGCGCGGGCGTTGGCCAGTTTATTTTCGACATCGGTCAGCTTCTTCTGCTTTTCAGCCAGGTCATTGTTCGCCGACCGGATGTTGCCCTGTTGTCCCATGCGCCGGTTAAGCGCCTCCAAAGACGCTTTCGCGGCATTTTTTCGCATCAACTCCTGATTGTACTCGTTATTGAGTGCCTCGCGGGACGACGCCACGTTACGGGCTTCCTCATCATAATCCAGCACCTGGTGTCTGGCGCTGAACGCGCGGAGATTGGCCTCCGCCTGCGAAAGTTTTTCTTTGGCTTTTTGCAGTTTGTCCTCGTAATACCCAACTACTGAATTCGTTTCGGAGGTTTTAAGCGTCGAATACCGGCTATTCAGAATAGTGATGGCATAGGTAAGCGTGCGCTGGGATACAGCCGGATCATCCGACTCGTATTCCATCAACATCACGTCGTTGGTACTCTTCCGGGCCGTTGCTTTGATATTTTCGCCTAACCGGTTAATGGAATAATAGGAATCTGACTTCAGCAACAACGTTTTTATCGGGTTGTCGCTCGTTGATTTAGCCAGACTGTCGATGGTGTGATGCAGTAAAATTGAATCGCCCGCGATGAAATACAGGTTTTGCCAATCGGGGGTCAGAGCCTGATGCAATTTCTGAAAACCCGCATTGCCCAACACAAGGCTATCCGGTTGGCGGAGTCGCAGGTGATCGCTCAGCAGGCCAATTCCGATCTGGAGCAGGGTCTCGCGCGAATTGAGCGTCGTCAGGATATTGTCGAACGCACTGGCCGACCGATCCGTAAACGAATTCTGCTTATCCGATAGCAGCGAATAACGCGACACCAAACCAGTATACAGGGTTGCCTGCGACTTATACACTTTGGGTTCGTCACGCGTGACAAAAAACGCGACACCTGCCGTTATGCACGGGATAAGGACAAACCAAATGATGTGCTGTTTTAATAAGCGCAAAAAGACGTCGATCGACATACTATTCGTTTAATTACGTTTTAACCGCTGAATAGGCAGACCTACCAACGCTTCAAAGTAGTGAACATTTTTCAGAAAGCTCCCCTTTACCTGTTCCGAGGCCGTTTTCGCCTGCACGTACCGGCTTGTGATCAGAGCCAGCGCATCGGCAGTTGTGCGCCCTTTCTGAATCTCAACTTCAGCTACCCGCAACGCCGTCAACGAAGCCTGTTCATCGATCAGATTGATTTTTAACAGCTGCTGGGTCGTGATCATGTCCTGATAAATGCCAATCAGGCTTTGCTTTAATTGCAGCTCGACAACATCCCGCTGGATAACCGATGCTTTATAATTTGAATAGGCCTGCTTTACCTGATGCTTGCGGCCAAAGAGGTCATATAAGGGTAGTCTGACATCAACGCCCACCCGATATCCATTCGAGATCTGCCCGAGCGCATCCCGCCCCGGTATGGAGGCTGAGCCGGAGGATACAATAGACTGGTCACCTGTTGAGTAGTTCACAAAACCAGCGACATTCTGTAAAATCTGTCGTTTGGCTACCTCATACGATGAACTCAGCGAGTTTGACACCTCATTCTGGTACTTGATGAGTGGTGAATGAGACACTGCCACTTTCATGATATCATCAAAGGGCATTAGTTGAACGGCAATATCCTGATTGATATCCAGGTACAATGTATCATCGGCTAAACCTGATGACGGACCAAACGATACCAGTCCACGACCTCCCCGGCTCTGGCCGGAACATACTGAAAACGTGAACAGACCGACAAGTAAAAATAGGCTGGCCTTACTGGTTACGGTGAAAAAACTAAACTTTATCCTGAACATAATTTACAGTGCCACGTGTCTATACATCTCACGGCGATGGCGGTTATACAAAGTAGGGAGACTAGACAGTAAATAGGCAATTGTTTATTAAATGGTGCCTTAAATAGAGTTGATCGACTAACGGCTTTACTAACCTATTTACCTAAGTATCTTAACTATTTTGACTGTTTTATATTCAGATTGTCACAAAATGAAAACAACTAAGGCACGGACGTGCCCGTTGTACTCGTATGTGGTGTGTGCATAAATCGCTTAAACGCTTTGCGCATGTTGAGAACGGCACGCACGAAACTCAATAATAACAACGGAACAAGCAGCAGCTCACGGAACGTGATTCGCTTCCATAAGTGAGCCGGTACGGAAATAATCAAACTGCCGCATAGAATAATCAGCAAAGTAAGCGGAGCTTTCCATAAGCTCGAATCGCCACTCAATAAGCCACCCAGAAGGCTGGCGACCAATACACCCAGAAGAAGGATTTTAGGCAGGAAAACAGCTTGTAATACTTTAAACCCACTGGCAATCCGGCCACGCAGGATTTCAGTGATTCCCTGCCAGAAATAGCATTTAAGGAACTGCCATTGAGCGGCAATCCAGCGGGTACGCTGGTTCTCGAATACAGCCCGGTTGGCTACCTTTTCGTCATATATGAAGGCGTCTTCGAGGTAACCGATCTTATGGCCGCTCAGTACGATGTTCGTTTCCAGCTCTTTATCGTAACCACCCATGGTGTGTTGTGTAGCCATGGCGGCTTTCATCAGGCCCGGTTCGAAGGCCATCCCCGAGCCAATGGTTGCCGACGAGAGCCCCAGTACGCGACTCGCTTTTCGGAAAATATGGTTGTTTATTTCCTCGCTGATGGCATCCAGAATGGCGACGCTCGTGTTGCTATTTTTAGCTACCCGATGGCCCTGAACGGCTCTCCATCCCTGGGCAAATGCCTGATTTATGCGACTTAGGAAATCAGGTGCCATGTGGTTGTCCGCATCCGATACCACCAGAATATCGTATTGCTCCAGTGGTAATCGGGACAGGGCGGAGTTGATGGCTTTGGCTACCGTAGAGACCTCAAAAGAGACCTGAAGCACCTTGATGGGTAATGTGGCAAGTTTGGCCAGCGTCTGGGCCTGAAACGAGTCAGCGATGACGATCAGTTCATAGCGATCGGCAGGATACGTTTGCCTGAGATTTTCGGTAACGGATTCGACAATGACAGCGTCTTCTTTATACGCTGGAATCAAGACGCCTATTTTCCTGAAAACGGACGTTGCCGGATCGACAGTCACATCGTCAGCCCGACCGAGTCGGCCAGCGATAGAGAAGACAAGCCAGTAAAGAACATTTAGGGCAACAATTCCCAGCAATATCAGGTAGGCAGAATAGACGATGATCATAATAAACCCTGGATGTGGGCGGGTATTTTCTTTCTATTTTTGACCACCAATTTTATATCCGGTCACAAAAGCGACGCAACCCAACTCATCATTCCTGCGTATAGAGTAGTATGCGCTACATCGTTGTTTTCGCTCAGCAGGAAATCGGGTATGCTGTGGGGTTCGAAAACCTTGCGGATGCTACTGATTTCTTATTTTGGGGTTACGAGGAGTATGAACTGCTACCCTACGGCACATTTGACCTGCTCACCGGGGACGTATGTCCATACGAACATCGGGGAGAACGTATTGTAAACGTTGATGATGATATCATAAGCCGTACCGCTCAGAACTATATCAAATCGGCTATTCGGCATTTAAACTAAGTAGTACACTCAACAGCAAGAAAGCCTGCCCTACGTACGTAGGGCAGGCTTTCTTGCTGTTGAGAAATGGCAAACAAGTTCTTACACCACCATTATATCTTTTTCCTTGGCGACAAAGGTTTCATCGATTCGGGCGATAAACGCATCGGTTAACTTCTGAACGCGCTCTTCACCTACTTTAACGGCATCCTCCGATACACCTTCTTTGGTGAGCTTACGAATATCGTCGTTCGTTTCTTTCCGGATGTTACGCACGTTGACTTTGGCCGTTTCTACTTCCTGCTTTACCTTTTTTACAAGGTCCCGCCGACGTTCTTCGGTCAGGGGAGGGATGCTCAGCCGTATCTGTTCGCCGTCGTTGTTCGGGTTAAGACCAAGGTTGGAGTTACGAATGGCCTTTTCGACTTCACCAATGAGTTTTTTTTCAAATGGCTTGATAACAATGGTACGGGCGTCGGGCGTGTTGATGGAGGCAACCGTATGCAGGGGAGACAGCATTCCGTAGTATTCGACCTGAATACCATCGAGCATACCGACATTTGCCTTACCGGCCCGGATTTTGGTCAATTCGATGGCCAGGTGCTTGAGTGCCTTTTCCATCGTATCTTTTGCATCGTCGAGAAATAACTCGATTTCTTCCATGAGTATAATGTACGATTTACGATGTACAAAGTCCGATTCAGGCGACGCATTTGTCGTACGTTGCCAATCGCAAATCGCACATCAACTGGTTTATTCCGGTAATTTCATTGTAATGAGCGTTCCCTGATCATCATCACCCTGTACCAACCGGAGCAGGCTACCCTTGGTGTTCATGTTAAAAACAATGATCGGCAGGTTGTTTTCCTGGCAGAGCGTAAAGGCCGTTAAGTCCATAACACTCAGTTTCTTTTCGTAAACGTCATCGAAGGTAATGGTGGTATACCGGGTGGCGGTTTTGTCCTTCATCGGGTCGGCGGTGTAAACACCATCAACTTTAGTACCCTTCAGGACCACATCGGCTTCAATTTCGATAGCCCGCAAGCTGGCTGTTGTGTCGGTCGTGAAGTAAGGACTTCCGGTACCGGCGGCAAAAATAACGACACGGCCTTTTTCGAGGTGACGCACCGCCCGCCGACGTACGTAGGGTTCGCAAACCTGCTCCATTTTAATGGCCGACATCACGCGGGTGTACATACCATGTTTCTCAAATGAACTCTGGAGCGCCATCGCATTGATCACGGTGGCCAGCATGCCCATGTAATCGCCCTGTACACGGTCGATGCCGGAACGCTCACCAGACACACCCCGGAAGATGTTGCCTCCGCCAATGACAATAGCCACCTCTACACCTAAATCTACTACTTGTTTAATTTCCTGACTGTATTGTTCCAGTACAGCCGGGTCAATATTGTAACCGTTCGGCCCAGCAAGAGCCTCCCCACTCAGCTTGAGCAGGATGCGTTTATACTTTGTTTGCGATGTCATGAGGGAAAATTTGCGGGCAAAGATAAGAAAAAGGTGCAAAGAGACGTGCGAAAAATAGGATCAGGCCAATTTCCAACGTTCCTGAAGCCGGTTTAAATCCCGTTTCATGGCGGTAAATAGCTCCTTCGACGGAATCGTTAATTTTGTGGCACCGTGTTCTGCCCCACCCGATGGGTATTCAATATGAAGGGACACAGGTACCTGAATACCATACTGTTTCAGCAGCATAAAGTACCGCTTGAAATCGACCATACCCTCGCCGAACGGAACATCCTCAACGGTTGCTACCCCATTTTTAGTCGTCCACCGAAAATCTTTAAGGGCAATGGATTTTATCTGCGACTGAAGCAAACGAAGCCCATTGGGCCACGATTGGCCTCCTTCTACTGTTGCATGGCGAATATCGTATTGAACGCCGGTATGAGCTGGATCAGCCAGTTTCAGAATCTCCCAGAGTTCCCAAACTGACGAACCGACAAGCAAACCCGCATGGTTCTGGTAACAACCGGTCAGCTTAAGCGTCTTGTTTACCTCGCCCAACGCCCGCAGTTGCTGCTGATAAAGTTGAATCGAATCGGGCATTGACTTTTTCTCGTCGTAGGGGTACCACTTCATCCGGTACACTTGAAAACCGGCTTTCGATGCGGCCCTAAGCACCCGAATATCAGTCGCATTGGTTGCATTCCCGACGGTGGTTGTCATCAGCTTGGGCGTTAGCCCAACCTTTCTGAGCGCGTCGACGGCTTTAGGCAACTCGTCCTCAACGCGTTCCGGGCGGACATGCCCATCTGGGCGAACGGTTAAATCGACGCCATTGAAGCCCATCTCAGCCGCAGCATCGGCCATATCGGCATAATTCAGAAACTGCAAATGCTTGGAAAAAATATGAATGTCGGGTAACGGTGCTTCCCCGCCATTGGCTAGAGCCGGAGCAGTAGTGGCTAACACAGGCAGAGCGCCAGCAGCCAGAGCTGTATGTTTCAGAAAACGGCGTCGGGAGTACGATTGATCCATACACCTAAAAGAGTATTCACACGAATTCTACCAATACCTGTCCTTTCTCGACCCGATCACCCTTAGCAATCCGTATCGTTTTCACGGTTCCGTCGCCGGGTGCTTTCAGGTTGTTTTCCATTTTCATGGCTTCCAGAATCAGGAGGCTATCGCCTTTATGGATCACATCGCCTGGCTGAACGCTGATACCCACGATCAGGCCCGGCATAGGTGCCTTCAATTCGTTGACTTTGGTGCCCGCAGTCGTGCTCATACCCATTTTCTCGAGCAACAGGTCAAAGCGGTCTTTCAACTGGACATGGTGAATGTGGCCGTTTATTTTCAAACTCACTCGTTTTTCAGTTGCGTTCACCTCCAGCACTTCGGCCGTGTACGACCGATCCTGATGGAGTATATGAAACGTACGGTCGCTGATTTTTACCAGATCCCACGCAAACGGTTCGTTATTAAAAAGTGGGCCATCGGCCGTAAAATCAACGGTGAGAGGCTGGTCGTTCAGGGTTGTCTGGTACATAGTCGTTTTGATTGTTTGCCGGATTAGCGTCTGGCGCAGGCCAATATACTATGAAAAACCTACGATTTATTCACGAGCCAAATGCCCAGTAAACATACGCCCATACCAGCAAACTGCACCGCATAAATTGTTTCGCCATCCAGCACGCCCCACATCAGCGCGACAATTGGGATAAGATAGGTAACGGAGGCA
Source organism: Spirosoma horti (assembly GCF_054776595.1). Classification (NCBI taxonomy): domain Bacteria; kingdom Pseudomonadati; phylum Bacteroidota; class Cytophagia; order Cytophagales; family Cytophagaceae; genus Spirosoma; species Spirosoma horti. Next base: position 452,925 of record NZ_BAAHBQ010000001.1, read on the forward strand.
GCAAACAAAGGCGATGAAAGCTGCATGACCCGATTGAAGAAAATAGACATCAGGCCCGATCCAAATACACCTAGTGTGATTAGCGCCCATAGTGACCAGTTCGCGTGGGCGTCGACAACACGGGCAAAAAAGTCTGTTGGTGCCAGGGTAAGCAACGCAATGGGGCCGGCAAAGGCAAAGAGCCAGGCAGTAGAAACCAGCGCTGGCAAGTGGCTCAGGTAACGACCGATCAGGTTGGTATTCAGGCCATAACAAACGGTAGCGATCACGACCAGAAGGGCGTAGCCATTTATCTGAAATGAACCCGTTGCACTGAAAAATACCAGCAATAATGACCCGCCCAAGCCGAGCAAAATTCCGGCTACCTGTTTGATTTTTAGCGTTTGCCCAAAAAATACCGCGCCCAGAATCAGCGTAAACAAAGGGCTGAGGGAATTGAGCGCACCGGCCAGCGAGCTGTTCAGGTGGGCACCCGCTTCGGCAAAAAGGAAGGCCGGAACCACAAAGCCGATGATTGCCGACGCTAGCAGGGCAACCCATCGGTGTCGGATGGTTAGCCGAACGTCAGCCTGCTGACTTTGCCGGGCCAAAAATGGCGTAAAGAACAGGAGTGCAAACACCAGGCGCCCCGCTCCTACCTGCTCCGGCGGAAAAACGCCCAGGCTGCGCTTGATGAGGATGAACGAACTTCCCCAGACTAATGCCAGCGCACATAGCAACACCCAAGCCAGCAACGGGCGTTTTTGTGGCAAAACAACAGGTTCGTCAACAGTCATAAGTAGGAATGGATTGACACGCTACCCGTAAATACGTACGGATCAAACCAATTCGGCCAGGTAGGTTTCCTGTATTTCGTCCAGAATGGCGCTTACCCCACTGTACGAATCCATCGTGACTAGGCGCATCCGGTAGGGTTTGAAATCAGGTAATCCTTTGAAATAATTGGCGTAGTGACGACGCATCTCAAACAGCCCGACAATTTCACCCTTCCAGCGGATTGAGAAATCAAGATGCTGCCGACAGACAGCCACCCGGTCGGCAACGGTTGGCGGAGGCAAATGCTGACCCGTTTTGACAAAGTGCTTGATTTCGTTAAATATCCAGGGATGCCCGATGCTGGCCCGGCCAATCATGACCCCATCCACGCCATATCGGTTCTTATACTCCAGCGCTTTTTCGGGGGAATCGATATCACCATTGCCGAAAATAGGAATCTGGATACGCGGGTTGTCTTTGATCCGCCCAATCAGTGTCCAGTCAGCTTCTCCCTTGTACATCTGTACGCGCGTGCGGCCATGGATGGTCAGCGCCTTAATACCAATATCCTGCAGGCGCTCGGCTACGTCACCCACATTTTTGGTGCTTTCGTCCCAGCCAAGCCGTGTTTTTACGGTTACCGGCAAATGTGTCGCGTTGACGACGGCTTCGGTCATGCGAACCATTTTGGGAATATCCTGCAACAAGGCCGCTCCTGCCCCCCGGCACGCCACCTGTTTTACCGGGCAACCATAGTTGATGTCGATCAGATCGGGATTGGCCCGCGACGCAATGCGCGCACACTCGCCCATTGTGTCAACATCCGAGCCAAATAGCTGAATGCCAATGGGCCGCTCGTACTCGAAGATATCCAGCTTTTGAACGCTTTTGGCCGCGTCGCGAATGAGCCCTTCTGACGAAATAAATTCAGTGTACATTAAATCGGCACCATTCGCTTTGCAAACCGCACGAAAGGGTGGGTCACTGACATCCTCCATTGGAGCGAGCAGTAACGGAAAATCTGGGAGCTGTATAGTACCAATATTGACCATTCGGTAGTATCGGGGCCTCAAACCCGAAATTAATGACGTAATAGATGGTTATCTTTTCAGGAACACCGCCCTGAGTCAGTCTTGTTCCTCAGGCTATTTATATAGGTTTTAGCACAATCCAAAGGCCGAATTGGTTCCCTTGCACGAATTATGCGAACTAGTCTGTAAATTTACAGGAAATTATGCAACCAAGTTATACGCCCCAAGGCGCTTCTTCAAGGCCACCCACCATCGGCGGACTGACCATGCTGGTCGGTTTCGTGCTGATCGGCGGTGTTGTTAGTACGCTGCTGCTTTTCGGAATTATGGCAGTCAGCAAAGGGATAGGCTTTACCGAAGCCCAGAACTACCTGACCCGGTTAGCGACCAATCCATCGGCAGCCCCCGGTAGTTGGTACGAGCTGATGACGCTCCAGGCAGTCAATCACCTCGGCACGTTTTTGCTACCTGCCCTTGCCTACTGGTACTTTATCGAGCGCCGGACCTGGGAGCAGTTCAGCGAACGTCCCGCTTCGATGGTAGCAGGCTTCAGCCTGATCGGTCTGATTGTCATCGCTTTTATGCCCTTCGATAGTTTCATTATTGACTGGAACCGAAACCTGCACCTGCCCGAAACCCTGGCCCCCCTTGAGCAATGGATTCGGGATAAGGAAAAGGGACTTGAAGGCATTACCAAATACTTGACGACCTTCGATACAACTGGCCAGTTGCTAATGGCGATCCTCGTGATTGCCGTCATTCCGGCCATTGGCGAGGAAACCCTTTTTCGGGGTATTCTACAGCGCAATCTGATTATCTGGACCAAAAACCCGCACGTCGGTATCTGGCTGGCGGCTGCTCTGTTCAGTGCTATTCACATCCAGTTCCTGGGCTTTTTCCCCCGCATGTTGCTCGGGGCCCTGTTTGGGTATCTGTACCTGTGGTCGGGCAATTTATGGGTGCCTATACTGGCGCATTTTGTCAATAATGGATTTACTGTATTCATGGTCTACCTGCACCAGAAGAAGCTTGTTTCCGTCGACATCGAGACTCCCGAGGCCATTCCGCTGGCTGGCGTATTGGTTTCAGGAGTCATCACACTGGGTTTGTTAATCTATTTTCAGAAACGTAATCAGGAACGAGCGCTCACGCATGGCGAACGCTGACGAACTGACACGATCCGGTTACCTTCGTGCTTTTCATGCCCTACCTCTTAGCCTTATAAATACCATGACAGAAACCTGGGAAGTAATCTACTCAACACCACTACCCCACAGGGCCGAACTAGCTAAAGCATTATTGCTCGAACATGATATATCGGCAGTAGTTATCAATAAACAAAGTAGCAGTTATCCAACCATTGGCTCAGGAAAAAGCGAGGTTCATGTATTGGCCCAGGACGCAATCTTAGCTAAAGTAATTCTTGAGAATGAAGCAACGTTTAGCTAAACTTTCGAACCTCCAGCAGCGAGTCATTGCCGCTGTGGCCGGGGTTCCGTTTATTCTGTTCATGATCTGGTACGACGCCTGGACATTTGCGTTGCTGTTCTGCCTCGTCAGCGCCCTTACCCAGCGCGAATTCTACCGGCTGCTCGGCCTGGATGGCTTTGAACCCCTGACCGCCTATGGAACGGTAGTAGGCACCATGATTTGCGTGCTGGCCTATTTTGTTGAAACCGATCAGATTGGTACCGGGAATTACTTCCTCATTTGTCCGGCCTCGTCCATGATATTCCTGATCAAGCTCTACAAGAAGCGGGACATGAAACCCTTCACCAACATCGGGTTTACATTTCTGGGAATTATCTACGTAGCCATGCCATTTGCGCTGTTGATCATCTTAGCACTTCAGGGGGGCACATTCCACCCCATGATCATTACGGGATGCCTGCTTCTGCTTTGGGCGAGTGACATTGGCGCTTACTTTGCCGGTACCAAATTTGGCCGCCGGAAGCTTTTTGAACGGGTTTCCCCAAAAAAATCGTGGGAAGGGAGCATTGGTGGAGCGGCAGCGGCAGCCATCGTGGCGCTGGGCCTTACGTTCTGGGCACCTGAACTACGCCCCTGGCAGTGGTATTGCGTGGGCGGCATCATTGTCGTGACCGGCACTTATGGTGACCTGGTCGAATCATTATTCAAGCGAAGCATTGCCATTAAAGACTCCGGTAGCAGCATTCCCGGGCACGGTGGTTTTCTGGACCGATTCGATGGCTTGTTGCTGGCCGCTCCGTTTATCATTACGTTTTTGAAGCTGTTCGCCTAAAGAGGCCGACATTAAAATAGGGCCATAAAGCCTAAACTTTCTTAAAATTCGGGTAATACAAATCATTACCTGCCTTTTACTCGTTTACTTTGTAGTATGGTAACTTTGTCTATGAAGAAGTCACTGACGATATTTGTTTTTATTCTGGCATTGTCTGCGTTTGCGGGCCTCTTTGCGACCGCCCATGCGCAGGGTCAGCAACAGCAGATCACGTTCACGGGCTTTATCACCGGCGGTAAATCGAACGATGCCTTACCGGGTGCTTACATCTATATTCCAAAAGCTGGAAAAGGCGTTCTGTCGGCACCAAACGGCTATTTTGCGTTGCCGGTTTTTCCGGGCGACAGTATTATTTTCAGTTATGTAGGCTTCAGGACCCAATACCACATTATTCCGCGTCGGTTAACTGACCTTACGTACTCGGCCGTCGTAGCGTTGCAGGAAGATGTTAAAACGCTGGCCGAAGTGAAGGTTTACCCCTATGCTACCGAAGAGTTGTTTAAGGAAGCCTTCGTGAACCTGAAACTTCCCGACGAAAAAGAACGCGAAAATCTGGCCCGCAATACCAGTCCGGAAGCCATTATGCGACAGGCAGCGACCATGCCCATGGGTGCGCTCGCCAACCACCAGAACTTTGTGAATCAGCAGTTTTTTGGGCGCGAATCGCTCATTGGTCGAAGTGCCACCCCCACGTTTGCCTTCACGAACCCATTTGCCTGGGCCAACTTTATCCGGTCCGTCAAACGGGGTGACCTGAAAACGAAGGAATGGCGCAGCGAACTCAACAAAGCACCCCGGGAAAACTTAACCCGAAAAGATGTTCTACAGGACGGAAATTGAGTTTTCCTCATTTGGTAACACAAACTTCACAGCGCTCCCTTTCCAATACGCCTATCTTTATGGATTGATCTAATCCTTAAAGAATGTGTCACGTGTCTACTTATTGGCCGAAACTTGCGTCAATACGGCTTTTCGACCGAAGACAAAAGCTACTTTATCTCTTACTTTTTTTTACCTTCAGCCACCTGATCATTGGTCAGGCGCAGGCACTGATTGGTGGGGAGCAGCTAGCTCCCCACTACCCGGATTCGGCTTATCGGCTCATAAAAGCTAAACTGGATAAAGCGATTAGTCAGCATAACGAGTTGGCCCAGGGCGATTATCTTCAGGAAATCGGTTCTCTCCTGTACCATCAGGGCAGCTACGTACAGGCCATCGACTACCTGCTTCAGGCCCAGAAAATATTTCGCAACAGCAACAATGAGCAGCGGCTGGCCGACAATCGCAACGAACTAGGCACCGTTTATTATTATAATGAACAGCCAGAACGAGCGCTGACCCAATTTACAGACGCACTGGCTTATTATCAGCGAAGTGGGAATGCGAAAGGGCTGGCCCAGACCTACGCCAACATTGGTCATATTTACGAGAAACGGCGGGACGCTAAAAAGGCCTATCGATATCAGAAACAGGCGCTGGTTCACAGCCGGATGGCCAACGATACGGCTAGCCTGACGAAAATCTTCGAGAATCTGGGCAGTATTTTCGAAGACGAAGCCCGCTTTGATTCGGCTCATAGGTACTACCAGCAGGCGCTGGCGCTGGCCCAACAAACCCACGATGAGATCGGCCAGATTGAAATCATCAATAATCTGGGGGATGTTTTCCGAAAAACGGGGCGCTACAAACAGGGCATGGCGTTATCACGACAAGCATTGGATCTCTCGCAGCAAACGGGCGAACGCTATCAATTGAGCGCGGCCCTCCGCGACATTGCCAAAACGTTTCGACTCATGAACCAGGCCGACAGCGCCTATAAGTACATCGAACTGAGTCGGGACCTAACGGATGAGATCTATGCAATCGAAAATAATCGTCAGATTACGCTGCTTCAAACCTTATTCGACGTCGAACGCAAGGACAGCGAAATAGCCCAGTTGAATGCCCGGAAGCAGGCCGATCTGATTATCATTATAGCTACCTGCGTCGTGTTGTTATTAATTGGGATTCTGGCCTTCGTTATCATTAGCCGACAGCGGTTGAAAATTCAAAACGAACAGGCGCTGAATCAGCAAAACCAGCAAATTTTCAGCACGCAAAACGAGTTGATGCGGGCCGAACTGAAAAATAAACAGCTGAAAGAGGAAAATCTAAAAGGCCAGCTGGAGCTGAAAAGTAACGAGTTAACCTCGCACACGCTGCAAATTATCCAGAAAAATCAGGTACTTGAAGCGATTAAAGACGATCTGGCCGCTATTCTGAAAGATGATAAACGGGATCAGAAAAAGCAACTTCGCCAACTGCTCGAGAAGATTGGCCAGCGCTTTGACCGGGATAAATACTGGGATGATTTCCGTCGTATTTTCGACCAGATCCACCCGCATTTCTTTGAGCAGCTAGCCCATCAATTTCCCGATTTGACGCCTACCGACCTGCGCCTGATTGCGCTCCTCAAAATGAATATCAATTCGGCCGACGTGGCCACTTTGCTAGGCATATCGTCCGATAGCCTTCGGGTATCCCGCTACCGCTTGCGTAAAAAAATTGGCTTACCCGAAGGTGAATCGCTCTCGGCCTACATTCACAGCGTTTCGGTTCAGCGTCTGCCCGCTCCCGAAAATAGCCCCGCTTAGTTGAGCCGTCCCCTCCCTACCGGATAACACGAGGTCGGGGCAAGACTGCGCCCGTATATGGTTCGTGCTACCCATAAAATAGTTCCATCTCCATTCGCCTGCCTTAATGACCTCAAATAGCCACTTAACAATTAGGAAACAGCTTGTTAACAATAACATAATGGCCAGCAAATAGCCAATCAACTCATTAATTTCCAGGCAATTACAAAGATGTGCTGCCTGTCTGTTAACGCGTCAAATAGCCTTGTTGTTCTTCTGTTAACGGATCAAATTTGTCCGGCTCCTCTTCTTCCCCTCACCTTTGCGTCACCAATCCTACACGACGCTGGGTAAGCGTAAAACGAGGAATTGCAATCTTGCTACACCGGATGAATCGACTACTACTGACTGGTTTCTGCTTCCTATTTGTACTCGACGTTTTGGCGGGCACGATTCGGGGCAAAACAGTGGATGCCACAACGGGCCAGCCCATCATTGGCGCAACGTTGATCATTGAGAATACCAAATTCTATACGGTATCGGGTCTTGATGGTTCGTTTGCCATACGAAACGTCCCCGGCGGCTCGTACACGATTCGCATTAGTTACGTATCCTATCGAACCATGACCCGCGATGCCGTCATTGAGAACGACGACCATACGCTGACACTGGATCTGCCGCTCGAAACCGAATCGAACCGCGAAATTGCGGAGGTTACGGTCAAAGGAAAGCGGGATGGATCGAGCGACCGAACCGCCCGCGACCTCGAACGCAATGCCCTGCAGGTGACCAATATCGTGTCTGGCCGCACTATCGAACTATCGCCGGACCTGACCGTAGCCAATGTCATTCAGCGGGTGTCGGGCATTTCCATCGAGCGCAACAGCAACGGTGATGGGCAATACGCCATTTTGCGGGGCATGGACAAACGCTACAACTACACCCTCGTCAATGGCGTAAAGATTCCCAGCCCCGATAATCGCTATCGCTACGTACCCCTCGACATTTTCCCATCGGAACTCCTTGACCGTCTGGAGGTATACAAAGCCCTGACGCCCAGCATGGAGGGTGATGCCGTGGGCGGAGCCATCAACATGGTGATGAAAGACGCTCCGGAACGGCTAACCGTGCTGGCGAACCTGGCAACGGGCTACAGTGAGTTGTTTCTGAATCGCCCGTTTGTAAGTTTCGACGCGAAGAACGTCAACCGCCAATCGCCTTACGAGCAATACGGCAATCAGTATAGTGCCAAGTTCACTGATTTCAACAAGGCATCGACCATCTACACCAGCCATAATCCGCCCCCCAACTTAATTGGCAGTTTTGCCATTGGCAATCGCTTTCTCAATCAGCGATTCGGGATCATGCTGGCCGGGAGTCTGCAAAATACGTTCCGGGGTAGTAACAGCCTGTTTTTCAATGGCGATGTCGTTGATACGCTGCGGGGCATAACCCTGACCAAACAGAGCGAACGGCAGTATTCCGAACACCAGACCCGCTCTGGCCTTCATGCCAAGATGGACTTCCGCGTCAATGAAACCAACAAAATTCAGTGGTTCAACGCCCTCATCAGCCTCAGGAATGAACAGATTCGCGAGACGAAATCGACGGAGTTAGGCATTGGCGGTTTCGACCCCGTACTCGGCAACGCTACGCTTGGCTATGAAACGCGCTCCCGACTGACCAAACAGAAAATCTACAACAGCACCCTGCAAGGCACGCATCAGCTTACGCCCGCGCTCGGTTTGACCTGGTCGGCGGTTTATTCGCTGGCGACCAACGATGTGCCCGACCAAACCTATGTTTCGCTGCTGGGCAGTCGGAAGAACTTTGCGGAAACCCGCACAACCGTGCAGGACGGCACCCGGCGCTGGGAACATAACACCGACAATGACCTGGCGGGCTATCTGAACCTTACCCTCAAAACCAGTCTAGCCGGCATGACTGTCGAGTGGATGGCGGGTGGGCTTTACCGCGACAAGCAGCGGACCAATTTTTACAATAACTACACCCTGCGGCCAACCAATCCGTTTGCCCAGTACGGCGTTGATTTTACTGACTATAATCAGATTACGTACAGCATACAGAACCCCCTGGGTTCGGTGGCGTCGGCTCTCAATTACGATGCCAGCGAGACGACGACTTCGGGTTATCTGCAATTCCGCACCACCGACCAGCCGCTGGAAGTAACGGGTGGCGTTCGCGTCGAGCACACCAATCAAGGCTATGCGATGAAGTTCCCCATTGGCGAAGACCAGCCCGTGGGTAGCCAGATTTATACGGACGTGTTGCCAAGTCTGCATTTTCGCTACCGCCCTACCGAGACAACGAACTGGCGGCTCTCTTATTTCCGGTCGCTCAACCGGCCGGGCTTTTTCGAGATCGTTCCCTATCGGATCGTGAACGAAGAATACCAGGAACGCGGCAACCCGAACCTGAAACGGGTCATTGCGGATAACGTTGATCTGCGCTATGAGTTTTTCCCCCGCCCCCTGGAGCAGTTTATGATCGGCCTGTTCTACAAACACCTCAAGGACCCCATCGAATACACGCTTCAGAAAGATGCCATCCGGGGACAGGACCTGTACTACGGACCGGGCAACTTCGGCAACGCAACCAACTTTGGGCTGGAACTCGACGCCATTAAATACTTTCGGCAGTGGGGCATCAAAGCCAATTACACCTACACCAACTCCAGCATCACGACACCCAAATCGAAGCGTATCCGAAACGCCCAGGGCGACCTGCAAACGATCACCGTCAACCAGACCCGCGCCCTGTATGGTCAGTCGGCGCATGTGGCCAACCTCTCCCTGCTCTACAAAAGCAGCGAACACGGCTGGGATGGACAACTGGCGGCCAGCTATACCGGCGGGCGCATCAATACGGTATCGCAGTTTGTCGATAACGACCTGTATCAGAAAGGATTCGTGCAAATGGATGCTTCCCTCGAAAAGCGCATTAAAGGTGGCTTCCTGCTATTTGCCAAGGCGAATAACCTGCTGAATACGCCCACCGAGATTTTTATCAAGAATACCAGTCCGAAAAATTCGGATGTCCCCAATCAGGATGTGTCGGGCAAAACGCTCATCCGGCGCGATTACTACCAGCGCTCTTACGTGCTGGGCATACGCTATAAACTTTAACAGTCAGTATTAACCAATCAATTACCATGAAACAAGCATTTATTCTGGCCGCACTCTCCGCTGCGGTACTGGTGGGTTGTTCGAAAACCAGTGATACGGGCAATACAGTTACGCCAACACCAGCTCCCGTTGTTAAAGAAGCCGTATCGGGCGATGTATCGGGCATTTGGGAAAAAGGCAGTACGTACAAAATTACGGGGCATTTGCAGGTGCCCGCCAGCCAGTCGCTGGTTATTCAGGAGGGCGTAACGGTCGTCTTCAGTGATTCGACTGTGAAACCGGAGTTCATCGTTAAGGGAAATCTGTACATCATGGGAACATCGGCCAACCCGGTGAAACTGACGGTGCCCGATGCCTGGAAAACGGCAGCCAACCAGTGGGGAAACCTGTGGGGCGGTATCATTGCCGCACCTACCTGCGCTGAACTCCTGATCGACAACGCCATTCTCGAATACGGCGGTGCCGTAACGACCGAGAGTTCGCCCTCCGTAAAAGCGGGCTTATACAAGGCCACGGCCGGAAGCCACGTTCCGGCCGTAAACTACTCGAATGTGAATGGCAAACTGGTCATCGTCAACAGCCGGTTAAACAACCAGAACGAAGATGGCTTTTACATCGAGGGTGGCAAAGTAATTATCGCCAACAACAAAATTTACACGCAGGGTGTATCGGGTGGCGATGCCATCAACATCAAATCGGGTGTGCAGGCCGACGTAGCCTTCAACCTCGTGTATAGCCCAAATACAAACGCGATGAAACTGTCGAATACCGGCGACCGGACCCCACAGGCCTATGTCATTGGCTATAACAACACGATTGTCAACGCGGGCTGGCGTCGGCCAACCATCAAAGGCGGATCGATCTGGGTAGAGATCGCCGTTCGTGCCGAGTTATACAACAACCTGCTGGCCAATGACCGGTTCGGTATCAAACGCGACCCGAAGAACCCCGAAGATGCGCGGTCGAAAGTGAGCAATAACCTGTATTATAACTACACCGCCGAAGGGGTTACGAACTTCCAGCCGACGGCCGAAATCCTGACGGGTACGAACGACGTGATCAGCAAAACGGCTGGCGATAATGATCCTAAATTCGTGAATTACCCACTCAATACGGATCAGAAGAATGCCATTTTTAACACAACCTGGGATTTCCGGCTGCAAAGCGGCTCGCCCGCCATTGGCAAAGGGACAACCAGCTTCACCCGTTTGTATGCCGATGGGCTTTCGTTTGCGAACGGTACGACCTATAAATCCCCCGCGCCCTCGACAACCATTGGTGCTTTCGGCACTAATTAATCGGATGAAGAACCACCTGCCGTTACTACTAATTTCTCTCACAATAGCCTGCCAATCGTCGGCGCAAACCGTTGTCAAGCCGGTTATCATAACCGATACCGTGCGGCACGACACCGACGATCCGGCCATCTGGATCAATCCCAAAGACCCGGCGCAAAGTCTGGTTATTGGCACGGATAAAGATCAGGATGGCGGCTTGTACGTCTTTGATTTGAAAGGCAAAATTGTTCGTGAAGTGCACGACCTCAAACGCCCCGACAACGTAGACGTGGCCTATGGCCTGACGCTTGCTGGCAAGCCGACCGATATTGCGGTGACGACCGAACGCTTTACCCACAAGCTCCGCATCTTCTCATTGCCCGATATGAAACCCGTTGATAACGGCGGGCTGGAGATGTTCGTCGGCGATACGAGCGATGGGTTTCGGGATCTGATGGGTATTGCTCTGTATAAAAATTCAGCGGGAGTTTTGTATGCCATGGTTGGCCGAAAATCAGGACCAACGGATGGCTCATACATTGGCCAGTACCGGCTCGAAGACGACGGCAAGGGTCAGGTTCGGGCTACCCTCGTCCGGAAGTTCGGCGCGTATAGCGGCAAGAAGGAAATCGAATCCATTGCCGTCGACAATGAACTTGGCTATGTGTATTATTCCGACGAAGGGGTTGGTGTTCGGAAGTACTATGCCGATCCCGAAAAGGGCAGCCAGGAATTAGCATTATTCGCTAAAACGGGTTTCGCGGAAGATCACGAGGGTATTTCCATCTACAAAACGGGTCCGAAAACAGGCTATATCCTGGTATCTGATCAGGGCGCAAACCAGTTTCACATCTTCAAACGGGAAGGCGAAGCTGGCAATCCAAATGAGTACAAACTGGTTAAAATCGTCAAAGTAGCGGCCCAGGTGAGCGATGGCTCCGACGTAACGAACGTGGCGTTGGGCAAGCAGTTCCCCCACGGCCTGTTCGTTGTCATGTCCGACGATAAAACATTCCATTATTACCGCTGGGAAGACGTGATAAAATGATGTATGATATAGGATGTATGGTGTATAGAAAAAATACATCATACATCGTTTCATCATCTATCATTCTTCCAGTTTGTCAACGTCAAATCAGTGCCGTCGAATACAGCGTAGGTCTTGGCGGATACCCATTCGCCGAGGTTTACATAACGGCTGGTGGGCGAAACGGCCAGATCGAGTGGCAGGTGGCGATGCCCGAAGATGTAATAATCGTGGTGCATGCGGGTTTCTACTTCCCGGCAATATTGCATCAGCCACTCGCGGTCTTCACCCAGAAATTGCTCCTCCCCTTTCTCCTGATTACTGGCCCGGCTCCGCCTTGACCAGGCCTGTGCCAGCCCAATGCCCAAATCGGGATGTACCCAACGAAACAATCCCCGGGCAAGGCTACTTTCGAAGACTGTCTTGAGTCGTTTATAAACAAAATCGCCGGGACCAAGTCCATCGCCGTGCCCAATCAGGAAATGTTTATTCCCAATCTCATACCGGCGCGGATTGCGGTAGACGGGAATACCCAGTTCTTTCGTAAAATAGTCGTTCATCCACATGTCGTGGTTGCCCGTGAAGAGGATGATGCGAATACCGGCATCGGTTAGTTCGGCCAGCTTGCCCTGTAAACGAATGAATCCTTTAGGAATGCTGTGTTTGTATTCGAACCAGAAGTCAAATACATCCCCTACCAAAAAAATAACCTCGGCATGAGGCCGGATGGCATCTAGCCAGGCAACAATGATTTTCTCCCGTTGGTGGCTCTGCTCGATGGAAGGCGTGCCAAGGTGAAAGTCAGAAGCAAAATAAACGTTACGGCTAGGGGCAAGTGGAATTGTTTCGAGATCAGACATGCATACGGTAATTCTGCCGTAAAGGTACGCAAGCAGATTCATTCACGTATTCCTTCATCCTACTCAGTCTGTATTCCCGAACCTACTTCAGGTCTTTGGCTTTGAACGGTGCTCCGGCTGAGAGCCCGACCAATAACTCACGTTTTATCATCGTTGTGGTATATCCTACCACAAAAACAGCTCACCAACTAATATGGTATGTAAGAAAACGCTAATTTTGGCTTTTCTCAAAATCATCTCATGAAAATCAAATCACTGATACTGGCTTTTCCTGTTTTGTGTTTAGCCTGCAGCAGCCCAAGCTCCACCACCGATCCTGCCAGCAATGTTGACGCCAGCCCAATTGTGGCGAAACAGGTTGTTGGGGTGAATACACTCTCCGTTGATCGGAATTATGATGAGCCCTGCAACATTTTGGGTGAAGAGTATGTTCGTACCACCTTCAATTTAGGGGAAGACACAAAGCTTGAAGAAGTTCACGAGCACAATGGTTGTGAATTCTCATGGGCAGGGAACAAGGTTCTGGTTACGTTTGCCGGTACACGTCCTTTCGAATCTATGTACGTTGCCGAATATACATTCGACAAAATGTATCAGGGCAAGCCAGCACTGGCCATGACGAAATCGATTGAGGTTGCCGATGACTCCACAGAAAGTGGCCCGCACCCAGAAGGCACCAACGCCGAAACACCCGCTACAGCCGAAAACGAAACAGTAGCACATCATACGACTGACGATAACCAGCCGCAACACGGTGGAATTACGGCTGCAACGCCTGCGCTTACCAAACACGCCGTTAGTACCGGCCACTACGAAGCCGTGAAAAATGTGGGCGACAAAGCCGTTTGGGATGCCTCGACTGGTGCCATGCACGTTCTGTACAACAACAACATCATCAGCGTAACGGTTGAGACTAAAGAAAAGCCTGAGCTGAAGAAAGAACACGCTCTGAGCCTGGTTGAAGTGCTGATCGATAAAATCGCCGAAAACGAGTACACCAGCGCGCTGTAAGCGAACCAATCTGTTTCCATCAATAAGGCGTGCTGCTGGTTCAACCAGCGGCACGCCTTATTTTATTTTGTGCCATTGGCGTTGCGGCTCGCTCCCGTTTCCAGCTATCTTTTTGTTTCGCAGTAAGTTTGCCTACAACAACCATAGATTCGACTACGTCTGCTTTTTGTGGACTCCTGACCTTTGTCGAAACAAAAAACAGACAAATGAAAATTGTTGTAACAGGTTCACTAGGACACATCGGCAAACCGCTAACCGAATTACTAGTACAAAAGGGCCATTCCGTCACGGTGATTAGCAGTGATCCCCAAAAACAGGCTACCATTGAAGCATTGGGGGCGACGGCTGCTATCGGCTCGGTAGACGATGTTGATTTTTTGGTATCTGCCTTCACCGGCGCGGATGCCGTACATGCCATGATACCACCAACCAATGCTTCGCCTGATCCAATAGCCCGGCATAAGAAATTAGGTGACTGTCTGGCGCAGGCCATTGGTCAATCGGGCGTAAAGCGCGTGTTGTACGTAAGCAGTTATGGAGCACAGTTAGAAAAAGGTACCGGGCTGATTGTCGGCCATTACCACGCAGAAAAGGCATTGGACGCTTTACCTCTAGAAGCGCTTACGCACCTTCGTGCCACCTATATTTATTACAACATGTACGCTTACGTGAACATGATAAAATCGTTGGGCTTTATCGGAACAAACTATGGCGACGACGATCGGGTTGTATTGGTGTCACCACAAGACATTGCAGCAGCAGCGGCCGAAGAGCTTGAATCACAAACACCTGGCCGGAACGTACGGTATGTGGCGAGTGACGAGCGTAGCTGCAACGAGATGGCGCAGATTTTAGGGGCAGCCATTGGTAATCCCGACTTAAAATGGGTGACGATTACCGACAAGCAAATGCAAACCGGTATGGAAGCGAATGGCGTACCTGCCCCGGTTGCAGCTCAACTGGTTGACATGTATGGCGCCTGTCATACCGGCTTATTGAACGAAGATTATGACCGGCACAAGCCCAAAATAATGGGTAACGTAAAGATGGAAGATTTCGCCATTGACTTTGCGAATGCGTTTAAACAAGCGTAATTGATTTGTAGTATGGCAGGTACAAAACCTTACCGGATTAAAACGATCAGCGACTATCATCAGACTCGTGGGCTCCCTAAACCGGAGCACCCATTGATCTCCGTGATCAATTTAGATGAAGTTAAGCATTGGCCAGGCGAAAGGCCAACAAATGTGGTGTTTGATTTCTATTTAATTGCCCTGAAACGAAATTTCAATGCCACCGTGAAATACAGGTATGGTCAGCAAGCCTATGACTTTGACGAAGGTGTTATGTTCTTTATAGCCCCTGGGCAGGTTTTTTCAGTAATGGCTGATAGCGATTATCAGCTTTCGGGATGGATGGTACTGGTCCATCCCGACTTTTTCTGGAATACGCCCTTGACTAAAAAAATGAAGCAGTACGACTATTTCAGCTACTCCGTGCACGAAGCCCTGCATCTTTCCGAAAAAGAAGAAGGCGTGGTAACGGGCCTTGTGCAGCATATGGCACACGAGTACCACGCCAACATTGACAAATTCAGTCAGGACATTATTATTGGCCAGCTTGACTTGGTGCTGACCTATGCCGACCGGTTTTACCAGCGCCAGTTTATTACCCGTAAAATAACCAATCATCAAACGCTGGATCGTCTGGAAGCTATTCTTGCCCGCTATTTCAATGGCGATACGTTGGCGGAGAAAGGCTTGCCAACCGTTCAATACATTGCTGACACCCTAAACGTCTCGCCCACTTATTTAAGCGGCTTGCTGAAAGTGCTGACCGGCCAGAGCACCCAGCAACATATACACAACAAATTGATTGAGAAGGCAAAAGAGCAGTTATCCGCCACAGATATGTCTGTCAGTGAAATTGCCTACGCGTTAGGATTCGAACATCCGCAATCGTTCAGCAAGCTTTTCAAGACAAAAACTACCCTTTCTCCGCTAGAATTCAGGCAGTCATTCAATTGACAAACCACTACCGTTCCCGTGGGGTCAGATTCTTAAATCTGACACCACGGGAACGGTAGTTGATCCCTTTTCAGAGAGACCATACAGTATTTTTGGTCTACGCTACGCTTCCTATCCTGGTCAGCTAAAACCAGCATATGCATATGGAGGAACAATCTGGACGAAGAGAATTTGTGGGTGTCATCACCAAAGCCGTTGGCGCTTCACTACTATTGCCCACCCTTGGGGGCATTCAGGATATACAGGCCGGGCAGCAATCGTTTACCGTTGGGCAAATCATGGAGATGGTGCTCAAAACAATACCTAATGCCCCTTTTCCTAAGACAGTTGACACCCTGAAGTCAGGCAACGCGTCTCAGAAAGTAACGGGCATCGTTTCTACCATGTTTGCCACGGTTGACGTCATTGAAAAAACCATTGCAGCGGGTGCTAACTTCATCATCGCCCACGAACCGACTTTCTACAACCACCTGGATGAGACGGACTGGCTGAAAAGCGACGACGTTTTTCGTTATAAGCAAGACTTGCTGACGAAGCACAACATTGCCCTCTGGCGTTTTCACGATTACATCCATTCGCACCGCCCCGATGGCGTTCAGGCGGGTGTGTTAGCCGCTTTAGAATGGGCGAAGTATGCCAGCGCCGACAACCCGCATGTGCTTACGCTACCGGCCACCCCGCTGGGTCAGCTCATTACCCACGCGAAAGCCAAACTGGGCATTAAGATGGTGCGGGTCGTTGGCGACCCTGCCCAATCCTGTAAGCGTATCCTGCTCATGCCCGGCGCTTCGGGCGGACGCAGCCAAATAAGCGCCATCGAGAAGGAAAAACCCGATGTTATTTTTTGCGGAGAAGCCAGTGAGTGGGAAACACCTGAGTATGTGCGGGATGCCCGCCAGCTGGGTAAAAAACTGTCCCTGGTCATTCTCGGCCATATCATGAGTGAAGCCGCTGGCATGGAATGGGTCGTATCCTGGCTGACACCTCAGCTTCCCGGCCTCAACATCGCCTACATCCCATCGGGCAACGCCTTTACCTATTTATAAGCCAAGCCGTGGCCGCAACCGGATAAGCAAGCAAACGAGCTGGCCATGTGCAACACATGGCCAGCTCGTTTTATTCTTCTCATTAGGGTAACCTGCCCGTTTGACTCAAAGCGGAATCTGCTCGAACACAACGGCGGGTTGGTCCGCGTCCTTAAAGGCTTTGCGAGGGCGAATATTGAGCGTCTGGAACAGTTGCAGATCAGCGTCTTCGTTCGGGTTTGGCGTAGTCAGCAGTTTATCGCCCGCAAAAATAGAGTTGGCTCCGGCCAGAAAACACAACGCCTGCTCTTCAGTATTCATGCGAACCCGTCCGGCCGATAAACGGACCATGGCTTTGGGCATGATGATCCGCGCCGTAGCAATCATCCGAATCATCTCCCATACCGACACCCGCGGCTGATCTTCCAATGGCGTTCCTTCTACGGGTACCAGCGCATTGACCGGCACGGATTCGGGATGCTGCGGTAAGGTAGCGAGCGTGTGCAGCATACCAATCCGATCCTGATCCGACTCGCCCATACCGATAATGCCGCCCGAACAAACCGAGATACCCGCTTTCCGGGCGTGTCCCAGTGTATCCAGGCGATCATCGTATGTCCGAGTACTGATAATGTCGCCATAGAACTCCTCGCTTGTGTCGAGGTTATGGTTGTAGGCATACAAGCCCGCGTCTTTGAGCTTCTGCGCCTGGCTTTCGGTCAGCATACCGAGGGTACAGCATACTTCGAGACCCATTTCATTAACGCCCTGTACCATATCCAGGACTTTGTCGAAATCGCTGTTGTCACGCACTTCGCGCCAGGCTGCACCCATGCAGAAGCGCGTGCTGCCCGTGTCTTTTGCGCGCTGGGCAGCGGTTAGTACCTCGTCTACTTCCATGAGCTTGTGCACTTTCACAGCGGTATGGTAGCGGGCCGCCTGCGGGCAGTAGGCACAATCTTCGGGACAGCCACCAGTCTTAACCGATAGCAGCGTGCAAACCTGCACTTCCTGAGGATCGTGGTGTTGGCGGTGTACGGTGGCAGCCCGGTACATCAGGTCCAGAACGGGTGAATTGTATATTTCGGCGATTTCAGCACGAGTCCAATCAGTGCGAAGCATAGCAGTACGATTTTTAATTGACGAGACGAACCAGATACAATCCGCTCTACTCTCCGAATGATGCGTTCAGATCATCAAAAATCGTAAACCAGCACGCGTAAATCAATAGTATGCCCGTTTATTTCAATCCAAAGAGAAACCGAGTCACCTTGAACGGCTTGATGAGCAGTAAATAAACAGCAACGCAAACGACTAATGTTGAAAGGCTTACCACCAGAAATCCGTCGTAAACACCCAGATTCGTTCTCGTTAAAACGGCATAGCCAATGATAACAATTACCGTCTGATGGAGTATGTAAAAAGGGTAAACGGCTTCGTTTAGGCGGGGCAAAACTGGCTTATTGATGTTTAGATAGCGATAGCCATAAGCAACAGTCGCCAGCACCGAAGCCACCATGAGGCATTGCCGGTTCGTAAAATACGTGAAGTCGAGCCAGAAAACCGTATCAATTTCATCGTACGTAAACCAGTAACTCATTCCGTACATAACGACCGTAAAGACAAGTGTTGCCACCAGAAAGATATGGCGTTGTTTGGTAAGAATTGCCCAGAACTCCTTTCGGCTCACTAGCAGATACCCAAACCAGAACAGCAACAGATTTTCTGCAAAATAGGCCCAGTCGTTTACCAAAGCGTGGGTTTCGTCGGGGAAATACGGCCGTAGCGCATACTGGCTGGCCAGTATACTCACAATTATGATCCACAATGCACCACCCGGCAAGGCGATCAAGCGACCAAAGCCAGACGTGAATCGTTGCCCGCTGGCGGATTTCAACCAGCCAAATACAGGGATACTAAGCAGCGAGAAGAGAAATAAATATGTAACAAACCAGAGATGATGCCAGCTAAAGGCCCCGCCCGTTCCTCCATCGCGATAGGGCTGAAAGTTGAATACCTCCGGGTAAAACTCACTGTAACTCCCCGAAAAACGGCCACGAAACAACCACTCCAGATAGATCTGGGGCGGCACAATAACGAACATCCCAAATACGAGCGGGACGAAAAGTCGGCGGACACGTTCGCCAGCATATACGCCAAGTGACCGTTTCCGTAGGGCAAAGAATGTTCCGGCTCCGGAAATTAAGAACAACAGGGGCATCCGCCATTGGTGAAGCCAGCGCATCACTTCTTGCATCGGCCGACTATGTTCGGCGCTTTTGATATGCCAGCCCCAGGAGACATAGATCATGCCGGTATGGTAAAATAACAGGGTTAAAATGGCAATGACGCGAAGCCAGTCGAGATCATATCGACGTGAAGTAAGTGGTAAGGACGAATCTGCGTCTACTTTAAAAGCACTGAACGTTTGTTGTTGGGCGGGTGCCATGAGCTACATGCGATTTTGTTTGATGTCCCAAAAATGAGGCTCAATTACGCCTAATGGCCTATGTCCCGGTATTCACGAAGTTCATGCCGACCGGGACGAAGTCGGGCGAACTCCCGTCTGGGTCACGTCCGACTTCGTCCCGGCGACTAATTGCCGGTACTGGGCCGGGGTCTGGTTGGTTAGCCGCTTAAAGGCCGTATGAAAAGCGGAAGGTGAGTTGTAGCCTACCCGCTCGGCGATCTCGTCGATTTTCAGATTTGCCGTAGCGGCTTCATTCAGCAACCGTTGTGCTTCGGCAATTCGGTAAGTAGCCAGCCAGTCGAAGAAGGTTTGCCCCAATCGGTCATTCAATAGCTGCGATAAATTATGCGGACTCGTATCGAGCCGGGCCGCTAGTTTGGGCAGCGACAGGTCACTGTCCAGATACGGTTTCTCGGCTTCCAGCAGGCGGTTGAGTTTGCCCAGAACCGCATCCTCTACTTCTTCCGACAAGGTCGATTTTTCGTATTTCTTTTTCGTCTCGACGGTCGTTTCTGGCAAAGGTGGACTTACATTCGGTTCATCAGAGAAATAACTGGAGCCAGCCATAACCCGTATGCTCGTGCTATAAATAATCAACGTGAGGTAGCAGGCCAGTAAATAATCGCCCAGATCTTCATGAAACTGCGGTTTGATAATAACGATCAGTATGGGCACGATCAGAAACAGGATGCACTGGTTTCGCAGTTGCGCCAGGCGAGTGGGTGAGTTTTGCCAGAATGGTTTATCTGCCTGGCGATAGGCCTGATAAATAAGGACCAGCGCCAGCACATTATAGATCAGACAGCTCAGCAGCGTCATTTCGTCGATGTAGTCCCGAAGGTTAAAGAAATCTTCGGGTATATAGTGAGCTGGTTCCGAAGCAAACGGGAGCTCGGGATGATAAGCATTCAGATAGTTGTTGTATTTAACCTCTATCGGCTGGTATAGCCAGGAAATCGCATTGATCGCCCAGAGCACAGCCGGTATGAAATGCCATACCCAGCGCTTCGGCAATCGCCCTGCGATTCGGGCAAATACAAAGAGATAGAACAGCGGCCCCATCACAAAATTGAACGGTTCCGAGAAGTCGACGAAAGCCAGCAGCCGAAACATGTAGTTGCTGTAGCAAAGAAACATTTCGCCAATAACCGCCGATAAGGCCAGCATAAGATAACCCAGACACCGGTTGGCCACGCTTCCGCTTCGCTCGCCGGTCAGGAAAAATATGCCCAGAAATATCCCCTGCGCTACACCTAGAAAAATGATCAGGGCGAATAAATCAAGTTGGAGAGGGGGAGTTTGCATCGAATGAGTGTTGCTTAATGCAAGGTAAAAAAAAGACCTATGCGATCTTAAAAATCGCATAGGTCTTCACCGCGTAAACCAGTATACTTAACGAATCTCCATTTCGAAGGGCATTCGCATTTGCGTGCCTTCCATCATTTTGAGCTTCTTTATATATTTTACATACGGAGCCAGCTCGCCCAGTTGCGCCTGAATTTTAGCTTCCTCGTCGCTCCCAAACGACAGCATCAGTTGCTCCAGGAATTCTTTCTTGCGAGGTTGATACCGAAGTTGAAAATCATCCTCTTTCAAGTTGGCCGATCGTGCCGCCAGTTTGATGGCGTCGTCCAGTCCACCGAGTTGGTCAACCAGCCCGATGGCTTTCCCTTGTGTTCCCGTCCAGACCCGGCCACCCGCAATAGCCCGCAGGCTGTCAATGGGCAATTTACGGCCAGAAGCAGCTTTGCTTGTAAACTCAGCATAAATGCGCTCGGTAGCCCGTTGCATGGTCTGCTTCTGAAATGGGGTCATTTCGTGCGTGGCCGTCGGGAAATCGGCGTTGGTGTTGGTCTTCACCCGGTCGTAGGTCACACCAAGTTTGTCTTTAAAGAAGTTCTCGGTATTGAACATCAATGAGAATACGCCGATCGAACCCGTAATGGTGTTGGGCTGGGCCACAATCTTGTCGCATCCCATCAGCATGTAATAGCCGCCCGAAGCCGCATAGTCGGACATGGAGCCGATAACGGGCTTCACTTTACGCGCTAGTTGAACTTCTCGATACATTACATCCGACGCCAGGGCACTGCCGCCACCCGAGTTAACACGCAACACGATGGCTTTCACTTTATCGTCCAGCCGTGCTTTGCGAATTTCTTCAACGATCGTTTCAGAACCGATGCTGTTGTCGCCACTCTTGCCCGACTGAATATCGCCCGAAGCGATAATGACGGCGATGCGGTTTTTACTGGTTCCATCGGTATCATCGCTGGTCTTTTCCGACTCTTCGTAACGACTCAGCGATACATAATTGATTTTCTTTTTTTCCTCTACGCCCAGTTGCTTCTTTATCAGGCTTTCCAATTCATCCTGATAGCCGATATTCGTCACCAGTTTAGTCCGCAGGGCATCTTCGGGTTTCTGGATCGTCAGGTTGTTAGCGTAGTTTTTCAGCGAGTCGACCCGTAGGTTCCGACTTTGCGCCACCCGGACCAGCATGTGGTCATTCACCGAGTTCAGGAAGGAGTTTACCTGCAGGCGGTTAGGATCGCTCATGTTCTCCCGAATAAACGGTTCAACCGCGCTTTTGAAATCACCCACCTTGAAGATTTCGGGTTTAATATTCAACTTATCGAGGGTTCCTTTGAAGAACGAGAGTTCGGCATTCAGGCCGTTCCATTCCAGGTCGCCCGCTGGGTTCAGGTAAATTTTATCGGCTACCGACGCAATGTAATACCCTTTTTCGGTCATCGTCTCGGCATAAGCATAGACAAACTTTTTCGACTGTTTAAAGTCAATCAGGGCATTACGAACTTCTTCCAGCGAGGCCCAACCGGCCGACGGGCTTTCGGTTTGCAGGTAGATTCCTTTAATATTTGCGTCGCCTTTGGCTTCTTTCAGGGCTCGCTTCAGCTCGACCAGACCAATGGCATCACCCGAACTGCTAATGGGCCCGAATCCGTTAAATGGATTATTGACACTTCGCTCTTCAATGGGCTTATCCAAATCCAACTTTAAAACCGTGTTTTCTTTAACGGCCGGCTTGCTATCCGATGCGGAAGACAAGGCAGCTCCCGCTCCAATCAGGAGCAAAAAACCGATAAATGAAAACAACAGTAGACCAACAATTGTGGCTAATACATATTTAAGAAACTGTCGCATGAATAAAATGGCCTTGTTTAACAGGCTGTATACAAATATAGCCCGGAAGAAAGTTTCCGGGCTATAAAAGTGTTAAGTGAACGAAAAGACTGGACGAAAGGCGTAATCCTTACATCAGCTTATAATCGTTGACTGATGTCTGAATGACCTCCCAGGCTTCCTGCTGCCCATAAATATTAGCCAATTCCATGACGGCAGGCTCCTCGGGCAGGTTTTTGTAGGTCAGGAAGTAGTGACGAAGACGTTTTACAACGGCTTCGGGTAGCTGGCCCAGCTCGGTATACTGCCCATACATTGCGTCGCCTTTGAGCACAGCGATGATTTTATCATCGGCCTCGCCTTTATCGATCAGCCGGAAACCGCCGATGGGGATAGCCTGCAGAATCAAGTCACCGTGCGTGATTTCACGTTCGGTCAGCACGCAGATATCGAGGGGGTCACCATCGCCCATTTCAACCGTCTTACCCGATTTTTCACTGGCCAGCCGCGCAATTTGATCACCGCAATAGGTTTGGGGAATAAAGCCGTATAGGGCCGGTAATACGTTGGAGTACTGCTGGGGCCGGTCGATTTTAAGGTAACCGGTTGCTTTATCGATTTCGTATTTAACGGTATCGGTTGGAACGATCTCGATGAAGCAAGTTACTTGCTGTGGAGCCAGTTCGCCGATGGGGATGCCATGCCATGGATGGGCTTTAAAATTACTCTTCATTGGTTGTATTACTAAAAATTGACAATCTATTGATAAAATTAGGGAGCTAGATAGATACGTTTCGTTCGGTAAATCCTACTTTTTCGGCCACCAATTGTTCTGCTGAACGATTGAGGGTCTGGCGAACAAGCATTTCACCCAGAAATCCCGCCAGAAACAACTGAACCCCCAGAATGATGGCCACTAAGCCAAAGAAAAACAAGGGGTTGTCGGTCACATTCCGAAACTTGACCCCTTGAGCAATGTTGATAAGTTTCTCAATAATGAGCCAGATAGCCAGCACCGACCCGACAAAAAAGGACAGCGTACCGAAGGTACCGAAAAAGTGCATGGGCCGCTTACTAAACCGGTGCACAAAGCCGATCACCAGTACATCTAAAAACCCATTGACAAAACGCTCCAATCCAAATTTGGTTGTGCCGTATTTACGGGCGCGGTGCTGCACGACTTTCTCTCCGATCCGACTAAATCCGTCCCAATTGGCTACAATGGGTAGGTTTCGGTGCATATCGCCATACAGCGAGGGCGCAATCGTTTTCACAACCTTCTGTTTGTAGGCTTTCAAACCACAGTTGAAATCGTGCAGTTGTACCCCCGAAATCCAGCGCGAAACGGCATTAAAAAGCTTTGTCGGGAGTGTTTTGGTGATGGGGTCATAGCGCTTCTGCTTCCAGCCCGACACCAGGTCATACTTATCCTGCACAATCATGCGGTACAGCTCCGGAATCTCGTCGGGGCTATCCTGCAAATCGGCATCCATTGTAATGACAACCTGCCCGCGAGCAGCCTGGAAACCCGTTTGCAGTGCGGCTGTTTTGCCGTAGTTCCGGTTAAACCGGATACCCCTCACATTGGGATTTCGGTTTGCCAGTTGCTCGATAACCGACCATGAATCATCCGTACTGCCGTCGTCAACGAACAGAATTTCGTAGGAGAAATGGTGTTCCGTCACAACCCGCACAATCCAGTCGTGCAACTCGGGCAGCGACTCATCTTCGTTATAAAGCGGAATTAAAACGGTAAGTTGAAGCAATTCGGGCATATACTTTTTAAACGCAGAATAGAAACGCCTGAACGGCTCCACCCTGACCGGGCACAGGTATTACTACAAAGTTCGCAGAGTTTTCAGAATATTAGGTAAAATTCACGGAGTAATGTCCGAAATTCTGACGTATAGGTCTCGGCAAGTCGATTTTCAGGTAAATCGGTTGTTTTTTTGGGCTCGTAAATGGTCAACGTTTCTTCTTCCGGATAACGTTCCTCGAACGAAAAGCCGGTTATGATCCGAAATGCCGGCTTCTGTGCATTGTGCCGAAGCAGGAGCCGTTTGTAGGCATGCAGACCTGCCTGCTCGGCCAGAATGGCCAATTTTTCCGTTTCATAGGGAGGCAACAAAACCCACCACTGACCATCGGGTTTCATCAACCGCACCACAGCCTCGATCAGTTCCGGAAAGGGCAGTTCGTCCGTATGCAGCGCCCGGTTGACCGCCGAATCGGGCGAACGCAGGTGGTTGGTATAAAACGGTGGGTTGGTTAAAATTCGATCATACCGATCGGCCGGTTCAAAATCCTGAATGCGACTATGCCAAACATGCACCCGTTCAGCGAACGGACTAGCCACTACGTTTTCCTGAGCCTGCCCAAACGCAGCCTCGTCTACCTCAACGGCATCGATCTGCGCTCTTTGATTTCGCTGGGCGGTCATCAAGGCCAGTAAGCCGGTGCCGGTGCCAATATCGAGGATTCGCTTTACTAAGCCGCCCGCATCCGTTGACTCAATACCCGTAACCTCAGCGTAAGCGCCTAACACACAGGCATCCGTACAAACCTTCATGGCCGTACGATCCTGTTGGATGGTGAATTGCTTGAAACTAAACATCTGAACCGGGATTTTTATACTTTATGGAGTAGCCTATACGTCCAGTACGAGTCAGGGTCTTTATTCTAGCAATCATGTCAATCACAAAATTCCCGGTTCAGCTTATTTACGGCCAAAATCGGCCGGATTTTCCCCCCAAACGGTCGTTTCCCATTTCAGAACAGGGTTCGCAAATCGGTGTGTCTGAAGCCAGGTTTCAGCCCGGTCGAGGAGTTCGAATAGCTCGGCATTGCGGGCCGTTTCTTCCAGTTTGGTATTTGCTTTTTTCTTTTTTACCCAACCGATAGCCGTTCGGGAATCGGAATAAACCGGAATATTGCTGTTTTTCTGATGCAACAAGGCCAGAGCGTGAACAATAGCCAGGAACTCACCAATATTGTTGGTACCGTCGTGATAAGGCCCTTTCAAAAACAACTTTTGTTTCGTAGCCAGGTAGATACCCTGATACTCCATATCGCCGGAAGCGGTGTTCCACGCAGCATCGACAACCAGACTATCCTGAATGGGCAAGCCGACCAACTCGGTTAATTTTCCCTGTTTCCCCGCTGGCTTAGTCGCCTGCCCGATGTGGGCGTGAGGCTTGTCCTTAAATGCCTGAATAGCAGCCGGTTTACTATCGAAAGCCTTAAATAGCGGCTTGGCAAAACCATCGGTTTGGGCTTTTGCTTCATCCCAACTGTCATAAACGCCAGGCTTTCTACCGTGCCAGACAACGTAAAATTTGGGCTTTTTCTGCGCCATATAGAAGACGTTCCTTTTTGCAAAAGTAAGGACACATCCAGGTTTGTTCGACGTGTAGGACCGCAATTGTCCTACATAAACAGAAGAGCCCTGCTGATACAGGGCTTTTCTGTTTATGTAGTCAATGTCTATTTATCACTTTTCAACACGGACCAGAGCATGTACATCGTCAGCCCGGCCAGTGTACTCATCGCTAGCACTCGGGCCACATGAAACGAGGTTGGCGTTGGCATATCGACGATCCCGTTTTCGTCCGTAACAGCCGGTTGTTTCACGTATCGCCCTTCCGATGGAATGGAGCGGGATTCAAACTCGTGGGCCAGTTTGTTCAACCCAAGTTGCAGATCGAGGCCGCGTACAGAAACGCCATGACCCGTTCCAGCGGCAAGCGGATTCAGGTTGTTCAGAGCCAAAACCGATTTTTTCGCAGCTTGCCAGTCGCAGGTGAAGTAAGCGGGTGGCCCGTGGAATTCTTCACGCTGGGTAGCCACTGCCGTGATCGCGTTCTGGTTCGTCGTTACGAAGGCATCGCCCGCAATGAGCGTCCGATCTTTGTCGCGAAATAAGGAAATATGGCCCGGTGCATGCCCCGGCGTGTGAATGGCCCGCCAGTCGGGGAGTTCGGGAATTTTCCCATCGTCGGCAATAGGCTGGATGCGATCACCAAAATCCGATGGGCCAATGGGAAATACCCACGACATATATGACATGCCCCCTCCGCCAATGGCCGGGTCGGGTGGTGGATAACTTGATTTACCCCGTAAGTAGGGCAGTTCAAGTTTGTGGGCGTAAACCGGCACCTCCCACTCACTCAGCAGTTTTTCCAGCGAACCCGTATGGTCGGCATGGCCATGCGTGAGGATGATTGCATCGGGTTTGGTACCGGGGCCAAATAGCTGCTCAGCGCGCTTTTTTATCTGGCTGGCATAGCCCGTCAAACCGGCATCGACCAATACCCAGTGATTACCGGGACCGGGTGTTCCAATAAAGAATACATTAACAAACAACGTCTTAATTCCCGCCACATCGGCGGTTACGTCATAAGGGGTTTTTGTGTCAGTTTCAATTGACGATTCAACATCGACTTGCGTTTCCATAGGCGTTGAGCTTAGTTAGCTTTCCAACCCATAGACGCAATAGATTGTTTGCCACTATGCACCAACGGTCCACGGGCCTAACTTCGCTCCTCCCACACCTGCGCTACGTTGACAATGACGGCAACAGCCTTTTGCATGTCCTGCACCGATACCCACTCCTGTCGCGAATGAAAGGCATGTTCACCGGCAAATATATTCGGGCAAGACAGTCCCATAAACGATAGCCGTGAGCCATCAGTGCCCCCCCGAATGCTGCGTCGCTGGGCGGATAATCCGGATCGGCGAATGGCTTCGAGTGCGTTGTCAACAACGGCCGGGTGCTGATCCAGTACCTCTTTCATGTTGCGGTACTGTTCCTTCACCACAAATTGCACCGACGAGCCCGGGTATTGGGTCATTATGTCATTCAGCTGATTTTGCAGGTAGGTTTCTTTTTCCTGTAACCCTGCCTCACTAAAGTCACGAATGATGAATTCCAGCACGGCCTTATCCTGATTGCCCTCCATGCGGGTTGGATGCACAAAGCCTTCTTTGGCCTCGGTCGTTTCGGGAGAAAGCGCATTTTTCGGTAACGCGGCCAGTAAATCGGCCGCAATTTTCAGAGCGTTCTCCAGCTTTCCCTTGGCAAAGCCGGGGTGTGTGCTTACGCCCTGAATGGTAATTTTGACGGCATCGGCGGAGAACGTTTCGTCTTCGAGCGTCCCTAACGCTTCCCCATCAATCGTATAACCGAAGTTGGCTCCTAATTTCTGAATATCAACCTTTTCGGTACCGCGCCCTACTTCTTCATCGGGCGTAAACAGCAGCCGGATTCGACCATGTTTTACGTCGGGATGGGTCAACAGGTACTGCGTGGCATCCATAATTTCGGCCAATCCGGCCTTGTTGTCAGCGCCTAGCAAGGTAGTGCCGCTAGCCGTAATGATGTCGTTGCCGATCTGATTTTGTAGATCGGGGTGATCGGCTACCCGGATTTGCTGGGACGGATCATCCGGCAAGATGATATCTGCCCCATTCCATCGTTCGTGAATGATTGGCTTCACACCAGCACCCGTTACATCAGGGGAAGTATCTACGTGCGAGCAGAAGCAAATGGTCGGCACATTCGGCTTGTCTGTATTGGCCGGAATGGTTGCGTATACGTACCCCCATTCATCCATCTCGGCATCGGCAATGCCCATATCCAGCAATTCCTGCACCAACACCCGACTTAGGTCTTTCTGCTTCTCGGTACTCGGATTCGTCGTCGACTGCGGGTCCGACTGGGTATCGATCTGCACATAGCGCAGGAAACGGTCAACGGCGGTGTAGTGGTAGTTTTCCATCAAACATTTTCAGTAATTTTCGGCACGTCGCTGTCCGATACAATCGTTAGCTAGCTGCTTATCGGTCAGCTGATTGCCTTATACAGTAGGCACTAAAATCCCTTCCAGATCAGCTGGAGAATAATTTACACTTTTCAGGGTCTTGTGGTCGGCGTCGCGATAAACGAGGAATTTTCCATCTGATTCGATAAAATGGCAGGGAACGCCTTTGGCCTGATACTGGGCCACGGTGGCTTCGGCTTCGGCAACGGTCAGGCAGGCTTTGCTCATGTTAGAGCGCTGTACTTCATCAAATAATTCTTTAAATTTATCACCCAGGCCAAACTCAAGCACTGCGCCCGACAGCACATACTGCAAATCGCAAAGTGCATCGGCCACGGCCACAATATCGCCCTCGGCAATGGCTTCGCGCAGTTCGTCCAGTTCTTCGGCCAGCAGCGATACCCGAAGTTGACTACGGGCTTCTGACGGAATCCGGGGCGTTTCTAAAATAGGCGCATGAAAGGTGCGGTGAAATTCCGCGACCTGGTTAAGCGAGTCCGGTTGTTGCATAGTTTGTGAATGACGAATGAAGAGTTATGAATCAAGAATAGGGTCTATGCGTGTATTCTTGATTCATAACTCATCATTCGTTACTAAATTAAGTTAGTCTTCCTCCTCTTCGCTGCTGAAGGAATAGAGTGTTGTGTCTAACGAAAGGGTGTTTGCGTTGAACTGCGCGATAAAGTCTTCGATAACCTCATCGGTTATTTCGTCAACGTTCAGGCAAACGTCCAGAGCAATTCCATAATCAGACTCCAGGTCGACCTCAACGTGTTCCTGTACCTTAACCGTTTCGGTTTCTTCGATTTCCTCGATGATTTCGGTCAGGGCTGTTTCAGCCTCCTCTTCCAGTTCGGGCGCGATTTTGTAATTTGGCTTGCGTTCTTCGGGCGGCACATAGGTGGGGAACGTTTTCTGAACCTCTTCCACAGCCATTTCGTATACCAGACTACTGTGGTGCAACCGCAGCGTATACACCAGTGTATCGAAAATAACTTCCTGCCCCTGATACTGACCCGGGAACTGAATATGCCGACATTCGCCTTCTTCCAATACGTCCAGATCGTCGTCTTCTACGTAAATGAACGATTTACCTTCCTGGCTACACTCGTCTTTCAGTGCGCTGATCTCTTCTGGGTCGTACCCGTCATTTTTGTAATTTGCCATAGGGCAAAGCTAGTATTTCTTATCCAGAAACCATATCCGGCCCTGAACAGTCAGGCATTTTCTGAGCCTGTAGCACCTCGTTCAAGGAATTCAGACCAACCGCAACGCATTTCTCTTTCGCTGCGTAATCCGTTTACTACTCCGTCTTTATTTGATCGAAACCACTACCATGAAACAGCTCTTCCTTCTTACTTTTCTGATAGGCATATCCATGTCGGGGCAGGCGCAGGAGGTCATCATCGATACTACTTATTACGTGCCCCCACCCGTCGTGCGCCGACGGGTACTGACAGAAGATCCGGACAATAACCCGAAACATCAATCAGGAAGTGATCGACAAGCCAGTCGGAGACGGGAGTTGCTCGAAAAACTTACCGAAGTCCAAACCTGGTATGTGAGCGCCGAAACTGGCTTTCGCAGCGATGGCAGCGTATTGAGCAACTCCCTCGACCGGCTGGTCAGTAATCCGACACCCACGAAAGCTTCCTGGAGTGCTCTGCTGGGGTATACATACCACAACGCCTGGACAATTGAAGCGGGCTACACCCGTGCGCCTATTCACCTGAACATCAGCATTGCCAACGGGAGCACTCCTCTCGTTTTTAATTATCTGAATAGCGGCTACGGCATTCCGCTGCGTGTAAAACGGCGCATTGGTTCTGGAAAGCGGGCCGCGAATGGTACCGGCTTCTGGGTTACCGGCGGTGCCTGGCTGATTCCGAATGGTAACGGGCAAACGGGCGATTTTCGCCTGATTGGCTACAATCACTCTGGCCGGAACCGAGTCGATACGATCAGGCTGAATAACACGACAACCATACTCAAACAGGTTACGGGTATTGCTGAGCTTGGGCTTGATTATACGACTCGGCTGGCGTCGCGTTTTGAGATGGGGTTTTATGTCCGCAAGTACTGGGGGCTCAGTAACGCCCTGCAGTCTGATCTGGTTTATACGGTCAATAATGGGTCGAAAGCACAAGCTACCATTACCGCTGATGGAACGGGATGGGGCTTCGGCCTTTCTTTACGCTACCTGTATGGGCGCCAGTACGAAGTCAAAAATCCTAACCTTAAACCAATTCAAATACCCCAACGGTCGCGTTAGAGAACTGTCTCGCGACATAAATTAACCTGAATCAGAGATGACAAAAACGGCTATCCATTATTCTTTATCAGGAGTTAACCACGCATAAACGACGGCTTCGGCCAGATCAATAGCGGTATCAAGGGGCGTTATATCCAGCTGATCGAGGGTGTCGGTTGGCTGATGAATGCGTGGCATTCGGCCATCGGCGTCCAGCGCACACAAAGCCAGCACCGGAATTTTATTGCGCACAAACCAGACGCTGTCGAAGTCGGCGGTGTGCCAGTTCCCAACCTGCGTTCGATGCTGGAATGCCTCGGTTGTCGCTAGTTGACGTGCCAGACGGGTCGGCTTGTTATCGTACTTAATTTGTTCAGCGGTTCCTGTTTTCTCTATTATGGTAAGCTTGCCAGCGCCAAGGGTATCGAAATTGATCGCCATCGTTTGCGCCGGTTTCCATTCTTTCCGGTGCGCCTTCACATAATGATACGCGCCAACCATGCCAACTTCTTCGGCGCTGGTTAACACAACCTCAATTTCTACATCCGGCAAACTGGCTTCGTGGAGCCGACTGGCCGTCGCCAGGGCAGCGGCCACGCCCGTTGCATTATCGCTGGCTCCGTTGCTGTACCCTTTGAGCCAGTAGCCTGCGGTACCGATAACCGCCTGTAACAGAAAGTAAACCATCAGGCCATACCGCAGATAAGTCAGATACGGCAAGCCAACCCGGAACACTTCATAAGTAGCCGCCACCCCCGCTAACAACATCAGGAACAGGGAGATCAGAAGGGAGCCCCGAAATGAAGCCTGTCGTTTAGGGTTGTACAGAAGTGAAATGGGTGCAGTATCATAGTGCGCCATCAGGATGATTTTGCGCACGGGTTGCTCGCCCGCTCGGCGAGCTGTCCAGCGACCGATCACATTTTGATCCGTATGCTGAGCCGGAAACCTGATAATGAACGAATAACGCCAGTTGAAATACAAGATGGCCATCCAAATGAAATACCAGACCAGGCCAACAGCTACGCCAGTGACGGGCACAAGGGCCAGGCCCGTTAGCAAACCACCAATCAGCCAGTAGACGATGGTCGCGTATGTTCTGGGCGTTTCAAACGGTTCCATCTGCACCCTCGCTCCCATGGCACCAAGGTAGTTTTTCAACAGTGCAGCCGCTTTGGCTCCGTTGGCCGTGGCGGCCCCCCGATGAGGCAATGCAGTGAGGTCGCGGAGGATGGTCTGGACGGAAATTTTCACGCAGAATGGATTTACTTCACAGTTGGCAAAGGCCGTATGTATTACTGAGTGGCCAGATAACGTCATAACGACCGTACCGGAATTACGCAGCTTAGTTAAGGCTGACGCGTCATAGTTGAGCCGCGTCAGCCATGTACTGTTTATTTCACGAACAGCAACTCCCGGTATTTCACCAGTGGCCAGTCTTCATCGTCCACGACTTCTTCGAGTTTATCGACCTCGTAGCGGATGATGTCGAAGTGGTCCTTTACCTCCGTCGAGTAAAGTTTGGCTCGTTCGGTGGTGTCGGCTACATTATTGGCTTTCTTGCGGGCATCCACCATCGATTCAACATTTCGTTTGATCGTAATCACGCGCGTCGATATTTCGCGAAGAATATCCTTAATGGGTTCTGCTTCAGCATTCATGCCCAGATCCACCAGATTCCGGGCCGTTTCGGCCAGTTTGTTCTGGTATTTCAACGCCGTCGAGACGACATGGTTCATGGCCAGATCGCCCATCACGCGCGACTCGATCTGCACATTTTTGATGTATTTCTCCAGCTCAATCTCGTAGCGGGACTCCACTTCGGCGTGGTTCATCACGCCCGTCCGCTCGAACAACGCCAGCGATTCGGGTTGCACAAATACGCCCAGAGCCTCGGGCGACGATTTGATATTCGACAAACCACGTCGAGCCGCTTCCTCCACCCACTCGTCGGAATAGCCATTGCCTTCGAACAGAATCCGCTTCGTGTTGGCGTAGTATTCTTTCAGGATATCGACAATGGCCAGTTCTTTCTTTTCACCTTTTGCCAGTCGGGCATCGAGATCGCTTTTGAAGGCGTTCAACTGATCGGCCACGATGGCATTCAACACGGTCATGGTAGAAGCCGAATTGGCGGCACTACCTACGGCCCGAAACTCGAATTTGTTTCCGGTAAAGGCAAACGGCGACGTCCGGTTGCGGTCGGTATTATCGCGCATCAGACTTGGAATCCGGTTCAGTCCGAGTTTATAATACACATTATCACCTTTGTTGACGGTTACTTCCGACTTGGTTTCCAGGTCATTAAGCGCCTGTGTCAACGACTCACCCAGAAAGACCGACACGATAGCGGGTGGCGCTTCATTAGCGCCAAGCCGGTGTTCATTGCCCGCCGAGGCAATGGTGGCCCGAAGCAAATCGGCATTGTCATGAACGGCCTTGACCACATTGACCAGAAACGTCAGAAACCGCAGACTCTCCTTGGGCTTCGTGCTGGGTGCCAGCAAATTAACCCCGGTATTGGTACCCATCGACCAGTTATTGTGCTTGCCGCTCCCATTGACCCCGGCAAATGGTTTCTCATGGAAAAGCACTTTCAGGTTATGCTTCTCGGATATTTTTTCCATTAAGTCCATCAACAGCGCATTGTGGTCAACGGCCAGGTTCACTTCCTCGAATGTCGGCGCTACCTCAAACTGACCCGGTGCCACTTCGTTATGGCGGGTTCGAACGGGCATGCCCAACTTCATCGACTCAAATTCAAAATCGACCATAAAGGCGTTGATGCGGGGCGGAATGGAGCCGAAATAATGGTCATCCAGTTGTTGACCCCGCGCGGGCGAATGGCCAAAAACGGTGCGGCCTGCCAGCACCAGATCCGGGCGGGCATAGAACAACGCCCGGTCGACCACGAAGTACTCCTGCTCCGGGCCTAGCGTTGGTGTTACTTTGGTAATGTTCCGGTCGAAATACTGGCAAACGGCCGTAGCGGCTTTATCCAGCGCATTGAGCGCTTTCAGAAGGGGCGTTTTGTAATCCAAAGCCTCACCTGTGTAGGAGATGAATACCGATGGTATGCAGAGCGTTTTCCCACCGGCGCCATTGTCCATCAGAAAAGCCGGGGAAGACGGGTCCCAACCCGTATAACCACGGGCTTCGAACGTATTCCGCAGGCCCCCATTTGGAAACGACGAGGCATCGGGTTCCTGCTGAACCAGCGCACTACCCTTGAATTTTTCTACAGCTTTTCCTTCCATCGTAATGTCGAAAAAAGCATCGTGCTTTTCAGCCGTTTCGCCCGTCAGCGGCTGAAACCAGTGGGTATAGTGGGTAGCGCCCTTGGACGTTGCCCACGATTTCATGGCACCCGCCACTTCGTCGGCAATGGTCCGGTCAATCTGCCCGTTGGTGCTAATGGCCTCAGTTACTTTCAGATACGCTTCGGGCGACAGAAGCGTCCGCATCACTTCACTATTAAAGGTATTGCTCCCAAAAAAATCACCCACACGCTCAGTCGGCGCTGCGACAGCCAACGCCTGACGGCTTTGAGCGATTTCAAGGGCTTTAAAACGGAAATTAGACATTGATGTAGCTAACGGTTTAGGTTCAAATTTTAACCAAACATACACGCCTTCGGCACGGATTACAACGGCCAGCACAAAAAAGCCCGACCACTCACGCGGTCGGGCTTTGATAATCTATTTATTCGGGTAAACTAGGCTGTTTCCAGCACGTCGGAAGCCGATTTAACGGTTTTGATGATCACAGCCGCTACTTTATAGGGATCAGCCGCCGAGTTTGGCCGACGATCTTCGAGCCAGCCTTTCCAGCCGCGTTCTACCGTAGCGATCGGGATACGGATCGAAGCACCCCGGTCGGAGATACCGTATGAGAATTGATCGATCGATTGGGTTTCGTGTTTACCGGTCAAGCGCAGTTCGTTGTCCGCACCATACACGGCGATGTGTGCTTTGATCACATCGGCAGGTGAGAACGACTGGCAAATTTTGTCGTAAACTTCTTTGCTTCCCGATGTACGCAGGGCGGTGTTCGAGAAGTTCGCGTGCATCCCCGAACCGTTCCAGTCGGTAGCACCAAGCGGCTTACAATGCCAGTTGATGGCCACATCGTAGTTTTCACCGATCCGCTCCAACAGATAACGGGCTACCCAAATCTGGTCACCAGCGTCTTTGGCACCTTTGGCGAAAATCTGGAATTCCCACTGGCCCGTGGCTACTTCTGCATTGATCCCTTCTACGTTCAGACCTGCATCGAGACAAACATCCAGATGCTCTTCAACGATATTCCGGCCGAAGGCGTTCTGCGCACCTACGGAACAGTAATAGGGTCCTTGTGGACGTGTTGGGAAGCCTTCTTCGGGGAAGCCCAGTGGTTTGTCGATTGACGTATCCCACAGGAAATACTCCTGCTCGAAACCAAACCAGAAATCGTTGTCGTCATCCTCAATCGTAGCACGACCGTTTGTTACGTGCGGAGTGCCATCAGCATTCAGAACTTCACACATAACCAGATAGCCATTCTTACGCTGTGGATCAGGGCAGATGAAAACTGGTTTCAGCAGACAGTCCGATGAACCGCCCTCAGCCTGTCCGGTCGAAGAGCCATCGAACGACCACATTGGGCAATCGTCGAGCTCACCCGAGAAATCAGCTTCAATTTTTGTTTTGGAACGTAAGCTTTGGGTGGGCTTATAACCATCGAGCCAAATGTATTCTAACTTCGCCTTTGCCATGATGTACAAGTGGATTAATTGAATAGGGGTTTTGTCACAATACTTTCAGCAAATATAGTACGGCTTTACAATAAAAAATAAATGCTTTACTGGCCTTTAACCGTATTTCTTATTGATTTTATGGAAATATTATAATTTTAATTCGTTTGGTACAGTAAATGGCAACATTTAGCCACATTTTTTATTGGTTTATAATCTAAACCGGTCTGCAGCAAAAAGGCCCTTTATTCCTGATTTATGCTCAGGAATAAAGGGCCCAGATTGAAAAAATGCGGATATTTCGGGAAATACCGCTTGTTATAGTCGTGTTGTAAGCGCTCTAACCAATGATCAAAAATCGGCGATCAGGTTGGTTTTAAATAACTTAATGGCAATCGCCAGCAGAATAATACCGAAAATCTTGCGCAACACTTCCAGGCCGCCAGCGCCTAACTGCTTTTCCAACCAGCCAGTCGATTTTAGAACAACGTAGATCAGGATCAGATTGAGAATGATTCCGATTATAATGTTAAGCGTTTGATACTCGGCCCGGAGCGAAATGATGGTTGTTAAGGTGCCGGCACCGGCAATCAGCGGAAAAGCAATTGGCACAATGTGTGAAGCGCCACCAGTCGACACTTCCGATTTGAAAATCGTTCGGCCCAGGATCATCTCCAGCCCGATTAGAAAAATAATCAGGGCACCTGCTACCGCAAACGAAGCGACGTCGACGCCAAACAATTTCAGAATCCGTTCACCGACGAACAGAAAGGAGATCATCAACACACCCGAAGCAAGCGTAGCCCGTTCGGATTCAATTTTACCGGCTTTTTTACGGAGGTCAATAATGACAGGGAGTGAGCCGACAACGTCGATCACTGAAAAGAGAATGAGTGTAACGGAAACCGTTTCTTTGAAACTAAACATGATGGTGGCATTACCGGGACGGCCACGTCCTGGCGAAGACTACTAAGTTGATAATTAACCGCATACGTGGCCATTCAGGCTCCGCACGAGATTAATATGACCGAAGAAATGCCATTAAGGTTCCAATCTCTTCGTCTGAAATAGCCGGGAAGTTAGCGATTCGAAAGGTCGTGCTCTTCCAGTCACCATAGCCATTACCAAGAATTATACCAGCCTGATAAGCAGCCTGTTTGATGTCTTTTATGGTATTTCCAGAACCTTCTACGGCGATGACCGTGTCGGACCGAATAGCGGGATCGTTAATCAGGAGATTGACCGCAGCCCCGCCCGTAGCGGATAAACCAGATTTCCGACCAAAACCCGGGCTGGATTCAGCGAAAAAAGAATACCAATCGTGCGCCCGTTTTTTTGTAATTTTATCAACTACGTCAATTGGCGGTACCTGTTGCAGCACCCGCATCAGCATATAAATACCCAGACCGTTTGGTGTATATGGGGTCTGGAACTTCGCGAAATTCTCGTGGATGAACAGTAAACTGTTGTAGTGGGCATTCTCGCCGATTTCCTCTGCCCGTTTGAGGGCGGCCGGCGAATAGACGAGCACGGCCAGCCCCGCCGGAAGGCCGAAACATTTCTGCACCGAGGCAAACCAGACATCGGCCAGCGACCAGTCGAACGCAATGCCTGCCATTGACGAGACGGCATCCACAGCAATCAGGGCCGAGAAATCCCGCCGGAACTGGGCGAGCGTTTCCATACTAACCTGTGTGCCATTGGATGTTTCGTTCTGGACGATGCATAACACATCGGCGTCGTTCAGGCTAACGGGTGGCTTTATTTTATACGCATACTCCGCCCATTTCTTCCCAAATGCACCGCTATAGGGATGCAGGCTGGCCGTTTCGGTTAGTGACTGCGCCACGATTTCCCAGCATTCCGTTGCCGATGACACCAGCGCAACATGATAATCAGCTGGAATAGCCAGTTTCTCGTGCAGCAACCGAACGGTTTCTTCGACAATATCCATGAAACCGGCACTTCGGTGATTCAGGCTTACGATACCCTGATGCACGGCTTCGGCGGCATAATCAGCCACCTGCGGGTATACTTTCGATGGACCAGGGTAGAAGGTGATCATGTGGTTTGTAGTTTACAGTTTGTGGTTTGTGAAGGCACGGACCATGGAGGAGAGTTTGTAGTCTGTAGTTTGTGGCGGTCCGTCGCTACGGCGGTCCGTCGTAAACCACAGATTACAAACTACAAACTAAGTAAATACCGTACCGCCATCTCATAGCCTATCAAGCCTAAGCCGACAACGACACCTTTGCATTTGGCTGACAGATAACTGTGGTGCCGAAACGACTCGCGGGCGTGTACATTGGAGATGTGCACCTCCACAGCCGGGGCCGTCACCGCCGACAAGGCGTCGGCAATAGCGATGGACGTGTGCGTGTAGGCCCCCGCATTAATGACGATGCCATCTACCTCAAAACCAAGCTCATGAATTTTATCGATCAGTTCGCCTTCGTGATTCGACTGAAAATAGCGAAGTTGCACCTCGGGAAACATCGCTTCGATGGTTTTTAGGTAATCAACGAACGAGCGATTGCCATAAATTGTTGGTTCCCGCTTGCCCAGCAAGTTCAGGTTGGGACCGTTAATAATTAAGATTGATTTCATTGTGGTTTGTGGTTTGTGGTTTGTAGTTCACGGTTGGCTGACGCGAAGGAGCCCAACGAGACTACAAACCGTAAACCACAAACCACAAACCATAAACCAACTGTGTGGCAAAGTTATATAAACGCCTTTAAGAACTACCTAAAGCTGGAACGGTCGCTGGCCGAAAATTCGGTGGAGGCCTACCTGCACGACGCCGAGAAGTTGTATGAATATATACTCCTGACGGACCCCAGCCGAACACCCATGCAGGTGACGGAAAAGGAACTGACTAATTTTCTAATGTATCTGGGCGAGTTGGGCTTATCGGCTCACAGCCAGGCCCGGATGCTGTCGGGCATAAAATCATTTTTCAAGTATCTGATCCTCGAAAATCTGATCCAGCATGACCCAACCCAGTTACTGGAAGCTCCGAAACTTGGCCGTAAACTGCCCGATACACTCAGCTTTCCCGAAATCGAAGCCATGCTGGCGGCCATTGACCTCTCGACACCCGGCGGCACGCGGGACCGCGCCATGATCGAAGTCCTGTACAGTTCAGGATTGCGGGTATCTGAATTGCTCAACCTGCGCCTGACAAACTGCTATTTTCAGGACGGGTTTGTGCGGGTGCTGGGCAAAGGCGATAAGGTCAGGCTCGTGCCGATTGGTCAGGATGCGATTCATTATACGCTTGTGTATGTCGAGCATGTACGCCGAAAACTGGAGGTTCAGAAGGGCGACGAAGACACTATTTTCCTGAATCTTCGGGGGAAGCAGCTATCCCGCATTTCGGTTTTCACGACCATTAAAAAGCTGGCAATCGAGGCAGGTATCGACAAGACGATCAGCCCGCACACCTTCCGGCATTCGTTCGCCACGCACCTGATCGAAGGGGGCGCTGACCTGCGGGCGGTACAGCAAATGCTTGGCCATGAGTCCATTACCACCACCGAAATTTATACACACCTGGACCGGGATTATTTACAACAGACCCTGCGTGAGTATCACCCCCGTAGCCAGAGCCGCCCCAAAGTCCGGCCAGATTCCTATTAATTTACCAGTGTCAGAAAGTAGATTTTGGGTTTGAAATCTAACCCAAGTATAAAGTAGAAGGACGGTCGCGTTAGCGGTCAGAAGGTTACAGAAGAAGTAGCATTGGAGCAGGAATTGGTCGCGTAGCGATCAGACAAAAGCTCAGTTATATCGCTACGCGACCAGTTCTGTTCTAATGCTACTTCTTCTACAACCATTAAGTTCCTACGGGACTATTGCGCTAAACAGCAAACTCACAGAAATCAATCCAATCATAAAAATCCTGGTAAAAAAAGTCCCCGCTATCGAAGCCGATGGCGGGGATCCCCAATCTAACTAACCCAAAACTTAATAAAAACTTCACTCCATTTGATCGTAGCAGACTACGCGTCTGCACTAACTTTTTCACCCACAAATTGCTGGTGCTGATGTTTGAACAGCAGATTGAACGACGTCAGACTACCGTAAATGCGCGTGATATATTGTTGAATATTAACTTTTTCCTCATCATCGATTGAGCTGGCGTTTACACGCTGCTCCAGGACGCGAAGGCGATCCCGCACCATCACGATTTTGTGAAAGAAGGCATCAATCGGCATTTCTTTCTGCGACAAATCGGCCCGGCCGGGTTTTAGAATCAGTTTACCACCCTTCCATTTATCGCCCAGCGGAACCATTTCGGTCTGGTCAACCCATCGCTGAAGAACCCGCGTAATGGACTGCTCGACATCGAACAAACTTACCATATCGCCGTCGGGCTCAATGGCCTCGATGATGGTCAGGGGTGCGTCGAATTTGAGTATCTTCACGCCATGATCATGAAACGTAACGGTATAACCCGTTGCTTTTAAGTTGATAACGACGCCGTTACCAAACTCGTCGTGCCGTATGCGGGAACCAATGCCCAACAGGGTATCCATAAATCACTCATGTTAAAGAATTCATACTAGCATAAACAAACGTCGTGCCAGAATAAATTAACCATTTCGCGTTTTCACTGTATGCCTACTTCGCTTCCGCCACTTCTCACCCAAAAAGATACGTTTACGCTTCCCGAAGATCTTCACTATCTGAATTGTGCTACCCGTTCCCCCCTGAGCAAAACCGTTGAACAGGCTGGTCTGGACGCGATTCGTCGCGATACCAATCCATTTGGCCTGCGCCCCGACGATTTCTTCAGCGGGCCCGTACGCGTTCGGTCGTTGTTTTCACAGCTTATTAACAATCCGGATCCGGAACGGATTGCCGTTATTCCATCCGTGTCGTACGGAATGGCCGTGGTGGCCCGCAATCTACCCAACAAGCCGGGTATCCGGGCCAGGCAGCGCATCGTGTTGGTTGGCAGTGAATTTCCCAGCGATGTATATGCCTGGGATCGCGTCTGTACCGAACTGGGCCTGACAATTACCACAGTCGGCATACCCGCCGATTTCCCCAAGGGCGCTATCTGGAATGAACGTCTGCTCGATGCAATTGGCCCCGATACGGCTCTGGTCGTTGTGCCGCCCGTTCATTGGATGTACGGTACTCGGTTCGATCTGGAAGCCGTAGGCAAACGGGCGCGTGAAGTCGGTGCCTGGCTAGCCGTCGACGGTACACAGGCTATCGGTGCCCTGCCGTTCGACCTGACAGCGATTCAACCCGACGCCGTCATTTGTGCGGGATATAAATGGTTGATGGGGCCTTATTCTATGGGCCTAGCTTATTATGGACCGGCTTTCGATGATGGAACGCCTTTGGAAGAAGGTTGGATGAATCGGCTCGACAGCAACCAGTTCCACCGCCTGATGGACTACCAGCCCGTTTACCGACCCAAAGCGTATCGATACAACGTTGGCGAGCATTCGCATTTCCTGCAAATGCCTATGCTCGAAGCCGCGCTGGCCCAATTGAATGACTGGCTACCGGAACGGATTCAGGCCTATACGGATGTACTTATGCGCGATGCCTGGCCCGCGTTGGAAGACCTTGGTTGTCGGGTAGAGCCCATCGATGGCCGTCAGGGCCGGGCCCATCATCTGGTCGGTTTATGGCTCCCTGACCATACCGACCCCATGGCAATCCAACAGGCCTTGCAGGCCGAAAAAGTATCGGTATCCGCCCGGGCGCAGGCCTTGCGCATTGCTCCTCACCTCTATAATACCCCCGAAGATGCCGACGCGCTGGTTCGTGTATTAACGCAGGTCCTCACGTAGAGCCCGCACCGGCGGACCGGCATATTTGCGGCTCACATCCGGATGGTTTTTGCAGGATGATTTCAACGATCGGTTCCCCAACGGATGGTTTCCCTGACGCAACCCTATTGCTGACGCATGTGAGCCGCAAATATGCCGGTCCGCCGGTGCGGGCTCTACACGTGTTCGTAAAATTCCAGCGGCAGGTCGTCGGGATCGGCGAAGAAGGTGAACCGCCGACCGGTGTGCTGATCGACCCGAACGGGTTCTGTTAGTACACCATTCTCATTGAGGTGCGCAATAGCCGCATCCAGGTCGGGAACGGCGAAGCAAAGATGACGAAGTCCCAGCGCTTCGGGTCGGGATGGGCGTTTTGGCGGATTCGGAAATGAAAACAGTTCGATGATATACTGACCATTCAGGGCCAGATCCAGTTTATACGAATTCCGTTCGGCCCGAAAATATTCGCCTAGAATGGACAGCCCCAGTATCTCCGTATAAAACCGCTTCGAGGTTTCGTAGTCGGAACAAATGAGGGCGATGTGGTGAACAGCAGATAGATTGAGCATACAGGTTCAGGGAGCAAGGAGTGTGTCTGTCGCCATGGTGTCGACGGCGACGCCATCTTTCGACATCGGGAGCGCCCGTTCAACCTCCCGGCGTTTGTTCCAGGGAGCCGTTGTCCGGCGGCCCATGTCAATGGCGATCAGAATCACGATGGATGTAAAAACGATAAAGACAATGATAAAGATTCGTCGGTTTCGATTCATAAACGTGGTCTTAAATTGCTGACGATGCGGGTTTGACAGATAACATCCATTACTCGGCAGGTAGTTGCTTCGGGGCGATTTCAAACGTTACATGCCCCGTACGACCCGACATTTCGGCCCAGTTCACATCGTCAAATACAAGGGTGA
Organism: Spirosoma horti; assembly: GCF_054776595.1. Classification (NCBI taxonomy): domain Bacteria; kingdom Pseudomonadati; phylum Bacteroidota; class Cytophagia; order Cytophagales; family Cytophagaceae; genus Spirosoma; species Spirosoma horti. The sequence continues at coordinate 495,085 of NZ_BAAHBQ010000001.1, forward strand.
CTACAGCGCCCTTGCTCATCGACCCAATGGGTTGGTGCGTCAGGTATTCGGCAAGATACGATACATCCGGGTTATGCCCCACAATCATGGCCGATTGAACTGTGCTGGGCAAGGCGTTCAGGGCGGCCAGGTAAGCTTTTGGTCCGCCATCGAACAAATCCTCATCCAGTCGAATCTGTGCCGGATCGTAGCCAATTTGTTCGGCCATGACCATAGCCGTGTCTTTAGCCCGAGAGGCCGTGCTGCTAATGATCACGTCGGGCCGAATCGTCTTCCCATGAAGATAACGACCCATTCGGGCAGCAGCAATAATACCGTCTGAGGTCAGCTGACGGTCGTGGTCAGGCATGAAAGTCGCACGGTCTTCGGCTTTAGCGTGACGAACGATATAGAGTGTAATGGGCATATCTGGAAAGAATTAGACGCAAAATTAAGCGGGTTGTTGGCTCATACCTTATTAAATCAATTGTAAAACGATGCCTGGCGACAAATGTGTTTCCTTCACTTATGGACGTTTCGGACGACAATCCGTACTTTTACGCTCATAACCACTATACTGGTCGCCGTTTTCGTATGAGTTATTTACCTATTCAGCAATTATTAAAAACTGCCCACATCGGAACCACCGTAACCGTAAAGGGGTGGGTCCGCACCAAACGCGAGAGCAAAAACGCCGTTTTCATTGCCCTAAACGATGGGTCAACCATCAATAACATTCAGGTCGTGGCCGAAGCAGGTCAACTTCCTGAAGAAACATTAAAGCTCATCACCACCGGATCCTGCCTGGCCGTTACGGGTCAGTTGGTCGAATCGCAGGGGGCTGGGCAGGCCGTTGAAGTAAAAATTTCAGACGTTATCATTTACGGCACCGCCGATCCGGAAAAGTATCCTCTGCAACCCAAACGCCATTCACTGGAGTTTCTGCGCGAGATCGCCCACCTGCGTCCCCGCACCAATACCTTCAGCGCCATTCTGCGCATCCGGCACGCGCTGGCGTTTGCCGTTCATAAGTATTTCAACGACAACGGGTTTTATTACCTCAACACACCCATCATTACCGCTTCTGACGCCGAAGGAGCGGGTGAAATGTTCCGGGTAACCACGCTCGATGCGACCAAGCCACCCTTGACCGAAGACGGTAAAGTCGACTACAGCCAGGATTTCTTCGGCCGCGAAACCAACCTCACCGTATCGGGTCAGTTGGAGGGCGAACTGGGTGCCATGGCGCTGGGCAAGATTTATACCTTCGGGCCAACGTTCCGGGCCGAGAATTCCAATACGACGCGCCACCTCGCCGAGTTCTGGATGATTGAGCCGGAAATGGCTTTTTACGAACTGGTGGACAACATGAATCTGGCCGAAGATTTCCTGAAGACCATCATTCGGTATGCGCTCCAACACTGCGCCGATGATCTGGCCTTTCTGGATAATCGCCTGAAAGAGGAAGAAAAGACCAAAAAGAAAGAAGAACAGAGCGAGTTGGGACTGCTGGAAAAACTCCAGTTTGTGATCAGCAATGATTTTGTTCGACTCACCTATACGGAAGCCATCGACATTCTGATCAACTCGAAACCCGCCAAAAAAGGGCAGTTCCAGTACGACGTGAGTTGGGGCGTCGATCTGCAGTCGGAACACGAGCGGTATCTGGTCGAGAAGCATTTCAAAAAGCCGGTCATTCTGACCAACTACCCGCGGGAGATCAAGGCGTTTTATATGAAGCAGGACGCCGAACCGGCTGTTGGAACAAGGGGCGAAGTGTTTGGCCCCACCGTTCGTGCCATGGACGTGTTGTTCCCGGGCATCGGCGAAATCATTGGCGGTTCCCAGCGGGAGGACGATTTCGATAAACTCACTGCCCGGATGCACGAAGTAGGCATTGAGCCCGAAGCGCTGTGGTGGTACCTGGATACGCGTCGGTTTGGCTCGGCCCCCCACGCCGGTTTCGGCCTCGGCTTCGAGCGACTAGTGTTGTTCGTCACGGGCATGGGCAACATCCGCGATGTCATTCCATTCCCCCGCGCCCCAAAAACTGCCGAATTTTAAAATTTGATCACGGTTTATGGTTTGTGGTTTACAGTTTGTGGTTCGTGGTTGGCTGACGCATGAATTACTGTCGCCAGTGCGTCAACCAACCACGAACCACAAACTGTAAATCACAAACCACCACTACAAATCGAATCATGCTGGCACTCCCCATTTTTCTTGCTCTGGCATCCGGCTTTGTCGTCGTTGGTGTGTATACGGAACGTAAGGTTTCGGCTTTCATGCAGGACCGGCTTGGACCGATGGAGACGGGCAAATGGGGAATGCTTCAACTCTTTGCCGACCTGCTCAAACTTCTCCAGAAAGAAGACATTGTTCCGGCCGCAGCCGACCGACGGCTGTTTCTGCTGGCACCGGCCATCATTTTCGCGTCGGTGTTTGCTGGCTTTGCCGTACTGCCCCTCTCGCCCGATTTACAGGGATCGGGAGCCGCCGTTGGCGTCTTCTACCTGATGGCCATCGTTTCGTTCGATGTCGTGGGCATTTTAATGGCGGGCTGGGGCTCCAACAACAAATACTCACTGTTCGGGGCCATGCGGTCGGTGGCGCAGATCATTTCCTACGAAATCCCGCTGGGGCTGACGATCCTGTGTGTGGTCATGATTTGCCAGACGCTCGATTTGCAGGAAATTAGTTTTCAGCAGGGCATTTTTTCAGCCGGCAAAAACTACCTGTTCGGGTTGAAAGGGCTGGGCATCGACGTTACCCACTGGGGCGGCATCTTCGCCTGGAATATCGTCCGGAATCCGTTCCTGCTCGTTGCCTACATCATCTTCTTCATTTGCACCCTAGCCGAAAGCAACCGGGCTCCCTTCGATTTACCGGAAGGCGAGTCGGAAATAGTGGCTGGTTTTCATACTGAGTACTCGGGGATGCGGTTTGCCCTACTCTATCTGTCTGAGTACGCCATGATGCTGCTGGTTTCGTTTCTGGGTGCGGTGTTGTTTCTGGGCAGTTGGAACACGCCCCTCCCCAATCTCGGTCCCGTTCGGCTGGCCGACTGGACAAGTGGCGACCCTGGTACGATCTGGGGCAATTTGACAGGTGGATTCTGGCTCCTGTCGAAAGTATTTTTTGCCGTTTTAGTACAGATGTGGGTTCGCTGGACGTTTCCCCGCGTTCGGGTCGATCAGATGATGTTTCTGTGCTGGAAAGTGCTAACCCCCGTTGGCCTGATTTTAGTATTACTCTCGGGAATTTGGCGGCTGCTTATGGTTTAAGATCGAAACAGGCTTGGCGCATTTAAAAGCCTCGTTGTACCTTTGCGGCCTTTTATAGTTTTACATGTCCATTCTCACACCCAATCCAACCAGCGACCTGATTTGGCAGGCAGCCTGGCAATCGAAGACGTTTCGCTGGAAATTTAGTCTAGGGCTTGTGGCCACCATCGCGCTGCTGTTTACGTTTCCTGGTTTCTTCCAAACCATTGAGAGCCATTCGGGACCCGTCTTGAACGATTGGGTACTGAACCAGCTTCCCCCAACCGATGTCTCGCTGGGCATCTTTCTGACCATCTGGGCAACGGCCCTGCTGCTGGTTATTCGGGCCCGGTTCAGCCCGGCAGTGTTCATGATGTTTATTTATGGCTACATCATCGTCAGTCTGTCGCGGATGCTCAGCATCAACCTCGTCCCCCTTGATCCGCCCGTTGGCCTGATTCCGCTCATCGACCCGATCAGTAATGCCTTTTACGGCAAGACCTATATCACCAAAGACCTATTTTATTCGGGCCATACGTCCTCTATTTTTCTGATGTTTTTATGCCTGCGCCGGTGGTGGGACCGACTTTTTGCGCTCATCGGGTCCATCGTGGTCGGCTGTTTATTGCTGGTGCAGCATGTTCATTACACGGTCGACGTGCTGGGTGCGTTTGCCTTTACGTATCCGCTTTACTGGCTGGGCAAGCAGTTTGCGCTCTCGGGCTGGGACAATGTGGAAAAACGACAGAATTAAAAGGCTTCGCCTAATTGAAAATACAGGCCATTCGACAGTCCCTGTCCTACGCCCCAGCCGTAGTCGATACGCAGGTTCAAGCGTTCTTTGCGGTTAAGGGCGAGTCGAACTCCCCCGCCATACGAATACTTAAGCTCTTCGAAATTAAGGTTTCGAAGCCGATTTCCTACGTTGCCGACCCCCGCAAATCCGACCGCTCCTAGTCGCCAGAACAACGGAACGCGGTATTCTGCCTGAACCACCACCTGATTTTTACTGCGGTAGCGCCCGTCATAAAAACCCCGCATACTATTGGAACCCCCAAAGCTGGCCAGGCTACGCAAGGGAACGTCACCCGAGTTAAAAAATCCATACGCCTGGATAGCCAGGACCTGTTGCTGGTAAATCCGGAGAAAACGCCGGAAGTCGATAACGTAATTGGTGTATTGGAAGTTGGAACCAAAGGCGGGCGAAAAATGGTTAAAAAATACCTGCAAAAACCCACCCTTATCGGGGGCAAACGCATTGTTTCGTGAATCGTATGTTAGGCTTAACCCTGCTCCCGAAATGTGATATGGATCACGACCGGTTACGTGTAACTGGTCGAACAGACCGCCTGGCAGGTAGTCGACTTCCAGCAACCGTTGGTATTCGTAGACGACACCCAGAAAGACACGATCCCGAAGTTTGCGCTGAAAATGCAGGTAAACGTAATATTGCCGGAACGCATAGGCTTCTTCCTGGCTGTTGGGGGCAAATTTCCCCAGGCCCCAGAATTTATCGGGAAAATCGCTGTACGACAATTGATAATTCAGGATGATCCGTTCGCCAGGGAAATAGGTCGTGCCATTGATAGCGGCAATGAACTGTTTCCGTAACGAGTATAAGGCCAGCGCTTGTGTATTCGACGTGCGCGTAAGGGTATCATGCCGGTTGAACCGGAATGTAAACGAACCGGCCAGTCCTAACGACCAGTCTGTTTCGATCGAGCGGGCTACTAAGGGTAGAATTAGGGTATTTCTGGTTTTTAAGAGCTGGTTAGGTATGGGTTCTTGAGGGACTGGAATACTATCTGACTGGGCTAGTAAAGTACTAAATCCACCCATTAAAATGCTGATTAACAGCAAAAATGACCTTTTATCACGTAAAATATGCACAGCAACCGGAATGACCGTTAATTAAAGTCACATTAATTAAATTGCGCCAAAGTAATCCTAAAATTGTAAATTTCGTAGATTTGAGCCTTTAATAAACAGTGAAACTTGCGCCCGTCGGTTAGCGTGCGGTCGCCGGTAGGCATCAACGACGGAACCTCCGAATTGTAAACCACCGATATGAGCAAATTAAACTTGCCGCCCTTTACGCTGGGCGAAACCATTACCCCCGAACAACGCCAGTTTTTCAACAAAAATGGCGTTATCGTATTTCGCAATTTTATCCATCCGGAAACAGTCAAATTATTCATCAGTGAAGTTGAACGCATTGAAAAAGAGTGGCTGGCCGAAGGTCGTGACAAAGTCAACGGTGTACCGTTGAAATTCGGTCAGAATGAGTCCGGAGACCCAATGATTCAGCGGATGTGTTTCCTGTCGCAACACAGCACGGCCCTCCATGAATTTTTGCAGGATCCCCGCCTTCAGGCTGTCGTCGATCTGCTTCAGCCTTATGAAGGACGCATTGCCGAAATCGAGAAAGACGGGCTTATCATGAACCATTACATCCGTACGCCCAACAGCAAATTTTCGCAGATGGGCTGGCATACGGATAGCCCACGCGACATTTTCCTCGGACAGCGCATCATGCCGATGCTCAATGTGGGCATTCACCTCAACCCAACGCCCTACGAAAATGGCGGTCTGCGGGTTATTCCGGGCACCCACAAACAGGGCATTTTCAAGATGTTGTTCCGCAAAAAATACTTTGTGGACAATGACCCTGACAAACACGAAATTGGCTTCGATATCAATGCCGGTGATTTATCCGTGCATGATGGTCGGCTTTGGCACCGGGCGCAGCAGTCTCCCTTCGTGGGCGAAGCCAGCCGTCGGCGGGTTATGTACGTACCGGTCGTTACGGGTAAATACATGCCGAAAAACGCCAACAGCAAAACCCCATTCTACCACCGGTTTATCTCGAAAGTAAATATTTAAACCCGTCGTACGTGACTAAGTCGCAGGGAGTAAATGGCCGACGCAAACGCAACACGCGCCCGTTAGCCACTTACTCCCTGCGACTTGTTCATTTACCACTATATTCTGACACATCATGGCCTACGCCTTAATCACTGGAGCCAGCAAGGGTATTGGCCTGGCCATTGCCAAAGAGCTGGCCCGTCGAAAGTTCGATCTGTTGCTGGTCGCCCGTTCAGAATCATTGCTGGCGGAGGTTGCCAGTCAGCTGACAAACGACCACGGCGTTAAAACAGACTTTCTGGCCGTTGATCTGGCCCAGCCGGGTGCCGCCCAGCAGGTTGTTGACTGGTGCAGCAGGAAGCAATATTCGATTCGGATGCTGGTCAATAACGCGGGATACGGCCTGAGCGGTCCGTTTGAGAAACATTCGCTGGACGAGCATACCAACATGATGGCGGTTAATATGACCGCCTTAGTCGAGCTAACGTACCTCTTCCTGCCCCAGCTTCGCCAAAAGCCTAAAGCGTACATTCTGAATATAGGTAGTTCGGCCGCCTATCAGGCGGTGCCGGGACTGAGTTTGTATGCAGCTTCCAAGTCGTTCGTCCTTCAATTCAGCCGTGGATTGCACCAGGAGTTAAGACGCTCAACGGTTTCTGTCACCTGCGTATGTCCCGGCTCTACGGATACAAACTTTGTTGATCGGGCACAAATTGGCGCTAAAGGACGGAAAGCCGCCGAAAAAGTAAACATGACCCCTGCCGAAGTGGCCCGGCAAGCGGTGGAAGCCACCCTGGCCGGTAAGACGGAACTGGTAACAGGATTGCTCAACAAAGCCGGAAAATTAATGGCCTGGCTGCTGCCAAAAGGCCTGGTTGAACAAACCGCTGGCAGCATTTACGATTAGCCCATCCGGTCATCTATCAATAAGCAGGACGGCCCGGCAAGTGCGCAGAGGCCGTTCTGTTATTGGCTGGCAAATTGTATTCCGCCAACAAATGGCACTTTATTTGCACTACAGCCGTTGTACACATATAACTTTACAAAGACGTTGGATGCTGGACCCATTTTAGTACCCTATTCCATTGCCTACCGACGTCCAACCAACACATGCAATTTTCCGATTTATCATTGATTGATCCTATCCTAAAGGCCCTCGCCGAAGAAGGATACACCAACCCCACCCCCATTCAGGAAAAAGCCATACCGATTTTGTTAAGCCGCCGGGATCTCCTGGGCTGCGCACAAACCGGAACGGGTAAAACGGCCGCCTTCGCCATTCCAATCCTGCAATTGCTGAACGAAGAACGCAGCAAAAGTACGGGTGGCCCACGGCGCATCAAGACGCTCATCCTGACGCCAACCCGTGAATTAGCCATTCAGATCGCCGAAAGCTTTACGGCCTATGGTCGTTATTTAAATCTGCGTAGTACGGTAATTTTCGGTGGTGTTTCGCAACACGCCCAGGTAAATACGTTGAAAGCCGGTGTAGATGTGCTCATCGCTACACCCGGTCGTCTGCTCGACCTGATGAACCAGGGCTTTGTCTCGCTCCGGGATGTGCAGTTCTTTGTTCTGGATGAAGCCGACCGGATGCTCGACATGGGCTTCATTCACGACGTCAAGAAAGTCATCACCAAATTACCGTCAAATCGGCAATCGTTGTTCTTCTCGGCAACCATGCCGGTTGATGTAGCCAAACTTGCCGATACGATTTTAAACAATCCGGCTAAAGTTGAAGTGACACCCGTTTCCTCAACAGCCGACACCATTGAGCAGGCCATGTATTTTGTCGGGAAAGATGACAAGCGTAAACTGCTCGTCCATATTCTTGACGATAAGAATATCAAATCGGCCCTTGTTTTCGCCCGGACCAAGCATGGTGCTGACAAAGTGGTTAAAGATCTGTTGAAAGCAGGTATCGGTGCCGAAGCCATTCACGGTAACAAGTCGCAGAATGCCCGCCAGCGTGCCCTGTCCAACTTCAAGAGTCGGGAGACGCGCGTACTGGTGGCCACGGATATTGCGGCCCGCGGTATTGACGTCGACGAATTGTCGCACGTGATCAACTACGAGTTGCCAAATATTCCCGAAACCTATGTTCACCGCATTGGTCGGACAGGCCGGGCGGGGCATGATGGGATTGCGCTATCGTTCTGCGATGCGGAAGAAACGGAATTTCTGCGCGACATCCATAAACTGATTGGTAAACGCGTTCCGGTTATCGATAACCACCCATACGTCCTCAATATATCCGAGTCAACCATTTCGCCAGCTCCTGCCCGTCAGGGACAAGGTGGTCGCAACGATAATCGCCGGGGCGGTGGTCGTCCGGGAAACAACAACGGACGCTCAGCCAGCTCATCGAACAACGGTGGCGGCCAGTCCCGTAACCAGAATCCGCGCCCCCGGTCTGAAAGCCAGGGTAGCAGTTCGTCTGCTCCGCGAGAAACAGAAAGCAACCGGCCTAGCCGCCCTGCCAGTCGTCCACAGACACAAAGCCGGGGTACTGGCAACAGCCGGTTCAGTAATTCAAGCTCTGACAAGAATTATTAGGCCTGTTAAACAGCCTATCACAACGTGGCAGATAATCGAAGGTAACCCTCGATCATCTGCCACGTTTGCTTTTATAGCTTACAACGTATAGTAATATCGCCCCTCATTTTTGCTTTTGGTGTAGATTTGTCAGACTACTCCTTAAGCTCCATGATACGCGTACTTGTTGCCCTCTTCGTTTTTGCGGTACTAGCCGTTGGCTGGTCTCGCTTTCACCAGAATACGACGGATACCAAACCCAACGATTACACAAACTGGGGCGAATACCTGGGCGGCCCTGACCGAAGCCATTACTCGGCCCTGACCCAGATTACCCCGGATAACGTCAAGAACCTGACCGTAGCCTGGACGTATGCCGCGCCTGACAGCGGGCAGATTCAGGCCAATCCAATTATTATCGATGGTGTGCTGTATGGGGTAACGCCTACCGTACAGGCCTTTGCCCTTGATGCCGCTACGGGCAAAGAAATCTGGAAATTCGGGACACCAGACAAGCAATCATTAAGCACCAGCCGGGGTGTTACCTATTGGCAGTCGGCCAAACAAGCGGGTAAGGGCGAACCGGAAAGCCGAATTCTGTATACTGTGGGCTCTTCCCTCTACGCGCTGGATGCTAAAACGGGAAAGCCCATTCCGAGCTTTGGGCAGAACGGCCACATCGATCTGCACGAGGGGCTGGGCGAGCAGGCAAAGGATAAATTCGTTATTTCCAATACGCCCGGCACCATTTTCGAAGATCTGATTATTATGCCCGTCCGCCTTTCGGAAGGAGCCGATGCCGCACCGGGCCATATACGGGCGTTCAATGTCCGCACGGGCAAACTGGCCTGGACGTTTCATACTATTCCTCAGCCCGGTGAATATGGGTACGATACCTGGCCGAAGGAAACGTATAAGAACACGGATGTTGGCGGTGCTAATAACTGGTCGGGTATGGCGGTTGACCGGCCTCGGGGCATTCTTTATGTACCGACCGGTTCGGCCGCTTTCGATTTCTATGGCGGCAATCGCAAAGGGCAAAACCTGTTTGCTAACTGCTTGCTGGCGCTGGACGCCCGCACCGGCAAACGGCTCTGGCACTTTCAGGCCGTTCACCACGACATTTGGGACCGTGATTTCCCGGCGCCACCCAACCTCCTGACCGTCACCAGCAAGGGGCCCGACGGTCGGCCTCGGCGGGTTGATGCGGTGGCTCAGGTTACTAAATCGGGCTTTGTTTTTGTATTCGACCGCGTTACGGGTAAGCCGCTTTTCCCCATCAAGGAAACACCCATGCCCAAATCCGATGTGCCCGGCGAAGAAACCTGGCCTACTCAGCCTATACCTACACGTCCGGCTCCGTTTGCCCGTCAGAATTTTGGCGAAGCTGACCTGAATCCCTATTCTACCGAGCGGGACTCCTTATTAGCTCAATATCGACGCAGTGACCGGGGCACTTTTCAACCCCTTAGTCGGCGGGGCGCTTTCATCTATCCCGGTCTGGATGGCGGAGCCGAATGGGGTGGTGCCGCCACCGATCCCAATGGCATTATGTATGTGAATGCCAATGAAGCCGCCTGGCTGATCGCCCTGAATTTGGCTCCAAAGCAGGATGAACTGGCTCATCTTACGCTGGGCAATCGCCTGTATACCACGACCTGCTCCAGTTGCCACGGAGCCGAACGAAAGGGCAATGCCACGAGCGGCTACCCATCGCTGGTCAACATCGGGCAGCGACGGGATCGGGCCTACGTAACACAGATTATCGGACATGGGAAAGGCATGATGCCGGGCTTTACCCAATTGTCAGCCGCCGAAAAGCAGGCTCTGGTGGGCTTTCTCTTTGATGACGAAAAGATAGAAGCCGTTGGCAAGGTGACCAAAGGCAGCAAGACGCCGTATGTGCCCTACAAAATTTCGGGCTACACCAAATTCCTGGATAGCAAAGGGTTATCCGGCATTTCGCCACCCTGGGGCACGCTCAACGCCATCGACCTGAATACGGGTGAATACCTTTGGAAAATTCCCCTGGGCGAAGAGCCCGAACTGGCCGCTAAAGGCATCCATAACACGGGCGTTGAAAACTACGGCGGCCCGGTGGTAACGGCGGGTGGCCTGTTGTTTATTGGGGCTACGAAAGACGGGAAATTCAGGGCATTTGATAAAAAGACCGGCCAGATCCTTTGGGAAACGACTTTGCCAGCCGCCGGATTTGCCACACCAGCCACCTATCAGGTGGGGAACAAACAGTATGTTGTCATTGCCTGTGGCGGAGGGAAGCTAGGGCAAAAGAAAGGCAACCAGTACGTAGCGTTTGCATTGCCATAAATAGCACCAGAATGTCAAATGGGTGCCTTTATTTAAAATGCAAGATACCGGAGCAGCCGCGTTAGCGGTCGGATGTTTGTAGAAAGTCCCTATGGGACTACCTCGTGACGTGAATTAACCTTAACTCATTAAACGTTTAGCTTTAGCAGCATGAAGACATTCTTCTATTTTGGTATCGTCGGGTTGCTCCTGTTCGAAATAGCCAACGTTTATTTTATCATGCCGATGCCGGGTAGTCAACGCATGAACAGCCTCGATCTGGCTTATTTCCTCTATTCGTGGCGGTGGGTATTCCGGGTTGTTTTCGGCTTATTAATCCTGGCAGGTGCCATGTCGGCAATCAGGCAGTCGAGGTGGGGTGTACTGATCGCGCTGGTGCTTGTCGCTGGTGTTGGCTACGCGTTTAATTTTCGAATGGCGGCCGACCATATGTTTTATCAACCCACCTCGTTAGAACTCCAGCCAGCGAGTCAAAATGCCGTTAAACCAGATCGGGAAATTCTGGGGATCGAGGTAAACGGACAGGCAAAGGCGTATCCCATTCAATTTATTGGGTACCATCATCAGGTGCTGGATACGATCAACGGGCAGCCGATTATGGTTACCTATTGCACCGTTTGCCGTACCGGACGCGTATTTCGGCCCCTTATCAAGGGAACCCCAGCAACGTTTCGACTCGTCGGTATGGACCATTTCAATGCGATGTTTGAAGATGCGGCTACGGGAAGCTGGTGGCGCCAGGCCAATGGCGAAGCCATTGCCGGGACGCTCAAAGGCGACACGTTGCCCGAACTATTCAGCGAGCAGATGACCCTGAAACAATGGATGTCCCTGCATCCGAATAGCCTCGTTATGCAGCCCGATACGACCTTTTCAGAGCGTTACACAAAAATGGATACTTACGAGCGCGGCAAAGGCAGCAGTGACCTTACCCGGATGGATAGTCTGTCGTGGCATGACAAATCGTGGGTAGTGGGATTGAGCGTTGGCAAGCACAGCAAAGCCTACGACTGGAACCGTCTGAAACGGGAACGCCTGATTCAGGATACACTCGCCGATCGGCCGGTATTACTTGTGCTGGCGAATGACAATCGCTCTTTTTTCGCCTATGAACGCCCGGCTCCTTCCAGCCGCTTTGTGCTGCGGCATGATACGCTTAGCGATGGAAAACAAGCCTATGCGTTAAGTGGCCGCTCGTTGAATACCGGCCCTGGACTCGCCCGGCTAGCTACCCATCAGGAGTTCTGGCATAGTTGGCAAACCTTCCATCCAGCTACCGGACGATACTAATTTCAAACCTACAGGGTCATAAAGCGCTTGTACACCTATCATGTACACCCGTTGACCCGATGATCCTCCGTTATTTACTTTTCTTTCTTTTTCTTTCGGGTACCAGTTTTGGGCAACAATACCGGATCATAGACCGCAACGCCATTGGCTGGTATGTCTACAATGGCGATCATAAACTGAGCAAACGCTGGGAATTACACACTGAATACCAATGGCGACGGGTGGAACTGATTCAGTCCTGGCAACAGTCGCTGGCGCGAATTGGAGCAGGGTATAAACTAACCGATCAGGTGAAGCTGTCGGGCGGATACACCTTTTTCACTACGTACCCATATGGCGACTACCCCGTTGCCGATGCGGGCGTTCCGACCATCGAAAACCGGACGCATCAGGACATTCAACTCAGTGCGACAACGGGTATCGTTAAACTCAGCCACCGCTTCCGACTCGAACAGCGGTGGCTCGGCACGGGAGCTGACTCAAATCCGCGCCACATCGAAAGCTGGGAATACCAGAACCGGGCTCGCTACCAGATTTCGGGAACCATTCCGCTTCAGGGAACTACCATCGACGATGGCGAATGGTACGCTAATTTCTTCGATGAGTTGTTTATTGGCTTCGGCCGAAATGTCGAGCAAAACGTCTTTAACCAAAATCGGATTTCAGGTGGTTTGGGGTATCAGTTTCGGGATGCGTTCAAAGTTGAGTTGAATTACCTCAACCAGATTTCGCAGCATCCTGAACTGGAGCCCATCACTCAGAAACCCGTCTTCGAAATCAACAACGGCTTCCGGCTCAACGTGAAATACGACCTGGATTTCAGCAAAAAGTGAGTCGACAAAAGTTGACTCATTTAGCCGCCACGTCGAACACCAGTTTATCGGTCGTTTTAGGCGTTAACACGCTGAAATTAATCCGGTAAATCGTGTCGCCCCATTTTGTAATAATTCCTTTATCTTCGGGTGCGTCCAGCTTTACTTTCTCCACAGTTGGTTGCATTTGTTTTGGGTCATAACGGACGACGAAGTCTTTCGTTTGCCCATCTTTAGGGGCATAATGAATGATCAACTCGCCCGGTTTCCCAACTTCGGCGGGGTAGCAGGTCATCAGGTGCTGCGTCAGGGAAGTGGCCTGTTTCAGGTTGACGACATCCTGAATGTGAACGCCTTTCCCCCGATTTAGCCGGATGGTTCGCATCCAGCTCGATACACCAGCTTCTTTCGGGTACGCGTGGGCAATGTCGACCGCAAATTGAGTGGATGAGTTGTCCGTTTTGTACGAGACATTCCGGGCGTCGAAGGCCTTACCCGCTGGCTGATTCACGCCATTGATTGTTGGCAGGTTATGGTAATCCGAGCAATTGTACCAGATATCATACCGCTTATTGCTGAACGTTTTAGCCGTATAAGTACCCCGGCCCACGTCGATCAGCAAAGGCTGTCCGTTGTAATACACGACATAAGTACCCACGTCGTTGTGGTTATGGCTTTCATCATTGTGCCCCCCTTTGGCGGCTATGTAAAAACCGTTGGTTGTTCCAGCCTGATCGCGGGCGGCAACTACCTGCAGATCGGGAAGCCAGACGTTTTTGGGTAGTGGTAACCCCTGTTCGGCTTTGTTGAACTCATTCTGCATAAACAGAGCGTAGAAGTGCCGGAAGTAATGGAATTTCCCAATTTCACCCGTTTCGGGCTTCCGATAAAAAGCCCCGAATTTCATCATATCGGGGTCCTTGATCGCTTTGCCATAGCGGTAAATCATGGTTGCGGCCATACCGGGTTGCGGATCGGCATCGGCAAAATTCAGAAAATACCGCTCGCTGATTTGGGCGCGGTAAATAAACCGGCCCATATTTCTGAATTTCTCATCCGCATATACGTATTGAAACGCGTCATTGCTGGCCGTATTGAGCATGGCGATGTTGTCGTACAACGAAGCCGCTGCCGCGCCCCAATAGCTCGGTCCCTCGTCGCAGCCCCCATCCTGCGGGTACGGATTCAGAAACTCGTCCAGCACATCCAGAATCTTGTATACCGAAGCGGTTCGTTTATCGTCGTCTTTCTCCAGGAGCAGGACGGCATTTAACCAGTTCGAGCAAATCCACGGATTCCAGTTGTTGGGGGCACGACCGGCCGCCGTTTTGGTCATCCAGCCGTGTGGTTTGGTCATAAGCGGTTGAAAAATCCGGTTGTTGGTTTCGGTATAGATCCGCTTTCGAATTTGCGGAGACACTGCGTCCAGCTTATCGCCCAGGTAATAATCGACCCAGGCCAGATAGGTAGCCGTTTCGGCCGCAAACAGATCGACGAAGGGGCGGGACACGTCCATCAGGCCCGCGTATTCTTTCGATTTTGGCAAATGCGCCGGGACGCCCCAGAAAGATTCTTCACAAATAGACCAGACACCGTCAATGATCGGATCGACAAACCGGCCTTTGTTTTCATAGATTTCAGCCAGCAACAGCGTTCCCAGCACCTCCCGTTTCTCGTAACTGATGGCCTGGTACTGCTCCCGGTCGCCCGTGCGCTCGATCAGCAACGATTTGGTTGCCGGTATGTAGGGCCATTTATAATCCAGATACGATTCAGCCTTTTTCAGATACGCCTTCATCATAGCTTGGTCCGCGTTGGCCCAGCCTGCCCGGTCATCGCGCCGGGGAAACGGCGTCCACTTTGCCTGCGAAGTTAACACATTTTTCAAGGCCTCCTGGGAGAATTTTCCACTCAGCAATTCCTGCTGCTGGGCGTAGGCCTGCCAACTTACTAGCACCGCGACTACGCAGACAAAAAAGCGTTTCATAAACTTGCGAATTGAGAGGGGTCTATACAAAACTACAGCAGCGGGCATCTTCTGATTTAACCAGTAAGAGGCCCGCTGCCATGCAGTCCGTTAAGTAGCGTTGGCTGGCAGCGTCTCGGCGGTGCTTACCAGCCGGGGTTCTGCTTGAGTGCCGGATTGAGCGCTATTTCGTTGATGGGTAATGGCCAGAGATAGTCCTTGTTCGGATCGAATTTCCGGAAACTGGCCGCCTGTACCAGAATGTAATTATCCGCCGTGAGGTTAACCGCCGTGGTAGTGCCGTATTCCGTTTTAAAGTAGTAATTACCCAAAACTGGTTTAGGCAGTTCGATTTCGGCGGTTTTCCATCGAATCAAATCCCAATACCGGAAGCTCTCCTGCGCCAGTTCAACCCGACGCTCCCGTCGAATTTCGTCCCGCATGTTCAGCCCGTTGGCGGTTGCAAACGTATTGGACAATTTTGCCACGCCACCCCGCGCCCGGAGTCGATTGATTGTCAGGTCAAGGTCCGCGTCACTGATGGTGCCGTTCAACTCATACGTTGCCTCGGCGTAGGTAAGCAACACTTCAGCATAGCGCAGCAGCACCCGGTCGATGAGCGATGCCTGGGTGACCCAATCGTCCATGTTCGAATATTTTCGGAAGACCAATCCTGTTTTGTTGAAAACCAGCGGAGCAATATCGAAGACGAGTTTCGTGCCAATCCAGGCATCACCCAGCTTAAAAAACGTATCGGACATGCGCGTGTCTCGGTCTTTGAACACGTCCGTCGATTTCGTCGGAGCCACATACAACGGCGACTTGGTAATGGGCAGTCCATCTTTCATCAGGTAGGAATCGGCCAGGCTCTTGGTGGGGTTCATGTTTCCGGTTTCGAGTGAAGACCGGAAATAGCTGTGCGTCGAAACGCGGTCTGAGGTGGATACCCCGTACTGACGCACGATGATATTTTCCTGATTTTGCCGCCCTTCACCCGCCATCTGAAACAGATCGAAGTAGCTCCCACTAAACAGATTATGCTGCTTGCTGTCCATAACCGCCTTAGCGGCATCTACGGCCAGCTTCAGATGTTTAGCAGGCTCGCCATAGCTGTGGTATTTCGAGCGAGTCCCTTCAAACAGAGCCACCCGTGCCTTAAACGCCAGAGCGGCTGTATTACTGATCCGGCCATAGTCAGCAGAACCCAGAGCCGTTGGTGTGGGTAGTTTCTGCGCGGCAATATCGAGATCCTGATAGATCTGGTCGAAAATCTGAGCCCTGGGCGCAGCCGGAGCCTGCAATTCGGGCGATGTATCGACCAGCGTTTTTAGAATCAACGGCACATCGCCGTATTTCTGAACCAGCGAATAATAGCCCCAGGCCCGAAAAAAACGGGCTTCCGCTGCATACCGGTCAATAATTGTGGCCGATGTAGTCGCCGATGCCCGGGTCGATTTCTCGATGATATTATTGGCGGCCCGAATAAGTGCATAAGGTGTGTTGTAATCCCCAGATGTGCTGGGAGCCAGCCTTGACCCATCGCTGATATTATTGGTAGCCAAACCAGTCGCATCATCCGACCAGACATCGTCGGTATTAAAGACGGGTAAAAATGTGTATAAGTAATTGGCTGCCGTTTTTAAATCGGATTCCGAACGCCAGAAGGTTTCGTCGCTTACGGATGTTTCGGGCAGACGATCGACCTCGCAGGAAGGCAAACCGGCCAGGATAGCCAGTGCGAGTATAGAAGGTTTTAAGATTGATTTCATGGTAAATCAGGTTTAGCCAGGTGATGCCGTTACTTAAAAAGATACGTTGAGGCCCACCGAGGCTGTCGAGAAATAAGGGTAGTCGTTGTCAACACCATCGCGGGATTCAGGATCGAAGTACCCCTGAAATTTGCCCAGCCCGGAAATGGTAAACAGATCCTGTCCCGAGAAAAAGAAACGCGCCCGCGAGATGCCTATTTTCTGGGTCAGCGTACTTGGTAGCGTATAGCCGAACTGAATATTTTTCAGCCGCATGTAGCTCGCATTCAGTACCCATTTATCGGATGATACGTAGTTGTGCGTGGCCCCCACATACGGCCGTGGGTACAGGGCGTTGGTATTCTCGGGCGTCCAGTAGTCATTGTGAATAGCCAGCGCCTGTTTCCAGGTAACCAGGAGTGGCGCGATGGATTCGGTGTTTGGCCGGTAATTCCGTTTGCCCACCCCTTGCAGGAAGATCGTCATGTCGAAGCCCTTCCACTGAGCCCCCAGCGTGAACCCGAAGAGGTAACGGGGCTGGGTCGTTCCCAGCAGCAGCAGATCGCCGTGGTTGGCCACGGTTCCCTGCCCGATCGTCAGTTTATTATCTCCATCCTGATCGATGTATTTTATGTCACCAGCGCCCGTGCGGCTATCCTGAAAAGCCGCAGCCTTTACCTCGTCGGCCGTCTGGAAATACCCCGCCGTTTGGTACCCCCAGATTGTATTGATCGGGAAGCCCTCGATCAGGTTATTTGTGCCCGCGTTGACCACGGTCCGTCCGGAGTAGCTGATTAGCCGGTTCTGGTTGTCCGACAGGTTAGCTGAAACTGAATAGGTAAAATCTTTGCCAATCCGGTCGCGGTACCGGAGTTCAGCTTCCCATCCCCATGATTTCAACTCACCACTGTTCTTACGCGGGGTGCCAATGCCAATCGTAGCAGGTAACTGCTGGGGCGTCAGCATATTCCGGTTGAACTTCACATAATAATCCCCATTGAACTGCAGGCGGTTTTGCAAAAAAGCCATGTCAATGCCGCCATCGGTGGTTTCAATGGTTTCCCAGGACAGGCTGGCCGACGGTATGGAATTCTGGTAGATATAGGAAGTACGGGCATCCCCCAGCACTAAACTGGCCGATTTGGTCAGCTGGCTCAGGTAATCATAATACCCAAGACCACTACCAAGCGCTCCGCCCAGTCGGCCCCACGATCCTCGCAGTTTGAACTCCGAGAAGAACGGAAGCACTTTGGCAAACCAGGGCTCCCTGGTCATGTTCCAGCCTGCTGATGCCGACGGAAACACTTTGGTACGCAGGCCCGGTGCCAGCTTCGAGCTTTCGTCCTGCCGAACGGTCGCTTCAAACAAGTATTTGTCAGCGTAATTGTAATTGAACCGACCGAAGACCGACTGGTAGGCGTAGGTTTGAATAACCTCCCCGTTCACCTTGGTTCTGTCGTCGCCAAGGTTCAGCGTGGGCAGGTCATTACTGACCAGGCTGAGTGCTCTTGAGGAGTCGGCCTGAAAGCGGTAATCTTCCCACTGGTAGCCGACGAAAAAGCCAAAGTTGTGTTTATCGCCCACTTTAACGTCATAGTTAGCCAGAAACTGAAGGTTCGTATTCTTCGTCAGTTCATTGGTGAGCTGGTACGAATTGGGCTGATTGAGGTAGCTGAGCACTCTGGATTTACCCCATAATGGAACAGTCCGGTTAAAAATAGCCCGGTTGCCCAGCCGATATTGCGTTCCTGCCACGGCCCGTAAGGTAAGCCCCTTCACAAAGTTGGCCGCCTGGAGTGTGAACACCCCATCGAAGAAATTCCGGTCGTAGTTGTTGTACCCACCCGATTCAAGCGATGCGTAGGCTGTTGCAGCCGAACCCGCACCGTTGTAGCGGCCCTCCGGCGTAAAGAAAGGCGTTCGGGTACGCAATCGGTTAATCTGGTAAATCAATCCGCTCCCACTCGCATCCACCGCTGAACTCCTGGTTTTATCGAGGGTATACGACAGGCGTGTATCGAGCGAAATATGTTTCGTCAGTTGAGCCCCCAGATTGACCCGGAGATTATAACGCTTGTAATTATCGGGGCCCACCTTAAATAATCCCTGCTTGTCGTAGTAGCCACCCGAAATCAAAAAGTTGAGTTTATCCGTGCCACCCCGCGCCGTCAGGTTGTGGGTTTGCATCATGGTATTCTTTTTCAGAATCTGATCCGACAGCGACTGCTGATTGTAATACAAATACGAACCCGTGTCGGCCGGATTAATGACATACGGAACACCATCCCGGATTCGCTGTAAATCTTCATCCGTGTATTCGGCACCACTACCCGAATTTTTTCGGGCCAGATTAGCGAAATTAGCCTCTTCCAGAAGACTCATCCGGCCTGGTGTATTAATCGACCAGTCGGTACCAAACTGCGCCAGGTAATCAAATACCACTTTGCCTGCTTTCCCTTTTTTGGTTGTCACTAAAATGACCCCGCCAGCCGCCTGGGCGCCATAAATAGCGGCTGCCGCAGCATCCTTCAACACACTGATGCTCTCTACATCGTTGGGGTTAAGGGTTTGCAATGTTGTGATTGGCGCACTAACGCCATCCAGAATAACAAGCGGATTGACATTGCCGTTGGCCGACGTGACCCCCCGAATCTGGATGGCCATGCTCTCGCGGCCGGGCTGGCCACTGGCACGGGTAATATTTAACCCAGGCGTTACCCCCTGTAAGGCGTTTGCCAGATTGCTCACGGGCCGATTTTCAATGGCCTTCGACTCAATGGTGGAAACGGCACCAGTCAGGTTCACCTTTTTCTGAGTACCGTAACCAACCACCACCACCTCTTCGAGCGATTTATCGTCGTTCTGCAGCTGAACATCGATGACGGAGCGATTATTGACCGCAATCTCCTGTCGCGTATAGCCTACGAAACTGATAATCAGCACCGCTTTTCCATCGGGAACCGTAAGTTTAAACTGCCCGTTGGCATCCGTTGTCGTTCCGCGTGTGGTTCCTTTAAGCACGACACTCACGCCAGGGAGAACGTCTCCTTTTTCATCGGTGATTTTACCCGAAATGGGTTGATCAGCGGCACGGGCAAAGGCGGAGAAGCCCACGCCCACTTGTAATACGAAGAGACAACACAGCGCTGCTCTCCAGAAAAGATACATATTTTGCATAGTCATGTGAGTTGGTAATTGAGTCTTCTTTTTCTATAGATACACATATTGTAAAGGACATGTCCGTGCCTGTCATCTGCCGTTGCTAAGGTTTCTCTTTAATAATTTATCCTTTAGATCAGCTGGTTCCCACGGACATTTATGCATAGAGTTCTATTTTAACCGGCTTTACTTATATAAATAAGGGCTTTTTTACGCAACCGTTCCCGCAAGCGCTTGCGGGAACGGTTGCGTAAAAAAATTCATTAAAATGCCTTAAGAATCTTAATGGCTCCTTGATAGGGCGGCTCGCCCAATTGATGGCGCTCCACTCAGGGTATACAAGCGAATAGGGTACAACCTTACAGCCATACCCTATTCAAGAAAATTCGTCTGCCGTTTAGCGAGTGTTCAATGGGGCCACTGGTGCAGTGGTGGCACCACGGGTTTGCGCTGGCTGGCCGATGACCCGGGCGTCAGCGTTACGCTGATGGCCGTTTTCGCATTGGCAGGCAACTTTACCTCAAACCCAACCAGAATTGTTCCGGGATTGGGGGCGTCGTAGGCCTGCTCTGGATCGGTTGGCCAGGTTTTCATTTCCACCATAGCTGGTTCCATTACCTGGAGGGTGAGTGTTTTCCCATCTTTTGTCAGTTCCGCTTTGTTGGGGCCGGTCAGCTTAACGGAGGCTGCGCTCAGCATTGTCCAGCGTATGGTTGTTTCAGCGGGTAGTGTTTCAAGTTCATCCCGAACCACCACGTACCCTTTATTCATAATGGCCACACCCCGGTTCGCTTTCGTCACCAATCCGTTATAGACACTGGTCAGATCGAAGGTGGCATTCATAAACATGGGCGTGTTGGAATGAGCCGTCAGCGGAGCCATGCCATCCACCCGTTGCCGTTCGTTATTCACCGTCAGGGTATTATGAACGAGGTTGGTATAGCGCTTCACCTGCCAGCGCTGCGAATTTTGCCGCATGTTCCATAAATCTACCCCTTTTGACTCCAGCGATTCATAACTCTGCATCCCAAAATCCATTGCCCAGCGGACGCCATCCGCTTCCATCACAAACGACCCGACGTCCATATGAGCGTGGCTTGTTGACGGACTTCCGCCTTTTACGCCAACATAGATCGCCGATGGATCGGACCAGGACGTACGCATGAGGGCCACGGGCGTTTTACCTCCCCCTACCCACATGGTGGACCTGGGCGCGGTTAGCTGACTTAATTTCGCACGATTGCTCCAGACCAGGATAGCCGGTAAGATACGGTCTTTGATGGGTGGTTTGGCCGTAGCCGACAGCAACCGGCTACGTTCAACCCATAACAAAGAGGGATCGTTTGCTTTTTGGGCAAACCAAAACATCGCGGGTTGCACCTCTCCCTCCAGGCCTGAATCGGAATAGTTATAGGCATTCCCCGATGGCCCGGTCATATTTTCCAGATAACCCGCCGTTTTCAAAAAGCCGGGTTGTTGCGAAAGGCCGAAATCACGTCCGAACAACTTCTCCAGAGCGCTGATGAACAGCACATTAAAACTTGTTCCATAGCCCCAGTAGCTATAGCCTTCGGGATAAGCTCCATCGGGTTTATATTCCCCCATTGGCAGAGTAATCGACGTTAACGCCCGGTTGATCAGCGCTACGGACTGCTCCGGCTGGTCCTCATACAGGGCTATGGCCCCATAAGTAATGCCAGCATTACACACCTGATTCCAGTTGTTGGTATTTTTCAGCCACCCATTATTTTTGGGGTTCATGGATGGCTCGATGCCTTTTTTCAGAATCGCTTCTTTTATACTCGTCCGGGACTGCTCCGACAGGTCATTGTAGAGCCAGTCGTAGCCAATGGACACGGCCATGGTCATTTCGGCCACATCCAGGAAGTGGGATGGATTCCAGTCTGAAAAGGCCGACACGGCCAGCAATTCGGTTTCAGCGCGCTGACGATATGTTTCCTGGTGCGTCATTCGCCAGGCATACGACAGGTAAAATATCCGGCGAAGCGCTTCTCTGGACTTGTCCAGCAGCCGTCGACCGATCTGGATTCGTTCAAGAGGGGCCGTCGTCAGCATGACATCGCATTCGGCCAGAATAGCCTGATGCAGTTTATCCCAGGTTTTATCGCCGTTGATGGTTTGTTTTATGGATTCTTCTTCACCCTTCAATAACAGTAATCGCGGGTGATCAGGCATTGTCACGGGGCCACTCAGTTGATTAGTTTGCGCCTTCGCAGAAACCTGTAGCCATAGAATCAGGGCAATGATTCGGATAAATGGGCGAAATGGAGTCATGGGTTGTCGGTATCTATTCGAAGCCAAATAAGGCTCAAGCCATGGGCGATTACTCTAGTTGCCATAAAAATGGCCATCCCGCTAAAGCAGGATGGCCGGATCAGGATTGGAAAACGATGGTCAATTGGATCGCTATTTCCCCATGCTTTGCAGGGCTTTCTGCATTTGTTCGGCCACCAGCTGATTCCCCGCGTCGTTGAGGTGTACGCGATCCGTGGTCAAAATACCCTTCTCTTTGTTATCGGGATTATTTTTCAGATTGTACTCCAGAAACGCCTTCCGAAGATCGATCAGCGGTATGTTCTGTCGTTTGGCCAGATCGCGGATCAGTTGGCTGTATTGGTTCAGGTCGCCATCCTGCTGGTTACTGAAGTCCGTTTTTTCGCCAATGGCTGCCGGTGTACACAGCATCACTCTAGCATTGGCCGCCTGAAGCTTCTTGACAACGGCTTCGTAAAATTTCACAAACTTATCGGGGTCGGTACCTGTCCCGTAGGAAGCTTTATGCCACACATCGTTCACCCCTACCCAGACGATCACGACATCGGGCTGTTTGGCCAGCACGTCATCGTCCATACGCAGGAATAAGTCATAGATTTTATTACCCCCAATTCCAGCGCCTATCAGTTCGAACTGCTCGGCGGGAAGCATTTTTTTCAGGCGGTCGATGTAACCGCCGGGATTCACGCCAGCCTGGGTGATGGAATCCCCGAAGAAAACAACTCGGGTCGGTTTGGCAATGGACAGGGCCAGTAGGCCAACGGTGGCGATGAAAAGCAGAGATCGGATCATTGTAGTCATTTCTGTTAAAGTAATAAGCCCGCGTCCATTACTCATTCCCAGATTCACTTCCACCTAACTTATGTTACCAACATTTCCCTTCATCGTCTGATAGACATTTAGATGGTAACTTATTCTTTTCGACTAAGAATAAATCCTAAACCTGGCCAACTAAGTATATTACTAAACTATGAGAGGATTAAATAAAGTAACCCTGATTGGGAGCATAGCTAAAGACGTCGAAATTCAGCAACTGGAAGGTGGTATCAGCGTAGCAAGGTTTTTGCTAACGACCACGGAAACCTTAAACGATAACAAGGGAGGGAAACAGGTAAACATAGAGCAACATACCATTGTCTTACGAAAAGAACTAGCGGAGCTGGCTCATAAATACCTGCAAAAAGGAAGTTTAATTTTTTTGGAAGGTAAACTCAAAACCCATCAGATTGACGACACAGAAGGGCAAACCCGCTACATAACCGAAATTATGGGTGAGCATTTGGTGGTGCTCGATAAGGGGAAGGCTATCTATATGGATGAGTGGAGAACGTATAATTAGCGAACCAACAGCACCCGCCCGCTTCGGACGAAATGTTCCTCCCGGTTGGTCTGATCCACGACACTGTAGTCAACCGTCCAGGCATACATAGCCTCAGAACAGGGTTGGTTGTGATATGTACCATCCCAGCCTATGTCGGCCTGCTGGCTGTAGAAAATCACACTTCCCCAACGGTCATACACCCGAAACGCGTAGGTTGTAAACTGGCCTTCGTGGAAGACGCGGAACTGATCGTTGTAGGCATCCCCATTCGGCGAAAACGCGTCGGGAACATAAATATCACTCAATCGGCAGTTCTGGTGATTCACCTCGACCGTGTCCCGATAGGTACAGCCATTGAGGTTCGTTTCCAGCCAATAGCTGCCGGGTGTTGTAACGCTCAGGGAGGAACTCGTGCTTTGATCCGACCACAAGAAGGATGTACCGGCTGGCCAGGCATTCTGTGTCCCCAACACCTTGGTGATTCCCTGGCAGAGCGCCACATCATCGCCCAGGGAAAAGGGGCTGTCCGGACGTCCGTTCACAACCAGTACGTTCGATACGGCCGAGCATTGGGCACTCCCTATGGCTGATGCATTGATGGACTGGGTATTTCGAAGCCGGTAATAGGTGCGCCCCGCCCGCACTGGATTAATTAGGCACGTTACCTGATTGGCGTTCGGTACGGGTAGCCAGCTTATAGCATCCTGGCTTTGCTGCCACTGGTAAACAGGGTTAACATAGCCAGGAGCCGCGCCAACGGTCAGTTTGAGCTGGGTATCGGCGCAAACGGTCACTTCAGACACCGATGAGCCGGGAAACTGAATGCTCAGGACCGGGTGAATGGGCCGGAAACTGATGTCATCAATAGCCAGATCATTACCACAGCCTCCGAGCCCCTTGTTGATGAGCTTAACAACAATATCATTGCCACTTGTGGGAATAGAGAACTGCATGGACAGGGGCGTCCAGACGGGCGTTGCCGAACGGGAAACGGCCGGCTGAACGACTTCGCTGATCAGCGTACCATCCGGTAGTTCGATCCGCATGGCAATAATTGGATTGCGCAGGCTGTAGTCATCGCAGGCACCCGCCTGCAAAATCCGGTTCAGGTTAAGGGCCCAAAGCGAAAACTCATACACGACACCGGGGCATAGTCCCACCACTTTCTGGCTGTAAAATTCACTGGGCTGATACGACGCGTTGACAACGAACATGTTGCCCCGAACATCGTTGGGCGTATGATCTTCCAGCACAGCATGCCAGGCCTGGCCGTGGCAGCTCCCGGCCACGGTGTCCATAACGCTGTATTCGCCATCGTCGGGACAGCTTTTTGATACATATTTAAAGTTCGTAACGCCTTGCGGCAGTGGACCCTTTGGCCCGCTGCCAAACGTTTCGCAAATGATAGCCCCCTGGCTGCACTGTGCCTGACACACGATGGCTGTTGCTATTACTAACAGAAACAGGCCAAGGGCTATCGCATACTTATTCATTCACCGATGTCTTTGTATCGTGGGGAGCCTGGGCCACAAAGAGGCCGCCCAACCGCCGGAGTTCGGTGCCCACTTTTAGCCACAAGGCTCTGGCATAGCTCCCATTCCCTTCTACCCGAAGCGTCCGGGTACCGGTCCAGACACGGGCCTTTCTCGATTTCACCAGTTTCACCTTGCCGTACTGCAGCATATCGAAACACATCCGGCCATCTTCTCCCCGCACCTTGCGCATGACATACCCAATTTTGAGGGCATATTTACGCTCATAGCCAATACTGATCCCATAAGCGTTCAGGTGGGGGCGTTTCACATGGCGGGCCGTGGCCAGCGTATCTTTCAAGGATTCATGAATCGATAATACCCAGCGCGGAAAGCCCGGTGCGGGAATGAACGAATATCGCCCACAGACACAGATAACCCCCGGTTGCTGCAGAACAGCCATCATTTCATTCAGCCATTCGGGCGGATAAATTCCGTCGGCATCGGCCGTCAGCAGGTATTTACCCCGCGCCTGCTCCAGCCCCATCTGCCGGGCCGGTCCCCATCCCTGTATAGGCTGAAACACCGACCGAACGTGCAGTTTATCCAATGTTTTTTGCATCTGATCGGTCGAGTTGTTATTGACAACCAGAATCTCCATCGGAATGGACGTTTTCAGCTTGGCCAGCGAGGCAATACTGCGTAGAATATTTACCTCTTCATTCCAGGCCGGAATGACAACGCTGACCAGGGGATCGGGATGCAGAAGCGCATCCAGATCCTGATTAATGGCATCGAACGTCGATTGAGGGACGTCGTCGTATGACGTATATGGAAAGTTGAACTGATCAAGCCAGGCAGGCGCATTGAAAATACTCATCGGGTGTCTTTGATAAAGGTCGAACTTAGGAAACTACCATTTTGGGCACCGCCTTGCCGGACCGATCCGGGGCAGGCGGTTGAAGAATTAACTCAATATAACGGTGCGTAAAGACCGACATTAAATGAACACAGACCAGGCAGATAAGCACAAAAGACAACTCGCTCATGACCGAGTGTGGCACCTTCAGCAACTTGAAGAAAAACAGATCCATGACGGTCAGCACAACCATGTGATTCAGGTAATAGGAGTAAGAAAGTTTTCCCAGAAACTCGAACCGAGGGCGAGCCAGCAGCCTGGAAAAAGCCCCCAATTCGCGGGAGAAAACAATGATGACCAGCGCAAACAGAAACGGCATCAACCAGCTTTCGCGGTGCGTGAATGAACTGACCGCAACGATGGTCAGGCCAAACAGTAAGACCTCGACAACAGAAAACTGCCGGTAGCTGAATCGAAGGGGCAACTGCCGGTTCAATCGGTAGGTAAACATGCCGATCAGAAAACTATACAGGCAACGCACAAAGCCATAATCGTAGTTGAAAATGATGTTGCCCTGATGCTGTACGATAAACCAGCCCAGCAAACCGAAAAGGAAGCTGCCCATGAGCAGCAGGTTTTTACGAAACACAACCAGGCACAACGCCCACACGATGTACGTGTAAAACTCAACGCTGATGCTCCAGCTTGGCCCGTTCCAGGTGACCTGATCAAACAGGTTCAGCGATTGGGCTAAGGTGAGGTTGGCCAAAAAAGACAGCATACTTTTGTCACTGGCAAAGACGGGAAAGCTTAGCTTAACAATGTACCGGTCAATGCCGTAGCGCACCAGTTCGAACCCCAACACCAGGAGCAACGTGAACAGATGAAGCGGATACAGTCGATTAAATCGTTTCCGTATGAAAGGCCGCAGACTGGCGAAATCGTTGATCCGATCATAGTTGCTATGGGTAATAACAAAGCCCGACAAGACAAAAAAGAAGTCGACAAAAATGTCACTTTTGGCAACGAAGGCAATGCCGGACAATAACTCCAGACGCTGTAAATGGAATAGAATCACCATAATGGCCGCCATACCCCGAAACGAATCAACCGCTTTAAATCTCATGATACAATCAGGCTAAAGATTTGTACACATTGAGGGTCTGATCGATGGATTTCTCCAGCGAAAAATCGTTCAGCCGCTGCGTTCCCTTTACGACTAACTGGGATCTCAGCGCTGGATTGGTCAGCAAGTCGGCCAGTGTTTCGGCCAGGTCATCCAGATCATTTGGCCGGAAATACACCGCAGCATTCGTTGCGATCTCGCGGAAACACTCCGTATCACTCAACAGAATGGGGCATTTCGCTTTGAAAGCCTCCAGAATGGGCAACCCGAAGCCTTCATAGAGCGACGGATAGGCAAACACCTGGGCGTGTTGATAGAGGTAATTGAGTTGTTCATCTGTGGCACCAATGTGCCGTACCCGGCTCGTCAGTTTTAACCGTTGAATGAATTCAAGATCCGCCACTTCCAGTTTGCCGCCACCAGCCAGCACGACGTTCAGCGCCGGAAAACGGGGCGCCAGTTTACTGATCGCGTTCAGGAAGAGATAAAAATTCTTGTACCCGCTACGATCGCCCACGAACAGCACATATTGCTCAGGCAACCCAGGCACTGGCTGCGTCAGCACGGGGCTGTTCAGATCAATGCCGTGGTAGATGGTCCAGACTTTTTTGGGGTCGATGTCAAAAAAGCTGAGCATATCGTTCCGGGTCGTATTGGAGATGGTGATAATGGCGTCGGCCCGCAGAATATTTTCCCGCTTCTGGCGGGTAAGTGGATCGAGCGCCCAGAAGTACTCCGGCAACCGCTCGTAGGTCATGTCGTGAATGGTGATCACCAGCGGCTTCTTCAGCCGATTCATGTAATAGGTATCGTAGTAGGTGGGATGAAAGACGTCGAAGTCGGATTTATCCAGCAGGCGTTTGCAGTAAAATTCGTTAAGCCGGTAATCATAGCGTTCATTACGATTCAGTATCTTATCGCTCAGGTTACCTTTTAGGGGAAGGGGCTCGTTCTGGATATAGTGATTTTTGGCATGCATCACGCCTAATTGATACGTAATGTCATCGGTACGTTTTATGCCCTGAATAATATTGGCAAAGTAGCGGCTGATACCGCCGTATTTTTGGGTAGTGAATTTCTGATGGTCAATAAATACTTTAGTCATCGGATAGAACGGTCGGAAAGGTGTTTCATTTTCAGGGTGTTAAAGGGCCATCCAAGTCGATGGCAACAGGTCTTTTGTATTCCAGGTAGGCTGTTGTTTGTACCACTTTCGGGGCGTGATGACCAGTTTATCCGTGTGCGGGTTGAGCCAGGCTCCCCACCAGCTAAAGGAACTGTTCGCAATGATATGGTGACGGCATTGGCTCATCAGCACCAGATCGGCCACGTCGCCGTTGGGCCCGGTATTCTCGACAAAAACGGTATTGTCCGGGAGCGCCAGATGCTCATGCACCCACGCGTGATCATCGCTGAAGACGTATAACTGCGTATTTTCATAATGCTCATTCAACTGCTGAAGCGCCTGTTTGTAATAGTCCAGCCCCACAAAGCCAAAGGTTTTACTGAACTCCGGGTGGTTCACATAATCGCCCCGCCGAATGTGAATGGAAACGGGTGTCGGCGTATTGCCGATCTGTTGGCGGTAATGCGAAAACTCCGGGCTGGGCACGCCTGCCAAGGTTATCTCCTGCCGGATTGTCTGGGCATCGTCCCGAAAATACGCTTCCGATTGCCAGAAGCCCTCCAATATAATACAGCCAGCGCGGGCATCGAGAATGCTCTGATCGAAGTGAAAATGCTTTTCTTTCAGAAACCGAACTACGGGCGGCAAACTCCGGTTTGGCAGCAGCTTCGTGGCTTTGGAAACGTATTCCATTGGCGATTTCTGAAGGAGCCGATAGGGAACCTTAAAGTGGTCCAGCTTGAAGGGCCGCACCGTATCGTCGGAATACTCATAGAGGTAATAGCTCAAGTCCAGATACAAAGCGGCCTTGTTTTTCAAGGCAAGATGCCGACCCGTTGCATACTGAAACAGCTGATTTCCTAAGCCACTGGTAATTCTGCTAATAATCATCGTAGATCAATACTACTTCTGGTTCATTTGGCTTTTCAGGCCCTGCTCCGTGAGAACAAGGACTGGATACTAAAAATCAATAAGTTTTCTATATCTACTATATATAAATATAAAGTTAACATTTATGCGAATTATGTCAAATTTAAGAATGGGAAATTGCCGAATTTTAGTAGTTGTCGGTTAAATGGGCCAACACCTCTTCCCGGTCTCTGGCATGCAGAATGGTGGCTCCAGATAACCGGGGGAACAGGTTCTCATACTCGTTGAACGGGTGCTCTTTTCCCCAGGCTGGATTCGACAGGATAATATTTGTTCCCCCAAAACAGCTTGCCAGCGCGGCTGTTCCCCCATGCATCGAAATAAAATGGTTGCAATTGGCATAGACCATCAATTGCAGATGATTGTAATTATTGACCGTATCGGGATGGTATCGGGCAAACAGGTCATCCATCAACACAACCTCCGGGTGCTTTTCCCGCAACCACGCATGCTCGTTCAGGACCATCGTTTCGCTATTATCCTGCACGATGTGCGTCGGTAAGGGCCGGTTGTAAATGATCTGATAGGAAGAACCAACCTGTTGAATAATCCGATCGAGGGTGGGAATGTCCAGAAAGTTGATGGGCGGTTGATCCCACTCAATATTGTATTTATTGGCAATGATCAGAATGGGCTTATCGAAAACGAACACATCATTTTTGAAATGCGCTTTATACGGCACCTGCGCCCATTTCCGGAAGCTGTAGGTATTGCTGTGGGTCATGTTTGGCACATTATAGTGCGCATACGATTCCGTCCAGACCCGTTTCTCGAATCGCTCCTCGTGGTCTTCACTGAAGAAATAGAACTCCTTCGTATGCCGGGTCGAAATCGTTTTCAGAAGCGTACCGTTCAGGTAGTGCCAGTAGGCGAAGGGCAACACATACCGCAATTCCTGATCGAATTCGCCGTGATAACTAATCACTTTATACTTCTTCTTCAGCACGTAATCGCGAACCACATACCGCCCCTGAACCAGCTTGCAGTAGTAGTTATCCCGCACAAAATACCATAGATCCTGGGGCAGTTTCGGATAGGTAAACCGGGCGACGACATACAGAGATTTTAACAACAATTTTTGCATAGAATCAGGCCGCTTTGCCAAACGTTTTCAGGTCGTTGATCGGATATTTGTAGCGAATCGTCAAGCCACTATAAATCAGTCCGCCAATGGCTATTTCCACCAGCGTATTGACCGTATTGATGGAATCGGCAAACGATTTATAGAGCAGAATGGCGGCCACCATTAGCCCGCAGAACAGAATCGGTTTGCTGATATTCTGAGCAAACTCACCCAGAAATGAGCCAATCAGCGAATGGACAATACCAAAATTAAACAGCAGATTGACGAACGTAGCCACGAGAAAAGCCGATGCGATACCGACGACTCCCCATTGCTGGGCGAATAGAAAAACCAGCGGAATCTTGATGACGAGGGTAATGATATTGAGAAAAAAGAGCAACTTCGGTTTCCCTTTCGAAAACGCCAGCGTAAACAACGGATTACTCAGAAACGTGAAAATGCTGACGAAAACAAAAATTCGGATCAACAGCACCGTTGGCTCCCAACCGGGCCCATAAAAGAGGAACACCACGCTGTCGGCCATAATGAACAAGCCCGCCAGCAGCGGCAAATTCACGTAACTGAGCAGGTCCAGAATGGTCAAATACGACTTTTTCAGCTCGTTGGTATCGCCTTTCAGCCGGGCCAGAATCGGGTACGCAACCTGAAGAACAATCGGGTTAAGCCGTTGAATGGGAAATACGGCCAGTTGAGAAGCCAGTGTATAATAACCCAACTGCTTCACGCCAAGCATACCCCCAACCAGAATATTGTCGGAGTTGGCCTGAATGAACCCAACAATGCCATCGCCAACATTATACAGGCCAAACCGCAGGTGATCCTTGATCAGACTCAGATCAAATGTGGCCACGGGCTTAAACAGCTTCCGGCCATACATCAGTTGCAGAATCGACTTGATCGCCTGCTGTGCCAGTTGCCCGTACATCAGCGATAATTCCGCGTATCCGTTGTAGGCCAGGAGAATGGTTACGCTGCTCCCGAAAATGGTCCCGGCAATGTCGATGCTGGCAACGGCTTTGAACTGAAGCTCTTTCTGAAGCAGAAACAGGTAAATCTGCCCGACATAGACAATGCTGAAATAGAACGATGATAATTTAATCACCTGCTCCAGCCGGGGCTCTTTGTAATAAGCCACGACCAGCGGCCAGCTAAAGAAAACGACAACACCGATCAGCAGCCCCAGGATCAGGTTGAGCAGGTAAATGGTCGACAAGACGCGCCGGTCCTCCTCCTGCTTGTAGATGATGGAATTAGAAAATCCCAGGTTAGCAAAAATGCTGAAGAAGGCAATCATCAGCGTACTCACGCTGACAATCCCGAACACCGACGGCTCCAGCAACCGGGCCAGAATGGCAACCTGGCCAAACTGAAAGACGGTGGAAATAGCCGTGGACATCGTCATCCATTTACCCCCGCTAAGCGCCTGTTGTTTCTGACTCATTTAGGTTGCTGGTCAAGTACGTTCTCGGTTGGCGAGGCACCGGGCACCACCAGGTTAGGCTCTGTATAGCGCTTGGTACGGACCAGCCCCTGCTCGATATCGCCCAAGGTTGGCGCATCGTTATCACTGCCCTCCACTTTATTGAGCGCAATCAGCAACGGATGTCTGACCGCTTTTGCGTACAGCCCAAACAATTCTTTATCCCGACGACCCCAGAGCGTGTGTACCGTAAGTACCATGAGCGACACCGCACTCTGGTTGACCAGATGCAACGGGATCGGGCTACCCACGAGGGCGGGCAATTCAAAAATGATTTTGTTCACCGTGCTCATCAGCGGCATATCGCCATTGATCGTCAACTGCTCCGGCTCCCGAACATTCATAAAGTTTGGATGCAGCTCATAGGGCAGAAAAACGATATTTTCCTGCTCAAATGACTTATCCATTTCGGACAACCGGGGGTAGAAATAAGCCACCTTCTCGCCCGATTCCGCATACATCCGGGCCAAGCCGTGCGCACACCAGGTTTTCCCCTGCTTCGAGCGCATACTGAATAGGGTGATGAGGGGCGTTTGGTCCGCTGGTCGCCGATGCTCGATCTCAATATTAATGGCGTTCCCCAATTGCTCGAACATGCCAACGGCAGCCCGGCCAGTCCGTGATTTGGCCGCAAACTTTTTAACCATCGGAAACACGGCCGTCATGGATTTTCCCAATACATGTTCAGCCTGCTCCAGCGTGTTTATCCGCTTGTCGACCCAGAAACGGATAGCCGCCAGCACCAGCGCAACAACCAGGCCCACACCAGCCGCAATGGCGGTAAACAGCCAGCGCTTGAGGGCTTGTGCCGACAGCGGAAAGGCGGGCGGGTCCAGTACCGACAATGACCCGTCGATGCTGATATCCTGTCGATGTGTTGTGGCCTGGTTCAACGACTGTACCAGACCCAGGTATTCTTTCTCGGCGATGTCCATGTCGCGGGTCAGTTGCCGCTGTTCTGATTCCAGCGGGGTAAACGTCGTGGATTCAGCCTGATAGTCGTCCAGCCGTTTTTTAACGACACCCATCCGGGCACCCGATTCTTCATATTCCAGCACTTTCGTCAGCCATTCGTTCACCAGCTTCAGCTTTGGAACCGACTCCGACCCATTATCGGCCGCAAAATATGTCTGGGCAATCTGCTTCAGCTCGTCCGACGCCTGGTTGATTTTGGCTTGGTATTTATCCAGAACGGCCTGTGGCTGCCCATTGGTCCGGGCGGTGATGAGCTGGGATTCAGCCGCAGTTAGTTCGGCCTGTTTATCGGTCAGCGCCGTATTGATCTTGAGCAAACTTCCGCCCTGGGTCATCCGCTGATTCAGGGCATTCATGGCAGCTTTGGCCGCCTGGTTCCGCATGACTTCCTCATTGTACTCGGCAACCAGAGCCTCACGGGTCACCGAGCGCGTTTTCAGTTCTTCCTCAAAATTGAGTACGTTATGCTGGACATTGAATGCCTTGAGTTTAGCCTCCGCATTATCCAGTTGCCGCTTAGCCTCTTTCGCTTTGCTTTCGTAGTAGCCAACCACGGGATTGGTTTCCCCTCTCTTCAGGGCGGTATACCGCTCATTGAGTTCCGTAATGGCCAGTTTCAGCGTCTGCTGAACCACCGCCGGGTCATCCCCTTCATACTCCAGATCCAGCATATCACTGCCGCTCCTTCGGGTAGCCTTCAGCTTTTTACCAATGTAGTCGGCCGTGTAATACGAGTCGGACCCAATCAATAGCTGCCGGACGGGATTATCCGTCGAGCTTTTTGCCAGACTATCGAGCCGTACACGGGTATAGGCCAGGTCACCGGCCCGGAGCAGCGACTGCCGAAAGCTGGCGGGAATGGCCACTTGCAACGCCTGAAAATTGGCCGCCGAGAGCTGCCGTTCAGATGGCTTGGTAAGTTGCAGGTGCTCGGCCAGCAGGTTGAGGCCTACGTAATAGAGCGTCTGGTTAGAGGTCAGCGTTGTCAGAATATTATCGAATGCATTGCTGACCGCCGAGTAATCTGTCTGGAAACCCTCCTGCGCCGACCGCAGGGTATAGCCCGACGTTAAGCCGGTATATAGGGTTGCCTTGGTTTTATACACCTTCGTCTCGTTGCGCATGAAGTAGTATACCGTTCCTCCGGCCAGGCAGGGAAACAGGATGAACCAGAGAAGATGCTGTTTCAGGAGCCGGATAAGTCCTTGAATAGTCATGTGGTTAATTGCGTTTCAGTTGATGAATAGGCACCCCAACGAACAATTCCAGGGCGTATATACTCTTGATGAACTGGGTCTTCGCCTGCTCCACGGTCGATCGTGTTTCGGCATAGCGGTTACTGTTGAAGGCGTGCGTTTCGGGCGTAATTTTCCCTTTTTGCAACTCGACTTCCCCAATACGGTAAGCTGCCAGCGATGCCTGATCATCCCGCAGGCGGATTTGCAAAATGCGCTGCGCCAGAATAAGGTCCTGGTATAAGTTGAAGACATCCCGTTTCAGCAGAATTTCGGCCGTTCGACGACGTTCCTGCGTAGCTTCATAGTTGGCCTGGGCTAGCCGGATCTGGTGCGGCCGACCAATCAGGTCATGAATACTGATGGCGACGTTGACCCCGGCCCGGTAGCCATTGGATATTTGCCCCAACTGATCCGTGGCGTTCGTTCCGGTCGACAGAATGGCTTGGTTACCCGTCGAATAGTTGGCATAGCCCGTAAAGTTTTGCCACACCTGCAACTTGGCCAACCGGTAGGCCTCGGCTTGTGAGGTGGCCACCGCCCCCTCAAATTTTACGGATGGGGCATACGCCAGCGCTATCTTGAAGATTTCATCGAACGGCACAAGCTGTATGGCAATATCCCGGTCAAAATCGAACCCAATGCTATCAATGGGCAATCCATCGGCCGCTGTAATGGTTGATTTGACCGATCCGGGTGCGGGCTTGGCAACCTGCCCGTAGTTGACGGTTGCTCCTGTGGCCAACAGTCCTAAACTCAGCAACCATCGGCGCGTAAATTGACGAAAACGATTCATTAACAATGTGGTAAAGTCGTGCGTTATAGCGTATTGGTTAGTTTATTATTGAACTACGTGCTCCTGCTTCCAGGCCGTGGGCACGTGTTGAATCACGGCGTCAAACTCCCTGGCCCGCTGCTCCCAGGAGTTCGCCTGTGCCATGTCGACCCGTTGCTGAATGCGCTCCTCATCGGTGTCGGCCAGGGCCCGCCGGAGTGCATCGACAAAGCGTTCCGGACGGTCGGCCAACTCGATGATGCCGATAAACTCATCCAGTATGGAGAACGGCGTTGACACAACCGGCAAGCCAGCCGCCAGGTATTCATTAATTTTGAGCGGATAAATGGTGTAGGTGTGCTTG
This sequence comes from Spirosoma horti, assembly GCF_054776595.1. Lineage (NCBI taxonomy): Bacteria > Pseudomonadati > Bacteroidota > Cytophagia > Cytophagales > Cytophagaceae > Spirosoma > Spirosoma horti. Next base: position 530,072 of record NZ_BAAHBQ010000001.1, read on the forward strand.
TTACACACAAATGGAATAATGCCGACGCTGAATTTGGCCAGCAATGGCGGTAACTCGGCAGGCTGGCGGGGCGGAATGAACCGCACATTTGGGAAAGCAGCCAGCCGTGCCGGTAACGTTGGATCATGAACCTCGCCAATAAATTGAAACTCAACATCCGGCATGTTCTCGGCGCAGTAGGCCATCAGTTCACCGTCGATCCGGTTGTCGGCCGAGCCCAGATAGCCAACGACCGGCTTTGTGGGCGGCTCTTGCTGCGCCAGTTGCCGGGTGCGATTGAACAGTTCGAAATTGGCGCCGTTCTTGACGCAAAACGTTCTGGGTTGCAGCCGGGACTTATCCTGTCGCAGTGTTTCAGATGTTGTCACAATAGCATCGACACGCCGGATAAATTCGTCTTCAAAGCGATCGCCATGCCGGCTCATCCAATCACCGGCCGCCGTAATCTCGTCGAAACAATAATAAATCGTGGCGCATTCATTCAGCTTGCCCAGCAACGGCAAACCAACTACCGGATTATAAGCGTTGATGATCAACGGCTTATGTATACCCAATTGGCGCATAACGCCCCGCAGGCTGCTGGCCAGCCGGTTTGTATTCCAGTGGAGTAAGCGGTCATGCGAGGTAGGCGGCAACCAGTTGATCGGCAGCATCAGGGGTGGATTCCAGACGTAAAGTTCTCCGCCGTGTTTTGTCGAAATTTTGGTTAGTGGCTTGCGGAGACGCAGGGTTTCCCGAACCGGCATCTCCTTCCGGCCAGCTGCCAGATCTTTGACGGTGTACATATAATCGACAAAAAGCACCCGATGACGAGCCGACAACTCAGTCATTAACTGCACCACGGCCTTTTGAAAATCGCCCGCCCAGGGTGTTTGGGTCAGGCAGATGATACTGTCAAATTGCTGCATAGGGTTCGGGCGTTACAAGTTTACGTTCTTCATTAACGGAGCCGGAAAGGGTCGGCTGGCTATCCCACCGATTGCAGGAAGCGACCAGCATAGTACTGATAAACACGATACTGCTGGTCGGGAACTGGCCCAGAACAGGGTTGGAATAGCCCATAATAGCCATCCCGACAAACTCGGCCAGAAAGGCATACATCACCTTGATCATCCACGGGTCTTTCAACTGCCAGACCCTGTATACGCCTATTCCGGTGAGCCCGATCAGCATCGCGATATAGAGCGCGACCCCTACCCGACCGGTTTCGATCCAGAGCTCAACGTACCAGCTATCCGGCGGAGTTTGGGCGGCCCAATGCCAGGGAGAAAACCGCGCGCCCATATCGGTCGATGTGCCGATGCCTGCCCCAAAAGGAAGATCGGCCAGATAGGCTTTCAGCTTTGCCTGATTCTGGAGACGCAGAATAAACGAGGGATCATTCATGGGCGTCAGCGCCGAGCGCATGCGCTGCACCTGGTAATTTGAGCTACCCACGCTGGTATACATCAACAGCAAAAACAAGGGAACCGATAAAATCATACCGATCACCAGCTTCAGAAAATCGCGTTTGAGAAGCAGGTAAAAGGCAAATCCGCCCACCATCACGAACAGGGCACTTCGGGTTCCAGAAATGGCATAACCCCAGAAATAAACCAGCGTAAGGGCTGTATAAGCTATTTTTTTAGGAAGCGTTTTCTCTTCGAAAACCCGAATGAGCGCCACCAGCGTCACCCCGGCCATTTCGCCCCCGAACTGAGCCGCATCCGAATAGAACGAGAAACAGCGGAGCTGCCCAAAGAGCATATGCGTCCGGGCATTGAATCCACTATTCAACCAGACAACTTCGGCGGGCGACAGGCCCAGATACTGCTGTTTGAAGCCCCATAATGCCGCCATAAACGACCAGATCAACCAGGTGTTGACGAAAATCCGGACGTCCCGACGCGTGAGGGGTATGACCAGCACCGCACAGGCGACGATAATCCAGTGCAGCGAAAAGGGGCGCACGTGAAAAAACCAGGCCGGACGATATGGTGCCTCCGGGTTGATCAGTTCAATAACGGTATACAGAAACCAGATGGCAATCAGGGCAAACGCACCGGTGCGCAACCGGTTCCACTCCATCCGCTGGCCGTTCAGAAACAGGCTGAACAACGTCAGGAACAATAAACCATCGATGAGCAGGCCCACGGGAAGCTGCACGAGCAGAAAGCGGGTGAACCCGATGATATAACTTAGCTGTACATACAGAAACAAGCCCCAGCGTGGCTGCATGAACACCAGCATGACTAGCCCGATGGCGATTGGGACCACAATCGCCAGTACGGCACCCGGTACACCCAGCTGACTCACGAAATAGCCGACAGCCACGGTATAGATACCTCCGAAGAGCGTAAATAACCAGAACTGATTTGACCTGAGGTTGCTGGAGATAGATAAGGCAGATAGGGGCATGCTGATTCCGAGTAGTAGTTTGTCTGCGTCGTGTCCCTAGTTCGTCAACATCGCATCAAACGGCTTGGCTATGGGTGTTGATTTTCCTTCAGGACGGGTTTTGGTCACCGTATGCTTCAGGTTCCAGACAACTGCATTTCGCACCGCTTTCAGATAATCGGGTTGCCAGCGAAGCGTGTATTGAAGAAGTGCTTTGGGCAGCGCCAGTCCAAAATAGTAGGTGTAAAAAACGAATAGCGGCAGCTTTTCCACATTTCGGCGCATGAACCACAGCCGGTTACGCGTGTGGTAGTACACCTTCATGGGATTTTGCTTCCCCACGCTCATCGATTCGCGGTGGTAAATAAGGGCCTGGGGCTGGTAATAGATATGAAAGCCCGCCTTTCGAATCCGCATCGACCAGTCCAGTTCTTCATAATAAAGGAAAAAACTGTCGTCCAGGCTACCCACGCGGTCCAGCACTTCCCGACTAACCAGCATGGCGGCCCCGTGCGCGAAATAAGTGGCTTTAGCCTGATCATGTTGCCCCTGGTCGGGCTCCATCAGGCCAATGGCCCATGTCCGCCCCGTGTACCTGTTGAGCGGATGGTACCCGGCATACTGGATAACATCGGGTTGATCGTAATACCGGATTTTGGGGCAGCAAACGCCAATGGTTGCGTCCTCGAAAAATGGCTTTATCAACTGATCCAGAAGATCAGGTGTAACGATGGTATCGTTGTTGAGCAAGAAATAATAGTCGCCTTTTGCCTGTTGAATTCCGAGGTTGTTCCCGCCGGAAAACCCTAAATTTTCTGCACTGACGATCACACGCACATTGGGATAGTTACCCTGCCTTATTCGTTCGGTCGGGTCCTCTACTGATCCGTTATCGACAACGATAATCTCAAAATTGGGGTAGGTAAGCTGCCGGGTAGACTCCAGCAGGTCACAGGTTACCACCGCCTGATTATAGTTGATCGTGATGAGGGATATGAGTGGTGTTGTATTTATCCGGTTTACATCTGCCATACATTGTACAGGTATCCATCCTCATCAGACGATTACCCCAGTTTTTGACATCGCTCTTATACATATATTAATACCACCATAAAGATAAACTCAATATTTACCTTTTCTAAACAAAATAAACAAAATATATCCTTCTGTTTGTTATACGGCAAGTCAAGTCAATAAACCCCACCTTGTCTGACAGGTCTCATCAGGGATTGTATAGCTTTATTGGATCTGGGCGTAGTGACTCGACACGAGGCTTCTCGGGGAGTACGGGAAAGCGGTAAAAAGTTAAACCACCAAGCCACAACGAACATTAAGTTTTCCCTTCCCGGAGGATGTAAGAAGTCTTTGTGTTCGTTGTGGCTTGGTGGTTCAATGAAACCATCCGTTAACCAGAGGATGCTTTCAATGACCACAGTGTTTTTTAGTTGCCCACCGTGGCCATTGTCACCCTATGATCACTACGTTAATTTTTCAGCACTTTTCGCATAGCCCGTTCGTCTCCCTGCTTTATTTCCAGGACATAGTTTCCTGTGGGAAGCTGAGACAGATCGATCTTACCTGAAAAACGGTCGCCCGTATTCGGGATAACCAGCCGATGGTGCATCTGCCCCGTTCCAGCATTAAAAACACGCACGCGCATCGGGTCTGTCGTGGCTCGCTCTGCCTGAATCGTCACAAAATCGACGGTTGGGTTTGGAAATACCTGAATAGACTCTTCCAGACTTTTAACCTCGGCCAGGCTGGCTTTCCGCGCATTGGGCGCGGCATTTCCCGGCACCACAAACAGGGGCGTTTCCGTGACGGTCAACTGCACTTTACCAAGAGTTGTCGTAACCACTTCCACCTCCATGTCATTACTGCCCACTTTGGGTCGATAGATTCGGGCCTGGGTCGCACTGCCCAGGTCGAGCGAGTAGGAAGCCGTACGACCAACTTCATCGGGCACCACCAGCATGTACATCGAATTACCGCTCCGCTCATACCGGTCCACGAATGGATCGCGGGCAAGTGTTTCCTTATACACGTAATCCCCAAAAAGTTTTTTTGTCTGGAACAGATAATCAGCCGCCGGACGTCGGGTTGTATTATCACCGTTGGCCAGCCCCGATGTACCAAACATACCCCCGCCGGAATTATCGTCGTAAAGCTGGTAGAAAAACACTTTCTCGATCCCCAGTCGGGCATACATCAAGGCTGTTCTCAGGATCCAGTCACCCTGCGTTTGCAGAGCCGACTTATTCCCGATGGGGATAGCCCGCAGCGGGCTTCCCTGGTTCACATCATAGCCAGCCTCCGTAATCCAGACGGGCATATCGTAGGATTGCCGATGCGCCGTTTGCCGAAAATCCTCCGCAATTTTATTGACCGGCGTCACTTCCGGAGCGGCTCCCCGGGTGGATGTACCACTCTGCGACGACGAGGTGTTGTCGGAATACATGTGGTAGTTGATGATATCCCAGCACAGGTTGACCGAGCCATCGGGTTTGTAGCCGCGGTACTGCTTACACCAGTCGATCATCCCTTTTACATAATCGGACCCGCTCGATGCCGACGCCAGTCCGCCAATGACCACCTTCACCGAAGGATCGGCGTTTTTGACCCCAACACCCACGCCCATCGTGTTTTTGTGTCCGTCGTAGAACGCCGATAGATTGGCCGCATACTCGCGGGCCGTTTGATACGCTTTTCGGCCTTTCCACCATTTGTCGCGCTCATTATCACACTCAATGTATTTTATCAGCCCTAAGCCAACTTTAATCGAATTCGGGGTATCGCCCGTCCAGCGCGGTGTCGAATTCACATGGAGCAAGGCGGGGTTTACATTCGGATTATAGCCGTAGCGCGCCATATACTGGAAACCCACTTTTGCCTGTTCCAGATACGAGTTCGGATCGGCGAAGTCTTTACCGTAGCGCACCGGTGTGTTTTCGGCATCCCGCTGGTCCTGCGGATAGGTATTGACCATCCAGTCCGGAATGGTTTTCACACAGGCCAGCACGTCTATGCCTTCCGCTTTGCAGCGCTCGTAGATCGCGTCGAAGTTCCAGCCTCCGCTCATCGTTGGATTATAGGAATAGCTTCCCTCGGTCGATTCAAGTTTGTTCCAGTCCATGTAATGGCGAATACCGGAAAAACTTTTCACGATATTCATTTTGGCCTCATTGATCATCCAGGGCGAATTGCCATCTTCGAAATTCCACTCGTAGGCGTTCACGCCCAGCATGTCGCTCAGCTTGACGGATTTTGCCGGCGTCGGGGTGGGCTGCTGACTGGGTGGTGTATAAGAACCAAATAGCTCGATCTCTGTTGGGAAGGACCCGTAGGTGTTGATTACTAGATAGCGGGCATTGGCGATGGGCTGGTCCAGCTTAAACTTGGCATTACCGGTGGTGGAGCGGTCCGGGTAAGGACCAACCCAGGCGGCATAATCACTACCCGTGAAGGTAGCAATCGGGATGCGTTGCCATTGATCGGTAATGACTGCCAGCGTCATGGGTGTATCCTGACATGAGCCAACAAAATCGTAGAAGCGTAAACTTTCCAGGGTCATCGACTCCCCGTTCAGCAGTGGATAATAAGCATCATACTGGGGTAGAACCTTGCCCCAACCCGTTTCAACGGTCGCATCGGTAACGCCATCGAATAGGCCCTGTAGCCCATTACTCACATTTGTAAGCTGATACCAGCGTTTCGGATCAATCGGAATTTTCCGGTCGGCCGCGATGATCGATGACGTCCGGATAACCTGCGTCTGGGTTACGTCATTTGCGGCTAGAAATGACGAGGAAGCGGCCTGCGAAGCCGTCAGGATGGCCGTTCCGGCAGCAACGACAGTGGCCTTCCATGAACCGGTAGCGTTCGACACGGACAGTACGGCGGGGTTAGATGACGAAAAAGTAATGGGTGTCTGGTTATTATTACTCGTGGCGACCAGCGCGAAATCGCCATCGTCGGTCGTCTTATCGGGCAGTGCCCCAAAACTGATAACTGATGGCGCAAGGGCCGTCCCACCCTGTGTAATGTTGACCCAGTTAAAACTCCAGGCACCCCGCACCGAGAAGATTCGTAACACCTGGCTCCCCGCCTGTAACGTAGCGGTTGTATTTATGGTGGTCCAGTTCTGCCAGCCGCCCGTTCGGGGCACATCGATGCTGCCCAGCACCACGCCCGACTCCGTCCGAATGTCAATACGTCCATTTCCCCAAGCATTAGCTACCCGAAACTGAAACGTATAGACGCCGGTCGATGGGACTGTGACGTTGTAATCCATCCAGTCGCCATCGTCGATATAATTCAGGTCCAGTCCCCCGTCGGTATCGGTCACATCTTCAGGACGAACATCGGTGGCTACGTCGAAACTTTCCGCTTGTACTTTCCCCGGCAGCGACTGGCCGGTTGTAATGTCGAACCAGTTCAGATTCCAATCACCTTTCAACACGTAAATCTGTATGATCTGGGTACCCGCAGTCAGGTGAGCCGTTGCTCCGGTTGTTTGCCAGTTCTGAATACCACCCGTTCGCGGAACATCGACCGTGCTCAGCGCGGTACCATCAGCCAATCGGATCTGGAACTTTGAACCATCACCATAGCCATTGGCCACCCGAAAGCGAAAGGAATAAACGCCGGTCTGCGGCACATTGATGCTGTACGTAAGCCAGTCGCCCGTATCTATGTTATTGATGTTCTGCCCCCCACCCTGATCGTCGGTTGTTTCCAGCCCGATGCCCTGCATGGAGACGAAATTTTCGGCTTCGATCCGACCAGGCACATTTACACTTACCTGATTAATGGCGGGTTTGATGGATAAACTTGTCGCTTGTAACTCGGTTGTTTTGCCCCAATCAGTATGTATACTGACCGTCAATACTATAGCAACGCACGTAAAGATTGAAAGTAAATTTTTTTCCATGTATGACCTGGTTAAACAATTAAGGTAAAGTTTAAAAGTTTTATTTATTATAACAATATTTCATATACTAATTGTATATTAATTTAAATGTTTATTAATTTTATTCACTGATTTGTATTAACAAAGGTATAGATCATATTCTCTTTATTCCCAATGGCTCTATTCTTTTACTTTATCTACTTTATCGGATTCTTACTCGCTGGTTATCTGGCGCTTAACGTTAGCTACCTGTTCGTTTCAGCAATAGCGGGCCGATTGGGTTGCCAAAGTGATGTTTACTCACCCAAGGCTGATGACGTTCAACGGCGAATTGCCGTCCTGATTCCAGCCTACAAGGAGGATGCCGTCATTCTGGGGTCAGTGGCGGCTAACTTGAAACAGAGCTATCCTTCTGCTTTATACGATTTAGTCGTGATTGCCGATTCATTCCTACCCGAAACGCTGGAAAAACTTTCGCATTACCCGATTAAGGTATTAGAGGTGTATTTCGAGCAATCGACGGTCCAAAAATCCGTTACTTATGCCCTCAATGCGCTTCCTGAAAATACCTATGATTTCGTCGTGATTTCGGACGCGGATAACCATATGGCCACTGACTTTCTGGAACGAATCAATTACGCCTTTGGGCAAGGCTGGCTGGCCGTTCAGGGGCACCGCAAAGCTAAAAACACAAATAAGAGCGTGGCAATTTTTGACGCCATGAACGAAGAAGTGAATAACAATCTCTTTCGGGCAGGGCAGCGCGCGCTGGGACTTTCGGCCATGTGCATTGGCTCGGGCATGGCCTTTGAGACCAACCTGATGAAGCGGATCATGAACCAGATCCAGACGGTGGGCGGCTATGATAAAGAACTCGAAATGCTTCTGACTATCAACCATGTTCGGGTTGGCTACTTACAGGATGCGGTCATTTACGACGAAAAAGTACAAAATGTAGCCGTGTTCAATAAACAGCGTACACGCTGGATTGCCGCTCAATTGTATTTCATAAAAGCCTATTACAAAGTAGGTTTTCAGCAATTGCGGAAAGGCAACTGGCAGGCGTTTAACGCCTTTTTTAGATCGCTGCTGCTGCCACGATCCATTTTATTGTGTGCCCTTCTCTTAATGGCATTTGTGAGTTTATTTACAGGTAGCCTACCCTTTCAGTTGTTCGCCCTGGGTATGTTTGCTATGATGGTTTTATGCCTGGTGGTGTCTATTCCAACAGTGCTGTGGAAAAAATTATCGATCCATGACTTCTTCGTTCTCCCTTCGTTGATTTTCGGCATGTTCCGGGCTTTGCTTAACTTCAAGCAAGCCAGCAAAGTATTTCTACACACGCCACACGCCGAAACAACTGATTAGTGTTACACCGTTCCACTGGGTTAATTGATTCGGCGCTTATTTATTCCAAAGCAATTAACTAATCGGGTTGAGCCACAAGTCCGATACTTCTTGTGGGTACCGTGCGTCTAAGGGGAATACGTTCTCCCTATGCCATACCGATTTACCGCTCTGCTTATCAGCTTGTCCGTGTCCCTTCCATTGGTTACGCAGGGACAATCGACATCGGATCCTGACCCGACTCTGTGGTTGAATTATTCGCAATCGTACTACAAAATTCCGATTGCCAAAGCCGGTATCTACCGAATTACTACCCGCGACCTGCAACAGGCGGGCGTTCCGCTTCAGGAAATTGACCCAACAACCATCCAGCTTTTTCACCGGGGAGTCGAGCAGGCTATTTTCTTGTCCGGTGAAGCAGACCATCGTCTGGATACGGATGACTATCTGGAATTCTACGGGCGAAGCAACGATGGTGTGCCGGATTCGCTGCTGTATCATCCAATCCGTGCCCAACCTCACCGCTTCTACAGTCTTTTCAGCGATACAACGGCCTATTTTCTAACCTGGCAGGCGAACGGTAAGCCCGGTAGACGAATGACCGCCTATGCGGATACAACCCATGACGACCTACATCCCGCCCCTTACCACTGGGCAGAAGACCTACGGGTATTCACGGAGAATTACCCCGGCTGGGCGGCCGGCATTGCACCAAAAATCGAGTACAGTTTTTACGAAGCGGGCGAAGGCTATACGGGCGTTGTTCAACTAAAGGGAAAGCCTTACACCATTAAATTTCTGCTCACGAGTGCCGTTCCCTCCGGGCCATCACCACAGATCGACATCCTGTTCACGGGCCGCGATTACACCAACCACCAGGTCGACTGTTTTATTGGTCCACGACCCGACCAGATGCGCCTGCTCGACTCCGTTCGCTTTTCGACCTATGACAATGTACGTATCCAACAACCCATAAACTGGTCGGATATTGGTCCAGATGGTACTCTGTTTCTTTCAACTGTTTCGCGGGGCGAGAACAATACTGTTGACAATTACTCTGTATCCTATATCCAACTTCGCTACCCGCAGTCCTTCACGGCCAATGGGCAGGGGTCTCACCTGTTCCGGCTTGAGCCAAACGCAGGAATGAATCGCTCACTGCTTGTGATTCCGGATGCACCAGCCAACACCCGTTTCTGGGATATTACCGACCCGAACGCCCCTGGTCAAATCAGGGCAACGAGCCTGGCGGGCGGGTCAACGCAATTACGTATTCAGGGCGCTACGGTAGCGAAGACAATTCTGTCTGCCAGTCAGCCTCTATCGGTATCGACCATTCGCCGGGTCACCTTCACGAACTGGAACAACTACAAACCAACCTACCTGATTATCAGTCACGAATCCTTATATAAGCCCGTGGCAACGTCGTCCAATGCGGTTCGGGCGTATGCTGCTTACCGGGCCTCGGTACTGGGCGGTGGCTACGATACCCTGACGGTAACGATGCAGCAACTGTTCGATCAGTACAGCTATGGCGAGCGCCACCCCCTTGCCATTCGCCGATTTTTGACGCAGTTAATTCGCCAGGACAAAGGTTCGCTCGCCTATCTGCTGCTGATCGGACAGTCCCGCAGTACCCCTGGTATTCGGCGAAACCCGGATCAGTCAATGCTCGACATGGTGATGACGGCCGGTTTTCCAGGTTCCGACGTTGTGTTTTCGGCAGGGTTGAACGGACTTCCGGAGAACGTACCGGCTATTCCAACAGGGCGCATCAATGCCGGAACACCCCAGGACGTTCTTAATTACCTGGCTAAAGTTAAGGACTACGAACATCCCGACACGGATCTAAGCTGGCGCAAGCATCTACTCCATTTGAGTGGTGGTCAGACGCCGGGCGAACAGGATTTATTACGCCGATTGGTCGAGGGCTACCGATCCCAGGCCAGCGCTCAATCGCTGGGAGCACAGGTAACGATTCTGTCAAAAGGGACGGACAGGCTGGTTGAACCCATTCAGGTCGTAACGCCCGTTAATAACGGCGTTGGACTCATTACGTTCTTCGGGCACTCGGGTCTTGACATTACAGACCTGGATATTGGTTTCTGTTCCAATGACGCCCTCGGCTATCGCAATAAAGGCAAGTATCCCGTGTTGCTCATCAACGGCTGTGCCATTGGAAATTTCTTCTACGGTCGGCCAACGCTGGCGACCGATTGGGTCCTGGCACCCGGCCGGGGCGCTATTGCAGCCATTGCGCATAGTCATCTTGGCTACGCGGATGTGATGCATACCTACAGCACCACCTTTTATAGTCTGTTGGCCGATAGCTTACAACTGCATCAGTCCATTGGTCAGCTCCAGCAGGAAACCATCCGGCGTGTTCTGGCTCAATCGACAGATGGACGAGCGGTAGCGAATTGCCAGCAAATGGTCTTGCAGGGCGACCCGGCAATTCGCTTATTCCCCTTCCATACGCCCGACTATGTGTTAACGGCTGGTGGCCTGACAATCGCCGGTACGGACCAAAAACCACTCACGAGCCTGAGCGATTCGGTACAGATTAAGGCCATCGTTCAGAACAACGGGCAATACTGGCGTGGACTGATTCCGGTGCGGGTGCGCCGATTTATTAATGGACGAGAATCAGGTGTGTTTAATCTGCGTGCATCACCGATTGCTTGCCGGGACACGCTCAGCCTGTCGTTTCCAAACGAGCGCGACGCCGAAGGGCAAAACCAGTTTGAGGTAACGATCAACCCGGCGGATTCACCCATTGGCCAGACCGAAGCTGATCATGCCAACAATCAGGCCAGTGCCGAACTAACGATTTCCGGCCAGAAACCGGTTCTGATCTTCCCCGCACTCAACACACTCATCAGGCAAACAGCTGTCCAGCTGACGGCCCAATACCTGACCGAAGGTACCCATGTGTTCGACCTCGAACTCGACAGCACGGCTCAGTTTAACAGCCCCTTTAGGCTCCGGCAGCGCATCACGGCCACCACACGGATCAGCTATCCGACCGTTTTACCAGACCGGCCTAATACGTCGTATTACTGGCGCGTCCGTTTAGCGAACAAGGTCGATAGCGCAACCCAAAGCAACCCAACGGCCTGGGTAACCGGCTCATTTGTATACGCCCCCAACAGCACGACCACTGGCCTACCAGAAGGCCAGCTTTGGCTGGCAGCTCCGCTGCCGGTCGATGTCCGACAAGGGGATGTCTTTCCGATCCGCGCATACTTTACTAACCTGAGCCCGGTTCCGTTTTCCGATTCATTGATGGTCAGGCAAGTGATTTATGCGGCTGGTTTAGCCAATGCACAGGAAAAAACGTGGGCAGTAAAAGCACCGGTTACCGGCGATACCCTCCGATTGACTACAGCCATCGATACGGAGAAACTACCCGGCATCAACCGGGTTATATTAACCGTTAACCCACGCCTTCAACCCGAATACTCGTTTCTAAACAATACCCTCGATTTCTCGCTACGCGTTCAACCTGACCAACTAGGCCCGGTACTTGAGGTCGCTTTTGATGGGGCCCGCATCGCTGACGGTGCTGTTGTGTCCGCTCAACCCGTAATCGATATGCTGGTTGCCGACGACAACCGCGCCCTGATACGTCGGGATACAACTGGCCTGGATTTATACCTGCAACGGCCCGGAACTAATACAGCCTTTGAACGGCTAAGCTGGCGCAATTCCGTTAGCCAGCCCACAGCCCCCGACAATGTATTCCGTTTACGCTACCCATCGCCGACATTAAGTGAAGGAACTTACCAGCTTCTCGTGACAGCCAGGGACCTGATCGGCAATCGGGCGGTGCCATACCAGGTGAGCTTTCGGGTGGTGAATGACCGAAAACTTACCCAACTCACCATTTACCCAAATCCTTTCCAGGAGCAGGTACTCTTCACCTTTCAGCTAACCGGCGATCAGGCTCCAGAAAACGTAATACTCACCATCACTAACCTTTCCGGACACCCGGTGCGGCAATTCATACGACCAGCCCGCGTGGGTCTGAACGAGTGGCCCTGGGATGGTCGGGATGATGCGGGTAGACAGCTACCACCCGGAGTCTATCTATACACATTGACGATTACTACGGCTGATGGGGTTGACTGGCCCGTGGGCGATGAGGTATCGAAAAAACTAAATGGTCGGCTCATCCTGAATCGCTGATGCAGACCAAGCTCATACCGACTGCGTCCGTGGAACAGAGCCGCCAAACGGCTACCTATATCCCCGCCTTTACGGGCCTGCGGGCCATAGCGGCTTATCTCGTCTTTCTGCATCATTATAATCCCAGCCCGGTCGGCGCGTTCGCGAATCGGCTTTTCCATCAGGGGTACATCGGTGTGTCGTTTTTTTTCGTGCTGAGTGGATTTCTGATCCATCACCGGTATGCCGACGATTACCTAGGGCGTATTAACTGGTCCTGGCGCAGGTATCTGCAAAATCGTTTTGCCCGAATTTTTCCCTTGTATGCCCTGCTTCTACTACTCACGGTCAGTGTTAAGGCGCAAATGGGCCATCCAATGCCTTTACCAGTGGTCATTCTGGACTTCATGCTGCTGCAAGGGTTTTCCGAAACGTATGCCTCCAGTGGTATTGCCCAGAGCTGGAGTTTGACGGTCGAGGTCTGTTTTTACCTGCTAGCTCCCTTGCTCTTTGTCGCCTTAAAACGGTGGGGTCCCTTACCCCTAACCGTCTGGCTGATTGGTTCGGGGTTATTGATCCGGGCAACCAGTACATATCTTGCCGGGAGCCTTGATTACAGGGAGGCTCTACACAGGCAGGTACCCTTTCTGTTTTTTTATACGTTTTTTGGCCGGTCGTTCGAATTTGTTCTGGGTATGTGGCTGGCCCATCGGTGGCAGCAAAACCGATTCTTCTATATCCCTTACGCCATGAGAATTGGCCTGCTTATTATAAGCAGTTGCGTTCTCTGGCAAACGGGCATATCCTTGTTTGCCGCTACTCGCATCGTGCTCATCGGTAGTGAAATCGCCGTTTATAACTTTATCTTACCGATCGGTATCAGCCTTTTTCTTCTGGGATTAATCTCGTCAAACGCTGGCCTTCGCCAACTACTTTCCCATTCATTACTACAGGCTTTAGGCCGAAGCTCCTATGCTTTCTACCTGATTCACATTGGCGTCGTGGCACATGGACTACAAAGAGCAGGTATCACCAATCGCTGCCTGTTATTCGGCCTGCTGGTGTTGATTGCCCACGGACTTTATAGCTTCATTGAGAAGCCGCTGTACCAATGGCTACGAACCAGTAAAGATCAAGTCAGTCGTTAATCCCAACATTCCATAATCAACAAATCACCCGATCTTGCTTCGATACGGACAAAGCCATCCTCGGCAGCTTCGTTACTGCTGCTCGTGAAATAGCCTAGTTTCAATGTAGCTTCCTGAAGATTGTACTTCAGCCCCTCTGAGGTAAAACCCGTCACCGTGCCAACGGGTATCAGGGAAATAGGCGTTCCAGCTTCGTACCACTTCTCGAACCGCCCAACCAATGGAAAGATTTTGGAATGATCATCGATCATCACGATCCGAATCTGGTCTTTATACCGGACAATATTGGTCATATTCGTCAGTGTATGATCCGCCCGGCGACCGGTTGCCCAAATGATGTTGACGGCTGAATACCCCTGTTCAATCAGGTATTCGATGCCTTTATCCAGATCGGTTTTGTCCTGATCAGGTGCGTGCACAACGTCGAGTGGGTACTGCTGTGCCCGAATATTGTCGAGGTCAAGATTCCTGTCGAAGTCGCCAAGTAGTACATCGACTTTGATGCCCAAATCGAATACGCGCCAGATGGCACTATCGAGCACCACAACGGTTGGGCTCCACTCCAAAAGCTGGCCTATCAGTTCTTCCGAACAGGCTTCACCGTTGGCAATGAGCAGGGCGGGTTCCTGTTTCTCCCGAACAATGTGATGCGATGACATGAGGATAGTTACAGGCCGCTTTTTAGTATTTTTTCAATATCGCCGGGGCTATCCACGCTTGGCGTCTGGTAAGTCGTAGCAACAAGCTTGATCCGGAAGCCCGCTTCCAGCCAGCGCAGTTGCTCCAGCGATTCAACCCGTTCGAGAGGTGAGGGCGGTAACTGCGTAATTTTTGCAAGCACATCCGCCCGATACGCATACAGCCCAACATGGCGGTGATACGCATGTTGTTCATGCCAGCGTTCCGGCTCTACACCCCATAGATATGGCACCGCCGACCGGCTGAAGTACAAAGCTTCGTTTTGCTCGTTGATAACGATCTTCGCTTCCTTCGGATCGTGCAACATCGCGGCTGAGTCGACCGTTGCCATTTGGGTGGCCAGTTCGATGGTACCGTCCAGAATAGAAGCCAGTTCATCGATCTGAGCGGGGTCGATGAAGGGTTCATCACCCTGAATATTAAGAATATAATCCGATGGACTTCCCGTGATCAAACCATCCGCTTTCAGCCGATCGTAAGCTTCCCAGCACCGGTCGGTGCCACTGGGGTGGTCGGTACGGGTCATAATGGCTTCAAAACCGATTCGGCGCACGGCTTCGGCAATGCGCTCATCATCCGTGGCGACGATAACTTTCGCTAACGATGTCGCCTGACTAGCCTGTTCGAGCACCCGCTGAATCATGCTTTTTCCGCCAATGTCGGCCAGCGGTTTGCCAGGAAAACGAGAGGAGCCGTAACGGGCGGGAATTATTCCGATAATCATAGGTAACAGGGGTTGAAAGGCAACCGGGGGTTAACGGCGTTTTTAAGGTCGAATCGATGCGCTGACCGGCTTGGGGGCTGATTTAGACGAATTCGATGAGTTTGCGTTCGGGGCCATTCACCCCCACAGTCCAGTAACTTGACTCAACTGCCTGCCGTTGCTGATAATAGCGATCATAAACAGGCTTGTAGCGAAGTCGCTCATCCATGACCGTATCGAACTGGCCCAGCAGGCCCAGCATCAGTTCACACCCTTCCCGCACGGCAAACTGCCCGCTTTGACTACCGGTTACATAGTCGACGAGACCATTTCGAACGACGTAATTTGTAAAGAGTGGGTTAGCATTCCGACGAACCATAATCCGGACCCCGGCCACTTCGGCAACGGACAAATCGAGGGCGTCGTCAAAGAAAAAGGCGACCTCGTGCGGTTGCAGGTTGTGCTCGGCCAGAAAATGGGCCAATACATCAATCTTGTGCTTGGCCTGCGAATAACAAGCATGAAAATGCTCCCGACGCACGAGTGCATCTGCCAGCCCATTCGTTACTCCGGTTATGATAGCCGCGACTGGCAACTGCCCACCGTGGTGTAGCCAGAAACCAAACCGAAGCAGATTGGTACCCATCGAGTCGACTTCACTGAATGAACTGCTGCCCGCTTCGGTTTTGATACCGTCGTTGAACACGCCATCCCAGTCGAACACAACAGCCCGAACGACTTTCAGCTTTTCGGTTAGGACATTAGCAGGGGTTACAAATTGGCCGCCAAGCGCGGTGAAGGTTTGTTCGATGTCAACCATGAGAGGGATGTAGGCTATAGGATGTATGCCATATGCGCAACCCATATGGCATACATCCTATAGCCTACATCATTAAGCTAGTTCTGGCAGTGTATTGCGGTATTTTACTTCGACCGCATGGAGTTCGATAAGCGGTTTCATGAACTCTTCCAGGTAGCGGATATCGAGTTGGCTGGCCGCGTCGCAAAGTGCTTCCGA
The DNA here is from genome assembly GCF_054776595.1 of Spirosoma horti. Taxonomy (NCBI): domain Bacteria; kingdom Pseudomonadati; phylum Bacteroidota; class Cytophagia; order Cytophagales; family Cytophagaceae; genus Spirosoma; species Spirosoma horti. The sequence continues at coordinate 546,439 of NZ_BAAHBQ010000001.1, forward strand.
CGGGCAGGTATGCGATTCGATGAACAAACCATCCACACCCGAGGCAACACCGGCACGGGCCAGTACGGGTAAATACTCACGAGCGCCCCCTTTAGCATCGGCCGACGGGATGCCGTATTTCCGGATGGCGTGGGTTACGTCGAACACAACCGGATAATTGGTGCGGGCCATGTGGTAGAAACTACGTGGATCGACCACCAGGTCATTGTAGCCAAAGGTATATCCCCGCTCGGTCAGGATAATCTGGTCATTGCCCGAATCTTCGATTTTCTTGACCGGGTGTTTCATGTTCTCCGGTGCCAGAAACTGGCCGTGCTTCACATTGACGACCCGGCCCGTTTGGGCAGCAGCTACCACCAGCATGGTTTGCATGCAGAGGTAAGCCGGAATTTGCAACACGTCGACCACTTCGGCAGCCGGAGCACACTGATCCGGGTAATGCACGTCGGTGAGGAGGGGAAAGCCAAACTGCTCTTTCACCTTCGCCAGAATTTTAATGCCTTTGTTTAGGCCCGGTCCATTGTAATAGTTCAGGCTGGAGCGGTTGTCTTTCTGAAACGATGATTTATAAATGATTTTGATACCGAGCCGCTCCTGGATTTCGCGAAGCTGCTCAGCCACACTCATCATAATTTTTTCGTCTTCGATAACACACGGTCCCGAGATGAGAAACAACTCATCAGACCCACATTCGATGTCGCCAACGCGAACAATTTTCTGAGACATAATAGTCAGTAGTTGATAATAATTTACAGCCGTCGGAATAAGTCCTTCAGCAGGTCGATGGTGATCACCTCCTGCCAGTTGTCGCCGATGGCGTGCAGCCACATATGGGGCAGGTTATAAGAGACATGCGCCATTTGGGTAATGGTGTCGTCGCTCCAGTCGTTGGATAAGCCCTGCGGCAAATCGATCTGGTGATACGCCACCATCTCCTTAAACTCAGCCACGCCTTGCGGGTAATAGTCGGCGAGGTGATTCATGATCAGACAATTGGCATAACAATGCCGGGTTCCCAGAATCTTGGACAACCCATAACTGAGCGCATGGCAAACGCCTACTTCGGAATAGGTCAGGCTTAAGCCACCCATCATAGATGCCACCATGAGTTTGTCGTCGTTTTCGGGCGTCTGGCCTGAGTCAGGGCCTAAATACACCTCCCGGCAAAGCTTCATCGACTGCTCGGCGTAGGCGTGTGAATACGCATTGTTCAGTCGGCCATTCTCCGATTCGATGCAGTGGATGTACGTATCCATGCCCGTATAGAACCACCAGTTACGTGGTACGCTGGCGATCAGCTCGGGGTCGAGTACAATCTGGTTGAAAACCGTCCATTCGCATTTGAGGCCCAGCTTTTTAACTGGTCCGGTCAGGACGGCCGTCATGGATACTTCGGCACCGGTACCCGATATGGTGGGTACGCCAACGTGGTAGACACCCGGCTTTTTGATCAGGTTCAAGCCCTGATAAAGCGTCGAAGAGCCTTCGTTGGTAAGCATCAATGACAGCGCTTTGGCAATATCCATGATGCTGCCGCCCCCAATGCCTACAACGCCCGACGGCAACCCTTTTTTGGCCAGGATCTCATCGCGCAGCTGGTCAATCTGATCCGTCGTGGGTTCGTGCTCTTCAACACTGATGTAATAGGTCAAGTCCTCTGCATGGGCCGGAACCTGCCCTTCCAGGGGTTTGCCTTTGAAGTAATTATCGATCAGAAAAACGAAGTACCGTTCATTCTCGACCCGGTGCGGAACCAGGATTTCGTCGAGTTGCGAGAAGCTTCCCCGTCCGAAAACCGTCTTCTCGACGCCCTTAAAATTCTTATGCGTGGTTTGTGTTGGTGTAACTACCATAGTATCGTCAAGCCATACTGGCTAAAAAAAGTTACGCTTCTACCAGAGTTGCTTTGCGAATGGCCGCTTCGACATTGGTGGCCAGCGTGGCGACCTCGTCGGATGTCCAGGTGGCCCGGATACCAAACGAAATCAGCCGGCCAATGGTGGCCTGTGCGTTTGGAATATCGAGGTTGTTGTAATCCTGTGGCGCACCAAATTTTTCAATCGGCAGGGTGGCTGCGGTCCGCATCTGTTTGATATGGTCCCACTGATTAATGAAGTGGTACATATTCGTGAACCAGTAATTGAAACCGCCTATACCAGCCGCATTCATCTCGGCAACAACCCGTTGCGCCGTATCGGTATCGGGCATAAGTAGATTCAGGAATGTAGCTGAATCACCGTTTTCGTCAGGGATGCGGGCAAACGATACGCCAGGCACCTGACCTAACGCAGCCATCAGTTGACGTTTGTGGGCGTTGTTATTCCGAATGATTTCGGGCACCCGACGCGTCTGAACCAGTCCGACTGCCGCATGCAGTTCGCTGATCCGGTAGTTGAACCCAAGAACCGGGTGCTGCTCCATGCCCCGGTTGCTCCCGATATGGTCATGGCCGTGATCGGAGTAGGAATCGGCATGTTTGTAAGCAGTCTCATCGTTGGTGACCATGATACCGCCCTCGCCAGCCGTGGCAATTTTGAAGAAATCAAACGAGTACGCGCCGGTTTTACCCCACAATCCCGTTGACACGCCTTTGTAGCTGGCCCCCATTGCCTGTCCGGCATCTTCTACCAGCACCAGGTTATATTCGTTCACGACGGCCATAATGGCGTCCATGTCTGCCATTTGTCCGCACATATGGACCAGGCAAATGGCTTTCGTTTTAGGCGTTATAGCCTTGCGGATGCCATCGGCACTCAGGCAGATTGTCTCGTCGATGTCGGCGAAAACGGGCAACGCCCCCACCATAAGCACCGCTTCAACGGTGGCAATGTAGGTGAAAGGCGGCACGATTACCTCGTCGCCGGCACCGATGCCAGCCGCAGCCAGGGCGCACAAAACGGCGGTCGACCCGCTCGATACGGCATGTGCATACTTGGCCCTGACGAGTTTGGCAACCTCGGCCTCAAACTCACGGGCTTTATAAATATTATTGCGTTGTGCTTCGTGATTATACCGAAACAGGATGCCGGTCTCGAGCACATCGTTGATTTCTGTGCGCTCAGCGGCTCCGAAAAATTCCATTCCTGGCATGACGTAATCCGTTTAGAGGGTCGCTTCCGAAAGTTGACTTACCTGGCGACCAGTTATCTGCAAAAGTACGGGTTTTCACCCGAGAACGAATACATGGATTTTCGGGAAACGCCTATTCGTTAATAGGGAATCCGTTTTCCCAGCCCGACCCACTCCTCAAAAACAGTGTTGGCTTCGTCGCGAAGAAGCTGATGCATCGGAATATGGCGTTCTTCGCGGGGCTTGTCGATTTCCTCATAAATAAACTGATCGTCGAAACCGGCTCCGGCGGCATCGGCGTGCAAGGCTGCGTAGACAATCCGGCTGGGACGCGCCCAATAAATAGCGCCCAGACACATCGGGCAAGGTTCGCAGGAGGCATAGAGTGTACAGCCATCCAGTTGAAACGTGCCGAGATTCTGGCAGGCATCCCGAATGGCAACGACCTCCGCATGGGCTGTCGGGTCATTGGTCGAGGTGACGCGGTTGCATCCCTTTCCTACGATCACGCCATCGCGCACAATAACAGAACCAAACGGCCCACCCTGTCCGCTTGTCATGCCCTCGCGGGCCAGTTGAATGGCCTCGCGCAGAAAAAAATCATCCTGATTCGTCATTGTCTACTACTAAATAGAAATTGTTGCTTGTTTAAGAGTGCCCAGATACTGGATAACGGCCAATTGTGCCGTTCTATTTTTGAGCAGTGAGGCTGGTGCCAGGGCATCGCGGAGTTCCTCGTAAAGATGCATGGCTTCGGTTAAACTCAACAGAAGGTCCTCCCGATCAGGCGTCGCTACGGTTGCTCGCAATCGACCTAAATCAACCGCTGAGAATGCCATTTCGGCCCGGCGCACCCCTCGTGGCAAGCCACCGTTTTTCAGATGTAACAGCGGACCCAGCACCATATTCCGCACGAATGCCAGAAAATCAATGGCTTCAAAATACTCGCCCCGCCCCACTTTCAGAGCGGCATAATGCATCCAGATCCAGAATCGATCTTCCGTTGCCTGGAAATCGACGGGTGGATACTGCGCCGTCGATTGCTGGATAATGGTCGTTAGCAGTTGATCCCGCTCCCAGAGCACAACCGGATTCTCAACCCGCTCGTAAAACTCGACCGGGGTTAAAAACTTAATATCCACATGCAGCAAGGGCGACTCATAGAGCGCAATCAGTAACCGGGGCTCCCCCACATGATCGCCCCGAAAGGACGCCAGCAATGGGCCGAACCGGGCTGCATAATCGCGCATGTGGCTAACATCAGGCGCTAGCTGCCGGGTAGTAATCAACACCAGATCGAGATCCGAATAGGCGTCGATCTCGCCCGAAATCCACGAGCCGCCTGCGGCTAGTCCAATCGCTTCAGGGTCTTGCTGACAGACCTGAACAGCCTTGTCGATAACTAATTGAAACGGGTGTAAATGAGACGGCATACGCAGTTGAGAGTAGTAAATTAGTACGGAACGACCGCCTTTTTCGATTAGTTCAACAACACTTACCGGATAGGCAGCACAACCCCCAATCCGTTGGCGCTGGCGGAGAGCAACAGCCGTTCCTGTTTATCGCCCCTGTTTTTAAAGATAAAATAGTTGACCAGATCAAACGCCAGCAAAAAACCACCCTGAGCCATAATGGACGATCCGTAACCGCGCAATTGATCGGCCTTGTCGGGATGCGACTCGGCCCGCTCCCGCAAGTACGCGCCACCGATCACATAAGCCACGTCTAACCCGGCATTGATCAACAGCACCTGCTTCATGTTTTCGTGCTGTCTGACGGCATCCGCCAGCGTTTCGGCATCCGCCTTCTTTTTGCGCGAACCCAGCAAGCCAGCCCCGGCAATACCCAGATTGACCAGATTCCAATACACGTTCATCTTGTGAAAATACCGGGTTTCGCCCGTTGTCTGCCCGGCCGCTACGGCTCCCACCGCAATGTTGGCCAGGGCAAAGCTGCCGAGGGTCAGACCGAGGGTTTTCTGATGCCGGATGCGTTGCTCACTAAAGTCGCGCAATTCGGTGGAAGGTGTGACACGCTGCCCCACGACCGTACCGCCAAGCAGCACAGAACCAGCCGTTAAAAGGAGTTTTTGAAATGAGTTCATAAATGCTGATTTTGGGTATAAACAGGCTGTGCGGGGCGATGTTTATAAGCCCAGGCGAGCCTTTGTCGCGGGGTCATTCACATTGGCCAGCTCCCGGATGTCGGGCACCGTCAGTAGCTGAACATCATTTTGTTGGAGGGCCTGACGCGGAGAGTAGTCTCCGGCGGCCATTGCCTGCTGTAGAACCGGGTAAAAGGCGGGCTCATAAATGCCCAGTAGCGGCTCCGGAAACCGGCCATCCGAATCATAAAAAACAGTAGCCCGTTTCGCCGGATTTCGTCCCTGCAACAGCGCGTCGAGCGACTGGCTCGTTAACAGTGGCATATCACAGGCCACCACGAGCCAGGCCGCAGAAGCATCCTGAGCAAACGCCGACAGGATGCCATTGAGCGGCCCCGGAAAGTTGAACAAGTCGATAACAAGCGGCTGACCGGTTGCCGTTTGCTCAACGGCCTGTTCCGCATTGACCGACCAGAAAACGGCCTCACAATAGGGGGCCAGCAGTTCAGTGAGGTGTTCCCGCTGGGGTTTTCCGTGGTAAATCAGTGTCGACTTATCACGCCCCATCCGGGTACTGCGCCCACCCGTCAGAATCAGGCCGTTTAGCTTAGGCACGCCGAAAGTCCCGTTTCCCACCCGTCTTTTCCATTAATTTCGTTTCCTGGATAATGATGTCGTGCGACAGGGCTTTGCACATGTCATAAATCGTCAGAGCCGCCACCGATGCCCCCACCAGCGCTTCCATCTCCACGCCGGTTTTTCCTTCGGTCGACACCAGGCAGTCGATGATGGCGTCGGTTCCTTCCGTCGTGATGGTGATCTGGCAACTGTCCAAACCAAGCGAATGACAAAGGGGAATCAGGTCGTCGGTACGTTTGGCAGCCATGGTTCCGGCAATGATCGCCGTCTGGAACACGGGGCCTTTCCTGGTGGCAATGTCGTTACCACCCAGTCCAGACGGGGCTAGATGTTGCATAATATCGGGGCCAAGGGCAACAATGCTCTGGGCGCGGGCCGTTCGGCGCGTCACCGTCTTGGCACCCACATCGACCATGGCCGGATTACCGTCTGCGTTGAGATGAGAAAAAGAATCCATTTAAAGACTGATAAATTATGAATGATGAATAGATTGCGCCTTTCAGGACAAAATTCATCATTTATACTTTATCATTCATCATTTACGGCATGCTTACCGTTACCGACGCTTTCGCCCTTACGCAACACCATAAACTAAGCCTGCCGACTGAAACCGTTTCCCTTGCCAATGCCGCAGGCCGGGTGCTTCGGAAAACGGTTCGTGCCGACCGGGATTTCCCGCCCTTTAACCGGGTGGCGATGGACGGCATCGCCATTCGATTTGCCGATTATGCCGCCGGGCAACGTACATTCCGTATTGAGGGAACGCAACTCGCAGGGCAACCGCAGCAAACGCTGAGCGAGGCCGACACCTGTCTGGAAATTATGACCGGAGCGATGCTGCCGATTGGCGCTGACACGGTTATCCGGTACGAAGACATACGCCTTGCCGATTCGCAGGCGACCATTGCCATTGAGGATGTGCAGTTGGGACAACATATTCACCCACAAGCAACTGACCGGCGGGCGGGCGACGAACTTTTGTCGATCGGCATGTGGCTTGGCCCGTCGGAACTGGCCGTAGCCGCTTCGGTTGGGCAAACCACATTGACCGTAACGGCGCTTCCGCGTGTGGCGCTCATCTCCACAGGCGATGAGCTGGTCGACGTTGGCGACACACCCCTGCCCTACCAGATTCGCCGATCGAATACCTACATGCTCCGAACGGCGCTGGCAACCTTGGGTATTGCCGCCACGTTGCACCACATCATTGATGATGAGGCTGTTCTGAAAGACCAGCTAAAAACCCTGCTTGCCGATAATGACGTGCTGATTCTGAGTGGGGGCGTTTCGGCTGGCAAAGCTGACTTTGTGCCCTCGGTGCTTGCCCAGTTAGGTGTACAGAAACATTTCCATAAAATTGAGCAGCGCCCCGGCAAACCGCTCTGGTTCGGAACGGCCGTGGCCCAGGATGGAGAAACCCCGTACGGAAATACCCGAAGTGAACAGACCAAAGCGGTCTTTGCGTTACCCGGCAATCCGGTTTCTACGGTGCTCTGCGCTTATCGGTATGTGCTGCCCTATTTGCGGGCATCGCTGGGATTGCCGCCTTCCCGACCACGGTATGCCCAACTGGCCACGCCGGTTGTGTTCAAACCAGCCATTACGTACTTCCTGCCCGTTCGCCTGACCTCGGAACCCGATGGCCGGACACTGGCACACCCGCTACCCGGCTCAGGATCAGCCGACTTTGCTAATTTACTGGCAGCCGATGCCTTCATGGAGCTCCCCGCCGAACGCTCGGAGTTTGGCATCGGAGAAGCCTTTCCGGTATGGCCGACACGCAGCTAAGGGGCCGTTAGCTTATTCGACCGATTTGGGCTTATTTTTCTGTTCGATAACCAGTCCTTCACTTGGTTTCCATTTATCGTACTCCATGTAAAAGGCCGTTTGTCGGGCCACCTCAATCCCTTTGAGCCGGGCCACAACGTGCAGGGCTCCGTCAATCCCGGCGGACACGCCTGCCGTTGTAATGACTTGCCCATTGTCAACGAAACGGGTATTTCGTAAAATCTTCGCGTTGGGTGTCGCCTTTTGCAATGGGTCGATGTAACTGTGGAACGTCGTCGCCTGCTTCCCGTCCAGAAGCCCCGCTTTTGCCAGCAGCCCGGCCCCCGTGCAAACGGACATCATTATTTCGGCGTGTTCAGCGGAGTTTTTTATCCAGCTGATCAGCGTCTTGTTCTCAATAAATGGCCCCGTTTGGCCACCGGGCAGCACAACAATATCCGGCGTTGGGCAATCCTCCAGGCTATAATTGGGTATAATCCGGATGAATCCCTGACTGGTGATGGGCTCTTTAGTAAGCGAAACGGTATACACGTTGAACCCTTCCGTTGACGCGAAAACCTCGCTTGGACCCGAGAAATCCAACACCTCAACGCCATTATGAATGAAGATGGCTACATTCCGCTTCTTCGCGGTTGGCTGACGATTAGCAACCGAATTCATCATCGAAACACTCCGTTTGACAAGTGGCATGCCGCAGTGCAGACAAGTACCGGGATCATTATGCCGCTCCAAATCACAAGCGCTGCCGCAGGGCTCGCAATAGTAGGCCATCAGGTCTGGTTTTGGACCTATTTGATGGGCGTAGATTGGCGTAAAACAGGCTACCCATAAACCGATGACAGGAAGGGAGCGTACGATATACATGATTGAGTTCATAGACGTGAAATTCAGGATGAAAATGATTACTTTATCGTTGAGACAGGACCCGATTTTTTCCAGATTCGGCGGAGTTGGCGCGCATCCCGAAAGCCGCATTTGGCGGCAATCGCATCCATCGTCATGACGGGATTATGCAGCAGCGTATGGGCCAGTTCGAGTCGCAGCAGCGTTGTGTAGGCATTAATCGTGGTGCCGGTTTCTTTCCGAAAGGTCCGCGTCAGGTTTCGGGTACTCATGCCCACAATGTCGGCCAGCTCTTCCAGGCTTGCATTCGTTTCCAGATTGGCGATCAGCCAGTCCTGCATTCGATGGATAGCCACGTTCATATGGTTCCGGTAATCCAGGTACACACTTTTCTGCGAATGCCCTTCGCCCCGGCGAAAGTAAACCACCAGTTCGCGCGCTATTTTGGTAGCGAACAAAGGCCCCTGGTGTTCCTCAACAATGGCTAACGCCAGATCGATACCCGCCGTAATACCTGCACTGGTATAGATACCAGCGTCTTTGATGAACAGTCTGTCGTGCTGGACCAGTAAGCGGGGATAAGTGGCCTGTAGCTCCTCGATCCGTTTCCAGTGCGTTGTACATTTCCGGCCATCGAGGAGGCCTGCCTGCGCCAGTAGAAAGGCACCAGTACAGACAGAGCATAAATGAACGCCTTTTTGGTGCTGTTGCCGGAGCCAGTCAAAGAAAGCCGTTTCCTGCTTAAACTCGTTCGACCGAAGATAAGTCATGTCCATACCGGGCAAAAAAATAAAATCGCCGGGCTGTGTTTCCATATCGGCAAACGACGGTATACTACCGAAATTCAGCCCTGCCGAGCTGGTAACGGGCTTTCCAAGTGAACAATACGTCAGCCGATAAGGCGCTCCATATTCGGCGGCTTCATAAAAGACCTGCACTGGCCCCGTTAGATCCAGAACATGTACGCAGGGCGGTACAACAAAAATCAGTTGCGCAGTAGCAGACATCGACCCGTTTCGTTAGGGTGTAAAAGTACAGGGTTATTTTATCTCACAAAGGCCAACCAGCGGACATTTTGGGCCACCTAATCCGTAGCCATCCAAAACCTGCCTGAGCGCATTCCCGGCGAAAATCGTATCTTTGCGACTGATTAACCGCTTATGAACGCCACTTTCGCCAACGATCTGTTTCGCCAGAGTATTCAGGCCTATCACCTGACCGACAACGTCGATACCCCGATCAACAACCCGTTTCCGGCTGATGCTATTGCCTTCCTGTTATACCAGAAAAACTGGATCGATACGGTTCAATGGCACCTGGAAGACCTTATTCGTAGCCCAACTATTCGCCCCGACGAACTAGTGGCCATCAAGCGCCGGATCGATCAGTCGAATCAGGACCGGACGGATACCGTTGAACAGATGGACAGTTGGTTTTTCGAACAATTTCGGGGTATTCATGCCAAGCCAACCGCCCGGCTAAACTCCGAAACGCCCGCCTGGCTCCTCGACAGGATGTCGATTTTACAGCTCAAAATTTACCACTTCCAGGAACAGGTCGACCGCCCGTCGGTATCGGACGAACACCGCCTGAAAGCGCAGCAAAAACTCGCCGTTCTTCTCGAACAGGAACAGGATCTGGCCCGTTGCTTCGATGAGTTGCTGGAGGATATCCGCAACGGTGACCGCTTCATGAAGGTGTATCGGCAAATGAAAATGTACAATGATCCCACGCTGAATCCGGTTCTCTACAGCGAGGCAAAATAGGCATCGGGATTGTTCCTCACACCTTCACTTAGTGTATGAAGCACGTGCTTCTTCTTCGGTTTTCAGCGATGGGCGACGTAGCCCTGCTGGCACCCGTTGTTCAGGCGTTTACGCAGCGTTACCCCGATACCCGCATCACCCTGGTGACACGGGCTAAATTTGCCGTTTTTTTCGCACAGTTCCCCAACGTTCATGTTATCGGTGCTGATTTCGACGGTCCGCACAAGGGCCTCGGAGGCCTGGTTCGTCTGTTCAATGAGTTACGGCAAATGGCCTCGTTCGAGGTTGTGCTGGATGCCCACCAAAACATGCGCTCGGCGGTGCTGAAAAGCCTGTTTCGCCTGGTCGGGGTTCCATCGTTTACGATCAATAAGGGTCGTACTGAAAAAAGAGCCTTAACCCGAAAGACGAATAAAATCCGGCGCCAGCTGCCACATAGTGTGGACCGTTACGCCCGTGTATTTGATGCCGCCGGACTGGCTCTTCAACCCGCGAAGCCCTTTCAGTTTCCACCCTTCACAACAGCCGAAGCGGAGCTTAATGCCTTTCTGAACAACCAGGTAATTACAGAAAATACATCCTGGCTCGGCATAGCACCTTTCGCCCAGCACACCCAAAAAATGTGGCCTTTCGAGCGGTTCGCCCCGCTGCTGAAACAGGTCTATGCGGGGCCTCCGGTTATGGTTTTTCTATTCGGCGGGGGCGCTACGGAAATCGCTCAACTTGAAACCCTGCAACGACAATTTCCGCAGGCTATTCTGGTGGCCGGACAGCTTTCCATGGCCGCCGAGCTACTGCTCATCAGCCGACTGAGCGGAATGCTGTGCATGGATTCGGGAAACATGCACCTGGCGGCCCTGAGTGGCGTGCCGGTGCTGTCTATCTGGGGTGCTACACATCCCGATGCTGGTTTTGGACCTTGGGGGCAGGGGGCTGAGGCTGTCCTTCAGATTTCACCGGAGATCCTCACCTGTCGGCCCTGTTCCGTGTTTGGCAACAAGCCCTGCTGGCGGGGCGACCTGGCCTGCCTGAACGACATTTCGGTCGAAGCTGTTTCGGCAAGGGTACAGCAAATGCTCCATTAATACCACGATCAACCTCGTTTGATACGATTTTACGCTTGCAACAACCTCCTTTATGACTCAACGCCAACGCTCATCTATAATTCTGATTTTGGGTGCCATGACGGCCCTATCGCCCTTTTCGATTGACATGTATTTGCCTGGCTTTCCGGCCATTGCCCGTGACTTAAAGACAACGGTACCCCAGGTAGCGCTGTCTCTTTCCACGTTCTTCATTGGCATCTCGGCCGGGCAGTTGCTATATGGTCCCCTGCTGGATCGGTTCGGCCGCAAGAAACCATTGTATGCGGGCATGAGTCTGTTCATCCTAACGTCCATTGGCTGCATGACTGCGCAAAGTATCGATGCGTTGATTGCCCTTCGCTTTTTGCAGGCGATTGGCAGTTGCGTAGCGGGTGTGGCCGCCGTAGCGATGGTACGCGACCTGTTTCCGGTCGAAGAAAATGCCAAAGTATTCGCGCTGTTAATGCTGGTGCTGGGTCTGTCACCTCTATTGGCACCGACTATCGGCGGGTATGTTACGGCTGCGTTTGGCTGGCAATCGGTTTTTATCATTCTGGCGGTCATGGGCGCGCTGCTCCTGCTGGCTACCCGCTACGGGTTACCGGATGGCTACCAACCCGACACCTCTTTATCCCTGAAGCCCCGCCCGATTTTAGCCAACTTTCTGATGGTGCTTCGGGAGCCTCAATTTTCTACGTATGCCTTTGCGGGTGGCATGTCCTTTGCGGGCCTGTTTGCCTATGTGGCCGATTCGCCATTGGTGTTCATGGATATTTTCAAGGTCAGCGGGCAGGTATACGGCTGGATATTCGCCGGGTTATCGGTGGGCCTGATTGGCGCCAGCCAGCTCAACAGCTCGCTATTGCGGCACTACCGCAGTGAACAACTTGTATTTGCCGCTCTCTGCTGCCAGGTGACCATCACGCTGATTTTTCTGTTGCTGACCAGCCTTGGCTGGATTGGGCTCGTCGGTACGCTGATACTCCTGTTCGCTTTCCTGGCCTGCCTCGGCATCAGTAACCCCAATAACGGAGCGTTGGCTTTGGCACCGTTCACTAAAAACGCTGGCAGTGCTTCGGCGCTAATGGGCGCTACCCAAATGGGGCTCGGCGCTCTGGCCTCCCTCTGTGTGAGTGTCCTTAACAATCACACGGCCATACCCATGGTGAGTATTATGGCGTCCACGTCCTTGCTGGCCCTGTTCATCCTATTGGTGGGTCGTAAAAAAATTAGGGATAAGGCCACTAAACGGGCTGAGTCTTTGGAAAACTCAATCACACGGTGATAAACCCACTCAGTAAAAAAGAGCGCCACCCTTATTTGTAAGGGTGGCGCTCTTTTTACTGAAAAATCTATGCCGCTACTGTCATTGAAATGGTTGACGTACTTCCTTCGGGTAGTAGTTCTGGCATCGGCTCTACCGTGACGACGACGAATTTGGAGGTTGGCTGGTTACTGATGTACGCCACACTGGCGATGGGTACCAACGGATTCATCTCCGGGTAATAAGCTGCCGTATTCCCTCTCGGAATGTTGTAAGGGATAGCGATGAACTTCTCCAGCATCCGTTTCTGGCCCTCGAAATGGCTAGTAATCGTCACCAACTGGCGCTCGCGAATGTGCCGGTCACTCATATCCTGTGGGTTCATGAAGATCACCCGACGTTCGCCATACACCCCGCGGTAACGGTCATTATAATCATAGACCGTCGTGTTGAACTGGTCGTGGCTACGGATCGACATCAGCACCAACTGATCGGGCTCCATATGGTGTTTCGGCATTTCCGCCACGGTAAAATTAGCCTTGCCGTTCTCCGTCGTGAAGTTTCGTTCACGGGGGCCGTTGGGCAGATAAAAGCCGCCGGGTTTACGAATCTTCTCGTTGAACTTATCGAATCCCGGAATTACCCGGGCAATCGCATCCCGAATGGTATCGTAATTTTCCGTATAACCAACCCAATCCACCGTCGAGCGGTCGCCTAGCGTGGCAATGGCAATTCCCGAAAGAATGGCCACCTCGCTTAGCATTTCGCTAGATAGCGGCTGCAGCACGCCTTTGTTCTGGCTGATTACGCCCATCGAGTTTTCGCAGGACGTGAACTGATGGCCCGAGCGCTGCATATCGATATCCACGTGGGTCAGGCAGGGCAAAATCAGGGATGTTTCACCCGTTACGAGGTGGCCCCGGTTCAGTTTTGTGCTGACAAAAACGGTAAGCCGCTGTTTACGAAGGGCTTCGGCAACAAACTCGGTATCGGGAGCTGCCGACAGGAAATTCCCACCCAGGCTCATGAATACCTTTGTTTTCCCCTCATACATCGCCTTGATCGACTCCACCACATCGTAGCCATGCTCGCGGGGCGGTTCGAAACCGTATTCCTTAACCAGGGCGTCCAGAAACTCCTTTTGAGGGCGCTCCCAAATACCCATCGTGCGGTCGCCCTGCACATTGGAATGACCCCGCACAGGACAGGTCCCGGCACCCGGCTTGCCAATCGCCCCTTTCATCAGGTGCAGGTTGACAATCTCCTGAACGCTCATCACGCCATTTTTCTGTTGCGTAATGCCCATAGCCCAGCAAGTAATGATCTTCTGCTTGGGGGCAATCAGATTAGCGGCTTCCAGCAATTGGCCCTGCGAGACCCCGCTGATTTCCTCAATATCCTCCCAACTGGTTTTTTTGAGATTCGCCAGAAATTCATCGTAATGAGCGGTGTACTGCTTGATAAACGCATAGTCGATAACTTCGCCGGGGTTCAGTTCTTCGGCTCGCAGCAGGTGCTTCATGATACCCTGCAAAACGGCCATGTCTCCATTGACCTTGACTTGTAAATGCAGGTCGGCGATGGGCGTTCCCGCGCCGAGCAACGTACCCACCGCTTTGATAGGATTCATGAAATCCTGAGGATTCTTGAAATGACTCAGGCCCGCTTCGTGCAACGGATTGACGGCAATGATCTTGGCGCCGTTTCGCTTGGCAATTTGCAAAGCTGTCAGCATTCTGGGGTGATTGGTGCCGGGGTTCTGCCCAATGATCAGGATGACTTCCGCTTCATGCACATCGTTCAGCGTTACCGATCCTTTGCCTAATCCCAGCGTCGGGCTTAAGCCCGATCCGCTGCTCTCATGGCACATGTTGGAACAGTCGGGCAGGTTATTGGTGCCAAACTGCCGCACAAAAAGCTGGTAGAGGTAAGCCGGTTCATTGGGCACTTTACCTGAGGTGTAAAAGACTGCTTCGTTGGGCGATTTCAGCGCATTGAGTTCGTCTGCCACTAGTTGGAAGGCGTCGGGCCACGAAATCTGGGTATAGTGCGTGGCACCCGGACGCCGGACAACAGGATGCGTCAACCGACCAGCGTTGTTGAGATCACGGTCGGTCATGTGCGATAGCTCCACCAGACTATGGTTGGCGAAGAACGCCGGATCGACACGGTGGTGATCGGCATCCGAAGCGGTTGCTTTCGCGCCGTTTTCGCAGAATTCCGCTACCGATCGATGGTCGTCGGGATCGGGCCAGGCGCACGATGAGCAGTCGAACCCATCTTTCTGATTGAGTTTCAGCAGCGCGTGTGTGCCCCGGCCAACCCCCGCTTCTCCCCATGAAAATTCCATGGATTTAAGTACGGCAGTAACCCCGGCAGCCACCGTGGCGGGTTTCCCTAACTTGAGCCCGGTAAAGGCTTCAGGCGGCTGGGCCAGTACGGGGTTTTTATGTTTGGCGCCCACATTATCGGGGGTGGGAAAAACGCGTTTGTCGGCATCGGGCTTACCCGACGGGTCGTAGTGATCGTTGGTCATTTCTGTGCCCTGGTTGGGGCGTTCACCACTTTTGGGTGCGTTATTTATATCCTGTTCGGCCGGATTACTTGGCTTGGATTCGCTGTTAGGAGACTTTTCCATACAATCTGGAGGCTACTAGGTCGGGACTGAACCGTTGAGCGGGCTGAACTGGTCACCTCAGCCCACTTGTCTATAACTAAATAACGGAACGTTTGGCCAAACGAAAACGACTTTTCTCCAATAGTATTGGGGTATGGGTCTTAAGGACCTGGAGAGAACAAGACTTTACTCAAAGTTCTTCTTCTTCGTTCGCAGCTCTTTCACGTCAAAATCGAACGAGAGCTCAGTCATGCACTTGAAGTGCTTCATCGGGCAGTTATCGAGGCCTGTTGACGAACAGGGACGACAACCCAAACCTGGTGTTTCGAGCCGAACATGGGCCGTCTTGTAGGGGTAGAACCCAAACTGGGGAGTGGTACTACCCCAAATGGAATAAACTTTTTTTCGGAGGGCAGCGGCTATGTGCATCAGTCCCGTGTCGTGACTAAAAACCACCCGAGCCCGTTGCAAAAATGAAGCCGATTGATTGAGGTTAAACAGGCCACAGGCGTTATAAATATGCTCATGCCCAATGGCCCTCACAATTTCGTCACCAACCTTACGGTCCTCTTTATCACCTAGCAAAACAATGGGATAGTTGATTTTAAGGCATAACTCAATCATGCGCAGCAGCGGCAACCGACAGGTCATGTGTTTGCCTCCAATGGCATAGGCAACGAAGTCATTCTGATGCGTTTCTGGCAACCAGTTGGCTTCGACTTCGTCTTTATAGGGGATGAAATAATCCAGTCCCCGCCCATCGTTTTCTATCCCTAACGGCAGCACCGTGGCCATGTAACGATCCACAATGTGCTGATCAGGAAGCGCATTGATCTTCCAGCCGACGTACAGCCATTTACGGAAAGACTGTTTGTCGACACTATATGACCGAGAACCCAGCGCGGCCTTGATCAGTCGGGTAGAAAACGTATTTTGCAGGTCGATAACGTAATCGAACCGCTGCGTTCTGAGCTGCCGGATTAACGCATATAAGCTATCTTCCAGATAATGACAGTCCGCAATGTATGGATTATGGGCAACAATGGGCCGATACTCCCGACGGGTGCAAAAATGAATAACGGCATTGGGGAGCTGCTGTTTCAGGCAACGCACAACAGGCGACGTCAGAACGACATCGCCAATGGAGGCAAATTGCAGAATCAGTACGTTCACCGGGGAGGCCATAATGTAATCACTTCACAAATCTATTCTATTTCTAACACCTCACCAAACCAGTTAATAAGTCCACCAGCGCGGCTTAGTGAGTAGCACTGGTGGATACATATTACCCAATGGGCGTACGTTTAGAGTCTTCTGATTACCCGGATTCTTTAGGGTTGCCACCACCGCGGCTTATTTGGCGTTCGGTATAGGCTATTTTCGCAGACAACGCAACTGGCAGGAGGCTGTGCTACCGTTATCGGAGGATCTATATCCGGGAAGCCTTCTCCATCACTACGATCTACATTCAAGTATTTCTCGGAGATACCCGTTGCCCCAAAATAACCATAGACGGTTTCGGTTGGGTCGCTCAGCGCATGAATATTCCCTCGTACCGTAGACGGGGCAGCATCGAACAGTCCACCCGTGTTGCTGGTCAACTGCCGAACGCTTTTCCAGAACTCATACGCCCCTTTACTGATCGCCTGTTGCTGTACTTCGATGTAATAGGCACTCCTCGATTTGTAAGGCACACGCGAAATAAACTGGCGACTAATGTCTTTTCCGTTGATATTAACGTCTGATGTGATATTGATGCACGTATAACAACGGGTAATATCCCAGCAATTTGAACAGCAGAGCCTGCCCAGCAGTGTACCATCTCGCTGTTCCTGCTTCGAACAAATGTCTATAAATTCGTAATGTGTCCACGCCCAACGGTAGTAATTGCCCGATACTTCGGGGTCTTTCGTGTCCAGATACACATCCCAACTCTGGTTCTTTGCCGAACTTATACCTCCCGTTTCTTTTGTGTACTCGGCATAAATTTTCGAAATGGGGGGAGCCGCCGTCAAGACTTCCATATCTGATTCATATTTCTTACCCGCTTTGGTCTGAATACTGACCTTATAGCTCCGGCCAACTACGCCCCGCAGGTTGGTTGTCTGGTATGTGCCACCGGGGGCCTGCTCGGTTAGGGTTTCTTTGTTGCCCAGGTTGTCCGAAATAACGACCGTGGCGCCCATTTCCAGCAGATTCAGGCTCTTGTAGGAGTAGTCGGCTGTGCGGGTGAGCCTGATTGAATAGGGACCGGGCTGATCGGTAACTTGTCCTTCAACGATTAGCGAAGGGGGAATACTAACGTTGTCTGGCTGGAATTCCGTGACGCACGAGACCACGAGTAGTAGACACAGCAAGAGCAAAGAAAACACAAAAGCTGGTAGTCTCATCAGAATTTGAAGTTATAGGTCAGTGAAGGGAAAGCTGTTCCGAAAATAGATAGCTTGTAGGCGTCCGAAGCCGAGGCCGGGCTCAGCTTATAAAAAATAGAATACGCATTTTTGTGCGCGTACACGTTGTAAATCGAAAATACCCAACTGCTCTGGTTCTTTTTGTGTTTGAGTGGATTCTGCTCAAACGTCATTGAAAAATCGAGCCGGTGATAGTCCGGAACACGTTGCTGGTTACGGTCCAGGTAGATCGGGATGGATATCCCGGCCACCTGGGCAATGGCCGATGGCTGAGTCGTTGGGCGTCCTGTGCTATAGGTAAAGTTCAGGGACATGCTGAACCAGGGCGTTGGCCGGTGCGTGGCCAGTACATTGAACGTATGGGGCTTGTCGTAATTTGCCGGATATGGATTACCGTTATTGACCCGCTCGCTAGGATACAGGCTATTCATGGTCAGGAAGGTACGGGCGTAGGTATAACTCATGAAGCCCGTCCAGCGGCCCTTATTTTTACGGAGCAGGCCTTCAAATCCATAAGCCCGGCCACTCCCCTGCACAATCTGTGTTTCAACCGCTTCGGCCAGTTGCAACTCGGCCCCATCCCGGTAGTCGATCGCATTGGTCAGTGTTTTATAATACACTTCACCCGATGCCTCAATGGCATTGTCGGCGGTATTGCTGAAATAACCGAGTGACCACTGGTCGGCGATTACGGGCTTGGTGTACATATCGCTCAGGTGCCAGCGCGACGTGGGCAGGGCAGCCGTTGTATTGGTCACCTGCTGAATGTACTGCCGCAATCGGCTATAGCCAGCTTTGATAGCCTTTCCTTCACTAACCGACCAGCGCACCGCCAGCCGGGGCTCCAGGCCCCCCACTGAGTTATAGATTTTACCCGACCCATACGTTTGCTGAGAAGCCACCGTTTCGTCCTGCCGAGGCCCGTTTTCCTGGTAGGTACGTACGGTTGCCGGTCCCCGGTTCAATAATTCGGAATAGCGCAGCCCGGCAATAATCGCCACCGCTGGATTTACTTTCCATTCGTCCTGCACATAGGCCGCGAGTTCGTAGGCCTGCTCGCGGGCAAGATCGACCGGCAGCACGTTGGAATACACCCCCGGAATACGGGTGTTGGGCTGAATCTGGTAAGCAATAGCGCTCACGCCTGCCTGCCACTGGTGAACTTCGTTGGGTGTATATGTTAGGTCTGACTTCAGCTGACGATGCCAGACACCCGACTTCAGTTCAAAAGCATTCGATGAATCTGGCGACGACAAATTAGCCTGATAACGGCTTAAAATGACGGATGTGGCCAGATTTACCTGTTTACTCATGAAGTAATTCCAGCGTAGCACGGCGTTCATCGTCTGGTAGTTAAACCGGGTTGAGGAGGCATTTATTTCTTCTCCGGAAAGGGAGTCAGACGCCAGCTTAAAAATATCCTTACTCAAGTAGCCCGTCAGTGTGATTGTATTCTTTTCGTTGGGTTGGTACTTGAGTTTGCTCGTCAGGTCGTAGAAATTGGCTTGTGTCCCTTTCAGATTCGGGGGCGCCAGTTTAAATAGAAAATCATTGAACGATGCCCGCGCAGCAACCAGAAACGAGAGTTTCTTTTTGATGATTGGCCCTTCCACCCCTAATCGACTGGAAATGATACCAATGCCTCCATTGATACTCCACTTATCGGCATCCGGTTCTTTAATCTTCACATCCAATACCGACGAAGCCCGACCCCCGTAAGCGGCTGCAACTCCACCCCGATTCAAGGTCACGTCGCGCACAACATCGGGATTAAACACGGAGAAAAAACCCATCAAGTGGCTGGAATTGAATACCGGAGCCTCATCGAACAAGATCAGGTTCTGGTCGGCACTCCCTCCCCGAACGTTAAACCCCGGTGCGCCCTCGCCAACCGTTGTTACACCCGGCAGCAACAGCAGACTGCGCACAATGTCTACCTCGCCCATCAGGGGCGGAATTCGACGGATACTACGGATGGTTAATTGCGAGACCCCTATTTCAACTTTACGAACATTTCGGTCGGGTGTTTCACTCGTTACGACGACTTCTTCCAGATCTTTGGCATCGTCTTCCATCGTCACTTCCCGGAAAAGCGTTTTCTGCAACGAAATTGTATCCTGCTTTGAGCGGTAGCCCACGTGTGAGAAGCGCAAGACATAGTTGCCGGGCGGCAGTTGCACAATATAAAAGCCGTCTTTTGCTGTCACGTACCCTTTCGATACGTTCAGAACGACAATATTGACCCCCTGAATTGGTTTACCGGTTTTTGCATCCCGAACATAGCCCGTTGCCGAGAACGTAGCCGGTGAAACCGCCGGGCTGTTTTTTTGCTGGGCCATAGCCCCGTTGAGTACGAATAACGAAAGCAACAGTAAAGGTAAAAAACGCATAGATTGGTGGTTAGAAAGCGTAAAAGCAAAAAGTCCATTAAGCTGATACTTAATGGACTAAAGACGTAAAACGGTCGATATACCCTATTTCTAACGATCCTTAACGGATTATTAATTGATAGTTAAAGGAACAAAGTCATTTACTTAAGTACATTTCCCTTTCTATTTGTTAGATAAGTACTCATCTCATCCAATGTAAGCGCATTAAAGGTCATGGCTTTGGTTAAGCCGCCTTTCCGGCCAATTGCCACGCCATAGTGCATGTCCAGCAACCCAACCAAATCATGCGCATCGGGGTTAATACTCAACTTAACACCCTGTTGCATGGCATAATCGATCCAGCGCCAGTCAATGTCAAGCCGGTAGGGACTGGCGTTGATTTCAATAATGACGTGATGCTCGGCACAGGCGTCGATGATGGCCCGGTGATCGATTGGGTAGCCTTCGCGAGCAAGCAATAAACGACCGGTTGGATGCCCGAGAATTGTCGTATAGGGGTTTTCGATGGCCCGTAATAATCGCGTCGTGGCCTTTTCCTCCGACATCGTCAGGGTTTGATGGACGGATGCAACGACGTAGTCGAAGGTGGCCAGCGTAGCCTCATCATAATCGAGCGAGCCGTCACTCAAAATATCCGATTCAATGCCTTTAAAGATTCGAAAGTCATCGCTAAACCCTTTGTTCAGTTCATCGATCTCCCGCTGTTGCTGATGCACCCGTTCGGCGTCGAGCCCACCAGCATAGGAGGCTGTTTTGGAATGGTCGGCAATACCAAAATAACTCAGCCCAAGCTCCCGGCAGTAAGCCGCCATATCGGCCACAGACTGCTTTCCGTCCGACCAGGTGCTGTGGTTATGGAGTGTTCCCCGGAGGTCGTCCCAGGTAACCAGCTCTTCGTTTGAATGGCGGCTGGCCCAGCGGTAGGCAAAGTCATCTTCGCGCATTTCGGGTACGATATACGGCAAACCCGCCCGCTGATAAATGGCCCGTTCCGTATCGGCTACATCTTCTGAGTGCGCTACTTCCGATAGCGTGCTGGCGTAGGCCACCTGCAACAAGGGAATGCCGCCCGTTCCGGCCTGGAGCAAATGGGGATCGGCAGCGGTATGAATGAACAATTGTCGGTTCATTTGTTCGGCCGGATAAAGCAACAATTCCACCTGAACATCGAAACCCGTTAATTGGCCACGCCAGGCAAACGGCGATGATTCGGCTTCATTTTGATTTAAATTCGGCAATGTCTTCAACGTATCCATTGCTGAAATCGGGTCGCTGGTTTGGATGAGCAGTTGCACAGCATCAACCTCCTGGGCTTTCCGACGTACCTGGCCACTTATTTCGACGCGGTCAAAATGAGTCGACAACTCGTTCTGAAGCAGGTTTGCGATCATAGCGGCTTTGTCCATTCGAACCTTGCCCTGTTGCTCCTGTAAAAACTCCAGGGCCGCCAGGATTTTCTCCTGCGTACTGGCGCCAAATCCCTTGATTTTGGCAATCTGGCCGTTCTCGCCCGCCAGTTGAAGATCCCGAAGGTTGGTAATACCCAGCTCCTGCCAGAGCGTCCGGACTTTTTTGACGCCCAATCCCTTTATCCGAAACATGTCCAGAACACCTTCGGGCGTTTGGGCCAGTAGCTCATCCAGATCCGCCAAATGCCCTGTCTCGGCTATTTCCCGGATTTTTTGTGCCACCGATTTGCCCACGCCGGGTAGCTTAACCAACTCCTCAACGGGCAAGTTGCTTAGGTCGGCGGTGGATTTGTCCAGGTTAAAGGCGGCACTCTGGAAGGTACGTGTTTTGAAGGCATCACGGTCGTGAAGCTCCATCAACCGGCCCGTCAATTCAAGCAGGTCGACGATTTCAGAATTGGTCATGGTCATGAGGGAATTCACTCCGCAAGTTAGGCAATTGGTCAGATTTTAAGGAAAATGAGGGTTTGGCGCTATGATCTTTGATCCATCGAAACAGACAAACCTGTTTATCAATCCTAGACAAAAAATCAAGAGCATGGAACCGATTCATAACACCTCCCAACGCAACCCTTATCTGTGGAAACAAGCGAAAGCACGCGTCGGTTTTCGTATTCACTTACGCGCCTTCCTGATTATCAATGGGGGCTTGTGGCTCATCTGGGCTTTCACCGCCTTCGTCGTTCGCTCAACAGAGCACACAGGTACTTTTTTTCCCCTGGCCTATTTTCCCGATGATCGGCTGGGGCATTGGCTTACTGTCGCACTATGCCAGCGTATACCACAGGGGTAATGAACAGGATATGATCGAAAAAGAGTACCGGAAGCTGGTCGGTCAGTGAAATGGTAGTTGGTTTACGGGTTATTCATCCGGGTTGACTGAACAGCAAACGCGCGTTCTTCACCGTAAACCAACTACTTGACCTTACACCGCGACCGGCGCCTTAATGGCCGGGTGTGGGGTATAATTTTCGAGTGTAAAATCGTCGTAGGTAAAGTCGAATACGGACTTCACCGCTGGGTTCAGCCGCATGGTTGGCAACGGCCGGATGTCGCGGGCAAGCTGGGTTTCCACCTGCTCCAAGTGGTTCAGGTACAGATGTGTATCCCCGCCCGTCCAGATAAATTCGTGCGCTGTGTAGCCGCACTCCTGGGCAATCATCATCGTCAGTAAGGCGTAGCTGGCAATGTTAAAGGGCACCCCCAAAAACACATCGGCGCTGCGTTGGTACAGCTGGCAGGAGAGTTTGTTCAGCGTCTCTCCTTTTTCGGGGTCCGGGGGAGCCACATAAAATTGCATCAATAGATGACAGGGCGGCAGGGCCATACTGGGCACATCGGCGGGATTCCAGGCCGAAATAATCATCCGTCGCGAATCAGGCGTGGTTTTAAGCTGCTTCAATACGTCACTTAACTGATCGATCGTTTGTCCATCCGACTGCCAGCTTCGCCACTGTTTGCCATATACCGGCCCTAAATCACCATTCTCGTCCGCCCATTCGTCCCAGATAGAAACGCCATTGTCTTTCAGGTATTTAATGTTGGTATCGCCCTTAATGAACCATAACAATTCGTGGATAATAGACTTTGTATGGACTTTCTTGGTCGTTAGCAGTGGGAAGCCATCCTGCAGATTAAAACGCATCTGGTAACCAAAAACACTAAGGGTACCCGTGCCGGTGCGGTCTGTTTTACGCGAACCATTGGCGAGAATGTGGCGTAGGAGATCGTGGTATTGTTGCATAAACAAAAGTCGTAAGTCGTGAGGGGTAAGGCAAGTTTTAGTCAAAATAAAACCCCTCGACCCAAAGGCGGAGGGGTAATTCGTAAGATTCTCATGGCATCAGCACGCTTCGCCACCATGTAAGCAACGAATAAGCCGTTTGCCCACAAAACCTATAAAGTTTCAAAACCTTGTAGGTTTACTTATTTCTGAATCTCAAACGAATAGGTAATATCGGCTGAAGGCCGGAACTGGGCAGTTGCCGAGCAATATTTATCCATCGACAGGTCGATGGCCCGTTTTACTTTTACCTCATCTAGCTGGCCCTTAAGCAGGTAGGTAATGTGAATTTTTTTAAAGGGCGACGGCGTTGCGTCTTTTTCCCGTAAACCGTCAACTTTCATCCGAAAGTCGTCGATGACCTGTTTTTGTTTCTGAAGGATCAGAACAACGTCGATCGCCGAGCAACCAGCCAGGCCCATCAGCAACATCTCCATCGGGCGGGCCCCTGCATTATGGCCACCAATGTCGGTTGCCGCATCCATATGCTGGGCCACACCTGAGGCACCAAGGGCTTCAAAATGAAAGGCATCGTCGACGCGAACCAGCTCGACCTGCATTGTCTTAAATTCCTGAACGGTGTCAACCGGTTGTGAATCAAGCATTGTGTTTTTGCGTTTAATAGAAAGAGTTAGTATTTTCACAAGCCAAACGTAAAGCAGGCTATGTCTGAAAAATTCACTGACGACCTTTTTGACCTTAAGAATGACCGGCGGTTGAGCGTCTACCTGTATCGGGCAGGGTTCGGGGCCTGGTTGCTCTACATCCTGTCGGGCGCAAAGTTCATGCAGTCGGTGAGTCCTTATCGAACAGATTTTGGGGTGTTCTCGTTCTTTCTGATGGTCATGGGCTTATCGGCATCCATGATTTATGATTATTACCACCACCCGGTGGAGTTCGCACAAAAAAGGAAATGGCTGGCTTTCAGCTATTTGGTCCTGGCCGGATTGGTTTACTTTCTTATTCTGAACAATAAGCCCATCGCCTTGCCGCAATTTCTCGGGCAGGGCCTTTTCTAACTTTCCTCTCAAGAATAGTCGTTTTCCGTTCACCAATCAGGCGAATTGGTGCATTTCCCGTTGCGGTGCCCTTGCCGCGATGCAGTGTGAGCAGTCTGCCGACCAGCTCGTTGCTCTACAAATCGACCAGACTGCGCATTACGACGGCCAACTTCCCCGCTATTACACGAATATTTCATTTTCAATAGCGCCTATACAGTAGCGACCCGGCTTCTCCTCCTTTGTCGAGTTAGATAATTCCATGATAAACTAGCACCCAGCTACAAAACTCCAGTCTTCGCAACCCAATGCAGATTGACCATTCGCTCCACCCGACCGATTTATCGACCAAACTTGACCGATTGTGGGCGCTCTCGGGCCAGAAAATCCGACTGATCGATACAGAATACGATGTAAATAAAGGCTCTCCGGTCTTCACCGTTCAGGGTAAGTACACCACCCGAGGCTGGACAGAGTGGACACAGGGCTTTCAGTTTGGGTCAGCTATCTTACAGTTCGATGCTACCGACGAACCCTATTTTCTGGAGATGGGTCGTCAGAAAACACGCAGCCTGATGGCTCCCCACATCAGCCACACGGGTGTACACGACCACGGTTTCAACAATGTCAGCACCTACGGCAATCTGCTTCGGTTGATGCAGGAAGGACGTATTCCGGCTAATGACTGGGAGAGGAACCTGTACGAACTCGCGCTGAAAATCTCCGGGGCGGTTCAGGCCAGCCGCTGGACACCCATTAAAAATGGAGGCTTTATCAGTTCCTTCAATGGCCCACATTCGCTCTTTGTCGATACCATTCGCTCGTGCCGGGCATTGGTACTGAGCCATGCGCTGGGCCATGTTTTCCAGGGTGAGGGCGATGTAAAAATCAACCTGTTGAAACGGGCACTCCAGCACATGAAAGCCACGGCGGATTACTCCGTATTTTACGGTGAAGGACGCGATCGCTATGATTGCTGGGGCCGTACGGCCCACGAAAGTGTTTTTAATGCGAAAGACGGTAATTTCCGTTGCCCCAATTCGCAGCAGGGCTATTCGGGCTTTACAACCTGGACGCGTGGTCTGGCCTGGGCCATGTGTGGTTTTGCCGAAGAACTGGAATGGCTCGCCACCCGCGCCGATGCCGAGCTGGAACCCTTTGGCGGACGTGAGTCCATCGAAGCCTTTATGCTAAGAGCCGCCACGGCCACCTGCGATTTTTACATCGACCATACCCCGACTGATGGCATTCCCTACTGGGATACGGGCGCGCCAAACCTGCACCGCTTAGGCGACTACCTGAACCGCCCCGCCGACCCATATAATGCGTTTGAGCCCGTCGATAGCTCGGCAGCAGCCATTGGGGCACAGGGCTTGTTACGACTGGGCGACTACTTAAGACGAAAGGGCAACACAGACGCTGGCCAGCGGTATTTTCAGGCGGGATTAACGGTACTTAACACGCTCTTTGACGCGCCCTATCTCAGCACCGACCCAACCCATCAGGGATTGCTTTTACATTCTATCTATCACCAGCCCAACGGCTGGGATTACGTACCGGAGGGGAGCAAAATTGCCAATGGCGAATCGAGCATGTGGGGCGATTACCATGCCCGTGAGGTTGCCCTGTACCTCCAGCGAATTATTCGCAACGAACCTTACTACACCTTCTTTAACCGAATCGCCGAACCTGATCAGAGCCGATGAGTGAGAAATACAAGCCTCAATTTCCGCGCGTGGCCCAGTTGAAAACCACGGCTGACCTGCGCAACTATCTAACGAAGAACGACATCAGCCTGCCGTTCGATGACGCATTATTGCCCCCTGCCGAAAGTCCGTTTAATCGACCGATTCAGCTCAAGTCAGGCAAGAAAATTGGCAATAGCCTCTGCATTTTGCCTATGGAAGGCTGGGATGGCACCACTGATGGTCGACCCACGGATTTTACCCGAACCCGCTGGAAGAAGTTTGCCATCAGTGGTGCAAAATTATTATTTGGCTGCGAGGCCGTGGCGGTCTGCCATTCCGGGAAGGCCAACCCGAACCAGTTGGTGCTGAACAGCGAAACGCTGCCCGATTTTGTCGAATTACGGCAACTCATTCTGGATACGCATACCGAAGCAGTCGGACAGACCGACGATTTACTGATTGGTCTCCAGCTGACGCATTCAGGCCGTTTTTGTAAACCTACCGATAAGAAAACATTCGAGCCTAAAATCCTGTACAGTCACCCGTTTCTGAACAGCAAGTTCGGCATGCGTGCCGATCATCCGGTACTCACCGATGCGGCTATTGATCAGATTATTGAACAATACGTACAAACTGCCGTCCTTGCGCAAAAAGCGGGTTTTGACTTTGTGGATGTCAAGCACTGCCATGGTTATCTGGGCCACGAGTTCCTGAGCGCGGTGAGCCGGGAAGGACGCTACGGCGGTTCGTTTGAGAATAGGACCCGCTATCTGCGAAACATCGTTGCGGGGATCCGGGAGGCCGCGCCGGGGCTTGAGATCGGCATTCGCCTGAGCGCGTTCGATATGCTCCCCTTCAAAAAAGGACCGATGGGTACGGGCATTCCCGAAGGAGCAGAGCAGTACCCGTTTGCCTTTGGCGGAAAATCCAACGGGTTAGACTTCGACCTAACGGAGACCAAAGCGCTCCTGTCGTTGGTGGAATCGCTCGGCATCCAGCTGGTATGTATTACGGGGGGTAGCCCCTACTACAATCCCCATCTGATGCGGCCGGCGCTGTTTCCACCGTCGGATGGTTACCTGCCACCCGAAGATCCGCTCCTGGGGGTGAAACGCCAGCTGGAGGTGACCCACGAACTGAAACAGGCTTTCCCAAATCTGGTGATCATTGGCTCTGGGTATTCGTATTTACAGGAATGGCTGCCCAACGTTGCGCAACATGTACTACGCACGGGCATGGCCGATAGCGTTGGTTTTGGTAGGATGGTTCTCTCCTACCCGACGATGCCCGCCGACATGCTGGCAGGGCGGGCGCTGGTTCGTAATCAGATTTGTCGCACGTTTTCGGACTGTACGACGGCCCCGCGGAACGGCCTCATTTCAGGTTGTTACCCGTTGGATCCGCTCTACAAGAAAACCCAGGAAGCCGACCAGCTTAAAGCGATAAAAGAAAGCTTATGAGACACCCGGAGAGCCGCCCTGTTGCCTTCATCACCGGCGGAAGCCGGGGCATTGGATACGGCATAGCCGAGAAGTTGGCCGATGCCGGATTCGATCTTGCAATCAACGGCGTTCGGCCGGCAGAAGCTGTTGCGGTTGCCCTCGACGCGTTGAAAAGCCGGGGGAGCGATGTGATTTACTGTCCGGGCGACATTGCGTCGACATTGGATCGTATTGATATGTTGCAATCGATTAAGACCCATTTTGGCCAGCTGAATGTGCTGGTGAACAACGCAGGGGTAGCCCCCAAAGAGCGACGGGACATTCTCGAAGCCACCGAAGAAAGTTTTCAGTATGTACTATCAACCAATCTGCAGGGAGCCTACTTCCTGACACAAGCTGCCGCTAACTGGATGATTGCTCAACGGGCAGAAAAAGTGGATTTCTGGGGCTGCATTATCAATGTATCCTCCGTTTCGGCTACGGTTGCGTCAGTGAATCGGGGAGAATATTGCGTAGCAAAAGCTGGCCTGAGCATGGCGACTCAGTTGTTTGCAGCCCGGCTGGGCGAATATGACATACCGGTCTATGAAGTACGGCCGGGCTTAATTAAAACGGATATGACGGCTGGCGTGACGGCCAAATACGATGCGCTCATTGCGAGCGGACTTTGTTTGCAGAAACGCTGGGGGCTCCCCAACGACGTAGGCCGGGCCGTAGCGGCCCTGGCAAAAGGCGACTTCCCCTATTCGACCGGCCAGGTTATTCTGGTCGACGGCGGGTTGACGATACCGAGGCTGTGAATGGTTTGTGGTTGGTAGTTTGTAGACGCGTCAGCCAACCACGAACTACGAACGTCAAACCACTAACTACAAACCACTAACATCAAACTCTCCTAAACCAACTTAATGATGAACGAAAATCAAGTTTCAAGGCGGTATGTCCTCAAGGCCGGAGCAGTTGGTTCCTTAGCAGCCATGGGCCTGCCTACCTTCATTCCGGCAAGTGCCTTTGGGGCCAATGACCGAATTCGTATTGCCGTAATAGGGATCAATGGACGCGGGAAAGATCATATTCAGGGTTTTTCGCGGCTCAAAGATGTGGAGGTGGCAACCCTTTGCGATGTGGATAGCACAGTGCTTCAGAACGGAGCCAGCGAGTTCGAGAAGAAGTACAACAAAAAAGTGAAGACCATGGCCGACCTTCGGCAGGTCTATGAAGACAAAGATATTGATGCGGTGAGTATTGCCACGCCCAACCACTGGCACGCCCTGGCGGCTATCTGGGCCTGTCAGGCGGGAAAGGATGTGTATGTGGAGAAACCTGGTGCCCATAACCTTCGGGAGGGCCGGAAGCTGGTAGAAGCAGCCCACCATTACAAACGTATCGTGCAACATGGCGTGCAGTTGCGAAGCTCCGTGGCGATTCAGGAAGCGATCAAACACCTGCGCGACGGGCTGATCGGGAAGGTCTACATGGCGCGGGGACTGGTCTACAAATGGCGACCCGACATTGGGAACAAAGGCCCCTCGCCCGTTCCATCTGAGCTAAACTGGAACATGTGGCAGGGTCCGGCACAGGCCAAAGAGTTCAGCAAAAACTATGTGCATTACAACTGGCACTGGTTCTGGGACTACGGCAATGGCGACATTGGCAACCAAGGCATTCACGAAACGGACCTCTGCATGTGGGGCCTGGACGTCGGCCTTCCCGAAGAAATAACGTCGGCGGGGGGCAAGTTTCTCTGGAACGACTGCAAGGAAACACCCGAAACGCTCACGTCGATCTACAAGTACCCATCGCAGGGGAAGGTCATTCAGTTCGAGGTTCGCCCCTGGATGACCAACAAGGAAGACGGCGTTGAAATTGGCAACATCTTCTACGGCGACAAGGGCTACATGGTCGTTAACGGTTATTCGGACTATAAAACGTTCCTGGGGAAAGAACGCGCGCCGGGTCCGGCCCGCAACGAAGGGGGTGACCATTACCTGAACTTTATCGAAGCGGTTCGGGCGCGGGACACGGCAAAGCAAAATGGCCCTGTTGAAACGGCCCACCTGGCGTCTGGGATCGCCCACCTGGGCAATATCGCCTATCGGCTGGGACGCACCCTGCATTTCGATCCCAAGAATGAAGTGTTTGTGAGCGATAAAGAAGCCAACCAGATGCTGACCCGCAAGTATCGGGCGCCGTTTGTGGTGCCGGAGAAAGTGTAAAACAAGTCGATTCGTCTTCCAAGTTCTTTCTATGGAGTCGTTTTTTCGTGGAGTCGGGTTCTCAAACCCGACTCCACCCGTTGGGGAGAACCCGATCCCGACTCTCAAAAATCAAGACTACCCAAATCTCCTTCAATTCTCAAAATCCAATGATTCCCCCGGCACCAACCTCCACAAACCGTACAGTGATCAGCCAACTCCTGCAACTGCCCGTACTGGTAGCGGCCCTCGGTTATCTGGTCGATATGTATGACCTCTTTTTGTTCAGTGTTGTACGGGTTCCCAGCTTAAAAGCGCTGGGGGTCGATGGCGACCGGTTGCTGAGTGAAGGCATTTTGTTGCTCAATGCGCAGATGGCCGGGTTGCTGATCGGCGGCATTTTCTGGGGTGTCCTGGGCGATAAGCGGGGGCGCTTGTCCGTACTTTTTGGTTCAATCCTACTGTATTCGCTAGCCAATATTGCGAATGGATTCGTTACCTCGCTGGATCAGTATGTAGGTCTGCGATTTATCGCCGGGCTGGGTTTAGCTGGTGAACTGGGGGCAGGTATTACGCTGGTCACTGAGATTTTGCCGAAGCAAATTCGGGGCTACGGGACTACCCTTGTGGCCACGATGGGCGTCCTGGGCGCTATTCTGGCGTATTTCATGGCCGACCTCTTCGACTGGCGAATCTCGTATTTTATTGGGGGCGGCATGGGCCTGATGCTCCTTGTTTTGCGTTTCAATGTGCTGGAATCGGGTTTATTTATCAACTCACAGAAACGGAACGTCTCTCGGGGCAGTATCGGTATGTTATTCTCGAATAGAGCCCGCCTGACGAAATACCTGCAGAGTATTCTGGTTGGTTTACCAATCTGGTTCGTTGTCGGCATTCTTATCACGTTCTCGCCGGAGTTTGGGAAAGCCCTAGGCCTGAGCGCACCGGTCGTAGCCGGGAAAGCCGTCATGCTGAGCTTTTCGGGGCAGGTAGCAGGCGATTTAGTGAGCGGGTTTCTGAGTCAGTCCATGCAGAGCCGCAAGAAAGTGATCCGGCTGTTTATGTTGCTTTCGTTTGGCTTTATGCTCGTGTATCTGCTGGCGCCCGTTCATGACATCACGCTCTTTTATGTCGTCTGCGTGTGCCTTGGTTTTGCCAACGGCTACTGGACACTGTTCGTGACGATTGCCGCCGAACTCTTTGGCACCAACCTCCGCGCTACGGTAGCCACTACCGTTCCCAACTTCGTGCGGGGTGCAACGATTCCGCTAAGTGCCCTTTTTATTCAACTAAAACCGGCCCTGGGTACTATTTACAGCGCCTTGGCGGTGGGGCTTCTTACCCTGGTAATCGCCCTGATTGCGCTGTCATTTCTGGACGAAACGTTTAAGAAAGATCTGGACTATCTGGAAGAGTAAGTTTCAACTACATTCGTCAAAATTCGATAGACTAATCAAAACTTACGTTTCCTTATCAGCCACCGACTCGTAACGGGCCCAATAATCTGTACCTTTGGGTGTCAAAAAATAAACGCACACGCATTACATTCATCATTTGTTTATCATGAAGAGTCGAAATTTTACGCCCGTTGCCGTAGCCATTCTCCTTACGCTTTGTTCATTATCAGTTGCTCAGGCTCAACTTAAAGTGCCGGCAGCCAGCCCTTCCCAGACCACGAAACAAAGTTTTGCGCTGGGCGACATTACGCTTGACTACTCCCGGCCAGCGGTTAAAGACCGAACCATTTTTGGGGATCTGGTCCCCTATGATAAAGTATGGCGTACCGGTGCCAATGCCACCTCTAAAATCACCTTCTCAATGGATGTGAAGCTGGAAGGCAAAGAAGTGAAAGCGGGCACTTACGGGTTGTTCACGATTCCGGGTAAAACCAGTTGGGAAGTTATGCTTTCCAAAGATCTGGCTCTGGGCGCTAACGTGGGCGATTACAAAAAGGAAAACGAAGTCGTACGGGTGCAGGTAAAACCAACCACGCTGGCCAACCGGGTCGAAACGTTTACCATCAACATAGCGGATATCAAGCCAAATTCGGCCGTCCTGGAAATCATGTGGGATAAAACCCGCGTTCCCGTTGCCATCACCGCCGATATCGATCAAACGATCGTGAAAAATATCGAGGCTTCATTAGCGTCAGATAAACCGGCTTATTTTGAGGCTGCCAGTTATTATTACGACACAAACCGGGATTTGAAACAAGCGCTTGGCTGGGTGACCAAAGCCACCGAACAAAATCCGAAGGCGTTCTGGGTCATGTTGCTGAAAGCCCGGATCGAGCTGAAATTAAAAGAAAAAGCCAGTGCGATTGCCAGCGCCGAGAAAACGGTTGCCCTGGCGAGTGAAGCCAAAAATGCGGATTACGTAAAAATGGCCAATGACCTGATCTCTTCGGCAAAAAAATAAGATCAGTCGTCAGCTTTTTGACTAAATACACCGTCGAGCCCAGCCTCTCCTGAAAAAGCCTGCTTTTTCAGGAGAGGCTGGGCTCTTTTCATGCCTTTTTGTCGCATTTGTACAAGACTGACGCTGGCACATTTCGGAGTTTTGCCTCGTTATCAAGCAATGCAAAATCATGTTACTGACGAATAAGCAAGTAGCCATTCTGGGTGCGGGGCCCGTTGGGCTGACCATGGCCAAATTACTACAACAGGAAGGAGTAGCGGTAACCGTTTACGAACGAGACAAAAACGCACAAACAAGGATCTGGGGCGGTACGCTCGACCTGCACAAGCATTCAGGGCAGGAAGCCTTGAAAAAGGCAGGCTTGCTGGAAAGCTATTATGCCAGGGCGATACCCATGGGGATACTCATCACGGACGAACAGGCCAACATACTGGCTATCAAAGAAAGTACCCCCGACAATCAATACGATAATCCAGAAATAAACAGGAACGATCTAAGGCAACTGTTGCTCAATAGTTTAGCCACCGACACCGTTGTCTGGGATCGAAAATGTACTGGACTGGTCGAACAAGCCGACCGATGGGTGTTACAATTCGACAATAAGCCCGCTGCGACCGCCGATTTTGTTATCGTTGCCAACGGGGGCATGTCCAAAGTAAGAAGCTATGTTACAGATACGGACGTTGACGAAACCGGAACCTTTATCATCCAGGGAGACATCCCTCAACCCGAACGAAGCTGTCCGGAATTTTATCAATTCTGCGATGGAAAAAGACTAATGACCGCTCATGGAGGCAATTTATTCGTTGCCAACCCGTACAACAGTGGGTCTTTGAGCTATGGCCTGATTTTTAAAAAGCCCGACGCCTGGCGTCATGGCGATGAATTAGCCTTTCAGGATACAGCCAGCGTTCGTCGGTTTCTTGTCGATCGGTTCTCGGATTGGGATGAGCGGTACCGGCAATTAGCCCAGGTTACATCCTTCTTTGTTGGCCTACCGACCAGAAAATTGCCCCTCGATAAACCCTGGAAGAAGGATCGTCCGTTGCCCATAACGCTCATTGGCGATGCCGCCCATTTGATGCCGCCCTTCGCGGGCCAGGGCGTAAATACCGGACTGGTAGATGCATTAACGCTAGCCGACAGCCTCACCAACGGAAAACAGGAAACCCTCCAGGCAGCTATCGACGACTACGAACAAAAAATGGTTGTGTATGCCTCAGAAGCACAACGGGAATCGAGCGAGAACGAAATCGAGATGCGACATCCCGACTTTTCCTTCCAGCAATTTATCCAGTAAGTTCTAAAGCAGACTACTGCCTGACGTTGCTATTTTAGTGCCATTACTTCTTCGTTGCATTGCCAAAAAACAAACCCATCCATACCCTGAATCCTCAGGCCACAGATGGGTTTGTTTAGTAAACACAATTGCTTTTCCCTGGCTTAGTACCCGGGATTTTGCTTCAACTGCGTGGAGACATTCAGCACATTCTGCCCAATGGGGAAAATTGCGGTGTGGTTATCGGCATCGGGTTGTTTATCCCACCAGGTGCCCGAGTTGAATACACCCCAGCGAATCAGGTCCGTACGACGACGGCTTTCGACTAAAAATTCACGGCCCCACTCATCGATCATTTCCTGGTCGGTCAACTGGCTGCCGTCGGGTTTGTATAGACTGGGTGAACCCGCCGGGTAGTTGCGCGCCCGGACGGTATTCAGCAATGTAGCCGCAGATGCTTTATCGCCCGCCCGGTATTTGCATTCAGCTAAGGAGTAATAAATTTCGGCCAGGCGAATTTCAGCGTAAGCCGACGAAATCTTGTTTGGATCACTGCTCGGGTAATACGGGTACTTCACCGGAAGAAGCCCCGAATTCTGATCGGCATGGTTCATATTCGATACCTTATCGGCGATTTTGGTACCAGGCTTGGCGTCGAGAAACATACCAACCTGATCCCGAATGAAGAGTGCATATGGCCCCTTCGTCGAGCGAACGGTATCGACTTTGCCATTCGAATTGACGTAAGGCAGATACCCCGACAGAAACATCCCTTCCCGTGTGCTGTTACCCAGATTCTTGTAGGTTTTCAACCGGAAATCGTCCGCATATTTTTTGAATTTCAGATACGGCTTACCCAGGGCAAAATTGTATTCCGTGCTATCGACATCCCGGCCGGGCTGTAAGGCATATTTAGGATTGGACGTACCAAAATCAGTGAATCCGAAATAGTAGGGCGCATTGACAGGCATCATATTGAAATACATATTACCATCATACTGCCAGTGCGTTAGCCCGAAGCTACCGGGAAAGCCGAAGACGACCTCCGGAGAGGTTGGGTTGGTGTAATCGAAGGGCGCATCCCACCGCTTCTCCAGCCCGTAGGTGCCATATTTACCGGCAATGATGTCCTGGCACACAGCTGCGCAGTCGGCAAAATGGTCGGTGCCTGTATACACTTTAGCATTCAGATAGAGACGCACCAGCAAAGCGGCAGCCCCGCCCTGGGTCCAGCGGCCAATGGCATTGTCGCCCAGGCTTTGGCGGGTCGGTAGTTTCGGCAGCGACTCTTTCAACTCCTGTTCGATGTACGAAAACGCTTCCTGCGGTGAAACCTGTGGCCCACCCGCCGATTCACCTTTTACTTTTTTCACCAGAACAATGTTCCGGTAAAAATCCAGCAGCCTCAGGTTAAGCCAGGCTCTGAGGGTTCGCACTTCAGCGATCATATCGTCGAGTTCGGCCTGCGTCATGTCGAATTTGCCAGGGTCCGTAATGGCCTGCAAATCCTCCAGGGTATTTGTCGCCAGGGTAACACCGCCATACAGGGCATTCCAGGCATCGGTGGTGTAGCCGTCATTGGGCGTCCAGGTGTGGTTATGAACGCGCTGGTATTGCCCTCCATCGAACCAGTCTCCCTGCCGGTTAGGCGTCATCAGTTCGTCGGTACTGTTTTCCTGCAGCATGAAGGTTGAGCCGCCCTGGATAGTCCAGTAGCTGTGCTCAAAAGGCCGCAGAAAATCCCGAATGACATCATTCTTGGTTTGCAGGAAGTTCTCGGAGGTAATTTTGTCGTACAGGACTTCATCCAGGTTGGTACAGCCCACCGCCATCAGCAGAATAAAGGAGGCTGACACCCTGACCAGAAGACTATTAAAAATATGGTTGCCTTTCATTGTCTATGTCGTAATAAGATTAAAACGTGAGTTGCAGACCCAGCAGAAGTTGTGTCGTTGAGGGGAAATAATTGAGCGTACCAACCGTGTTCCCGTTACTATCAACCCGTTGGTTCACACCCGGATACAAGCCATTGGTCTGAATCAAATCCGGATCGCCCCCCGTAAACTTGGTAAAGGTCTTCAGGTTCCGGGTGGTGGCATATACCCGAACGGAACGCAGGAATTTAACCGTCAGTGGCTGGGTATAACTGAGCATTACATTGTCAATTTTGACGAAGCTACCCGACTCCAGGAAGTAGTCCGACAAGGTAGAGTACGTAGCGGCATTGGTTAGTTTTGAATACTTCCCGCCATCATACGCCGAAGTGAGTGTATTGGCATTCTGCTGCGTGGAGGGCGTTCCTAAGTAAAAGGCGTAGGTATTGAATAATTTGTAGCCAAATGCACCCCGCAGAAAAACGGTTAAATCCCATTTTTTATACTTAAAGCTGTTGGTCAGACCCGCCGTAAACTGGGGTAAGCCATTACCTACAAATTGTTTATCATCATTGGATGCCTTGTTGGCCACGATCACATCACCCGCCTTGTTATACACCAATAATGCGCCCGTTTCATCTACTCCGGCAGATTTCAACATATAAAAACTGCCGATTCGGGTGTTTTCCTGCAACCGCTGAATATTACCGGGGCTACCCGGTGCGGGCATACCCACTACATCGATGTAGTTCTGTCCTTTGTAAGCATCGTTGGAGAAATTGACAAATTTGTTGCTATTGGTCGCTCCGGTAAAGGCCAGATTGTAGGTAAAATCTTTCTGACTAATTACGGCTGCACTCAACTGGATTTCCAGGCCTGAGTTCTGCATCGTTCCGACGTTGGCGAAGGTCGACCCCTGCACGTTGGGCGGGTTGGGAACATTATACGAGCCCAGCAGGTCTTTATTCGTACGAACGTAGTAATTCAAACTTCCGGTCAGGCGGCTGTTTTTGAATAGGTCGAAATCAACACCGATGTTGACGTTGATCGCTTTTTCCCAGCGCAGGTTGTAGTTCGTATTCTGGCTTGGTCCCCATACCTGGTACGATGTGTTGTTATAAAGATAATACCCGTACCCGCCATAGGTATCCAGCGACAAGTAATTGCCAAAGTCCTGATTACCGGTCACCCCATAATCGGCCCGTAGTTTCAACTCGTTCAACCAGGAAATCCCCTGCCCGAATTTCTCCTGGGTAATGCGCCAGCCAACCGATGCGGCCGGGAAATAGCCCCATTTATTGTCGTAACCGAATTTAGACGAGCCCTCCCGGCGAAGACTGGCCGACAAGTAGTACTTCTGATCGAAGTCGTAGTTTACCCGACCAAAGAACGCGGCCAGTTTAGAGCTATTCCGGTAAGAACCGACGTTATTAATCCCCTTTTCAAGGTTCCACAGACCAGACCCTAAGTTGTTGTACGTCAGGACATCTGAGGGAAGGTTTTCGTTGGAGGCACTAAAACCGGATGACATAAACGCCTGATACGAATAGCCACCCAGCAGTTTGACCGAGTGCTTGCCGGTCTCCAGGGCGTAGTTACCAGTCCATTCGAAACTCTTCTGATCATTTTCATCCAGGGATTGGGAAGCCGTGTTCCGCTTCGTGCCATTGATCACCGTCGTCAGCGTCGAGGGGCTGAAATTCTCATTTCGGAAGGATGAACTCACTTCGCCCAGCGTAACGACTGTCGATAAGTTTTCGAGCAGATTGAGCTTGAACGAGGTGTTCAAATCCAGGTATTTTATCTCCTGTCCTGATAACACATTTTTAGCAGCTTCGACCGGGTTATTGGCAAAAAAGCCATTGTTGATGTACGCGTATTTACCCGTGTTGTCGTACAATGGTTGCGTGGGATTGAGCGTCAGGGCGTAGTTAAATCCGCTGTAATCAGCGCCACTCGTTTTGGCGTACCGGGGGGCAGCGCTGAAGGTAATGGCGTATAAGTTGTTGGCTGACGTATGGTTGATGTTCACCCGGCCACCATATTCCTGCTTAGCAGAACGCAGGTCAATGCCTTTCGCATTCCGGTAATCCAGCGACGTGAAATAGTTCGTCTTTCCATTTCCGCCGGAAAACTGCAACGTGTGCTTTTGCGAAAAAGCAGGACTGCGGCTAACGGACTTCATCCAGTCTGTATTACCTCCTAAATCCACACCCCGTTTGTTGGCCAGAAACTCGTCGTGGGAAAGGATAGACAGCTTATTGGTGATGTAATCGAACGAACTGTAGCCATCGTAAAAGATGCGCGATTCCGACGACCCTTTCTTGGTCGTTACCACAATGACCCCATTGCCACCGCGCGTCCCATAAATGGCAGAAGCAGCTCCTCCCTTCAGGACGTCGATGGATTCGATTTCGTTCTGGTTGATATTGTCCAGATTACCACCTGGTATACCGTTAATAACGAACAGGGGCCCCAGTCCGGCACTCCGCGAGGAAGCCCCACGCAACTGAATGTTAGGGGTTGAGTTCGGGTCGCCAGCGGCCGTGTTGGTCACGGATAAACCAGCCACCTTCCCCTGAATGGCCATCAAAGGGCTATTACTACCAACCCGAAGCAGATCGCCGGACGACAAGTGGGTAACGGCGCTGGTTACTTCCTTACGGCTCAGCGATCCATAACCAACGACAACAACTTCATTGATGGATTTCACATCAGGCTTTAACTGCACGTTCAGCGTTGTCTGATTGTTGAGCGGGACTTCCTGAGTTGTAAAGCCAACAAAACTGAACACCAGCGTCTGCGGGCCATCGGGGATGGTCAATTTAAAAGACCCCGACGCATCCGTTACGGAACCCCGCGTAGCCCCTTTTACAACGACACTTACGCCAGGTAGCCCTTCTCCTTTTTCGTCCGACACAACGCCGGAAATAGTTCGATCGGCTGGCGCTTCCAGGCCACCGTTGGGGTCCCCCATCTCAATGGTAACGGAGGAGGCAGCCGTGCGGGCCAGGATAATCTGATCACCGGAAATACTAAAACTGACCTGTAAGGGAGCCAACAGTTTTTCCAGCACATCTTTCAACGTGCTATTCTGTACCCGCATCGAAACGAGTTGTTTCGAACGGACAATTTGAGGACTGTAAGAAAACTTGACGTTAGCGGCCTTTTCAATGCTCCGCAAAACTGTTTTAATGGATTCATGCTGGATAGTCAGACTTACCCGGCGATCCAGCATTTCCTGCCCCGACGCATCGTCGGCCCACGATACGCCTACGAAAGTGAGCGCCAGCAGAAGTTGGAAAAACGTACATTTCATACACCTTAGTAAGTAAGGGTTAATTTTTTTCATAAGTTTGATTGGTTTTGTCGGTTTGACATCAGGCAAAGCAATTCCCTTCAGCCAATGACAGGCTGTTCGTAAAAGGGAACCGTTGGGCCAATGGTGCTTGCCCCACCATTGGCTTTTTTTACGTTGGATTAAAGAGGATATCAGTGGTTACTGGTCCATAGGCGGTAGTGGTCTCAATCGTGTAAACATCAACTAAACGAGGTGATCCGAAACGGGTTACTGGCAACTCCCCCCATTGATAACGACCTGGCCATCAATGACGTCGTAGGTTGCCCCAACCGTTTTGCAAATAATCATCAGCTTTTGATCAAAGGACAGGCCATCCATCGATGAAGTTAGCTGGCAATCAATAAGCGCTTCTTTATTGTAGAGAATGTCAATACCATAGGCTTCTTTTACTTCCTTTAGAACCTGAGAAATTGGCGTTTCATTGTAGACAAAAGCGGCCGATTGCTTTACGCGGCCAGGCGGTTTTATGACCAATGGCTGGTTGACCAGCGATTTATCGAACTGGTCAGTTTCCCTGGTAAACACAACCTGCTGGTTTGGCAGCAGGAGCACCCCTTTCTGATGTACACGTGCGGAATTGGCATGATCCCGATACACCGATACCTGCCCGGAGAGCACCTGAACCCGGATATTGTTTTCTTTAGAAAAGGCCCTGATTTTGAACGTTGTTCCTACCACCTTGGTGACTAGTTCATTCGCCAGTACCAGAAATGGCTTCTGGGCATCTTTCGTCACAGAAAATGTGGCTTCTCCCGACAAATACACCAGCCGGTTTTTCTGCCCAAAATCTACCGGATAACTTAAGCGACTGTTTGGATTCAGCGACACAACCGATTGATCGGGTAACCGAACAAGCTGGGATTGATCAGTCGTATTAATTTTTTCCGAGAACGTTTTCTCCAGGGTAGCCAGCCGGTGTTCATAAGGCGTCACGGTATAGGTGGTTAACCACCAGATACCGACCGCCAAACCAACCGAGGCTGCCGCAGCCCACTTGATCCAGACAAATCGAGCAACGGGCCTCACGGTCTTGAGTGACTGGGCATTCGTTTGCCGAATCCGGATGAGTAGCTGCCGAATCGTTTCTTCCGGCAGGGACGTCTGGGCATAGGTGTCGAGCCCTAGCCGAATGGCGTCTAACAGACTCACCGCTTGTTGCCATTGCTCCAGCGAATGCTTCTCACACCAGCCATTCCAGAACGCTGTCGACTGGGGAGTCGGCGCAAGCTGGTGATTGACAAAAAAGTCGTCGGTTAAAAAATCAGCGGATGAAAATTGGTCGTAATCGGGCTGCACAATCTATTGGTTTCAACAATAGATGACGAGATCAGAAAAACGTACTCACTTATTTATAAAAAAAATGAAAAAAGTTAAAAAAGGAAGGATAATCCAGCCCCGGAGCTTCTCAACGGCTCTGAATACCAGATTTTTAGCTGACTGTTGATTGACATCCATGACATCCCCAATCTGGTTATAATTCATATTTTCAACGAAGCGCAGTTTAAGGGCTTCCTGCTGGCGGGGCGGAAGCTGAGCGATCAAACGCAACAAGCGTTCCTTCCGGGAATTGGCCGCTTCCAGTTCTTCCAGAAGCTCCAACTCATCAGGCTCCGTCCAGAGGGCATCATAATCCGTTTCGGTCAATGACTGAACCGGATGTTCTTTGCGTTCGAGGAGATGAATAATTCGAATTTTAAGGGCTTTCAGTAAATAGTGCCGGACACTAGTCGGTGTTGTGAGCCGGGTTCGCTTTACCCAGATCTCCGTGAATACATCGTGCACACAATCCAGTACGAAAGCTTCCGAAGCCGAGACCAGACTCATACCATAGCGGTACATGGCTCGAATGTGTAGTTGATAAAGTTGCGTGTAAGCCTCCTCATCGCCCGCCTGAAAAGCGGTCCAAAGTTGAAGTTCGTCCACTTAGTTAAAATAATGCGCTTAGGCTACGATCTTGTTCCAATTTATATTGACAATACATTCCCTGAGTGGGAACAAGCAAACTCTGTCTGTCCTATCAGCATGAACGCATAATCATACTTTACAAAATTAACGTAAAATCTATGATTTTTTGACGTTAATTTTATAGTATAAAGCAGCCAGCCGCTATACATTTTGCCTAAGTTACGTGGCGTGAACTGGGGTCGGTAGCGAACAACAACCCAGAAACTTCCTCATCGGCCGATGACCAGTCGTGTCTGAGCGGGCGAGTTTTCCGCATCCACAAGCTGGATGCTCAGTGTATTATTCTTATATG
This sequence comes from Spirosoma horti, assembly GCF_054776595.1. NCBI lineage: Bacteria > Pseudomonadati > Bacteroidota > Cytophagia > Cytophagales > Cytophagaceae > Spirosoma > Spirosoma horti. Next base: position 587,176 of record NZ_BAAHBQ010000001.1, read on the forward strand.
TACTCCTGTCGATAGCGACCGTGATGGAATGAATACCCGGCGAGAAAACGTCCGTTACTCCTCCGTCCGTCAGGTTGACCGGCTTTTGTCCGACCCAAGCACTGACGCCCGTCGTTGAGTTCATAGCTAGCTTTACGTTGCCTTTACTAACCACTTCAATATCGAACCGGACGAAACTGAGCCGCTTCCCTGGCAAAACATCAACAACCGGCAGTTCATCTAGTGGAAGATCGCCGGACACTTTGCTATAGGCAGGCTGCCAGGGCGCTTTCGCGTTGTCCTTTGTGATATAGACGGGCCCTTCGACCGCGATTTTCCGGGCCAGTTCCTTATTCGCCGTAACGGTGCTCCAGCGACGCACGAACCGCGCTGTGGGTACCCGAAACTTGCCCGATTCACCCATTTTCGACAGAAACCCGACCAGATTGACAAACGCTTCCTTATCCAAACCAGCCGTCAATCCAGGAGGCATCAGCGAACCGGGCACTTTTTCGATTGAACTGATCTGGCTCTTGGGAATGGAAACTTCCAGGCCACTTACATCGCGCACCACAACTTCAGACGTCGCATTACTTACCAGATACCCCATCAGTTCACCGCCATCTTTCCTGGCGATCCGCTGAAGCTCGAAGCCTTCCTTGATGGATTGATTTGGGTAAAGAATGGACCGGATAATGGTTTCCGACGGTGAACTCGTTCCCAGACTGCTCAGATCCGGGCCGATACGCCCACCGGCTCCACCGATAGCATGGCAGGTAAGACAGCTTAGGTTGCTTTGTCGAAATACTAACTCACCTTTAACAGGATCTGCTGTTTCTCTGACGGTTTTAGCCAGGCTGGCGATTTCCTGATCCGTTAGTTCCTGAGGCATTTTTTCGGGCAATAAAACACCACCGGATGCTTCCAGCGCCTGCGTAAGCAGTTTGACATCATCCGTGTTACGTCGATTGGCAGGCAGATTGCGCTGTAAAAATTGACGAATCTGTTTTGCCCGGCTCTCAGGTATTTTCCGGGCAACCAACTCGTCGGCGAGCAACCGGATGCCCGTTTTGTTGGCGATAAATGCCTGAACAAGCTCGGTTACATCGGTTTGCGTGGGTAACGACCGTAAAAGGTCAACGCCCGTTCGGGCGGATTCCGAGGCATTCATTGACACCAACTGAGAGGCCGCAGCTAGCCTCAACTCGGCGGGATTGCTGGCATTGGTCATGGCCACAACGGCCACACGGGCCTGCTCATTACCCAGCATAGCCAAGGCGGAAAGGGCGGCTTTCCGCACGTTCTTATCGCCCTTTTTAGCCAGGCTGACCAGAGTCCCATTCTGCTCATTCAGATGCCACAAGCCAATCAATCGGATAGCACTTACCGCAATCGTCTCGTCCTCATTATCAACGAAGCTGGCGATCCTGGTCAGATTCCCGGTCGGCATCACCCCCCGTCGGGCGGCTTCTTCCAGTACATTCAGTTGAGCAGCCATGGGTTTCGTCTGCCCTTTATTTCCCTGCACAGCCTGATCAAACAGACTAGTCAAATCAGTAGCGCTGCCAAATTTGGCAATCGAACCGAGCACATCTTTTTGGTACTCGTCAGGAATCTGGCCCTGTTGATACAATTGAGCCAGCCGGGCGACGGCTTCGGGGTTACTCACCGACTTGAGCGCGAAGGTGGTCTTTCGGGCATTCCCAAAGAAGTCGGGGCTGGCCTTGAGTTGGGTCATCCATTGGGGTTCCAGTTCGCGGACGGTCTGCCACAAGGCAAAGTCCAGGAACTCGTCCATCGGATTGTCCAACACCGTCAACGCCGTACGGGCGGCTTCAGCTGTATGCACTTTCCGAAGGGCAATAACCGCTTCAAGACGCACCTGGGGGTGCTTGTCGGCAACGGCTTTGGTAAGCAGAGCCGATACATGATGTAGCTTGGGATACCATAATTCCAGCGCCCGCAGAGCAGCGGCCCGCGCCTTGTGATTTTGAGCGGTTAACAGTTGTAAAAGAAGTGGCTCGCTCACGACCTCAAGCGTTTGATAGACCCAGAGCGCTTCCAGCAGATTGTGCTCGTACTCAGCGTCGGTTTTATCCAGTCCCTGTACCCATTTCTGCAGGGCAGGAATGACCTCCGCAGCACCACGGGCCTTCAGCACCTGTTTGGCCTGCGCACGGGTCCAGTCTTCCGGCAGTTTCAGGTCATCCAGCAGCTCGCCGACACTCGCTTTACTCAACTGTGTCTTCCTGACCAGAGGCCGGTTTTTGGCGACAATCCGCCAGATACGGCCATGCTCGTGATCCCGTCGCGGATCGTGAAAATCCACCTCGCCATGCTGAATAATAGGGTTATACCAATCGGCCACGTAGATGGCGCCATCCGGACCAACGGAGATATCGACCGGACGGAAAGCGACATGATCGGTCCACAACAAATCGTCGACCTGTTTGGAGGCATACCCGCTGCCCTGCTCTTCCAGCCTGAACCGGTTGATGCGGTTGGCCCGGAAGTCGTTGGTAATGACACTCCCCTGCCACGACTCGGGCAAATGACGACCGGATATTACCTCCAGGCCGCTATGTTTGGGTTGTCCAGGATTCAATCCCCGCAAGATTCGGGCGGCACCCGGCGACGTCAGGAAAGTAGCGCCCGGGAATGCATAATTGATTCCTTCAAAGCCAGCGCCATCGGTCAGAAACGTTTGCCCCCAGCGATCAAACTGCAGTCCCCACGGATTGACCAGCCCTTTGGCGTAAATATCCAGCTCGCGATCTTTAGGATTCAACTGCCAGACGCCACCCCCTTCCAGACGTTTGATACCGGATGGTGTTTCAACGTGGCTGTAGATGTAAATGGACTGGTTGAAATACAGAAGTCCTTCCGGCCCCCAACGGAAGGTATGAATCAAGTGATGGGTATCGGCCGTGCCAAATCCATTCAGAATTCGACGCTTTTTGTCTGCTTTCCCATCGCCGTCGGTATCCGCAAAATGCAGGATTTCAGTTGAATTGGCGACGTAAACGCCCCCATCACCGGGCAGGATTCCGGTAGGGGTAATCAGGCCTTCGGTAAAAATGGTTGATTTATCGGCCTTGCCATCGCCGTCCGTATCTTCCAGAACGAAAATCTTGTCGTTGGCCTGCTCGCCCGTTTTCAGATGCGGATAAGCGGTGCTGCTCACAACCCACAATCGACCGTCGGCATCCCAGTTCATCTGAATAGGCTTGGCCACCAGCGGTTCGGCCGCGAACAGCGTCACCTCAAAACCATCGGCAACTTTAAACGACTCCAGTTCCCGCTTCACATCCGGATCGGGATTGTCTTTTTGATTACCCTGGTTGGCAGAAGAGATAAGGATCAGTGCAGCCGGAACAAGGATCAGTCGGCGGAAGAACTTCACTGGCCAGCTCGTTTGTATAACGTTCATTCTACTTTAGAAGGGTAAGTTTATAGACGCTTGGCTTGGGTATGCGCTTCAGGGCAATCTGCCCTTCCAGCCATTTAATGATCAGGCTTTGCTCCTCCAGCCCTTTGGCATGCCGCCCCTGTTCATAGGCGCGCATACCCAGAATATAGGTCGTATTCAGCGGCCGGTATTGAAAGAAAAACAGCTCATTCTTTTTCAATATCATATGCTGCAACTCACGAACCTGCTCGAAGGCAGGCCCCTGTCTGATGTCGACGCCCGCTTCCCACTGGCTGGCTGACGCCGTTATAACCTCCTCATTATCGGCCGTAAGAGTATAGATACCTTTTTTCAACCCCGTTAGTTTAATGACCTGCCGCCCCTTGTCAACTACTCCATTTTCGTTTACGGGCAGCGGAAGGGGCAAGTACGGTTGATCGATCGTGAAGGTCAGAGACCCCGTATTCGTACCCATTTCCCGTATTTTGACCGGAGCGGCTGCTTCCGCACCCGTTTTGACAACCGTTATCGTCACTTGCTCCGTTCGCGGGGCCAGCCCCAGTCCTTTTTCGAGACTGGTTGCCAGGTAATAATACCCCGCTTCGTTCAGGTGAACACCATCTTCCGTAAGAATGGCGCTTTTTCCAGCTTCCTGAATCGGCCTGAACAGATCGACAAAGCGTTTGCCACGCTCTTCAGCCATTTTCGCAATTGTGGCTGCATACCGTTCCAGCATGGCATTGCGTTTGGCCAGATTCGCCACCGAGTCGGCGGCCAGGATTGGGATGGGCGATAGCAGGATAGTTCTTGCCCCGAGCTGGTCAATCTTATCAAGCAATTTGGTCAGGCCATCCCTGAACGTGGCTAAACCGGCTTCCCCCTCCTGCGCTTCAATCCCGCCATAGCCAACAAAAACAACCGTCGGTTGGGCTTTGGTAATGTGCTCCATCAGTAAGTCATACCCAGTTGGCGGGTTGGTAATGGTGCTTCGGGCAACGCCGAATACATTATCGCCCGTCCAGCCAAGGTTGCGGTAGGTAACCTCACGACCGGGCCATCGGGTTGTCAGGGCCAGTTCGAGATAACCATACTGAAAATCATCTTCGAACAATGAATTCCCCAGAAAGACAACCCGATCCCCACTCTTTAGCTCAAAAGGGCTCTGGAGCGATTCATTAACCGATTTAGGCGTAGTCTGCGCAAAGACCGATCCGCAGAAAAGATAAAGGAATACAAGTAAATTAGTACGTAGAATGGCCGGTACAGTACGCTTTCTCATCTGTTTTTATACTTACATACAACGTCCCGAAGGGCCGCTTTCTCCTGAAAAGCAGGGCCGCTCTTTACGGCTAAATTGATTTACGCAAAGAGCGGCTAAGTCATCTGACTCACTAAGCCAATGCTTTCCGGGCATTACGGTCCGGATCGTTGGCCAGGCTAGGGACATCATCCAGAATCATGGTTTCTCCATTTTGACTTGTATACGGTTTCCAGGTGGGCAATCCGCCCCCATTTGGATTACCGGTTTTCACAAAATTGATAAAAGAGCCTGCCATCTTTTCCGATAAAGCCCGGGGCCTTTTACCTCCGCCCGTGTGGGTGAGCATCAAATCGGTATTGTAAAACCAGAAACAGATGTCATCGCAGTGGAACGCCCGCATTCGACCGTCGAATAACGGAGGTTGCCAGCCAAACCAGGCCAGATAGACAGGCGCCTTTTGTTGCGAAGCTTTCGCATCGGCGGTGGCAACGGCGTTTTTCCGGTTAGAAACGACTAAGGCCCAAATCTCGATCGGACGCGCCTTGGGGAAATTCTTCGCATAGGCATCTACAATTTCGCCAGCCTTATCACCGAAACGGGGTTTGACTTTTTCTTTCACTTCAGCCAGCGAAATACTTTCCAGGCTCGCATCCGTTCTGTCGGGGTTTTGCTCATGAAACGTCGAGCAGATCATCAGGGGAATATCCGCCGAGAAATGATTGGAATCGTTGAAGAAAGCACCCGCATTCAAGGCCACGCCATCCGCTACGGGAGCGAATCCTCCCCGCTGAATACCAAGCTTTTTGGCTTCATCGGCCATTTTTTCAACGGCCCGGTTGGCAATGTCGATGTACTCCCGCCATGGAATTTGCTGAAGTTTAGCTATTTCGCCGGGTTTCAGGCCAGCCTCTTCCATCACTTTAAGCCCTAATTTTTCGGCATACTCTTTATTGGTTCCTGCCAACGAACTGCCGCTCAGCGCAACGGCCCGGTGAAACAATCCTTTAGCGGATGGCATGTTCATTAAGGTAGTCACCTTAGCTCCTCCCCCCGATTGGCCAATGATGGTTACCTTGTTGGGGTCTCCTCCAAAGTTGGCAATATTATTCTTAATCCATTCGAGGGCAGCCACCATATCCAGATTGCCGACATTGCCGGACGCAGCATGGCCACCAGCGGCACTTAGTTGCGTATAACCCAGCGAACCGAGCCGGTGATTGATTGAACAGAAAACGACATTCCCCAAACGGGCAAGATTTTCGCCATGATACCCATCCTGTTCAATCGCATTTCCATTCACGAAGCCACCCCCATGTAGCCAAACAACCACCGGCCGTTTTTGGGTATCCAAAGCCGGTGTCCACACGTTGAGTTTGAGGCAGTCTTCCGAAACATCGTCATAATTCCAATGGTCGACAAACGACGCATACGGATTAGCATACCGTTTTTCCATGATCTGAGGAGCCGAATTTCCCCACCAGAGGGCGGGCCGGATATCTGCCCAGGGTGTAGGTTTTTGCGGGGGCATGAACCGATTTTTTCCGGACGTATCGGCGCCATACGGTATCCCTAAAAATTGGTGGATACCCCGAAGAATAAAACCTCTGACTTTGCCATGTTCTGTATTAGCAACGGCGATACTATCGCCGACGAACAAGATCTGCTCATCTCCTGATGGTTTCGGCGTTTTGGTCTTGGGGGGAGCAACTGCCGTGGCCTGGTGAGATACTCCTACACTGGCTACTCCAAGTCCCAGCGACTGTAAAAAATTTCGTCTTGATGGTTTCATTGTCGCATGCTTATTATTGGTTCAGGAAAAACACATGTCCAGGGATTATGCGTGTGGAGAGCGCCTTCTTTTGTCTTTCTGTAAAAGGAACATTATGGAGCGTTTTTACTATGTCTGGCTTCACAAGCAGCTATATACCTTACTTCTTAAGGCCAAATCAGGGTAGTTTTCACTGATCCAGTTTTCATAAAAAGTGAAAAGCGACCGGCTTATCTTCCACAAGGACTAACCGGGTGTATAAAGCTCAATACGACCGTTTTATAAATTCAGCTACTATTGATAGACTTTTTCTATAATAAATATAAATTTAAAAATACATTCGTACCCGCGTTGCTAATTTTTAAGTGCATAGCCTCTAATGGTATCTATTGGCTATCAACACTTTATAATGGCTCATTAACTTTTCGTATGAATCAACTTTAACCACACCCTACATGAACACCACTCGTTTATACAAAGGATTTATCGGCCTGCTAATGGCTGTTGAGTTGCTGAGCTGCAAAGATCACTTGTATGTAGTGACACCCGGCGCCGATCGCTTGCGAGTAAAGAGCATCTCTCAACAAGTTACTGGCAGGGCCAGTGAAAATACGGTGAACGCCTTTTCCTATGATGGACAGGGTCGGCTGAGTTCCATCTTGACATATCAGGCGCCCGACAGCACAGTGGCACCGGTCGAAAACACAATTTATCAGTACGACACGCAAAACCGACTAGTCAGGGTGCAACACTCACAAGTTCGACGTGGGTCGAGTGCTGAGACGTACACCCTGACGTATAACGCAGCGGGTCAGTTATCGGGATTGGCCAACTCGACGTCCACGTTCAGTGTATCGCTCCAATATAACTCCGCGAATCAGGTATCAGGCTATAGTAAAAGCATTGGTGTGAGCGGACTTCGGTCAACCGGAGGGGGTGCCTTATCCTTTACTGGAAATAACCTGACGTCTTCCGCTGAGAACTTTAACGTTTACCGTACAGGAGGGTCTCCATCTGATCCTCCCGTTTACAGCAGATCAATCCGAATGACCTATACATTCGATGATAAGCTAAATCCGTTTTATGGCGTATTCATCATTCCAGCACCGGGGGTGTTTCTTCCATTCGCCGGTTCCGGAGCCTTTGGTCCATTCTATATGCTGTACGGCGGAATTGACAACACGCTTAATTTAAGCCAGAATAACGTACTGTCTGCCGTCAACTCCGATGGAACAAACACGGTGTATACCTACACTTATAACGCAGCCAACCTGCCAGCCAGCCGCACAACCATCATCAATGGCGCCATTACAGAAGTCCTGCGCTTCGACTATGAACCGAATTGAGTCCCTAGCCCGGTAGCCTATACTACAGAGCAGGTCGCTATACGCCCGCGCTGGTCCTGGCAAGAGGGCCTGCATAAGCGAGTGATATAGCTCAAAATGAGTTTTAGGTCAGCCTACTCAATAGCCAAACTGCATTCATTTGTGCGTTATCCATAGCTTATTCTGGATCAGAATTGCCAGATCGCTTGAGCCTGTATACCCAGGTTGTAGGAGCTATACTTAGCGACCTGGTAATAATCGTCACTGGCGGGCCGATAAAAGGAGTAGCTGGCAGTGGGTTGCAGCAGTAGCGATAAGCCCGTATTGATCCGGTAAGTTAAACCAACTCCTAGTACTCCGTCAGTCGTTATGGGGCGGGCTGTAAACGTCTTGCTCTGGGTAAAAATGGCTCCTGCGGAGAAATAAGGAGATAAACGATGCGCAGTTAACCGGTAGCTTATCAGGGCTGGTAATTGCCACCCCTTACTGGTAAAGGGTGTCGGTTCGCCATACGGTCCCAGAGGGCTCTTGATGTGATCCGTGCTTCGGTAATACAATACCCCCACCGAGACATCCCATCGAGGGGTAACCTGATACCGTGCGGTCAAGCCGAACGAAGAGATTACATTATGGCCGGATGCTTGAAACTGGGTGCTCGATCCATTATAGGTCATACGAGCCTGGTATGAGTAAGGGTTATAATTGAACCAGTAAGTTGGGGCAACAGACACACGACTTTGAGCCAATAAAGAAGCAGCCGTTAACAACAATAGCCCCCAGGAAAGCAGTAAAGTCTTCATAACGAAAAAGCAATAGTCAAGACCTACTCTGTTAGCAGTACCCCTGCTACCCCCATTATAAATTTCGAATGTATTTCTGTCCACCCAGATAGCGCATCTGCCGGGCAATCTGCCGTGTTCGACGCTGGATATAAGCCGATGGTTTTTTGATCGAAAACAAGCGTGGATTGGGCAGTACGGCCGCAATTCGGGCGGCTTCGTCCCGGGAAAGAGTCGCCGACGAATGACCGTAATAACGTTGGGAAGCGGCCTCGACACCAAAAGTCATTGGGCCCGTTTCAGCCACATTCAGGTATACTTCCAGAATACGCTTTTTGCCCCAGATCAGCTCGATCAGAGCCGTGAAATACACTTCCAATCCTTTGCGCAGGTAACTGCGGCCGTTCCAGAGAAATACATTTTTGGCAACCTGCTGAGAAATCGTACTGGCACCCCGAGGCCGTTTACGGGTCTGGTTTTCCTTGATAGCATCCTGGATCTCGTCAAAGTCAAAGCCCCAATGGGTTGGAAATGCCTGATCTTCTGATGATACCACGGCCAGTGCAGCTTCTTTGCTGATCTTTTCGTAAGGACGCCACTGCTTGTAGACGTGGCTACTTTCGTCGGTGCCAAAGGTGTCTATCCAACGGGAAACGATTAAGGGCGTTACCCAAACCGGTACATATTTCAAGACAATGACGTAACCAAATGAACCAAAAAACAGCCAGAGAAACGCTTTGATAGCGAACCAGTAAACCCGTTCCAACATGGGCCGTTCGCGGATAAAGTGACGGGCCTGCTGCCACTTTCCCGACGAAGTTTTTTTCTCTGACGCGGGTTTTCGTCCGGCTGGCTGCGTCCGTTGAGCAGAGGAGTTGGCCGCCTTTGGCCTGGGTGTCGGCGCTGGAGACGTGCGAAAAGTGTTTACCGGACGTTGCGGGTTCATAGCTGAAGAGTCTTACCGCGAAAATAGTATGCTGGCGGCTCTAAACCCGCGCTTTCCACGAATTAACGTGTAAATTATGAAAAAGCGTTACATCTACTCCTCAACAAATAAGGTAGCGGCCACCCGGTCGGCAAAAAGCTTTCCCGACTGGGTCAGTAATAAGCGATCACCCACGCGTGAAAGCCAGCCGGTTGCATACATAGCCGTAAGATCACGAGCCTGTTTTTCAGCAAAGTTACTGGTTAGCAAGGCATTGAGGTCAGCCAGCGAACAACCCCACTTTGTTCGGAGACCGGTTAATAAATACTCGTTTACCTGATCGGCAATCGTTAGCGTTTCGAGGGTAGCAGGGAGCTTGCCTTGACTGATGGCGGCAATGTACCGGCTGTTGTTTGCCAGATTGTATTGCCGCGAATGCCCATTATAGGAGTGTGCACTCGGCCCAATGCCGAGGTAGGGCCGACGTTGCCAGTAGGCGCTATTATGCCGGGCGTACTGATCAGGTTTGGCAAAGTTGGAGATTTCGTAATGGTCGTAATTTGCCTCATTCAATGCCTTCGTCAGCTCTTCAAACTGTTCGGCGGCACTGTCTTCGTCAGCGGGCGGCAGTTTTCCTTTTTTCTGCCAGCGGCCAAACGCAGTGTCGGGCTCAATGGTCAGGGCATAGGCTGAAAGGTGTGGTACGTCGAGCGCAAGGACTTTCTGTAAATCAAGCTGCCAGCGCGTCGTATCCCTGTTTGGAATGCCATAGATCAGATCGACGCTCATATTCTCAAAGCCCGCTTCCCGGGCTAGCCGAACACAGGCTTCAGCCTCAGTTGCGGTGTGAGCACGGTTCATCCAGCGGAGTGTGGCTTCATCAAACGTCTGTATACCAATACTTAAGCGATTGACATAGGTACGCAACATCGTCAGCTTCTCCAGATTCAGATCGTCGGGATTGGCTTCGAGCGTTATCTCTGCCGTGGGCGACACAGTGAAATGCGTTTGTATGGCGGCAAAGATCTGTTGGATTTCGCGCTCAGTCAGCAGAGATGGTGTTCCTCCGCCGAAATAGATGGTTTCGAGCGTTCGACTGGGCAGGTAGTCTTTTTGCAGGGAAATCTCGGTACAGAGCGCATCAACCAGCGCTGATTTCTGCCCCAGACTGGTGCTAAAATGGAAGTCGCAGTAGTGGCAGGCTTGCTTGCAAAAAGGTATATGTAGATAGAGATGCATCTATCTCAATGACAACAAAGGCAGCTATTGGGTTCACAAAAGAGGAGAAAAGGATGAACCTGCCTAACCAAGACTTAAATAAGACCGAAGGGCAAGCTCGATCAATCAGGACACTTCTTGCAGCGTTTTCCTTTCTTGTACTTCTTACAACACTTTTTCAACACACACTCCTGGCTTAAAAAAGGATTGACCTGCAGCAAGGGTTTGGCTTCACTCGCAGCCCCTATGTTTTCAGAAAAATTATACTCGGCAGTCATTCACGGAAGTCGTTTACGAGCGCAAAGGTAAGCTTGTTTAGATTTATTACAAATTAAAATTAGCAAATTCCTTGCAACTTCTTTTGAATCTATTCCCTAGATTCAAAAGAAGTTGCAAAGATAAAAACAGAGCTTACGGATGAATTTCACCCGTTAAGTACAACTGCACTTGCCCTGATATATCAACTCGGGCGGAATTTTCGCCGTCATCATTAAGTTTACAACGCAGGTAGCCGCCCCGTTTGGAAAGCTGACGGGCAGTCAATTCCGTTTTACCAAGTTTTTCAGCCCAATAGGGAACTAGCGTCGTGTGTGCCGAACCCGTGACAGGGTCTTCATCGATGCCCGACTGTGGTCCAAAAAACCGCGACACGAAATCGACCGTTTCTCCCTGATTATCCTGGCCAGGTGCTGTTACAATGACTCCCCGGGCTGGAACGCTGCTCATTTCCCGAAAGTCCGGCTGCAGGGCCTCGATCTGGGCCTGGGTTTCATAAACCAGCATGTAATCGGTTTTCCCTTTAAAAATACCAACCGGTTTTTCGCCCATACTGGCGATCAGCGCAGGTGGCTGTACATTCGCTTTATGCACCGGATCGGCCGGAAAATCGAGGGTGAGCCAGCCATTTTCTCCCCGGCAAACCTTTAATAAACCACTGCGGGAGTTGAAAAAGATCTGGTCGTTTTCGGGCGCACCGTTTTCCAGAAAAAACACGACATAGCCCGTCGCCAGCGTCGCATGGCCGCATAATTCAACTTCCACCGTGGGCGTAAACCAACGAATATGGTAGGTTCTTTCTTCGTCGGTTTTCACGTAAAAAGCGGTTTCAGCCAGGTTGTTTTCAGCGGCTATCCGCTGCATCTGCTCATCGGGAAGCCACTCAGCCAGTGGCACAACAGCCGCCGGATTACCAGCAAAAAGCTTGTCGGTAAAGGCATCAAGTTGATAAATTCTCATACGATTAAGGGTGCACAAGGCACGGTTTAGGAAATTAGGACTATTGATCTTTGGCTTGCAACAGACTAAATGTATCGACCGTAAACGCTGTCAGCGCCGGTATAATCAGGTCGGCAATATCAAATTTCGGATCGCTATACTCAAACGCTGCCGGTACGGCTACGGTCCGCATGCCCGCCGAATAAGCCGATAGCAGACCGCTTCCCGAATCTTCAAAGGTCAGGCAATTGGCAGGCGATACAGCTAGCTTACGGGCCGTGCCCAGGTACACATCGGGAGCTGGTTTGTTACGGGCTTCCAGCGTGGCCGAGTGCCAGAGCGTCAGCGCGTCCCGAATGCCCAACCGATTCACGACCACTTCGATCAAACTCATGGGCGAGGCCGAAGCGATGGCCGTTGGAATACCCCGGCTAACAAAGAATTGTAAGGTTTCGATGGCGCCCGGCATCGGTTCGGCCAGCCTCGCAATGCGGTCATGGACCCCGTCGGTGATGGCATCGGCCAGATTTTCAAGACTCCTTCCCGCTGCGGCCTCCTCCGACCAGGGAGCCCGGGCAAACCAGTACCGGACAACTTCCAGGATGGGCATTCCTGTGGTTTGCTTGCACTCTTCGTCGGTCAGATGTAGGCCAACGGTATCAAATACCACCCGTTCCATAGCACGCCAGTGAGGCTCAGAGTCCACCAGCAGCCCATCCATATCAAATATTGCTGCGTCTATCAAAATTCGTAAGGTATTAGTTTTACACTTTAATAATCAACGGGCGTGCTCTGTTTGTTTAGCTTTGGGCACGTCATTGACCTCAAGCGTATCGTCGTCAACAATGGTTGTATCGACGGGAACCGTAGCTGTTTTCGTTTTTGTCTCCTGCCCACAGGCAGAAAGTGATCCCAAACAGGATAAAAGGAATATACCCGTTAAATAGGTCAACCATGATCGTTCAGGGCGCATCGGTGGTAGGATCTTAGGGAACCGGCCGTTATACATCTGCCTGCCGAAACGGTTTCACATCCAATGTTTCCCAGACACCCTCCACAACATACGGATCTGTCTTCAGATACTGCTGAAGGTCCGCTTCTGTGTCGAGGTCAAGGATGAGCATGGACCCGATCATGATTTGTTCGGGATTGAGGAGCGCCCCTCCGAGCACAAACTGGCCCTTCTCTTTTAGTTGACGGACATACGTCAGGTGAGCTGGCCGAACAGCCATGCGCCGGTCAAGAGCACCGGGGTCGGTATGATCGTAAGCGTGTACAATGTACTTCATCAAGCAGACAATTGTTTCAGTAAGCAAGATACCATCTTTCGACTGCCAGCCAATGCTATGGGATTAGATTTTGGTCAAAATAAACTGCAGTGAGGGCATGGGCTACCAAGTCCGGACAATCGGGTCTGTAGCCGGATTGGTGTGCGTTTTCAGGTCGAAAAGTAAGTCTTTCGCTGTTTTCTTCCTAATTTCCGGCTTTTGGCCAATCTCTCACGTCATTCATCAATGAATCGCTTCCTCTACGGGCTACTTCTGTTGCCTGCCACATCGCTGTGGGCGCAATCTTCGTCCAATAATCCCCCCACGCTGACCGTCGAAACCATCATGCAGGACCCAAAAAGCTGGGTCGGCACGTCGCCAACAAATCCGTTCTGGTCCGACGACTCTAAGACACTTTATTTTACCTGGAATCCCAGCCAGGCCAAAGGTGGTCCCGCAAAAGGTGATTCACTTTACAAGGTGACCATCCTTCGCGATGCCCGCAAAAAAACGCTGACAGCCTCGGAACCGATAAAAGTTAGTCCCAGCGAGCGCCGAGCGCTGCCAACGCCACCCGTATCGACCTACAACCGCGCCTACACACAGCGGCTGTTTGACCGCCAGGGCGACTTGTTTCTGCTCGACGTTAAGTCGGGGTCGGTCCGTCAATTGACCAATACGGTCGAAAACGAAGTGGATCCCACGTTCTCGGGTGATGAACAGAAGGTCGTTTTTCGGCGAAGCGGGTCCAATTTGTATAGCATCGATCTGAAAACCGGCGAGCTACTCCAGCTTACTGATTTTCGCACGGGCGCGAAAAAAGCCGAACCCAAATTAACCGATGAAGAGAAATTTCTGAAACAGGATCAACTCCGGCTGTCGTCGGTGCTGAAAGAACGGAAAGAGAAAAAGGATGAAGCCGATCGGATCAGCAAAGCCGACCGGCCCAAACGCGCCAAAGAGATTTACCTGGATGACAAAACGGTCGTTAATCCGCAACTCAGCCCCGACGGGCGTTTCGTTACCTATCGCTTAACGAAGCCCGCAACGGGCGTAAAAAATACGCAGGTTCCCAATTACGTAACCGAGTCGGGCTATACGGAAGATATTCCGGGTCGGACGAAGGTGGGCGCTCCCGCTGCCAGTCAGGAGTTTTTCGTTTATGATATAGCGAAGGACACGGTTCGGGCGGTGTCCATAAAAGATATTCCGGGTATTATGGACAGACCGGCCTATCTACAATCGGTCGGAAAAGCGAAAGCCGATACGGCCAAAAAGATGCGTCCGGTCGTTATTAGTGGACCCGTCTGGTCGGATAACGGAAAAGTTTGTGTGGTTGTGGTCCGGTCATTGGATAACAAGGATCGCTGGATTATGCGTTTTGTACCGGAAACGCTGACGCTTTCCCTCCTCGACCGACAACATGAAGACACCTGGATTGGTGGGCCGGGTATTGGTTCGCTTAACTCGCCGGGCAACATGAATTTCCTGGCCGATAATCAGACGCTTTGGTTTCAGTCGGAAGCGGATGGCTACTCCCATATCTACACCGTTAATGTGCTCACAGGTGAACGCAGGCAACTGACATCGGGTACGTTTGAGGTGCAGCAGGTACAATTATCAAAAGACAAAACCCAGTTCTTCGTGCAAACCAACGAAGTTCACCCGGGCGAGCAGCATTTTTATCGGATGCCGGTAACTGGTTCACGGCCAGAACGAACGCGCCTGACGAACATGACGGGGGCCAACGATGTAACGCTTTCACCCGACGAAACCCTGATGGCTGTGCGGTATTCGTCTACCAACAAACCTTGGGAACTGTACCTGATGGCTGTTCATCAACAGTCATTGGCAACGCCTAAACGTGCTTCTCAGCCAGCAGTTTCACAGACTGCGGGTGTGTCTACTCCTATTAAACTGACCAACTCACCAACCGAAGCCTTCAAGGCTTATGCCTGGCAGGAACCGACGCTCGTCACGATTCCGGCTCGCGATGGGCAGCAGATCTACGCTCGTCTGTATAGACCAAAGACATCAACCGGCAAAGCCGTTGTGTTTGTGCACGGAGCGGGTTATTTACAGAATGCCCACAAGTGGTGGAGCCAGTATTCGCGGGAATATATGTTTCATAACTTACTGACTGACAAAGGCTATACTGTTCTCGACATCGACTACCGAGCCAGCGCCGGGTATGGCCGCGACTGGCGCACGGGAATTTATCGGCATATGGGCGGCAAAGATCTGGACGATCATGTCGATGCGGCCAAATGGCTGGTGGCAACCCAGGGAGTGGATGCCAAACGGATCGGAATTTACGGCGGCTCGTATGGTGGCTTTATTACGCTGATGGCCATGTTTACGACACCCGATGTTTTTAAAGCCGGAGCAGCGCTACGCCCCGTTACGGACTGGGCCGCCTATAATCACCCATACACGGCCAACATTCTGAACGAACCGCAGAACGACTCGCTTTCCTACCGTCGCTCCTCTCCCATCTACTTCGCCGAGGGACTGAAAAATTACTTGCTCATTTGCCACGGCATGGTCGATGTGAACGTTCACTTTCAGGACACCGTCCGGCTCATGCAGCGCCTGATCGAACTCAAAAAAGACAATTGGGAAGTAGCCACCTACCCCATGGAAGACCACGGCTTTGTGGAACCCACCAGTTGGATGGATGAGTACAAACGAATTTTGAAGCTGTTTGAAGAACGGTTATAGCGTTTGTAGGTTGTGGTTTATGGTTGGCTGACGCACGTATAGATTCGCGTCAGCCAATTATAAACTATAAACTACAACCCATAAAAACCCTCACTCCACCAATACGCGAATCACCGATTGGCGAACGCTGGCCGTTAGCTTTAGTAGATAGCTCCCAGCGGTAATGCCCGTCAGGGGCCATTCCGCTTGCTTTTTACCGGTAAAGGCGGGTATCTGTTGGTACATGACCGTCCGGCCCGAGGCATCCAGTAGCTGAACCATCACGGCAGATCGTTCGTCCTGTTCAATTTCAATCCGTAATCGATCAACAATTGGGTTTGGCATCACCCGAGCCGAGAGCAATGAAGCAGGTTCGGCCAACGCCGTCAGCACAAAATTAATGGCCTCAGATGGTGGTGAGGCACACCCATTGGCCGTAACGACCACATAATACTGGCCGCTCTGATAGGGTACTAACGATGGCCCTGTCGCATTGGGAACGGGTTTGCCGGGGTCGCCCCCCACGCGAATGTACCATTGAATGCCAGCTACCGGGTCGGTCGTTAGGGCACCACTTCCTGTTTGCGTAACGAGTGGTTTGGACGGTAACGGAAACTGGGCTTTCAGAGGTACAAACAATGTATTTGTTGAGCATTGATTGCTATCGACTACGCTTACCGTGTAGGTGCCCTCGGTCAACGTAGACTGGGTAGCCGTAAAGGTTTTCAGGGTATCCCGGCGCTCAGTGGTCCAATAGAATTTAAATGGCCTGGTGCCACCCGCTACCTGCACGGTTGCCTGGCCATCCTGACCACCCTTGCAGGTCACGTCTTTGATCGTACCCACCGATAGCGTAACGGCCCCTCCGTCTGTCACCACAGCCACAATGGAATCGGTGCAGCCAACTTCATCGGCTACTCGGAATCGATAAGTATTTGGTCGAAGGCCATTGATCTGGCTATCCGTTTGGTAAGGCTGTCCAACAACCTGATACTGCCTGACGGTACCGATCCCTCCTGTCGTGGTGAATTTTACGGCACCGGTTGGGCAAATACAGCAGGTGGCAGCCAGCGACACAGCCTGGGCTTTCAGCGGGTCAGATTTGCCAACCGTCACCGACACAAGGCTCGTACACCCATTGGCATCTGTACCCACAATGGTGTAGTCACCCGCAGCCAGCCCGGTGAATACATTGCTGCTTTGTGGGGTCTTGCCCGTAGAAAGTTGATAGCGCGTAGCGCCTGTTCCGCCAGCGGGCGTCACTTTAATGGAGCCGCTGTTGGGGCCGAAGCAGTTAACGGCTCCGGCAACGGCAGTCAATATTAGCGGAGCAGGCTGCTCAACAACCACCGATTTCTTCCCCTGACAGCCATTTCCGTCAATTACCGTTATTTCGTACGTGTTCGCTGCCAGACCCGTAAATTGTGTTCCTGTCTGCAAAGGGCTGGTTCCTAGCTGATACTGGTAGGTTCCGGCTCCACCGGTAGCCGAAACGGTAACAATCCCATCCGCCGAACCTGTGCAGCGGGTAGGCTTCATGTCCAGCTTAATATCAAAAGGAACCGGCGAGCCAATCAGTACATCCTGAAAAAATATGCAATTATTTTTATCCGTCACCCCCAGCGAATACGTTGTATTTGCTTTTAGGTTTATAAACGTGCCACTTACCTGAGGAGGGCCTAAATTGAGCAGGTAACGATAATCGCCCACCCCGCCGAAGGCTACAGCCAGCAAAGCGCCATCTGATCCACCCAGACACTTGGGCAGAACAGGCGAAACACTAACACTCAACGCCGGGGGCTGTTTCACCTCGACCGTCGCCTGGGCCGTACATCCGATGGCGTCTTTAACAGCCACAGCATAGGTGCCAGCGGTTAAATTACCGAACGTCGTATTGACCGTCTGAAAAGGCTGCCCATTAAACTGGTACTGAAGCGCACCGGTCCCACCCGTGGCATTAATGGCTACCTGACCATCTTTGCCGCCATTACATAGGGTAGACAACGAACTGGGCGTCAGCACAATAGGCGTATAAACCTGTACGGTGCCCGTAGCCGTTGTTGTTGTTACACTAGTAGCCGTACCACTGCCGGGGGTTGTGCTGGGTATGTCACAGAAGGCGGTATACGTTGTTGTTTTGGCCGGTGTCACCGTAATGGTCGCCCCGGTTTGTGTTGTCGACCAGCGGACTGACCCACTACAGCCTGAAGCGGTCAGATCGGTTTTGGTGCCTGCACAAACGGTTGCGGAGGTCACAGCTACGGCGAATGCGGTTGGTGCCTGGGTTTCTACATCGCCGGCTGCCCACGCGGTTGTCGTTAACCGGAGAAACGCAAACAAACCGAGTAGACTTATTCGGTTTGTTTGTCTAAAAAACCAGAAAAAGACTTGTACATGTTTATTCATAACGAAGCTGTTTTCGCAAACACAAATGTAGTTTACAAGCCATAACCATGGGCAGGAGACGACTTGTTTATTAGTTTTCGGTAAGCAGATGGCCATGGAGTGAGCCATACAGCAAGAAGGCCACCCAGACTCTACCTGGGTGGCCTTCTTGCGTTTGTTCTCTTTTTACCTTGTCACCCGAATCAATTGGTGTGAAACTTAGTAAAAAAGACCCCAGTCATCCGGAGCGTCATTATCTTTATCAAAGCTGTTTACCCATTCGACGAACAACAGTCTAAACTGTTCAATTTCCTCGCGCAGCACGTTCAGATAAGCGGTTTGAGTCAGCTTTTCGGCTTTGCAATACGATGTTTGAGCCAGTAATTCACGGGCATGCATTTTTATAATAACCGCGTTTTCCATACGCAGCGTGTATAGATCGCCCCCTTCGGCACCAACAATTTTCGGCGCCAGCATCATCGCATTCGCCAGCATCTGTTCATGCATCATCAGGACATCTTCTTCCTTATTAATGGTTTCGACAATGGCCTGCGTCAACTCCATTAACTCGTTGGCTTTGCGAAGAATAGGCAAATTTTTAATGCGCCTGTTTTCGGCCTCCATCTCGGCACGGGCTTCTTCAGGGTCATAGTCCTCGTCGAAACCATCCCAGTCCATGAAGCTATCGTCGTCGTCTTCGTCGTCAAAGTTCATTACAAAATGGGCAGAGGGATTAAACGCCTTCTGATCGCCAAAGTAACACAATCGTTCGCCAAAAACAAACCCCTGCGGCTTAAAAAGCTGTCCGTTACGTGTTTCACAAAGCCATCCCGCTAACGATCGAAAGCAACCCTCCCTAAAACGCAGCCATTCGTACCCATTGACGCCAAGCCTTGCGTTCGGGACGTTCAAGGGGGGCGTTACCTGGCCGCCCACACTAGCATTTTCGAGAAAACAGGTTCGTAAATCGAACAAAAACGTAGGCAACCTGTATATTTGTTGGGTTTACAAGTTGCTTTCCCACTGTAGAGAATGACGTATTGTTTAGGAATTAAAGTCGCGTCGGGCCTGGTTGCCATCGCTGACAGACGATTGACTTCGGGCTCCGAAGTGTCGTCTAACCGGAAAATTTCGGTTCATGAAGTCGAGAATCACTCCCTGTTTATCATGACATCGGGACTGCGTTCCGTACGCGATAAAGCGATAACCTATTTCAAAGAAGTACTGGCTGAACAAGATCGCTCATTCAATAAACTCTACAAAGCTGTCAATGCCTTCGGAGAGCAGGTGAAACGAGTGGCGCAGGAAGATAAAACATCCATTGTGGCCAGCGGCCTGAATTTCAACCTAAACGCCATTGTGGGCGGGCAGTTGGAAGACGATGAAGAACATAAGCTCTTCATGCTGTACCCAGAAGGAAACTGGGTTGAAGTGGATCAGGGATCACCGTTCAAAATAATCGGCAATTCCGGTTACGGCAAACCGCTGTTGTTCAGAAATTTGTCGTACGAGTCCAGCATGGCCGATGCGCTGAAAATCGGTTTTCTGGCATTTGATGCCACCCGCGTCAGCGCCAACGATGTGGATTACCCCTTAGACGTGGTCGTTTATCCGAAAGATAGTTTTCACATGACCGAGTACAGGCTCGAGAAAGAAGACATGGACGAAATTTCTCACCAGTGGAGTGCTTTACTTGGCAATTCCGTCCGTAAAGTACCGACCTACTGGATGGACCCTATTTTTGAGAAAGTACGTTCTACAAAAAAATGATGAATGATGAGTTATAAATGATAAATAAAGCTTTAGCCTATTTCATCATTTATAACTCATCATTCATAACTCATCCTTCTATGCAGCTTCACGTTCGGCACGAATCCGAATATACATACGATAGCCCCGTGGCCCTGGGTCCACAAACGCTTTATCTGTATCCCCGGACGTATCCTTATCAGCGGTTGCTGAAATACGAACTGCTGATCGATCCACAACCGGCCCGGGTTGTTCGCAATGTCGATGTGGAAGGGAATGTTCAGCAGGTGGTCTATTTCAATCACCCAACGAAACACCTCAGGGTATCGGCCGACATGGAGCTCCAGTCCGATGATTTCAATTCGTTCGATTTTGTCTTATATCCGTTTGACACGAAGCGGGTGCCATTTCGATACCCGCAAGCCATCGAGGATTTACTTCAGCCTTATCTCAAACAGGTGGGCGTTTCGGAGCGTGTCAGCAGCTGGGCCCGGGAACTGGCAGCCGGAGCCAACTGGCAGACAACGGGCTTTTTAATCGCGCTAAATCAGGCCCTTCGAAAATTCACCTACGAAATTCGCGAATTAGGCGCGCCCTTTCCACCCGAGCAAACATTGACCCTTCATAAAGGCTCCTGCCGGGATTATACAACCCTGTTCATGGCCGCCTGCCGGAGCCTGGGCATTGCCGCCCGTTTTGTCAGTGGCTATTTATTTGGAAACCCGCAGCAGGAGCACCAACTACATGCCTGGGCCGAAGTATACCTGCCGGGTGCTGGCTGGCGTGGCTTCGACCCTACCGAAGGGTCGCTGGTGCTGAATCGGCACATTTTTCTAACCTCGACGGCGAAGCCCGAGCTGGCTGCCCCCATTAGCGGAACATTCAAAGGGCGGGCCAACTCAACCCTTCGCTCTGAACTGTTCTTCGTTTAAAAAAACTGCTGCTGCACGTACCTTTTGGCTGAACTTTAGGGGGTCTGAACACCCATTGCTTACGCACGATCGACTATCTTTGCATACTTATCTACATTTATTTACCTAACCCAAAACGTGGCATTAATTAAGTCTATTTCCGGGATTCGAGGAACGATTGGGGGGCGCAGCGGAGACGGACTGACCCCTTTGGATGTTGTTAAATTTACAGCAGCATTTGGTCAATGGCTCCGGCAACGCAATCCCGAACGCCAGTCGGTTGTTATTGGCCGCGATGGTCGCTTGTCAGGAGAAATGGTATCCAAGTTGGTAGCCGCCACCCTGCAGGGCCTGGGCCTGCATGTGATCGATCTGGGTCTGTCCACTACGCCTACCGTTGAGCTGGCCGTGGTTGGTGAAGGCGCGGCTGGTGGTATTATTCTGACGGCCAGCCATAACCCGATTCAATGGAACGCCCTCAAACTGCTTAATGAAACCGGCGAATTTATATCCGCCCAGGATGGGGCCGATGTTCTGGCCATTGCCGATAGTGAATCCTTTGACTTTGCGGAGGTTCGTAAATTAGGAAAATATACGGCGGATAACACCTGGCTGCAAAAACACATTGATCAGATTCTGGCCCTGCCGCTGGTTGATCGGGATGCGATTGTCGCCCGAAATTTTCGGGTTGTTGTCGATGCGGTCAACTCGACTGGTGGCATTGCCGTTCCGATGCTGCTGGAGGCACTGGGTGTTGAGCAGATCACAAAACTGCACTGTGAGCCCACGGGCAATTTTGCCCACAACCCAGAGCCGCTTCCCGAAAACCTGCGCGACATCATTAAAGAGATGGAAAAGGGCAATGCCGATCTGGGCATCGTGGTCGATCCCGACGTAGATCGGCTGGCGCTGATTTGTGAAGATGGTTCAGCCTTCGGCGAAGAGTATACGCTGGTTGCCGTGGCCGATTATGTCCTAAAAAATAAGCCCGAGGGCAAGGCAGGCAATACAATTTCCAACATGTCGAGCACGGTTGCCCTGCGTGATGTGACCCGGAAGTACGGGGGACAGCATTTTGCCTCCGCCGTGGGCGAGGTGAACGTGGTGGAAATGATGAAAGAGAAAGACGCCATCATTGGTGGCGAGGGAAATGGCGGTATTATCTACCCTGACCTCCATCATGGACGCGACGCACTCGTGGGCATTGCCCTTTTCCTGACGCATCTGGCAAAATTTGGCAAGTCAGCGTCTATGCTGCGTCGAATTTACCCGAACTACTACATTTCCAAAAACAAGATCGAGCTCACACCCGATATCAATGTCGATGCGGTGCTGGATCGCATTCAGGCAAAATATGCCAAGAATCCGATCAACACCATCGACGGGGTCAAGATTGAGTTTGATAAGGAATGGGTTCACCTTCGAAAGTCAAACACGGAACCCATTATTCGTATTTATTCGGAATCAGACACGCTGGCAACCGCCGATCATCTGGCGGGAAAGATCATTAATGATATTCGGGAAGTACTGGCCGAAAATCGTCAACTCTAATTAACTAGCGATTATTTACTTAATCAATAAAAAAGGCCATTCTATAGAGAGTGGCCTTTTTTGTTGCCCACCTAAGGCCCCTATCCTGTGGAATAAACTACTCAACAAAGGATTGGCATTGTCTGCAATAAACCACCAATTGATGTTTAATGTACTGATAAACAATAGATTAATCCATTTAAACAGAATATGGCACAATTTTTAGACAGTACAGGTAATCCCAATCGAAATTCAAAACAAACAAGATTATGAGCTTTATAAGAGGTGTGTTAGCAGGATTAGCTATTGGTTATCTGACAGCTCCCCGGAGTGGCAAAGAAACTCGTGACAAACTGACCCAGAATGTCAATGACTTACAGGGCCAGTGGGAAGAGGGCGTAGCGCAGGTAAAATCGCAGGTCGACAAACTAGTCGGTAAAGCAGAAACAACGGCAAATCAATATGCCAACAAGGCTGAGAACAAAGTTGATCAGCTTAAAAATGAAGCACAATCGACATACAACCAGGAGCGTGCGAAAAACGCGTATAACAATAAGGTCGACGATGCGGCTGATGCCACGAAATCAGGCATCAACAACATTGAAGATGCGTTGAAGCTGAACTAATAAGTAGCTTTTGACAAAACAAAAAGGCATACCCAGTTACTGGGTCTGCCTTTTTGTTTTGTCAAAAGTACAGCGCAAAACTGAACGCTCTATCGAGTCATGCTGATTACTTGATTGCAATGGGCAGGTCGACATGTTCCCAACGAAGTAAAACGCCCTTACCCGTTATGTCATACACCAGTCGCTCATGCATCTGGGCGGATTTCATTGGTTTCGCCATAACGCGCAACACATCCTGCCCCTGGTCGTACTTGAAAGCACCCCACTGGTTCGCCACTTTGTTAAAAATAACGGTCCATTCGTTCTCGCCGGGGATGGTAAAAAAACCGTATTTACCGGCTGGCAATGATTTACCCTCCACCATAATGTCTTTATCGGTTTCGAATGTCGTAGCCTCGTTAGCGCCCGAACGCCACACTTTCCCGTAAGGTGCAAGAGAGCTGGTCGTCTCCCAAACAGACCGGCCTTTTACGGACGGACTACTGTAGTTAATTGTGATCGTCGCGCCATTTACTTTTCCGCTGGCCATAGCAGGCGGACTTGGCCGATTTGCCTTATCTCCCTGCGCCCAGGCCGTTACACTCATTAGTACACCCGCCAATGCGAAGATCATCAGTCGGTTTATGCCTGTTAGTTTCATTGTAGTAAATAGTAAGTATCCGGCCTAAAAGTAGGCAAAAGGACGATAAGCGAGTACCCTATGGCATACGTTTTACATAAAAATACCCGATACTATTTTTAGCATCGGGTATTTTGCGTGAATAGTCAAGCGACGAAGCTTACTCCCACTCGATTGTAGCGGGTGGTTTCGATGAAATATCGTACACAACCCGATTGACACCTTTCACCCGGTTGATGATTTCATTCGATATATCGGCCAGAAATTCGTAGGGAAGGTGCGCCCAGTCGGCGGTCATTCCGTCTACGCTCGTTACGGCCCGCAGCGCGACAACACGTTCATACGTCCGCTCGTCGCCCATAACGCCAACCGATTGCACCGGCAGAAGCATTGCCCCCGCCTGCCATACTTTATCGTACAGACCTTCGCGTTTCAAGCCGTCGATAAACAGGGCATCGACCTGCTGCAAAATGTCTACCTTTTCGGCTGTCACATCGCCCAGAATACGAATGGCCAGACCAGGGCCCGGGAACGGATGTCGGCCCAGAATGGCTTCGGGCAGACCCAACGTCCGGCCAACCGCGCGAACTTCGTCTTTGAACAAGGTATTGAGCGGTTCCACAACTTTCAGTTTCATGAAATCAGGAAGTCCCCCGACATTATGGTGCGACTTGATCGTTGCCGATGGTCCTTTTACGGAAACGGATTCGATAACGTCCGGGTAAATGGTCCCCTGCCCCAACCAGGATACACCTTCGATCAGATGGGCCTCGTGGTCGAATACCTCGATAAACGTTCGTCCGATGGCTTTACGCTTGGCTTCCGGATCGGTCAAGCCAGCCAGCGCGCTGTAGAATTGCTCTTTTGCATCGACACCTTTTACGTTCAGGCCCAATGTTTTGTAGGATTCCAGAACGCCCGCAAACTCATCTTTCCGGAGCACGCCGTTATCGACAAAAATGCAGTAAAGGTTTTCACCGATTGCCTGGTGAATCAGCATGGCCGCTACCGACGAATCGACACCTCCGGACAGTCCCAGCACGACTTTGTCATCGCCTAGCTGCTGTTTCAGGCTGGCCACTGTCGTTTCGGCAAATGAGGCTGCCGTCCAGTTCTGCGAACAGCCGCAGATATCGACAACGAAGTTGTGAAGGAGCATTTTGCCCTGCAGTGAATGCGTTACTTCGGGGTGAAACTGAATGCCGTAGGTTGGCTCACCGTCTACCTGGAAAGCGGCCACATGAACCGTATCGGTCGACGCAATGATGTCGAAGTTTTCGGGTACGCTCGTAATGGTATCGGCATGCGACATCCACACCTGTGAGTGCTGGTCGATCCCCTTCATCAGCGGGCTCTCTCCCTTCACGGTGCCTAGCTTGGCCCGGCCATATTCACGAATGGACGATGCTTTAACTTCTCCTCCGCTGGTGTGAGCCAGCAATTGAGCGCCGTAGCAAACGCCCAGTAAAGGCATTTTATGCCGGAAAGCGGCCAGATGAACTTCGGGCGCATCGGCATCACGAACGGACGAAGGACTGCCTGAGAGAATGATGCCCTTAACGTCGGGCGTAATAGTTGGAAGGTGATTATACGGATGGATTTCGCAGTAAACATTCAGTTCGCGTACCCGGCGAGCAATGAGTTGTGTATACTGAGAACCAAAATCAAGAATCAGAATCTGTTCGGTGGCCATGAATAGGTCTCTAAAATGCAAAGTTAGGGCATTTTTCGTGAAAACGCCCTAACCGAAGCAACCTTACCCAGAATGCTTAGCGGGTAACGAGTAATCGACACTGAACCCCACCCGTTTTGTACCGCATGGCCAGCACATACGTACCCGTCGGCAAAGAGGCCACCGAAAATGATAAAAACGGGGTACCCGCCGGTACCTGATAATTCCGTTGCAGCACAACTTTGCCCGCTTCGCTGGTTATGGTAAGCGACACAGCGTCGCCACTCCAGTCTAACGGCAGTCGTATGTTCACCTGGTCCGTGGCCGGATTAGGATAGACCAAGGCACTCGAATTAGCCAGCGAGCCGGTATACCCTAACTCCAGCTCGGGCCCTACTTTTACATTTAAAACCAATTGCAACGAAGCCGTTACTGTGGGAGAGTAATCGGATTCGGCGCGCTTTCCAAACGCTCGAATCCGGTATTTATAAATTTTACCAAGCTTGAGCGAATCGGGGCGATTTGCCTTACGCAGGTCCTGATACATGACGGCGGTACCTGGCAGCAGCGCAATTGGTTTAAACAGATCACCGCTGTCGGCCCGCTCGATGGCCCACTGCGCAATGCTGTCCGACTTTGTCTCCCAGGTGAGTTTGATCGCACTTGTATCGACCGGTATGGCCCGCAAATCCGAAACCGCTGGCAAGGGTGGCGCGATTGGTACCTGATAAAACGTCAGGGCGCGCATTCCCCGACGATTACGAATAACGGGTCCGGCATAAAACCCAAGTTCATTGTCTTTATACGAGGAGGGCAAATACGTCAGGTGCTTGGCAGTAACCGGTTTCGTCAATTTCAACACCAGCCGGTTTCCCTGTTCCGTTACGGATTTAATGATCCCACTTTCGCCATTCGGATAATCTGAATAGATGAAATCAGATAAGCTTTGGGCATACTTGTGGCCATTGCCAGGATTGGTGATGGTTGTATCGGCGGGCCAGTGTATTTCCTGACCAGGCTCGAATTCAAGGGTTATTTCGTCCTGTTTGGGTGTACTGTAATAAAGGCGTTGCAGGTTAGGCGAATGAATATTGCTGGTATCGGCAGAGGCATAAAAGTCACTGGCAACGAGCCGGTATAATTCCAGGCCGAATTGACGATACGCCACTTCATCATAGTGAAGCCCCTGATAGCCAGGCAGACCTACCGTAGCAATGGGTTCGTTATCCCCAAACAGTGTTTTGGATCGGCGCTGAAAATCACGCAATGCTCCCGCTTTTATGACATCGTTGGTGAGCAGATTCAGCTGTGAGTGGTACACCTTTTTGATACCTGGATAATCTTTTTTCCAATAGCTATATAATTGCGGAAAAACGCGGCTGTATACATCGGGATCATTGGCGGCCTCGGCTTCGCCCTGCCGCCAGATCATGGCTTTCACCTGGGCAGCAACACCGGCCTTGCTGGCTCGGTAGTATAAGCGCCCATACAGCGAATTCATTGAAGCCGGTTGGTTGGCATCCCGAATGGCATGGCTGTTAATATCCGTCGATCCAACAGCGCCATTGATCACGGCCGTTGGAATCCCATTCTGCTCTTTAATGTAGCGTTGAAGCTCAACTCCCCAAAGGGTATTCGCCCCTTCCGTCGTGTTGGTCAGGCACCAGGCCGTATCGGCAGGATTATAGGCTACGGCTCCATTATTAACACCAAAAGTTCGGCAGAATTCGCTTTTATAGGCATTTTCGTTAAACCGGCCAACAGCGTTCGACTGGCCCATAATCAGGAATACATCGCCACAGACAATACTATCCCGAATGGCTACCTGAACGGAATCACCGGGAGTAGCCCGGTGCACGAATACCTGAAAACTGTACTGGCTTAACTCGGCTTTGATAATGGGCTTAAACGCAAAACGCCCGGTGGTGGAGTCTACGGCTGTCCGGGCATATTGATAACGAAGCTGATTTCGCCGGACGACCAGTGAAACAGCTTTCACGTCGCCAACGGATGCCCGACCGGAAATCGCAACCACACATTGATTGGTTTGATCACGGGCATAAAGCTGCAATCGAGCAGGCCACTGTTCAAAAGAAACAGTGGCCTGCGCCGACCCCTGAAAGGGAAGTAAGATGCTTAAAAGTAAAAAGGTTACTAACAGTTTCACAGAGTTACGGAAGAAAAAGAGTACCAGCAGAAGTGATGTGCGGCAAATGTACTTTATTGTAACTAAATGATTGTTAATAAAGAATAAACAAATGATTACAAATAATCTGCTTACGGGCTTATGGGTACAAAAGATATTTTTTTCGAATTAGTTTGTAGGCATTTATCCCAGGCTCCCAGCTTTTGCGAATCTTCGCAACGGGAACACCCGCCAGTAGTTGTAGCCGAAGTTGATCCGTTCCGGCAAGCCGGTCGATACCATTATTGGCCAGGAAAAACTTGCTTTTGTCAGAAGCCCGATTGAAGAAGTCAAAAAAATAGTCCAGCATCAGTCCTTGCTTCGAGACCATAACTGCGGATAAATCCAGCCCATAACACAGTTGTCCTTCCAGCGGAGGATTAATGGCACCTGGCTTATCGACCGGCGTGAATGTATACGGGCCGTATTTAGTATAAGGTGACCCAATCACTTGAAACTGCTTATCGGTGCCGCGCCCCACACTAACAACCGTACCTTCAAAAAAACAAAGCGATGGATACAGCAAGATAGCCTGCTGGTTCGGCAGGTTCGGCGATGGAGGCACCGATAAGGTATAAGGGGTCTGGTGTGTGTAGTTTTTGAGTGGAATCACCGTCAGCGGGCATGTTTTGGCTCCCGCTAACCATCCCTGCCCATTAATCATGCGGGCCAACTCCCCCATAGTCAGTCCATATACAACAGGAATCGGGTTCAGCCCAACAAACGATTTAAACTTGGCCTCAAGCACCGGGCCATCCACATAATGGCCATTGGGATTAGGGCGATCCAGCAAAATCATCGGCTTGTTTGCTTCCGCACAGGCTTCCATTACATAATGCATGGTGCTGGTGTAGGTATAAAACCGGGCACCCACATCCTGAATATCAAAAACGACTACATCCAGCGAGTCCATCTGCTGGGGAGTTGGTTTGCGATTTTTACCATATAGCGAGGTGATCATAATGCCCGTTTTCGGATCACGTCCGCTACTGATTTCTTCCCCATCGGTAGCCTGCCCCCGAAAACCATGTTCCGGCGCAAAAATGGTTTTGATGGATACGCCCCGGGAAAGCAAGCTGTCGACCAGATGCGCGGCACCAACCCTGGACGTGTGATTGACCACCAGGCCAACCCGCTTTCCCTGCAACGTGGGCAGGTATAAGTTCATTTGATCGGCGCCGGTTTGCACGGCAGGCGTTGTTTTTTGCTTACTCGTTTGAGCCTGGCAGGCCATAGCAAGCATACTAAAGCCAATAAAAAAGAGTTTTGTCAAGAAAGTCATCGTAACAAGCGGGAAGTGCGTCATGCAAAACTCTTACTTTTACGCACCATAACAAAGAAGATACGTTAATCAGGTACGAAGTATGCCTTTAGCTTTTAACTTTCTTCCGACTCATTAACACTTACTCACTTTGAACGTACCTGTTTTTTTGGCCCGAAAGGTTCGTCACGCACCGGAAGGAAGTTTTTCGGCTACCGTTACCCGCGTTGGGGTAGCCAGTATTGCGCTCGGGTTGGCCATCCTGATTGTCGCGTTTGCTGTTTTGTTTGGCTATAAACGAACCATCGAGCAGAAAATCTTTCTATTCGGTGCTCACTTGCAGGTGAGCAAATTCACCAACAACGCGTCTTATGAACAAACGGCCCTTCCGCTCAAGACAACGCTGTATCAGGATAGCACCCGAATTCCCGGCGTACGTCACATTCAGGCGGTTGCTCTGAAAGCAGGTATTCTGAAAACACCTGAAGAACTCAGCGGGGTCATTCTGAAAGGTGTGGGCAAAGATTATGACTGGAACCTGTTTCGGGGGTCGCTCATTGCGGGGAAAGTGCCCGTCGTTGGTGCCGATACGGGTTCTGGCTCTACCGAACTGCTGCTGAGCCAATTGATGGCCAATCAGTTGAACGTCAAGGTTGGCGATGCTGTCCCCCTGTACTTTCTGGGTAATCCGCCCCGCGCCCGCAAAATGACCGTCGTTGGCATTTATGAAACAGGACTCGAAGAAGTCGACAAGACCATTGCTCTGGGCGATATCCGGCTCGTTCAACGACTCAATCGCTGGGGCCCTGATTCGGTGGGGATTTATGAGATCTATGTGAATGATTTCGATCAGCTAAAAACGGCAGCCGACAATGTTTTTGAGGCCATGACGCCCAATATGCGCTTAACCCGCGTGACGGATCAGTACCGTCCCCTCTTTGACTGGATGCTACTGCTTGATCGGAACATGGTTATCCTGCTAAGCCTGATCACCTTCGTCGCTTCGTTCAACATGGTATCGGTGCTGCTGGTGCTGATGATGGAGCGAACCCCTATGATTGGGCTACTCAAGGCCCTTGGCGGCAACAATTCGCTCATCCGACGCCTGTTTGTTTTCGTTGGGCTGAACATGGTTGGCTGGGGGCTGCTCATTGGGAATGTACTTGGGTTAGGGATTTGTTTCCTGCAGGAACGCTACAGGCTCATTCCTCTTGACCCAAAAAATTACTTCATCAGCTACGTTCCGATCGCCTGGGACTGGAAAACGATTCTCGCTCTGAATGCAGCTACGATTCTGATGATCAGCCTGGTCCTTTGGTTATCAACGGTCATTATCAATCGGATTCAGCCTGTAAAGGCACTGGCGTTCAAGAAGTAATGACAACTACCTATGCGATTGTCATTCCTTCTGATATTTGAATTTCAAGATATAGCCCCGTTTGCCGTCTCCTTCGCTGGCAATGTACAGGTCGCCGTTTGGGGCGAAGCAAATCCCTTCGGGCTGTCGAAATGCCTTGGGGTCTAGCGGTTCGGAATAGATTATTTTTGCCTGTCGGCTAGTAATGAGCAGCCGCTTCCCAACCGACGTGAGCATGTACCACTCGCCCGTTATTGGATGCACCGCAATGCCGGACGGTTTATAGGTCTTGGGGTCGATTCCGGCAGCCTCCAGTTGTTCATCGTTCAGACTCATGTCTTTGAAAACCGCTTTATTCAGCAAATCGAACGAGTAAACGGCTTTATCGCTCGACCCTTTGCCTTCCTTGACAGCAATCAGCAGGCGTTTTGTTTTGGGATCATACCCCAGTCCCTCCACTTCTGTTTTCTTGGGCAAATCGGTTTTTGTACGACCGATTTTGGTCGACTCCGGCGCAAAACGAGACAATCTCCCGTTGCTTTCCAGCACATATACCTCGTCGTTTACGTATTCAATTCCTTCAAAATCACCGTAGCCCCCGAAGCCGAAATCCTGCACTACTTTTCCTGTTTTGGTATCGAACACATATACGACGGCTTCTTCGTCCTGAACACAAAGCAATTTATCGTCTTTGTAATAGGTCAAGCCTGAGATCTCATTCAGCGCGCCGGGCATCGTGTATTTTTCGTCGGGAGCCGTGAGTCGGTAAGGCAGTTTAAAGTCCGAAGCCAGCGTTCCGGTTTCCGGTTTTTCATCCTTTTTCGACGAAGGGCCACAGCCTGCCAGCACCAGCAGTATACCAAAGAAAAGACGATTCATACCAAACGGGTTTTAGGCAAATGTACAGTCTTCTCCCCGAACTTTGAGGCCTGGGCAACGCAACTCACCCACTACAGGTAGTTGTCTGGTAGCTGTAGTCGTCCATTCATAATCCGAATGGCGTCATTCAGATTCCCGAATCTGGCATTCCGCGGGTTTCTTTTTTGCTGTTTCCGGGTTATAGCTAGTTTTGTTGAGTAAACCCACCTCACCATGATATCCTATCGGCTAACGACCTCACAAAAATGGCAACTCGCTATCAGTGTGTTCGTTATTTACTGGCCAATCCGACTATACGTAAATGTAGGGTCGTGGAACTGGCTCCTGATGGGGCGTAATATTCCCTTCTGGATACTGGAAACGATTCTGACCGTGCTCTTCTTTTATGCCTGGCTCACCGTAACGGAATGGCTTCAGCAGGTCCTGTTTAAACGATTCGGGGAAGGGTTTCTGATCGAATTCAAAATACCGGCTCAATTAGCCACATTACTCATTGCCAGCGGCTTGGCATTGGTTTTCAACTTTGCTTTCTTCATGATCTGGCATGGGCTGGATACGGCCCTGGAACACAATTTCGGCATTTATCGCGAACAGGACACCCGCCAGGCAAAGCCCGTATTGCCCCCCAATATTCTGGAAGAACGACGTAAACGCAGCGATCAGCGCCGACGGGTGAATAATGGATTGACGGTTATGGCCATGCTGTCCGCCTTCTATCTGGCTGCCAACCGCCGAACCTACCGCGAGCTGGAGCTTGTGCAGGTACGGGCCGAACGACTCGAAAAGGAGAATGTTCAGGCTCAGTTTGCCGCTCTGAAAAGCCAGGTAAACCCGCATTTCCTGTTCAATAGCCTCAGTATCCTGTCGTCACTGGTGCACGCCGATGCGGAGTTGTCCGAAAAATTCATCGACCAGTTGTCGAGAGCGTATCGGTATATTCTGGAGCAGAAAGATAACGAACGCGTATTACTCAAAACGGAACTGGAGTTCATCCAGGCCTATCGGTTTTTGCTGAATATTCGGTTTGAGAACAAATTCGACGTGGTCATTACGGTGCCCGAGGCCGATCAGACGCGCTATAGCATCGCTCCGCTCACCCTGCAACTGCTGGTTGAAAATGCCGTAAAGCACAACCGCATGTCGACCCGAGAACCGTTGAAAGTACATATCCTGCTGGATAACGATTGCCTGGTTGTCAAAAATAATTTACAGCCACGCCCCCAGTCAGAAACCTCGACGGGTATGGGTTTGCAAAATATCATTACGCGATACGCCATGCTCACCGACCGTCCCGTTTGGGTTGGCGAGAGCGAAGGAAATTTTATCATCAAGGTTCCATTACTCACGTAATGAAAGGTTGCCTGTCCTTTTTATCAGCGGGCAATCTGATCTATTCGTCCGGCACAAGCGGTCCGATTTCACTTTTTAAGCCTATGAACGTAGTCATTATTGAAGACGAGAACCTGACAGCGAAGCGGCTCGAAAGTTTACTTCATAAATACGACCCAGCCATCACGGTTCTGGCTCGTATACCATCCGTTGCAGAAGCGGTAGCCTGGTTTGGCGAGTCAGATCGCTCCATCGATCTGGTCTTTATGGATATTCACCTCGAAGATGACCTTGGGTTCCGCATCTTCGAGCAAACACAGCTGACCACGCCCGTTATTTTTACAACAGCCTACGATGAATACATGATTCAGGCGTTTAAGGTCAATAGCATCGACTACCTGCTCAAACCAATCAACTATGACGAGCTGGTAGCCGCCATTGAAAAATACAAGTCACTGAAAAAACAGTTCGGACAAAACACGTCCTCGTCGCATGATATTGAAACGCTGCTCAATCTGATTGGTAAATCGAAACATACCGACTACAAAGAACGGTTCATGATTACGGTAGGTACCAAAATCAGAAGTATTGAAACCAGTGAGGTCGCCTATTTCTATCTCGAGGAAAAAGTGGTTTTTCTGGTCACGAAAGATGGCCTGACACTACCCGTTGATTACAGCCTGGACAAACTTACCCAACTCCTGAACCCGCGCCATTTTTTTCGTATCAGCCGCCAGTTCCTGGTCTCATTGCCCGCGATTCAAACAATCCATACGTTCTCGGCCGGTAAGCTCAAGCTGGACCTCACCCCCAAATCACGACAGGAAGTGTTTGTTAGTGGCGATCGGATGACCGAGTTTAAGGAATGGCTGGGTAAGTGAACCCATCCCGTGGCCGAACAGCAAAAACCCCGGCTACCAGCTAGTAACCGGGATTTTTCATCGTCAGATAAAAAGGTCAGTTCAGTTTATGCATGGCCACAGGCAGGCATAAACCCGTCGGGCACTGGCAGTCGGCGGGGGTGATCGGCACTGTCACATCGATAAAACAAGTGCCACTCTCACTATAGAGCCGAATGGTGTAGGGCTGGGGATTTGCCGGATTGGGTAGACCCGTGAAGTTCAGGGCTCCCCCACTGACGGTCTGATTGCTGGCGGCTCCATAGGCCGGGCCTGTATAAGTACTACCCAGCGAGATATCCGCCCGTTCGGTATTCTGTAACGTCGTAAAGTCGATCCGCGCCGTGTTGTTGGTCGCTGTGGCACCCAGACAGCTTGCCGGGATACTGGTGGGTATACTTAGATAGGTCGGCATAGATGGCGGTGCCATCACCGTCACGGCGCTGGCGGCCGAGGTGCACCCGTTGCTGTTGCGAACCGTTACGGCATATGTTTTGGCTGGTAGACCTATGAAAATTCCGGTCGTATTGGTGTAGTCTATTCCATTGATACTATAGGTAGACCCGGCTCCTGTAGGCGCACTTACCGTGATCGTGCCTGTGGCCAGGGTGCAACTGGGTTGAGCAGTCACGGTTACTGAAGGGGCCGCGGGGGCTGGGGGCTGAGGCAGTACGGCTACCGACGTGGGCGCTGATAAACAGCCGCCTTTACTAAGCGCTGTCACCTGGTATATACCCGGCACGACACCACTGAATACACCTGACGTATTGTTGTAGGTTGCTCCGTCAATGCTGTAGATCAAATCTGATTCCATGGGTACACTCGCCGTAATGGTTCCTGTAGCCGTGGTACAACTGGGTTGAGTGGTCACCCGCACTATGGGAGCCGCTGGCATAACGGGAGGATTGATCACAACCGTTGTTGGAGGAGAAATACACAACATACCAATACTGCAATTACTGACCCATACCGAATACGTACCCGGTGCCAGCCCCGAAAAGCTTGTACTCGCCATATAGTTCGTGTTATCGATGCTATAGGTAAGGTCAGCGCCCAGGGGAGTCGTAATCGTGATGGTACCTACAGGGCTAAGACAGGTCGGTTTTGTCAGAACGACCGTGGGCGCATCCGGCACATTCGTCGGCCCACTAACGAGGACCGAGGCAGTAGGCCCATAACACGCCTTCGCCGGATTGTAAAACGACGTATAATACGTTCCTGGCGCATTCACAATGGTACTACTCAGGCTGTTGACATCCGTAGCCACAGGCCCCGTGTGCCAGGTTTGGGTTACACCCGTGGGCTGATTGGCGGCCGTAAAACTGCTCAGGTCCGTTATGGCGACCGGGCAAGTGAGGGTTACGGATGGCGTTCCCGTTAAGGCGGGTGCTACATCCCTAATCGAGATAGCATCCAGAAAATTACCATAGGAAAGGTCGCCACCAGCAGCAGAAACAGCTGTAAAGCGAACCGAAAAGGTGTTGTTAGCCACGCCTGCGGGCACGGTGAAAGTTACCGAATAATAGCCCCAGGCGGTATTGCTATCCGAAAAGTTACCCAGATTCAGGTAGGTCGTTCCCGTTACGGCGGTTCCATTGCCCGTGCTGGTGGGGCTTGGTGAACCAATCGTTACGTTCATCACATCCGTTCCTGACCGGCCGCGGTGGGCAAAGGTCAACGTTAATTCAGTTCCTGCATATGCGGTAAAATCCTGATAGGTCATAGCCGCAACATTCGCATTTAGCTCAGTAAATTGATTGCCCGAATACGCTGGAACGTCAAGAAACCCACTACTCCACACTTCTTGAGCACCATCAGCAGCCGTTGTTTTCCAGGGCGATACTGACCCAGTACTTTGGTTAACGATGCTAAAACTAGCTTTCGGAATCTGCGTAGTCTCAAAATCAGTATTTAAAAGGTATGTGCATTGAGCGGACGCCTTTTTGCTTAGCAACAGGAACAGTATAATCAATCCTGAATAAATGATGAAGTGGCTTTTACGAAAATGGGGGCGGTTTACAGTCGTCATAACAATTCTAGCTATCCTGGGTAAGTTTCCTGTCAGGCAGTTAACCCGGTTATTTCTGACCAGATACTACCTAACCGAATGAACTATCAGGACGCTTGATATCTAATTCAGTGCCAGTTTTGACCCCTATACATTCACTTCATTTTCCAAAAATTGGCCATACGTAAACTACTCATTGATGTCATAAATGAGAGAATAGTGCCAAAACTTACTTTCCATTCATTGCAACGGCCCACAATTTGTAACCTATGCCATAACGATCACGACAACCTTGGCCTGAATAGGTAATTTGTTACGCCAGACGCACTTGTCCTAAGACATTCATCGTATTGCCAACACACATACGTATGCGTTGAGATAGCCTCACTCTAGACGTAATTACCTGCGGTATTAAGGGTGGTAACCAGAAAATTAAACGAAGTTATCGAGCCGCCGTCGCCTTAGTTAAACGCTGCGGACGAATCAGCGATAGCGTTGCTTAATATACCCCTACAACTGGTGCCGGACTGAAACCCAGGCTAAATCCCACCGTTAACTTACGCTCAGACAGGTAAGATCGAAAATGAAGGTGTACCTTTGCCGGATGGAGAACCCAAACCAGCCCCGTCGGCAACGCGGCCAGCGAACCGACGTTACACTGTCCGTTTCGGAACCCGCCGAATTAATGGCCTTTCTGATTGCCCAATTGCCGCATAAAAACCGCAACAACATCAAGTCGTTGCTGAGTAATAAGCAGATCCTTGTCGACGGAAAAGTATTTACACAGTTTAATCATCCGCTCAAGCCGGGCCAAGTTGTTACGGTTGCGGCAAACCGTGCCCCCGAAACATCGCAGTACCGGGGGCTGACGATCCTGTTTGAAGATCAAAGTCTGATTGTTATTAATAAACAGGCCGGTTTGCTGTCTATGGCAACCAATAAGGAGCGGGATCGCACAGCCTATGGCATCCTGAGCGATTATGTCAAAAAAGAAAATCCGAAGAACAAGATCTTTATCATTCACCGGCTCGACCGCGAGACATCGGGGGTCATGATGTTCGCCCGAAGCGAAAAGGTGCAGCAGCTAATGCAGGAATCCTGGAACGCTACCACTAAAGAGCGCACCTATGTTGCCCTGGTTGAGGGTGTACCAAACCCGGAACAAGGCCGGATCACCTCCTATCTCAGGGAGAGTAAAGCCCTGATCGTGTATTCGAGCCAGAATCCCGAAAACGGCCAATTATCCATTACGAATTACAAAGTGCTGAAAGCCAATAATGGCTACGCGTTGCTGGAACTGGAGTTGGAAACCGGCCGTAAAAACCAGATTCGAGTGCACATGCAGGACATTGGCCACCCCGTGGCAGGCGATGCTAAATATGGTGCCGCCACGGACCCCATCGGTCGGCTGGGACTGCATGCTGAGGTACTGGCCTTCGAGCATCCCATTACAGGTCAGGCCATGCACTTCAGTGCCCCGGTCCCCAAACTGTTCCTGGGCCTGCTGAAGGAGCGAGTGGAGTGAGCCCCGCCCTTACTTCACAACTCTGTATTTAAGGAGCACCCAGATCGCTTCGATCCCGTCCAGCCAGGAGATTTTTTTTCCTTCTGCAATGGAACGGGGATAATAGCTGATGGGGAGTTCTTTAATCCGTATTCCCCGCTTGGCTACTTTGGCCGTTACTTCAGGACAAAACTCAAAACGGGTGCATTCCAGCGGAATAGACCGCAGGAAATCAGCGTCGAATACTTTGTAGCAGGTTGGCTCATCAGTAAGGCGCTGGTTAAACAGGGCATTAGTGAGTAACGTAACGATCTGACCACCAATGTAAAAACTGAAATACGAATGGCGGTTCTCGGGCTTTAAAAACCGGGAACCGTAAACCACTTTCTCTTTACCATCGGCAATGGGCTTGACCAGGGCCATATAGTCCTGGGGTTCATATTCGAGATCAGCGTCCTGCACAATGGCAATGTCGCCCGTCATGTGCTGAATGGCCGTGCGAATGGCCGCTCCCTTCCCCTGGTTGTGATCGTGAAAAATAACCCGAATGTTGGGCGCAGACTCAACTATTTTCAGTCGTTCGCGGGTGCCGTCCGTCGACCCATCATCAACAATAATTATTTCTTTATTTATGGGAACAGCCTGAATTTTCTCAAGTAACGTATCAATGGAATTAATCTCGTTGTAAGCAGGAATAAGAACAGATAGCAGCATAAAACAAATATAAATGATAACGGGCAAACAAGTTCTGTGTTACTTGCGCACCCAGTATATCAACGGAAAGTGTGGATTTTTAATTTGTACAAAATTCTTTTGCAACCCGGCCCGCAGTTGCTGAATAGCATAAGCATTGGCGGGCTTACTGAGGGCCGTGCTATCATCAATAACACTCGACCGGTTGCCAAACACAACCAGCTTCAGGCTGGTGTCGGCCAGCGCGCGTCCGTATGTATCCGGGTGTGATTCGATGTAATGCGTTGTCTGCATTTCCGTAAAGATAAACGGCACATTCGGCTCCCGATCCGAGAGGTAGTATAAACTTAACGCATTATCGAAGAGTAACACTTTTCCGGCAGGACCCGCCTGTTCCCGGATAAACGCACCCGCCTGTTCCTCGCCCGAATAATCGGCAATGGATACCAATCGTTTGAGTGTAGCTGGCCGGTAGAGCAGCCCACTGATCAATAATAACGCGACCACCAGACCACTTCCCATAAATACCATTTTGTAGGAAACTGCCTTATGACGGGCTTCATAGTGGCTTAGCCACAAATCGGCCATAAAGCCGAGGTGTAAGGCAAAGAAAACAGCCGCCGGAAAGAAGTAATGGCTGGCCTGTGTTTTGAGCATCGCCACGCAGGCAAAGCCAGCCAGCAGTAAAGCCAGCCACATAGCCGGGGTTTGCTGGTATTGTTTTCGATAAGGTTGCTGCCAGACGAGCACAAACGAGACAGCCAGCAACAACAGAAACCAGCTTAGCTTGATCAGAAACTTCGTCAGGAAGATCGTATGCGCTGGATACCCGCCGAAGGGATAGATATAGGTCCACTCCAGGTGAGCCTCCAGCCGGTTGGTCAGGTAGAAATAAAGGGCCGAAAAAACCAGCGGCAGGACAAATCCAAGTAAAACCAGCATTCCCCGTCCGACCATCGGCCAGAACATAAGCCGACCGGTAAGCCACAAGACAAAAATGAATGCCCCAAACCCGACCACATAGAAGGCAGCAACGCTTTTGAAACACATCGCAATGCCGAGCAAAGCCCCCGCGCCCAGCCAACGCCAGCCCGAACGTCCTTTTCCGACCACGGCCAGCGCAAACGCATTCAGGCCAAAGATGGATACCCAGCTTTCCGGTTCCAGAAAATTCATTTCCATAAAGCAACAACTGGCGGCCGTTAGTCCAACCGCCACGAACGCGGCTCGTTCACTAACAATACGTGCTGCCCGCCAGGCGGATAGAACGACCCCGGTCGCCAGCAAGGTAATGAGTCCGGAAACGCTACTATGGTTGTAACCACCCAGCAAATTCAATAAGACATTGGTGGACGAATACAGTAAATAGGATTTGGAGGGGATAAAGTCATAGAGCACATAGCCCTCATTGAGGCTGCGGGCAATAATCAAATATTCGTACGCATCGTAGCCATAGCCAGAGTTGTAGGTAAACAGAAAAAAGAAAGGGCAAAAAAGCACCAGAAACAGAAAAAGACGCGTCATAAAACCCGGATACTGCAGTTGTCAAGTCGGCAAATGTACTGGTTTACAAACAACACACCAGCCCAACCAAAACCTTTTTATTAACCGCCCGGCTATTATTCCGGTTATTACACCAGCCCAGTTCAACCCAAAAGTTCTAGCAGCCAGATTGTTCTTCATGCGGTCATTTTTTGCTTTCGGCATAAAAAAAACGGCATTCAGCCAGATTGTTTTTCGGTTATAAATAGGCAGGGTCAACTTTGGCCCATTAATTATACGATCTCATGAAAGCCCTGCTATTATCTTTACTCATCGTCAGTGCAACAACGCTGTTCGCTCAAACGCCCACAGTACCGGGTGCACCAGCCAGCGGAACAGCCGTTACGCCGGCAACGAGCCAACCAGCCCCGGTTGTCGCTCCAGCGAATACAGTACCCGATCCATTCGGCACGACACCAGCGGCTACTTCTCCCCAGAACTTTACGGCACCCGGTGGCCCAACCACCATTCAGACACCCGGCACACAGCCCCAACCGGCCGTCACCACCTCGGAGGCAGACCCGATTGCCCGTGGTAATGGGAAAATCAGTGGTATGCTTATCGACTCTGCTAGCACCAAGCCCGTTGAGTTTGCAACCATTGCTTTACTCAATACCGCTACCAATAAACCCATCGACGGCACGACTGCCGACGCGAAAGGTAAGTTCACTATTGGTAAAGTAGCCCCCGGAAAATACCGGCTTCAGTATTCGTTTATCGGGTATAAAGACAAACGGAGCGCGCTGATTACCGTCGACAAGAACAGCGACATTAACCTCGGCACCATTAAACTGGGCGCCGATGTTCGAACGCTCAATGAAGTAAACGTAGTGGGGCAGGCCGCTATGATTGAAGAAAAAGTGGATCGGCTAGTGTATAACGCCGACAAGGATATTGCCGCCAAAGGGGGCGATGCCGGTGATATTCTCCGTAAAGTGCCTATGTTATCAGTTGATCTGGACGGTAATGTCAGCCTCCGGGGCAGTGCCAACGTGACGGTACTGATCAACAACAAACCCTCCACCATCGTAGCCAGCAGCGTAGCCGACGCCCTCAAACAGATTCCGGCCGACATGATCAAAACGGTCGAAGTGATCACGTCACCATCGGCTAAATATGACGCCGAAGGGTCAGCGGGGATCATCAACATCGTTACCAAGAAAACGACCCTGCAGGGTGCCACTCTCGATGTAAACGGTGGCGCAGGCAACCGGGGCAGCAACCTGGGGCTGAGTGGGAACTACCGCACAGGCAAAATGGGCTTTTCGCTCAGCGGCTTCGGTCGTGCGGAATACAATGTAAAGGGGTCTTTCCAAAATGATCAGACGACCCGGAACTATGATCCAGCGACCAACACCTACTCGGCCAGTACCCGTACCCTGCAAACGGCCAGCACACTAAGCCAGCGCCTGTTCGGAAACTATCAGCTGGGCTGGGATTATGATATCGACAAACGGACATCGCTCACGGCCAGCATTCGGTATGGCGCCCGCAACGGCACGGCCAACCAGAATAACCTGTTCACGCAAACGTTTTCCCCGACCAGCTATTTCCCAACCATCAGCGACCGGAATGTAAAAACCAAAGATTTGTCGGGCACCGTCGATGCGAACCTAACCTATACCAAGATTTATAAGCCTCAGCAGGAGTTTAGTATCCTGGCGTTGTTTAGCCGGAACAACCGCACCAACAACTTCGTGTCAGATATTCTCGGCGGAACTGATTTTGAGACCATTTCGTCCAGAATCAGAAATGACAACCTGAGCTACAACCAGGAGTCGACGCTGCAGATCGACTATCAAACGCCGATCAAGACGAATCAACTGCTTGAATTTGGGGTGAAAGGTATTTTCCGGAAAGCCAACAGTGACTATCAGTACTACCTCGCCACGGGCGACACGGGTGATTTTATTGTTGATAATTCGCGTCCAGCGAACACGCTTTACTACAACCAGGACATCGCTGCCTCCTATTTGTCGTATACGCTGACAACGAAGAACAAGTATACCATCAAAGCAGGAGCCCGCTACGAATACACGGTCATTGACGCCCGGTTCAGCAACGAAGTGACAGCCACGCCAACCAACATTCCAAACTATGGTACCCTGGTTCCGAGTGTCAACATTTCCAAAAGCCTGAAAGGTGGCCGGATTTTGAAACTGGCCTACAACCGCCGGATTCAACGCCCCGGTATTCAGTTTCTGAACCCGAACGTCAACTCCTCGAACCCAACAAACATCACCCGTGGGAACCCGCTGCTTTCGCCCGAATTTACGGATAACATTGAGTTCAGTACGAGCGGTAACATCAAAGGCGTGTACCTGAACGCGTCGTTGTTCGGTCGGCGGACCAATGGGGAGATCACGGCTGTTCGCGATGTAACCCAACAGCCCGTTGGTGATCCGATCAACCAGGTATTCCAGCAGGTGATCCAAACGACCTATCAGAACGTTGGGCACCAGGACGCTTACGGACTGAATCTGTTTGGTAATGGAACCCTGTTCCGTAAACTTCAACTGGGTGGTGGTATCGACGTCTACCATGTTAGCCTGACCAACAACAATGCGAACCCGGTCTATTCGGCCTCGAATTCGGGCCTGGTCATCGCCGGACGCATCCAGAGCAGCCTTTCGCTGAGCAATGGCTGGGGTTTCCAGATCTTCGGTGGCGGCCGGGGCAAGCAGGTACAATTACAGGGCTATCAGAGCCCGATGTATTTCTACAGCATCGGCATGCGGAAAGAGTTTAACGACAAGAAAGCGAGCCTGGGTCTGGCTGCAGAGAACATCTTCAACCACCCATTCACCCAGCGGTCTGAACTGTCGTCGCCCATCCTGAGTCAGAATTCGCAGACGAGTTTCTACAACGCGGGTGTTCGCCTGACGTTCAGCTACAAACTGGGCAAAATGAGTTTCGATGCGCCACAGAAACGGAAAAGATCGGTCAACAACGACGACGTGAAAGATGGCGACGGTGGTGGCGATAACCAGCAACAGCCAGCCCAACAATCGGCTCCAGCCGGTGGTGGCCGTCCGGGTGGTGGTCGCCCACGCTAAAAGATTACACCCGGCCAGACGTGTCTGGCCGGGTTTCCGACAATTAGATTAGGTTGGTGATCAATCCCTCTTGCTTTGCAGGAGGGGTTTCTTTTTGTGGTCTCCGCGCTTACTTTTACCAGATCATTTACACGACATTCCCGATGAAATCCAAAAATCTAGTTAGTCTTTCGGTTGCAGCCGTATTTTTCGTGTTGTCCATTACGGGTCTCCTGATCTATTTTGGACAAGGGTCTCATCTGGTCGATCACACACATGCCTGGTTTGGGGTGTTGTTTGTGGCCGCGTCGGTATTCCACATTGTCAACAACTGGTCGTCCATAACAGGCTATACCAAAAATCGCCGGACGGGAGCTATCCAGAAAGAATTCGTTATTTCGGTTGTTCTGGTGGCCATTTTTGCCTTAGGTATCGGGTTCGACTTACCGGTTTTCAAGAAACTGGCCAATGCGGGTAAAGACCTGTTCCGGGGCGAACGGCCAAAGAGCGGTCCAATGGCGCAACCTAAGGTCGATTCCATTGCCAGCGCGGTTGAAACAGCATACGCTGCGGCCTATATGAAAGGCGATACAGGCGCTTTAGCGGCCATTATGCCCGTTAAAACAGCGCTGCTCACGGAAGCCGGAACGATCCTAAGCGGTTCCGATATGCAGAAAAATATCCTGAAACGAACGGCCCGCGAGGTTATAAAAACAAAGGTCGACCATGCCGAAGCTCTCGACGACCACCTGATCCTGGTTTACGGTACGGCAACCAACTCGACCGCAACCTCGCCATCCGTATACACGCACCTGTTAAAAGAGCAGGATAAAAAGTGGCAGATCATTGCCGCCCAACGGGCCTTTCCATCGGTGCAGTAGGCGCGCATTAGCCCTGCTGCCTCTTGATATGCGGGGTCGGTTACTTATAACCGACCGAGGTTTTCAGAAACCTCATTCGTCATCGTTAAGGATCTGACTTCACCCGCGGTTAAAAATGCTGTAGGCATAAGTACCAAACAGCCTCTGGCTGTTTGAGATAAACGTACTAGCTGTTCATTCACTCAAACAGCCAGAAGCTGTTTGGTACTTATGGCTTATCACTCTTGCTCAGCACCTCTTCTACCGTTAATTCGGCCAGGGAGGGCGCAATCAGATCGGCCTGCCGGAGCACATCCGGCGAACCCAGTCCAACAACAAACATACCGCCCCGTTTGCCGGCCTCAACACCCGCCACGGCGTCTTCAAACACCACACATTCGTCGGGCCGAACGCCTAATTCGTCGGCTCCTTTCGTAAATACTTCCGGATCCGGTTTGCCCTTACTGATCTTAGTCCCGTCAATAATAGCATCAAAGGCGTCGGTCATACCGATGCGCTCCAGAATCAGGGGCGCATTTTTACTAACCGAACCAAGTGCCGTCTTCAACCCCGCCTGACGCACCTGTGAGAAAAAAGTGGCAACTCCCGGCAAAATAGCTTCGGGCGTCATTCGGCTGACCAGGTCAAGATACCATTCGTTCTTCTGATCCGCTAGTCTGGCTTTTTCTTCGTCGGGCAGTGTCAATCCACCATGGGCCAGAATAAGATCCAGCGACTCCATCCGGCTGACACCTTTGAGGCCCTCGTTAAACTCTTCCGAGATATCGAAACCAAGCTCCGTGGCCAGTCGTTTCCAGGCCTGATAGTGGTAAATCGCCGTGTCTACAATGACGCCATCGAGGTCAAAAAGAAAAGCTTTTATCTGACTCATTTGTGTTTAATTAGCTGTATAAAGCCCAAAGGTAGCCAGATTTAGGTAGGGAGCCATAACCGGGTAGCCACCTGTTACAGGACGACGACCAGCTTTCCTGTCGCTCGGTTACTTTCCATATACTGATGGGCTTCCACCAGTTGATCGAGCCGAAATGTCTTGTCGATGTTTAACGAAATAGCTCCTTTGGCCACG
Organism: Spirosoma horti; assembly: GCF_054776595.1. Classification (NCBI taxonomy): domain Bacteria; kingdom Pseudomonadati; phylum Bacteroidota; class Cytophagia; order Cytophagales; family Cytophagaceae; genus Spirosoma; species Spirosoma horti. The sequence continues at coordinate 631,154 of NZ_BAAHBQ010000001.1, forward strand.
GCATCGATAAAATCCTGGAGCTGCTCTTTTCCCAAATTGCTGGCTTCGCCCATGTAAACGGTTAGCCTGCCCAGCGAGGGAATATCCCCCATCGGCGTGAATTCATTCATGGTCCAGCTGCCACCCAAAATACCGGTCATGCAAACGACGCCTTTGGGTTTAATACACGTCAGGGAATCCTTCAGGGTTGTGATACCCACCAGTTCCAGCACGTTATCGACACCCGCCGGATAGCGTTTCCTTACGGCTTCGTGGATATTTCCGTCATCCAGCAGGACGTGCGCAGCACCGTTATCCAAGAGCGCTTTCTGTTTATCGGCATTGCGCGTCGTGGCGATAACCGTTACGCCCAGATACGTTGCCAGCTGGCTGGCCAACATGCCAATAGACGAACTGCCCCCGCGAATAAGGAGGGTTTGGCCAGCCTTCACCTCGAGTGCTTCGTGCAACGACCCCGATACCGTTTGAAACATCTCCGGAATGGCCCCGAGGATGTGCCAGGGTAACTCACTGTCGAAGGGAATGATAATCTCAGTAGGAACCCGAACAAATTCGGCATAGCTCCCATCGAAATTGCGGCCCATTCCGCCCATACAAACGGCCACTTTCTGCCCTTTCGGGTAAACCCCGGATAAATCGTCTTCTATTTCACCGACGCATTCGATGCCCTGTATGATTGGAAATTCGACCCCCGGCGAATGCCCCTGCCGCGTAAACAGTTCGGATCGATTGAGCCCAAAGGCCTTTACGCGAATGATAACCCAGCCTTCTTTCGCCGTTGGCTGGGGTTTTTCCTGGATCTGGATCACCTCAGGAGGTCCAGATTGTGTGGTTATAGCGGCTTTCATCAGGTCGTTTTGGTCAAACTAAGTACATGACAAAGGTCGCCATTCAGGCACTGTTCTGACCATAAACAAGATTAATAAATACCCTTAAGGTAGGTTAAGGACAACATTACAATTTTGGCATGGGCTAATGTGACACCGGGTTATTGATTTACATTAAAAACCCTGGTAGCCCACAGCAAAAGCAGTGGGCTACCAGGGTTTCAACCCGGCGATTTATCAAGGCAAACTAATAAACCCGGTGTTTCAAAAATCCCACGTTGAAGAACTAGCTTCGGTCTGATACCTGATTAGAACTCATTTTCCCAATTCCAGCACCAGCGCCGATTTAGCGGGCAATTTTATCAGTTTGAGGTCGGTCAGTTTGGCATCGGTCAGCACATCGCGGGCCGACGTAAAGCCGTTCATCCGTTCAGCAAACCGGCCCGTGTCAAGCCCGATTTCCTTATCGCCCGTGTTCGTCGCCACCATTACGGTTTTGCTCCCATCATAGCGGAAGTATACGTATGTGCCATCCTGCGGCAAAAACTGCATTAGTTTACCCGTATGCAAAACGGGGTTGTCGCGCCGGTACGTAGCTAGTTTGCGGACAAACTGGAAAGCCGCATTTTCTTTGTCCGTTCGTCCGGCCGTCTCGAATTTATTCTCTTTATCGCCCGGAAAGCCGCCCGGAAAATCTTTGCGAACTTCGGCATCGCTGGGGTTTTTGGTGCCTTTCATCAGGATTTCAGTGCCATAGTACCAGTGCGGTATGCCTCGGGTGGTGAGCAGCCAGGTAACCCCAATTTTGTATTTATCGTAATCGTCGCCAATGACGGATAAGTAGCGATCCGTATCATGGTTTTCCAGAAAGGTCACCAGCCTGTTGGGATCGGCATACACGTCATCCTGGGCAAGCACCTGGTGAATCCGATTCACACCCGAGTCCCAGTCGAATTTTTGATTCAACGCATCGTTGAAGGCATTGTACAACACAAAATCCAGAGCCCCCGGCTGATTACTCTTGAACGGAAACCCCACCGTATTTTTCACAAAAAAGGCCTGCCCGACCGGGTTGTTCACGACAGATTCGCCAAACAGATGAATCTTCGGATACTCGTCCATCAACGCCTGATTACAGCGATTCAGGAACGCAAGATCATTGTATTTATACGTATCGATTCGCCAGGCATCGAGGCTGAACATTTCCGTCGACCAGATGGCGTGCTGAATCAGGAAGTTAGCGACGAATGGGTTACGTTGATTCATATCTGGCAAAAAAGGCGTAAACCAGCCATCCAACAGGGTTTTCTTATCGCCATTGGCTCCGTGCGGGTCATAAAGCGATTGCTCTTTATGAGTCGAGCCGGTATAGCTGGGCCACTCGTTGACCCAGTCTTTCATGGGTTTATCTTTAAAAAACCAGTGGTCGTCGCTGATGTGGTTATACACCGCATCCTGCACCAGTTTCATCCCCCGAGCGTGCAGGGCCTTGGCCAGTTCGATGTAGCCAGCGCTGCCACCAAACCGTTTATCGATTGCATAATGGTCGGTGAAGTGGTAACCATGATAACCCGCCTGGTTTCGGTCGGGGCCTTCTTTTTTGAGCGTTTCGTCGTTGTCGAGTACGGGGGTCAGCCAGAGCGCCGTAACGCCCAGATCTTTCAGGTAATCCAGCCGATTGATAATGCCTTTAAAGTCGCCCCCGTGGCGCAGGTATGGATTTTTGGTGTCGGCTTCCTGATCGAGCATATCCGGGAATTTGTCGTTGCCGGGATCCCCATTGGCAAACCGGTCCGGCATGATCAGGTAAATGAAGTCGGCCGCCGTCACGCCCTGTCCTTTCGGGGCTTTGTCGCGGGCTTTCAGGGCAAACGGCTGGGTCAGGGTCTGGCTCCCGCGCTTGCCCACAATCTGGATGGTTCCGGCTTTTGCAGCCGGGGCAATGGTCAGATCAAGGAAAGCGTAATTGGGATTGTCCACGGTATGCGTTTTCAGGAGTTTTACCCCGGCATAGTTGATCGTGTAGGTCAGGGTTCCGGCATTGGGGCCATACACCAGCAGTTGCAGGTTAGGATTTTTCATACCCACCCACCAGTTGGTGGGGTTCACACGCTGAATCCGGGCGGGCTGCGCCAGGGCGGGCGATAGACAGGCCGATAAGACGACGAGTAACGTAAAAACGATTCTTTTCATAGGTTGGTCGGCTATAAACGCACCAGACTCGGTTACAGACTGAGAATAATGCAACAATAACGTAAAAATAACCCAGCATTTTCGTCAAAAAAGGCCATAGTTTTGCGTTCAGCAACCCTATAGCTTGACCGGCTCCGTCTTCATTTACCGATATGCCTACGACATCCGTTGTTCCTCTGATCGACAAACTGATTATTTATCAGATTTTTACGCGCCTGTTTGGTAACCAGTCGACCACAAACCAGTGGAATGGGACTTATGCAGAAAATGGGTCCGGCAAATTCAACGACATCAACAATGCGGCACTCCAGTCCATTCGGCAATTTGGCGTTTCGCACGTTTGGTATACGGGGATTATCGAGCACGCTACCCAAACCGACTATTCGGCATATGGTATCCTGCCCGACGACCCGGCGGTGGTGAAAGGGCGTGCCGGATCACCCTACGCCATTAAAGATTACTACGACGTCGACCCCGATCTGGCGGTCAGTGTGCCCGACCGGATGGCCGAATTCGAGGCCCTTGTCCAGCGCACCCATGCCCACGGCCTAAAGGTCATTATCGATTTTATACCGAATCATGTGGCCCGGCAGTACCGGTCCGATGCCAAACCCCAGGGCGTGGTCGATCTTGGTCAGAACGATGACACATCTGTCGGTTTCGCTCCGGATAACAATTTTTATTACCTGCCCGGACAACCGTTCGTGGCTCCTCAACAGGCTGATGGACAGATGCCGTCGCAAAGGCTGAACGAATACCCGGCCAGGGTAACGGGCAGTGGTTCCATTACGGCCACGCCCGACCGCAACGACTGGTATGAAACGATCAAACTGAACTACGGCATCAACGTATTTGACGGAAGCCGTCATTTCGATCCCATTCCGGCCACCTGGAAACAGATGCTCGACATTCTACTTTTCTGGTCGGCCAAAGGCGTCGATGGTTTCCGGTGCGATATGGCCCATATGGTACCCATCGAGTTCTGGCACTGGGCCATCCGCCAGGTCAAACAGCGCTACCCTAACCTGATATTCATCGCCGAAATATACGAGCCCGGCTTATACCGCCCCTTTATTCTGGATGGTGGTTTTGATTACCTCTACGATAAAGTAGGGCTCTACGATGCGGTCCGGCGCCTGATGGAAGGCCATGGCTCGTGCTACGACCTGATCCGCGTCTGGCAACAGGAATCCGGTGATTTTGCCCAGCACATGCTTCGGTTTCTCGAGAATCACGATGAACACCGGATTGCCTCCCGTTTTTTTGCCAATAATCCCTGGGCCGCCGTGCCGGCCATGACCTTATCGGCAACCATGCATACGGGGCCCGTTCTTCTGTATTTTGGCCAGGAAGTTGGCGTTCGGGCAGCCGGTTCTGAAGGGTTCAGTGGCGACGATGGCCGGACAACGATCTTTGACTATTGGGGCATTCCTGAATGGCAACAGTGGCTCAGTCATGGACACTACAACGGCGCAGATCTGCCCGATGAGCAACGGCGGTTGCGGGCTTTTTACCAGCAGTTGAATTACCTCATCAATGGCTCCGATGCCATTCAAAACGGGTATTTCTATGATCTGCAATACGTGAATGATCATGGGCAAAGCGCCGGATACGACGCGCATCAGCTCTATAGCTACCTGCGCTACACCGATCGGCAAAAGCTGCTCATCGTCTGCAACTTTTCGCAGCACACGACCTACGACACCACCGTTGCCATTCCGGCGGCAGCGTTTGAGCATATGGGCATTGACCCCAACACCTTGCTTCAGCTAACGGATATTTTCCTCACCAACGAAAATCTGGAAGCCATTGGCCGAACGGGCATACCGTTGGTGCTTCCTCCCTGGAGTGTGCGGGTGCTGGAAATTAAATCGTAACTTCGTGGTGCATTTCGGGTGTCGTTTCCTCAACAGCCATACCCGAAAGTCCCCGCCCATTCATGACCAAATTCGTTACTGCACTTTTTCTGCTTTTTTTATCGCCACTCGTACAGGCCCAGGATACGACGTCCGGCGATTTACGGTCGTTGACCTTTGTGAGCGGCCAATCCCCGGCCGAAACGGCCCTGACCATCGGCAGGCAATTTCTGGGCAGGCCTTACATCCCGAACACGCTCGACCAGAACACAACGGAACAACTGGTTGTCGACCTCCGGGAATTCGATTGCACCACCTTTCTGGAAAGCGTGCTGGCGCTGACCCTGGCCTGGCAGGACGTAGCCAGCAAGCCCAGTCCGGTGCTTTCTGAGCAAACGTTTCGCAATTACCTGACCAGACTACGGTATCGAAACGGCCGGATCGATGGCTACGCCAGCCGCTTACACTATTTTTCGGACTGGCTCCGCGATAATGAACGAAAAGGACTGATCTCGGATGTGAGTGGTGAACTCCCCGGTAGTCTGATGGTTGCCAAGCCCGTTTCCTATATGACGTCGACAACCTACAGATATCCCCAGCTCAATAACCCGGATATTTTCAAACAGGTCGCTCTCACCGAGGCTTCCCTGAGTCAGCAGTCCTTTTCGTTCATACCGACCAAAAATATCCGGCAGGCCGAGGCCCAGCTCCGCGAGGGCGACATTGTCATGCTGATTGCAGCCCGCCCTGGTCTGGACATGAAGCACGTTGGTCTGGCCGTCCGGCAACCCAATGGCCGGATGCACCTGCTACATGCCTCGTCGGACCAGGGTATGGTGGTCATTTCGGCGTATCCCATCAGCGAGTATGTTCAATGGCACAAGCGTTTGTCGGGCATCCGGGTAGCCCGCTTAAAGTCTTTGCCGGGTAGTTTCGTCAATTCGGCCGCCCTGCAGGGGAAATAGCGGTATGCGGTACCCACGGTTCCCGGATCGTGGCGGTTTAAGTGACTTTTGGGCTTTGTGCACGCTAAACAAACGAGTCGTTCCAGGTTAGGAACCGGGTAATATACCCAACGAATACGCTTATGCCAACACGTAAATTCATTCGTTTCCAACTGGCGGTTCTGGTCCTATTGACTGGCGGTTGTGGGTCATCCAACCACCAGTCGGCACCGGGCTTCTCCACAGACTCGATACCCTGGGTAACTTATTCCATCGACACGATCCCCAAAGACGCCACCCTATTCAAGGAAGCCCGCAAGGTGGGTATCATGCATGACGACGACCTGGCTGAAGTATCTGGGTTAGCCGCAAGTCGTATCCATACGGGCCACCTTTGGGCCGAAGAAGATTCGGGGAATGGCAATCAAATTCAGTTGATCAGTCCCACCGGCCAGATCGTGGCCCGGTTCAGCATCGAAGGAGCGAAAAATCGGGATTGGGAAGATATAGCCGTCGGACCGGGTCCAATACCCGGAAAATCCTACATTTACGTAGCCGATATCGGGGACAACCGGCGCTGGCGTTCCGAAAAAATCATTTATCGTTTTCCCGAACCAACCCTTGCCGGGCCAACTCGCCCCTTTGACGGGCAGATTACCAATGCCGAAGCCATTCGGCTACACCTGCCCGATGGCTCACAAAATGCCGAAGCGATTCTGCTGGACCCAATCACCAGAGACCTGTTCCTTATTTCCAAAGGCACTTACTCGGCCATTTACCGGGCCGCTTACCCACAGTCGCTGACCCAGTCTACCCAGATGACGCCCCTGCTGCGGATTCCCTTCGACCATGCCACATCGGCAGCCGTATCGACGGATGGCCACGAAATTCTGATTCGAACCTACGAGCAGATTTTTTACTACAGCCGCCGGGAAGGAGAAACCGTTGGCGATGCCCTCGCCCGTATACCCCGACGGCTCCCACTGGCCTACGAAGTACAGGGCGAAGCCATTAGCTGGACAATCGACGGGTCGGGTTATTACACCAGCACCGAGAAATCATTTACCGCAAAACAGTTTATTTATTTTTATCCGCGCAAAAGGTAGCCGTCACCCACGTAACAATTTTATAATACCGCCGGTATGCCGGAATCGTTTACTTTCGTCTGGCATTACGATCTAATTACCTGAATGATACGCCACTGGCTAAATGAACTAATGAATCTGGTTGCTGGAAACAGCCGATACGTGGAGTATGAGCGATCCTGGCAACTTGTTTTTTTACTTGTTCTCCTCTTCCTGCTAACCGTTCCCGGGCTGCTTTATTTTCTGACCTGAAGTCAGCGGCCAGACTGCGTTGTGGCGGTATTAGCTTTGGGTCTGGCTCCCCAGTACCGTAGCCAACTGCTTGCCGTCAGGAACGCCCAGCCCGGTGCAGGCATCCCAACCCGCTCCCGCCTTGTAGCCTTTGTTGCCCGTCGTTGTGCTGTTATTTCCCTGAGTTATATCCCGAAACGCTTTTGGATTCGCGTAGAGGATAGGGTGAATAAAGCCAGCGGCTTTGCCCCGCTGCTGGTTGATCAGGGCAATCAGACCGGCCATTAACGGCGCTACGGCACTCGTTCCGCCAATGATCAGGTTGCTGCCATCGACCCGAACAGCATAGCCCGTGGCGGGGTCCGCTACGGCTGCTACGTCGGGGACGCCCCGGCCAATTCGTTTTTTGTCGTTCACCGATGCAGGAACATGGCTCTTCTGCTGATAGTCGGGCAGGTCGAACGCGTCGCTTATGCCGCCCCCCGTGGCGCTGGTCTTGCTTTCGTGCCAGACCACTTCGGCCGAGATGGAGTTGCCCGAAGCGGTGAGCTTTGTGCCTCCGCAAGCCAGCACAAACGGGCTCGACGATGGGAAGTCGACATGCGCTTTTCCATCCCCAACGCTATCGTCAGAACCGGTATCGCCCGCGGCTGCGCAAACCGTTATCCCCAAGGCGGCTGCCGCCTGAAAGGCCTGATCGAAGGACGTAAGCGCCTGCGGTGTCCAGTTTTTTTCAGCGGCTCCCCAGCTAATGGAAATAACGGATGGTTTGTATTTTGTATCGTGAATGGCCGTGGTGATGGCATCCAGGAACCCCTGATCTGTATTAGGCGCAAAATAAACGACAATGGTAGCGCCCGGTGCAACGGCTCCGGCCACTTCGATATCGAGCATTACCTCGCCATCGGCCCCGTCGGCGGTACTGGGTGCGTTGAGTCCACCATCGACCGAAACGGCCACCACTGTCGGCGGCTTCAGGCCTAAACCCGCAAAATAAGTGGTGATGTCTGCCTTTCGAAAGCCACCGCCCAGCTCAATGATGGCGATGCTCTGCCCTTTCCCCGTTACACCCGTCGGAAAGTTGTACAGGCTGGCCAGTTGGGGTGGCGTAAAGGAGACACTCGTTGCCAGGGGAGCAATGTGCGTTCCTGCCTCTGTCTTCAGAACCTGAAAATGAGCCTGTGCCTGCGGCCGATTGTCTAAGCCAAAGACACCTTCGATGGCGTCGACCAGTTCCAGCGGCACATTGATCGGCCCCGTTCGGCCCCGAAACTCCGTGCCATCGGCGGTGCGGTAATTGGTTAACAGGACGCCAAAGGCCCGTTCCATCTGGGCCACGGTTCCCCGCAGCAACACCGTCCGGCGGGCCGCACTCTGGTCGACCAAGCTCAGATCATAGGTTGTCGCGAAGGCTTCTACCTGTCTGATAACGGAAGGATCAGCCCCGAACCGCCCCGCATAGGCACTGCGGCTTACGACGCTCTCAACGGGATTACTGGTGCTGACCAGCGGATCCAGCGACTGCTTTCGACGGATTCGAACCGTAATGGTCAGCACGTCATTGGGATCAAGTGTCTGGATCGGGCTAGCATCCGGAGCCGATTTTTCGCTACCGGGCAAAGGAACAAGTTGATCGAAAGCGCTCATACAGGTAAGTCGGGGAAGGTAAATCGTTGGTACAGCACCTCTTTAACGAATCCCGCCCGCGTTTGTCAGATTAATTTTTGATTAATCTGACGGCTTACTCAGTGGTCAATGGCGACCTAAGGCAACACACACCTGCTGTACCAGCCGGGGCCCATCCAGCGGCCATATGAAGTGACTCCGGTTCCACACTGTCGTCTAAACTACCGTTACTAACCTATGATGATAGCCCGGTCCGCTTCGGTTTGCCGGGCTTTTTTTAGTCTGTTTTCTCAGTTGTATCCAGCTTTTGTCTGATTCGCCGGAGGGTTTCCCGGCTTGCGTTATCACCCGCCCGCAGGCCAAGTATGGCCAGTTCCACTGTTTTTCTGACGTTGAACGTCGATTCCCAGTCAGAGATCTGGAAGTACCCTTTGGGCGGTAATTTCCGGCCTTTGAAGAAGGCAATTAGTTTCTCATCATCACTATGCATCGGGCAAAGGTACCCTGTGGTCCCCTTCCCGCTGTTCAAAAAAAAACTATCTGATTCAATGGATCGGTCCCAAAGAATGGCCTGACTAGCCAGATTACTGGTTTACAACTAGGGATCGAACGGACATAACGGCCCGCGGCTTTACCTCTGGAGCCAGCCTTCTGAAGGGAGTTCCCGGCCCAAAGTAACTATGCCTGCCTGATGTTTTCTAGTAGAAACTAACTAGTAACTTCCGGTAGACCATGTAACCCTTTAAGAGATACCACAAACTATCCTACACTCCTCATTAACTAGCTAAAGAAAGAAAGAGGCAATTTAACAGGGCACAGAAATATATACTTATAAAGATAGTATATACATTAAATTAGTCAAACTGACCACTTTACTAGCCAAAATAGTATCCTAGCCTATACGTTATTAGGACAAAAGTTCGCCCTATTAATAAAGATGCGCTTTTGCAAAAAATTACTATTTAATATAATCTATACTCCCATATACATCAATATATAGTTACCGTTTAATATTTAATATAAACTACTACATTACTTATATACAAAACAGTGAATTTCATAATAAAAAGGGTTTAAGATTAAAAAGAGATTAAAAATAGATTAATTCTGAACCATGTAGTCTGTTACCAAAACACTCAACAAGTGCCTAAAACAGGTGTGCTTTAATACTTTTTTACTCTAAACCCATACACATGTATAACTATACAAACAATTAGTTATAATTTATCTTCATTCTTGCGCACATATACTCATCCGTAGAAATCACTATATACTTAAAGGCGCTGACCCGTGTCTACGCCCCGTTTTTGTCGAAAAGATTATCGAATGGAATTATTTGTAAATTTACTTCATCGTGTTTCAGTAAACATGAGCAAGCACCCAGTTATCTACATCTATGATCTTTTCTACACCTGCTATGTCAACCAGACAAAATTTTGTCTTTACCATTCCTACTACGCCAGCCTGGGCCAGTAGTCATGAACATCAAGTTCACGGTGTTATCTAATTACGAGAAATAACTATCGCCGGATTTAGCCCATCAGAATAATGTGACATTTTTTAATGTTCTCTGGTGGTGTATACTCCATACATCGAAAGGCCTATTTCTGTTCTCACCCAGTCAGGGAAGAATACACGTTGTCATTGACCTATACTTTACATAGGCTGGACGTCCTATGCGCGGATTTTATTTGTCTAGTTTATTCAGATAAATAGCGCGTATGGGGTAAACCACCCTGCATTCTTAGTAGACAATACGGTTCCCGGTCAGAACGCTGGTGATCCATGTTACCCCAGTTGCTCTGGTTTACTCATCATGTCAATTGAGCAAGTAGTTGGCATTTAATTATTCAATCACGTTTCACTATCACACAAAAACCTTTACATGAAAACTGCAAAACCGAACATCAAGTTGCTCTTTTACGGGTTTTGTCTGGCAACCGTCCTGTACAATTGTAAAACGAAAGATGTTGATTCGCTGACGCCTTTCACCTACACCTTCAAGGGATTTACGGATGTCAAACTGCCTGACGTCAAGCCAACGGCACCGGCTGCTGTTTCGGTTACATCGGCTTCGGTTACCTCCTCCACCGCTGCCGCTGCCGTAAGTTCCGGTTTATCCAGCATGAGCGCCACCGGCGTCGTGCCAGCCTCGGTACAACAGGCCGCCAGCGATGTCGGTAAAGCCATTACGCCAGCCGCTGCCTCGCAGCTTTCGGCCAGCTTCACGCCCGACGTCATCAAAACCATGTCGACCACGGGGGAGATTCCGGCCAACCTGAAAAGCCAGCTGACCGCCCTGAGCAACAATTCAGCGCTCAAAGCGTATCTGCCAACGTTCACCCTGCCGACCGTGAATGGGAAAGCAGTAGGCGGACGCGTGGGGGCTACCTCGGGCAGTAACATTGTTGCTACCGTAGCAACCGCCAACGCAGCGCTGGATGACGACGCCTGTAAGGCAGCTGCCAACGCAGCCTATAACACAGCGCTGGCCGGTCTGCAGGCAATTCAGGCCAGCCAGACAGCGGCTATCAATGCGAATTTTACTCAGATCCAGACGGGAATCTCGGCCGAGAGTGCTCCCTGTAAGGCTGGTCTAACGGCGAAGTACACACCCCTGCGGGCCGCAGCGCAACAGGCATTCGACGCGGGCATGGCCAGCCTGGATGCAAATAAAGCCCTATTGGGCGGTGCCTACGATCTGCTGAGGTTACTATACCTGGCAGCGCTGGCCGATGCCAATGACGTTTTCACCAAGCTACAGGCTGCCGAAACAACCGCCTGCGATGCCGTTGGAGCCGCTAAACTGGTGAACGCCCAGGCTGCCCGCGACAAAGATCTGAGCACGATCAACAGCAACTTCAATGCAGCCGCAGGCTCGCTCAAGGCAACCCTGACGAAAGCGACGGCCAGCTGCCACAACCAGGGCAATGGCGGTTGATTTTCAGATGCTTCCACACAAGAGACACGTTTGCAGTAACTCACACCGAATCAGTACGATGAAAACAAATTACCTTTTTTTATCAGTCGCTGCCCTCGTAGGCGGCCTGTTTGCCGGACCCTCTGCTGTACAGGCGCAGGTCAATCTGAAAAGTATCAGCGTAGGGGCCAGTTACTGGAAACCCTCGCTCGACTACTGGAACGAACGCTCCATGCTGCTCGACTACAATGCCGGCAAAGGCGCAACCTTTTCGGGTGGCATTATGCCCTCAGCCGCTCTTGAAGTAGGCCTTACCCAGGGTCTCTCCATCGGGGGCCGGGTTGGCTACTGGAAAAACTCCGTTTCGGGGGATGTCAGCGTGGGGGGCACAAACCGGTCCGAAAAACTGACGCTTTCCATTATTCCGGTCTCGCTCGATCTGAAGTACACCTTTGCCAAAGCGGCTCCCGTGAGTACAACAACCAAAGAAGCAGGCAGTGAACCCAAAGCGCCATTCCTGACGCCCTACCTGGGGGTGAGCGTGTCCCGTTATTTTATCAATAACGATTTCTCGCGGCAGGTAGTGGGCAATACGGGATCGGTCAGCGAAACCCAGTCGGGCAATAACTACGGCCTGCAGGTGTTTGTGGGTGCCGAGAAAAAACTGGTGAAGAAACTGTTCCTGGCGCTCGACGTCCGGTATCATCTGGGCAGCTACAACCAGGTTGTCAAAAGCGAGACAAGCAGCACAACCCAGAAGGTGAGCCTCAACGGGCTGGAAGCCGGTCTCTCCCTGAAAGTCAAATTCAAGTAAGTAAACCGAACGCAGGACATTGTCCCGGATGGATCGAGCCGATCATGGTCTGATTCTCCGGTACAACTCACAGGCCTCCGGGCAGCCCTTCGTTCATCCTGTTCATTTTTCAGCCCCTATCGGCAATGATTTATCACAGTACTATACGTAACGTATATACTACATCGTTCAATCTACTCACCGTTTTGAAGACCGTTCAAAAGGTTTTCATGCTGGGTGTAGTGCTCTGCCTTGGGCTTCCGGGGCTGGGCTGGGCGCAGGTAAATATTTCCGGTAAACCAGGGTTGATCTACATTCCCTCGGCCGAGGTAGTGGCGGATGGGACGTTCTCGTTTGGGTATGGGTTCAACCCATCGAGCTATGCGTTTCGCTTCAATAAGAAGAATTCGGAAAGCATCTGTTTTGTCAATCTGTCGATACTGCCCCGGCTGGAAGTAAATATCAATTTGCTGAATCCGAATGGCCCGATCGGCTTTAGCGGCCGTGGCATTGGCGACCGGCAAATCGACATTAAGTATGCCGTGTTGACCGAGACGGCAAAGCGGCCATCGGTAGCGATCATTGTTTCGGCACCGTTTGGCATCGACAACTCGCTCATCACCAATGCGCTGGTAGCGACCAAGCATGTCGACCTTTCGAAGTCGATATCGGCGGCCTTTACCCTCGGCATGGGGAGCCCTTATTCGCTCTATCGGTCTGAGGTGAAAAATGACCAGGATTCTGACATTTTCACGGGCTATACCTTTTCCGACAAGCGCGACAAGCCTTACTATTACTTGGCCGGGCCGTTTGGGGGCGTTAACCTCAATCTTAACAAGAAAGGGGGGTTCATGGTGGAGTGGGATTCGCAGCATGTCAACGTGGGCGCGTATGCCTTGCTGTTCAAGCACTGGACCGTTCAGGCGGGGCTGCTGAACGGCGATCAGGTGACGGCGTCAACCTCCTACGCCCTTCCTTTACTCCGTAAACCGAAACGACCATGAGGAGCGGCTTGATGAGGGAAAAACGCCACGGGTTGGTGGCCTGGTTGCTGGGAATGACACTCTTGTTGAGTGGCTTGTCCGACGGCCTTGCCCAGTCGCGTAAGGGGCTGTCCAACCTGGAAAACGTGCTGGTGGACAGCACCGAACACCGGGTATATTACGAGCAGCGGCTGTATCGAAACCCGTTCATGGGAATGCTGGATGCGGCACAACCCATGGCGGCCAGGGGCATACAGACGTTTGTTCCCCTCTACCAGGGGGTGCCCATTGCCCAATACCGGCTGGACACCACGGTAACCACCACGATCCTGTCGCGGCAGGAACGGCAACGGTTTGCAAAACAGCATCCGTTCGACAGCCGGGCCTATAAGTTCGATTTTCGTTTGCAGCCCGAGTTCATTGCCCAGTTCGGGTACCGGGAACAGACGGTTGAAGCGAAAACGAATCTGTTGCTGCAAAGCCAGTTGTACCTGAACCGGGGGCTGGTGCTGAACTGGGGGGTGCTGTTCCCCATTGCGAATCACCTGGACAACCAGGGCCTGAATGTGCGGCCCGCGCCGACCTTTCTGAACCAGTTTCTGGCGCTGGACGGGGTCAATTTTATGAGCCTGTCGGCGGGGTTATTTTATTCGGATCAGTATGGCGTCAATGTGCAGTACCGCCATGCTGATCTCACCAAAAACTGGTCATATGGTCTGGAAACGGGCCTGACGGGGTTCTATTTCTTCCCGCAAAACGGGTTTTATTATGAATCCATGCGTAATGTTCTGCTCCTGGCCGATGTGGCTTACCGACTGCCCCGGCACGATGTGACGATCAAGGTATCGGGCGGACAATATCTGCACCAGGACCGGGGAGTGAGACTGGATCTCATCCGGCAGCTGGGCAATGTGGAAGTGGGCTTTTATGCCAGCAAAACGGTAAACGGGGGAACGGGTGGTTTCAACTTTGCCATTCCCCTGGCACCCGGACGGATTGCACAGGGCCAGCGGGTACGGCTGCGCACAACGGAAGAGTTTCGCTGGGAATATGCCTATAGCCGGGGCTACAACATTGCGTCGCGCTATAAAGTCGGTTACCAGTTGGATGCGTTGCTGCGGCAGTATCATAGCCGGTATATACAGAATCAGTATCGTTAGTTAATGACTTTTACCCTTATGAAATTACGCGTGCTGCGTGCCCAGGCTGGGTGCTTGTTTCTTGGTTTGGTGGCGTGTTTATCGGGTTGCATCTCCAGCAAGGAGCTGGTGCTGTACCAACAAAGTGCGGCAGGTACTGACACAACCGTTGCGCTGGCTCCCCGCTACGTTCCGACCATTAAACCGGGAGATGTGCTTTCTGTGCAGGTCAGTAGCCTGAGCCCCGAAGCCACCACGTTCTTTAATCCCTATGCCGCCATTACCCTGGCCGAACGGGCCGGATCACCCCAAACGGTAACGCCCACCACACCCCTGCCCTACACGCCCGGCTATGTCGTGAGCGAGGAAGGGCAGATTGAACTGCCCCTGATGGGCCAGCTCACCGTGGCAGGCCTCACCAACAGCCAGGCGGCCGCTCAGATCAAGACCAAACTGCTCGACTTCCTGAAAGAACCCACGGTCAACGTCAGGAATCTGAACTTTCAGATTGCCGTATCGGGAGAAGTGGCCCGGCCCTCGCTCTTCTCGATCCCCAACGAACGCATATCCTTACCCGCAGCCCTGGGGCTGGCCGGTGACATTACCATCTACGGCCGCCGGGACAATGTCCTGATTATCCGTGAGGAAAACGGCAAGCGGACCTTTAACCACATCGACCTGACGAAACGGGATGTTTTCAAATCCCCATACTACTACCTGCATCCCAATGATGTGGTGTATGTAGAACCCGGCAAGGCCCGCGTGAACAACGCCGACCAGACATTCCAGCTTTTACCCATTATTATCAGTGCTCTATCCTTTATCGCCATTATAGTTACGCGCCTTTAACACCAGCCAACATGGTAACCAATAATTTATACACCCCCTCTCAGGCTTACGAAGTAGAACCGGAGACCAACTTACGAGCCATGCTCATGCGCTATGTGCGCAACTGGCCCTGGTTCGTGCTGTCGCTGGTACTGGCGCTGGGAGCAGCCTACGTTTATCTGCTTTACCAGCCACCGGGGTATAAAGTAAAAGCCAGCCTGCTGATCAAAGACGAAAAGAAAGGCATGGATGGGACCAGCATGTTGAAAGAACTCGACATTTTTACGCCTAGTAAGGTCGTGGAAAATGAAATAGAAATTCTGAAGTCCTATACCCTCATGGATCGGGTGGTGACGAACCTGGGCCTCGATGTGCACTACTACACGCCCACCCGGACGGTGAAAAAAGAGATCTATGGCGACTCCCCTATCCGCCTGTTGGTGGAGAAACCGGTGGCCCAGTTACCCGACGAAGCCCTGGAGTTTACGTTTAAAGACGCCAGGACGGTGATGTTGAACGGGCAGCCCTACCCCGTGAACCAGAGCATCCGGACACCCTACGGCCAGCTCCGCATACTGACCCGTAAGCCCATTAGCAATAAGATGGAGCCCGTTGTGGCCACCCTGGGTGATCATACAGCTACAGTAGAAGGGTATCTGGGCAACCTGACGGTTGAGCCGACGACCAAACAGGCTACCGTGCTGATGATGACCCTGGATGAAGCCGTCCCTGACAAAGGCGTGGCCATCCTGAACCAGATCATCAATGAATATAACAAGGAGGCCGTTATCGACAAAAACAAGGAAGCGGGCAATACGCTCAGCTTTATCGAAAACCGCCTGGGCCTGATTTCCGGGGAGCTCTCGACTGTGGAGAAAGAAGTCGAACTCTATAAATCGACCCAGGGCATTACGGACCTGGGCGTGCAGGCGCAAACCTTCCTGACCACTGTTCAGGGCAACGACACCCAGTTGAATGAGGTCAACATTCGCCTGAGCGCCCTGGGTGATGTGGAACGGTATTTGCAGCACCAGGCCGGGCAGAATGGCCTGGCTCCCGCGACCCTGGGGCTGAGCGATCCGATTTTGACTGGATTATTGGTAAAAGTATCCGAACTGGAAGCGAAACGCGATGAAGTGTCGCGCACTATGTCGCCCAACAACCCGCTGGTTCAATCGCTGGATAGCCAGCTGAAAACCCTGAAAGCGAGCATCAACGAAAACGTGCAAACCATCCGGCAGCAACTGACCAGCAACCGGGGGCAATTGGTGGCCAACAACCAACGCCTGGAAGGCATGATTAGGACGGTGCCAGGCAAAGAGCGGGCCCTGCTCAACATTACGCGCCAGCAGGCGATCAAAAACGGCCTGTATACCTACCTGCTGCAAAAACGCGAAGAAACGGCCCTTTCGGCAGCCTCTGCCATTCCGGACAGCCGCATTGTAGACAGCGCACGGGCCGGCAGTAAACCGGTAAAACCCGTAAAGATGATGATTTTTGCCATCTTCAGCTTATTGGGTTTATTAGTTCCGGTCGGCTTTTTAACTGCTAAAGATGCCCTGAACAATCGGGTATTGCACCGGGCTGATGTAGAGGACGTAACCCAGGTGCCTATTCTGGGTGAGGTAGTCAAAAGCCGCCAGATCACCATCGACAACATGGTGTTCAAACCCCGGCTACAATCGGTCATTGGTGAGCAGATCCGTACGCTACGGACCAACCTGCACTTTTTGCGAAGTGACCCTAATGCGCCCCAAGTGGTCCTGTTCACCTCCAGCATAAGTGGCGAAGGCAAGTCCTTTATGTCGCTTAACCTGGGGGCCAGCCTGGCCCTGGTGAATAACCGAACGGTGATTCTGGAGATGGACATGCGCAAGCCCAAACTCCACAAGAGCCTCCATATGGAAAACCACTCAGGATTGAGCAATTACCTGATTGGGGAAGCGACCATCGACGAACTACTGCAGCCTGTTACCGGCTACGATAACTACTTCATTATTACCGCAGGACCGCTGCCCCCAAACCCGGCGGAGCTGTTGAGTTCGCCCCGGCTGGGGAAACTGTTCGAGGAATTGAAAGAACGGTTCGATTACATCTTGGTAGACTCCCCACCCGTAGGGCTGGTGACAGACTCCCAACTGATTGCTCCCTATGCCGATGCGACCCTGTTCATGGTGCGCCATGATCACACACCCAAGAACTCGATCAAGATGGTGGATGTGCTGTTTAAGGAGCAGCGTTTCCAGCGGCTCAGCATCATTCTGAACGGCGTGGGCGAAGGTGAATCCTACTACTACAATTATAACTACGGTGAGTATTATGGCGGCAGCGAAAAGAAAAAATGGCTGGGCAACGGGAATGCCTGACCGTGACGCGGATCGCAAGAGCGCTCCCGATCCTGTTCGCCTTACAACAACCTAAAGTAACCATAAACATTGCTTCCTCACTCCACAATCAACCCAACTAAAACTAAACTTGTATGCTTAGTCTTGACACACACTACAAGCCCCTGTACGTGTACACTGAGCCTAACACCCGGCGCAGAGTAGACTATCAAACTATAGGCAAGCGAGGCTTCGATATTTGCTTTTCCCTGCTCGTTGTCTTATTTGTTCTCTCCTGGTTAATTCCTTTGCTGGGCATCTTGATTAAGTTAGACTCACGAGGACCCATCCTGTATGTCCAAAAACGCACAGGATATAAAGGCACCTGGTTCGATTGCCTGAAATTTCGGACTATGATGCACAACCCGAAAGCCCATTTTAAACAGGCACAGAAACAGGACAACCGAGTAACACGCATTGGTCGATTCCTCAGGAGATCAAATCTGGACGAAATGCCCCAATTCATCAACGTATTACTGGGACAAATGAGTGTTATTGGACCTCGGCCCCACGCCGTGCAACATGACGCCCAATTCTGGAAAGTATTACCCAAATATGGAAGCCGATACCGGACAAAGCCAGGTATTACAGGACTAGCTCAAGTTCGAGGCTGCCGAGGTGAAACTGATGAACTTATCAAAATGGTGCACAGAGTGAAACTTGATCGATTTTATAATAGAAAAAAATCGTTTTGGCTAGACATAAAAATATGTTGGTGGACATTGTCAGCTATGATGAAAGGAAATATAAACGCTTGGTGAATAAATATAACTTAAATAGTAGAACCAAACATAAATTACCTAATTAAATATGAAATGAAAATCAAATATTACAAATAGTAAATCAATAATGAAATTTAACAGTATACTCTCAAATTCATGAAGTATACTAATACACATTATTGGTATACACAAATTCTAACATAAAACTATGACTTATTTGTAGACTCATGACACAAAGCATAATCTATTATCAATCCAAATCTGTAAAAACATAAACATTTATAGCTTATAAAAACTGATAAGTATTTATAAAGTAAGAAAATAAATATTATGAAAAAGGAAAATCGAGGAGAACTAGTAATAAAAAATACGGGAATTCTATATATAAGAATGCTATTAACTATGGGAATATCATTATATTCAACTCGAATGGTATTAATAACATTAGGTGTTGTAGATTATGGAATATATAATTTAGTTGCTGGAATAATTATAATGCTTTCATTTATAAATTCAGCGATGACAGCTTCAACCCAACGTTACTTATCAATTTACCAGGGAAAAAATGATAAGGAGAAACTGAAAAGTATTTTTAGTAACAGTTTAACGTTGCATATATGTATTGGACTAATTATTGTGGTTTCACTTGAGTTAATAGGAATACTATTATTTAAAAACTTTTTGAATATACCAACCAATAGACTTTCAACTGCTAAAATAATATACCATTTCATGTCAATTACGGTGTTATTTACTGTAGTTTCAGTACCATTTTCAGGTTCGCTGAATGCCCATGAAAATATGTTATGGATATCTATAGTAAACATAATTGAAGTATTACTTAAGTTTTTCATTGCAAACACTCTTAAATTTGTCGAATTAGATAAACTTTATTTTTATGGATTAGCAATTGCAACAATTAGCTTTGTAAGTATGATCTTGTACGCTGTATATTGCTTAAAAAAGTATACCGAATGCACACTAAGAACTTATAAAGATATAAGTAAGCCTCTGTTAAAAGAACTAGCGTCATTTGCAGGATGGAATTTATTCGGCGCTGCCTGTGGTGTAGGCCGTATTCAAGGCTTAGCTATAATTTTAAATTTGTTTCTTGGAAGTGCAATAAACGCTGCTTATGGAATTGCTAACCAAATTGCGGCACAAATAAATTTTTTTTCTGCGACAATGTTACAAGCTATGAATCCACAAATCATAAAAAGCGAAGGGCAAGGCGACAGATTAAGAATGTTACGTTTATCAATGATGGCTAGCAAGTTAGGTTTGTTTTTGCTATCAATAATTGCTATTCCCTGTATATTTGAAATGCAAAATATATTAAATATATGGCTGAAAAATGTACCAGCATATACAGTAATATTTTGTGATTTAATATTGGTTAGTGTGATGGTAAACCAATTAACGATAGGGTTACAAACCGCATTTCAAGCAATTGGCAAAATAAGATCATACCAATCAATAGTAGGATCAATTTTAATTTTGAACGTTCCTATTGCATACTTTTTATTAAAAAAAAGCTTTCCGGTTTACTCAGTCTTAATAACTAATATAATAATTGAATTAATTACTTGTGGTTTAAGAATATATTTCCTTAAACACATAGGAGGCCTTTCAATTAAAGAATTTTTTAATAGAGTCGTCTTAAAAGAGTTAATTCCATTAATATCAATAATATTTACTGCTTATTTGATAAATAAGTACATTGATATTGATAATAGATTTATTCTGACAACAATTACATGTATAATAACTTTTAGTATTAGCATTTATTTCACTGGTTTATGTAAAGATGAAAAACTCATTTTACATAATTATATAAGCCGAAACAAGATAATTAGCAAAATAATATGAAAGAAGAAAATGACAGTTTTGGCCTTTTTCAAACAGTTGTTAAAGGTGGTTACTGTATCGGATGCGGAGCATGTGCAGTCATTGAGGGTTCACCAATAAAAATAAAGTTCGACCAATATTCTCAGTTGCAAGCAACAACAGATAGGCAGCTATCATCTTCGTTAGAAAATAAAATACAAGCTGTATGTCCATTCTCAAACAAAAGCTTAAATGAAGATGAGATAGGCAAAGAATTGTATGATAAAGTAGCAAAATATGACACCAAATTAGGGTATTATCGTACAGCTTACGCAGGGCACGTTATAGAATCTACATTTCGAGAGAAAGGTAGCTCTGGTGGTATGGGATCGTGGATACTAACTGAACTTCTAAACAAAGGATTAATTGACGGGATAATACATATCCAACAAAATACTCCGAGTGAAAGTAACGAAAGATTATTTCGTTATCACCTTTCAACAAATTTAGAAGATATAATGAAAGGCGCAAAATCAAAATACTATCCAATAGATTTAGCAGAAATTTTACTATTAATAAAAAATAGGCCTGGAAAATATGCAATTGTTGGTATACCATGCTTTATAAAAGCAGTTCGCTTATTGGCAAAACAAGACGAAGTTTTAAATGATAAAATAAAATTTTGCATAGGGCTAGTATGTGGACATTTAAAAAGCGCATCATTTGCTAAAATGTTTGCATGGCAGTGTGGAATAAGTCCTTCAAAATTAGTTTCTATTGATTTTAGAACAAAATTACCTAATTATAAAGCGAACCAATACGGAGTTACAGCTTCTAGTATATTAAACGGCAAAGCTATCTTCATAACAAGTAAACCGGTAAACGAATTATATGGAACAAATTGGGGGCTTGGTTTCTTTAAGTACAAGGCGTGCGATTACTGTGATGATGTTGTTGCAGAAACAGCTGACATATCGATAGGTGATGCTTGGTTACCCCAATATGTAAAAGATGGAAAAGGAACAAATATTATAATCATTCGTAACCCAGAAATTGAAAAAATAATTGAAGCAGCAAGACTTGAAGGTAGATTAGAATTAACGGTAATTGATGGTAGCGAAGTTATAGAATCTCAAAAATCAGGTTTTTTCCATCGTCGTGAAGGATTATCCTACCGCTTATTATTAGCAGATAAAAAAGATCAATGGAGGCCAGAGAAAAGAGTAATCGCTAGTAATATCTTAGATAATATTGCGCAAAAAAAACAAGATTACAGACTTTTACTAGCACAGGAAAGTCACAAAGCGTTTGTCGAAGCTATAAAAACTGGCTCCTTTAGCACCTTTGTAAAACTAATGAATCCAATGGTTGTAGAATACAATAAATTATATCAAAAACCTATAAAGTTAAAAATTAAAGGAAAAATTAAATCCTTTACAGATAAAATTTTTTTTCTAAAAACAAATTAAACAGGCACTCTTTTGATAGAGAATGTGAATAAAATGAACAATTGTAATTATTGTATAAGTTAGAGCTATGAAAATTGGAATAATGACTTTCCACTGGGGAACAAATTATGGTGGTGTTTTACAAGCATACGCCTTACAACAATTTATTAAAAATAATATAAAAGGCAGTGAAGTATGTATTATTAACTATGCTCCAAAAACACACATCGAATCACTCTATAAATGCGTAGCAACAAAGCATATCAGAAATATTAAAAGCAATCTAATAACATATTTCAAAGAAAAAAACTTTGTACACTTTAGAAAAAAATATCTATTAACAACAAAAAGATATTACAGCTTAGATGATTTAAATGCTGATTATCCCGATTTTGATATTTATATATGTGGTAGCGACCAAATATGGAATCCGTATATAATAAGCGAGAAAGCAAGCCCATACTTCCTTTCGTTTGGCAAAGCAAGTACGAAACGTATATCTTATGCAGTAAGTTTCGGTTGCACAGATTACCCAATAGAAAAAATGCAATTAGTAAAGCCTTATATACAAAATTTCGACGCAATAAGTGTTAGAGAAAATAGTGGAATTGATATTTTAAAAAACGAAGGTATTTTAGCTCAAATTATGCCCGATCCGACATTACTGTTATCATATAATGATCTCTATAATTTAATCCCTCGCCGTCCACCACATAAGGACGATTACTACTTTTCATATGCACTACAAAAAAATCAAATATTAATAAAAAATATAAATCAATATGTAAAAATTAAAAAGAATATAAAAATAGTAAATACCAAAAACTTAAAAAGCTCAATGCTTAGTATTGAGTCTTGGCTTTCTAATATACGAAACTCAAAATTTGTTATAACGAACTCATTCCATGGAGTAGTATTTTCAATTCTATTTCAAAAACCTTTTGTCGCTATACCGGTTGAAGGTAAGCATAAAGGGATGAATGATCGAATATATACTTTATTAAATAAATTTCAATTATCTGACAGAATATTGACGCATTATGATGAAGATTTAATTGAGAATATAATTAAAAATAAAATTAATTGGACACAAGTTTTGGAGATGCAAGAAGAACTTCAAAAGTTGGCATTCTCTTACTTAGACAAAAATATTATATGAGGAAAATATTTAAACTAATAAATATGGCTTTTATATATATTAGATACTTGCCTCACATAATAATTTTCTATCTTCATCCAATGAAAAATATTTTACTAGAAGAAAGAAATTATTGGATCAAAATAATCATGAACGTTGACACCTATAATGTAAAAAAATTCATCTGGTTAATGCGATTTGTACCAGAATATAGGAGTATATATTACTTTAGAATTAAATATCCCTTTTCAACAATCTTAAAATTACTTGCGAAAGGTAGAGAATCTTTATATATAAACATGTCACCTGATAAAGTTGGGATAGGGCTTGTAATTCAACATGGTTTTTCTACAATTATTGAGGCAAAGAAGATCGGTAAAAAGTGTCAAATATGGCAAAATGTTACTATTGGAACAAACATTTCACATTCAGGAAACAAAGCCACGATTGGTGATAATGTAAAAATTTCAGCTGGTGCAATTATAATTGGAAATATATTTATTGGTAATAATGTTACCATTGGAGCTGGTTCAGTTGTAACGAAAAGCGTTCCCGATAATTGCGTCGTAGTTGGTAATCCAGCATACATTGTAAAAAAGAACGGAAATAAAGTTATTCTACCCTTATGACTATCTACGTAATACTATTTTGTTTATTAATTGCTTCTTCAATAATAACATGGAAGAATGATAACAGTTTTTCGAGCTGGTGTTTCTGGGCTTTAAGCTTATACATAATTTTGTTACCTGCCTTAAGAGATTTTAAAGTAGGTACAGACACTGTAAATTATATAAAATATTTTCAAAGTCCAGTTTATGGATATGGTGGTCAAAATATAGAGCTTGGTTTTCAAATATGGAATGATGTAATAAATTCAATTTCACCTAATCCTCATTTTTATTTATTTCTAACATCTTTCATCTCTGTGGGAGGTGTAATTTATTTTATTTATCAAAATTCTTCTCATAAAATATTCTCATTATTTTTATATGTTACATGCGGGACAATAACCAGCTTTTACATGCTAACTTTTTCTGGCCTTAGGCAGATTATGGCGATTTCTATGTTTTTGATATCACTGAATTATTACGTAAACAAAAAGAATATAAATGCTATAATATTCTTTAGTTTAAGCGTACTCTTTCATACAACAGTTTTGTATTGCCTTCCAATTGTATTAATTTTCAATAACGTTGTAATATCAAAAAGATTATCTTATATATTGATTTTTTCATCTTTTGTTATAGGGATATTGGACTTACTTAATTATCGAACTATAATAGATTACACATTCAAATTTTTAGGGGGAACTTACGATATGTTTGATAGATATGATGATTATTCCACATCTATGAATTTTAGTTATAATTCTCATAGAATTTTATGGGATATGCTTCCTCTCTCACTATTGTGCTTTGCATGTTATAAATTTGCTGATCAAAGTAAAATAAATAATTTATTTTTAAAGTTATTTCTAGTTGGCTTAATATTAAACAATGTGATTATATCTCATCCAATTAGTTTCAGATTAGTCATGTATCTACTAATGATGGTAATGGTTGTTATACCATACATCTTCGATCGAAAATCAAGGATTACAGCAGCAGTATATGCCACTACAACAATTTATTTCTTCTATAAAACTTGTGCTGGTCTTGCTTCACAGTACTCAGCAACAAATGGTGATATTGTAGTCCCATACTATACTTTTTTTAATTAAGTTAACTTTTATGATAAAAGTTCTTTATATCGCAGTTGGTGATTCTTATGGATCTGGCAAGGCACTCTTAAATGTTTTAAAATCCACATCATTTAAAAATGTTGAACCTTATATTATAATTTCAAAAAAATTAGGTCTAGAAAACGAAATAGATACGTTGAAAATACCTTTTGAAGTAATTAATTTGAAATTTGAAATCTTACCAAAATATCGCTCTACGATTGACATATTATTTTTAATACCTAGGATTCTAAATAATATACAAATAAATTATATTGGAAAAAATAAACTAATTCGATTATGTAAACAATTAAATCCAGATATAATACATACTAACATTGGAGTTTTCCGAGTTGGCTATAAAGTTTCAAAAGCTCTATCAATTCCCCATGTATGGCACATTAGGGAATACCAGGATACTGATATGGGCTATTTGCCACTTGGTGGCAAAAATTATTTATCTTCTTTATTAAAAAGAAAAAATAATTTCCCTATAGCTATAACCAAAGGGATATTTGAGCATTTTTCTATGAATCATAAAGCTCGTATAATATATGACGGGGTAAGAGAAAATAAACAGATTAATTTTATTTCAAAAAAGAGTAAATATTTTTTATTTGTTGGAAATATTTGCCAGCATAAAGGAGTTGATCAAATAATAAAAGCCTTTATTAGATTTCTTAAAGATAATTGTGATTATACATTACATATAGTTGGTGAAGTGAAGGATAAATATTCATCAATACTTTTGAAAAATATTATCGACCAGGGGCTCAACGATAAAATACTTTTTTTAGGTTTTAGAAATGACGTGGATATTTTAATGGCTAATGCTACAGCTCTCATTGTAGCCTCTTCTAGTGAAGGTTTCGGATTTACAACTGCAGAAGCTATGTTTAATGGCTGTTTAGTCATTGGCAAAGATTGTGCTGGCACAAAAGAACAATTTGACAACGGTTACGCTTTATGTGAAAATGAAATCGCTGTTAGATATAAAACTGAAAATGATTTAGTAAATGCCATGCAAACAATTGTAAAAAATGGAATTAATTATTATTTTCCTATAATTCAACGATCACAAAAAACTGTGTCATCTCTTTACTCGACAGAGAACTGTGCGGAAAATATCATTAAACTTTACCAAGAAATACTATAAAAATTTCAAACATTATGGATGTCTCGATCATTATTGTTAATTATAACACGCTAAAGTTAACATCTGACTGCATTAATAGTATATTAAAAATGACTTCTGGGATTTCTTACGAAATTATATTAATTGACAACGCATCCACTGATGGTAGTATTGAAGTCTTCTCTAAATTAAAACACATAATATTAGTAAGTAATAAATCAAACTTAGGGTTTGCTAAAGCAAACAACATTGGATTAGGCTATACAAAAGGAAAATATATATTTTTATTAAACTCAGATACTATTTTACTAAATAATGCAGTTAAATTATTTTTTGATTACGCCGAAGCAATGGATAATAATATTGCTTGTTTAGGCTGTCAACTATTAGACGAAACAGGCGCTTACTCCTTTTCTTATGGCACTTTTCTTAATACAAAGGACGTACTTCTATCTTCTCTTAAGTCATATCTTAAATTCATAAAGTTGAATTCTATAAAGGAAAAGAAAGATATTTATTTAAATAACTTACCTAGTGATGTAAATGTAATTATCGGGGCCGATCTCTTCATAAGAAGATCGATTATTGAAGAACATGGTTTTTTTGACCCCAGTTTTTTTATGTATCACGAAGAAAATGATTTACAGCGGAAATATTTTAGTTATGGCCTCCGTAGTGTTATTATAAATGGACCTAAAATAATTCATTTTGAAGGCAAAAGCACTACAGGTAATTTTAGAAAGCTCATAATTGGCACAAATGGTTTATTCACATATTTAAAAAAATGGAGTTCTCTAACCACATATATAACTTTCAGATTTTTTTATTTTTTCCTTAAACTACCTATTATATTTTCATTTTCATATACTGCAAAGGATAAACAACAGTATATAAAACTTCTACTTAGTTTTAAATAATATTTATGAAAATTGTATTGTTTGGTGGCGGTTTAGGAAATCAGATTTTCGAATACGCTTTTTACCTTCATTTAAAAAATACGTTTCCTAGCCATGATATATTTGGCGTTTACCATAAGAAGTGGCTAAATGCGCATAATGGTTTAGAGTTAGACAAAGTATTCAATGTGACTTTGCCGAAAGCGAATATATTTGTAAATATATTTGTTTACCTATTATATATACATAAGAGAATTTTCCCTAAAACAACCATTTGCAATTTAAATCCAAAAAATGATAATTTAAACGCACTTTTTTTTAATGCATTCAAACCCGATTTGAAATATTACAACTATTTAAATCATTGGATTTCATTTAAAAAGTTAAATCTAAATGATACCAACTTGAAACTTTTTAATGAAATAAAAGATTTCAATTCGGTTTCTATCCACGTTAGAAGAGGAGATTATTATCATCCAGATAACATCTCAATTTATGGCAATATATGTACAAAACATTATTATGAAGATGCAATAAAATTTGCAAAATCTCGATACTCAAGTTTAAATTTCTATGTTTTTTCGGATGATATAGATTGGGCAAAGGCACATATTAAGGTTGAAAATTCTACTTTTATTGACTGGAATATTAAATCAGAAAGCTACATAGATATGTATTTAATGAGTCACTGCAAAGTAAATATATTAGCTAACAGTACTTTTAGTTACTGGGCAGCTTATTTAAATAAAAACACTAGTTTAGTTATATACCCATTTAGCTGGATGAATCCAAGTGATCTAAAACCTAATATCTTTCCAGAAAATTGGATTGGCCTTCAATCTAATATTGATTAAATCTTTTTTCGAATTAAGTCATGAATAAAAGAAGAATTTATAATGCTTACACATCACTCTCTGTCTATGGTGGTGCAGAACTCATTGCAATTGCCTTAACGAAAGGATTATCTAACAGAACTTTTAATTCTAGACTACTACTATTTCCTGTGTTTGGATCAATTAATTATAAGTACAAAATTGATCAAATTAAAATTGAAAGAATTAATATTAGAACAATATTAACCTTGAATAAGAACAATATAATATTGTCTCATCATAGAAAGTTCACAACTATATTAATTATCTTAAGGAAATTGTTCAATAAAAATTTTAAAATAATACACATTGCCCATAATGAGTTTTATTCTTTAAAATCTCTTACTTTATTACCATACGATATTATAGCTGTTTCTAATGGTGTAAAGGAGAATTTAATAAATTATTTTAATATTGAGAGTAACAGAATAAAAGTCATTTATAATGGAGTTACAGACAAATATTCCTTTAATATGAATAGTCCTATAGTATCAGATGAGATAAAAATAATATACCCCGCTAGAATTACCACTATTAAACAGCAGCTAAAAATTGTAGAAATTTTAAAAACATCTCTTCCAAAAAATATAAAAATATATTTTGCTGGTACTGGACCAGACGAAAAATTACTTAGGGATAGTATTAAAGATCATCCTCAATTTTTTATGTTAGGATTTGTAGATATAAATAAAGCCATTTTTGAATATGATTATGTATTTTTATTTTCAAAGATGGAAGGATTACCTACAGTACTTATTGAAGGATGTATGCATGCTAAGCCTATTATTTGTAATGATGTTGGCGGAAACTTAGAAATTCTTGTACCAAATGTAAATGGCTATTTAGTAAATAATATAAATTCACTTGCAATAGATTTAGAACAACTTGTTTTGCCCGGTACTCCTGAATACATTCAATTATGTAAAAATGCAAGATCTGTTTATGAAAATAAATTCACGGTTGACAAAATGTTACAAAACTACAAAACTTTATTTTAACTTGAAAAATTCAGTCTTTTTGCAATTGAAATTTATATCTGTACACTTTATAAATGGTTTATATAATTATGTACCATTTTTTTTAAGAAATTATTTTTTAAGATGTTTTTTCATTCATGTAGATAAAGGTTCAACTATTCATCGTAATGTGAAATTTTTTCACATTAGCAATTTTAGTTTGGGAAAAAATTCAGTAATAAATTTTGGTTGTTATTTAGATAATAGGAGAGGCATCTTCATTGGAAATAATGTAGGCATAGCGCATAATACAAAAATTTATACACTGGGACATAATTTTGAAAGTCCTAAGTTTGAAACGAAAGGAGCCCCTGTTTTTATTGAAGATAACGTTTTCATTTTTTCAAATGCTTTAATTATGCCTGGAATTACCATTAAGGAAGGCTCCATTATATTAGCTGGTAGTGTTGTTACAAAGGATGTAGAACCTTTTACTATAGTTGGAGGAAATCCAGCAAAATATATCAAAGAGAGGTCTTCTGAAATTAATTACACTCAAAGATACCGTTTCATGTACGCACTTTAGCTTCTCAGTGAATTATGGATAAAACTTCTATTTTAAACATTGAGATTCATAATCTCACTCAAAATGATTTATTACAGAGCATGAACAATGGTGTTCTACTAACTCCTAATGTTGATCATTTAGTAAAACTTCAAAAAAATAAATTGCTTTTCGAAGTTTATAGTAATGCAGAATGGGTAATTTGTGATAGCAAAATTGTCTACTGGTCATTAAAATTTTTAGGAACACCAGTTAAAGAAACTATTCCAGGATCTTCTCTTTTTCCCGCCTATTGTGATTTTCATAAAAGCGATTCCTCCGTTAAAATATTCCTGCTTGGAGCAGGACCAGGCGTTGCTAGTAAGGCTATGAGTAATATTAACAAACGACTTGAAAGTGATCTAGTTGTAGCTACTCACTCACCTTCATACGGCTTTGAACAAGATGAATTTGAGTGTGACGAGATTATTTCTATTATAAATCGTAGTAAGGCAACAGTTTTGGTCGTTGGCTTAGGTGCGCCTAAACAAGAAATTTGGATAAGTAAATATAAATCTAAACTACCTAATATAAAATTATTTATGGCTTTAGGCGCCACCATAGATTTTGAAGCAGGTAATATTAAGCGAGCACCTCACTTTTTTAGACGTTTAAGTTTAGAATGGTTCTATCGTATGTGTTGCGATCCAAAAAGGTTAGTTAAACGCTATTTAGTAGATGATTTACCTTTCTTTTACTTCATAATTAAGCAAAAACTTAATCTATATAAAAGCCCATTTACATTATACCAAGATAATTATAATGAAAACTTACCTAAAGAAGAGGTAGTAGATTTAATTACAGAGTAATAAAGTTAGTGAAATTATTTTGCAACATGCTTTTAATCTCCTCTTCAAACTTCACTATTATAAGTTAAAAGTAAACATTTCATAAAACAAAATTTTAAGTGATAAATAATACACTTTATAGATTAGTTTCTTTATCTTTCATCCTTTCTTTTTTTGCTACAGCTTGTACAGAAGGAAACTTTACGGCTTTGAGATATCCTGGCTTCGTTGGTTTTGAGGCAGATAATGAAGAGTGGCTGGTCAGTGAAGGAGGTACGGCTGGCTACAGTCTTACGGGTGGAAATCCCAATGGTTTTTTTTATGGGGATGATGCCGGCGGCAAGGCTTGGTATTTCCATGCCTCCGACAGTTTTATTATGGAGACACGCAAGGCTTATGGAAGAAGTCTTCGGTTCGATCTGAAACAAGAAGCAGTCAAATTAAGCCCAGACCACATCAGTGATCTTATTTTGACCGACGGTAAGACCACATTGACCTTTAAAACGGCCTACAAGCCAGCAACAACCTGGACAACCTATGCAGTGCGGCTGGACGAATCAAGTGGCTGGAAAAAAGGATTGGAACCAACGACTAAAACTGACATGCAAGTTGTTTTACAAAACCTGATTGGGCTTAGAATACGAGGTGATTATAAGTTTGGTCCGGATCGAGGGAGTCTGGATAACGTTACTATTTATTAAGCTTCACGCCATTTACATCCGCTTAATCAAGCGGTGGTTATTCATGTGACTAGGTCGTACAAGCTCATTTTTTTATCACTCTATTACTTATAACAGTATCTTCAAGTTGATAATAGCTAAAAATCAACAACTTATGAAGTTACTAGGCTCTAACCCAGAAAAAGTTGTCTTTTATAAATTCGCGGCTGTCGGTGGGTTGCTTTTGGCCCTGCTCATTGGGTGTTATCGGTTTACGCTTACTCCCTTAGCTCCGCCGGCCACCAATTCATTTGACGATGGGGACCAGGGCTGGCGGATTAGTGAAGGGGGCGTTGGCAGCTTTAGCGCTACGGGCGGCTATCCCGGTGGCTTCATGGCCGGGTCGGATAATCTGGATCCCATTCAGACATTGTGGTATTTTATTGCGCCTGATCCGTTTCTGGCAGAAGTCCGGAAAGGGTATGGCAAAACCCTGCGCTTCGATCTGATCCAGTCAGGCACCGCCGAGCAGCGGTATGCCGATGATGTGATCCTGACGGATGGGAAAACCACCCTCACCTTCGATACAGCCTACAATCCCAACACAACCTGGACCAGTTATTCCCTTAAACTGGATGAATTGAGTGGCTGGAAAAAAGGAGATGCGCGGGCAACGAAAGCCGATATACAGAAAGTGTTAACGAATCTGACAGGTCTGCGAATCCGGGGTGAGTACCGATCCGGGCCAGACAGTGGCGGCCTCGACAATGTAGCCATCTTTTAGGGTGGGCATTCATGGGTGGTACCCATCGCCTATCTAACCGCTTCTATTGCCGGGCTATACCATGTGGACTGTTTACCGGGCGGCAAAGTGCGCCAATGGCTCTGAACTGGCTAATCACCTGGTCTATGCTGTGGGTGTCGTCGAGGGGGAGTGAAAAGGTTTCTCCGCTCAATAGCGAATGTGTCCGGTCATAGGCATCAAACACAGTCAGGTCAAACAGATCCTGAAAAAGCTGGACTGACGTTATCTTACGGTAGCCCACCTGCCAACCGTAAAAAAGCACATAGTTCATACAGTCTTGTGTATAATTCGGTCAACATACGCGGTTGGACTGGCTCTGGTTTTCCTCTAGCGAAATCTTAACAAGTTGATAATAGTGCAGGGTTGATTTGAATGGACACCGAATCGAACATGATCAGTCCACAGCTAAAGCAGTGGGCTGATCATGTTCGATTTGGCGCTTAAGTATGTCAAATCACTAAACCCGATACCCGGCGAACCTGATTACCTGGACATGCCGAATCGGTTAACCTGGTGCAAGGCAGGTCAATGGCTAATTTTCGCGATAGTATAGACTGAGTAGAAATAACAGTACACAGCGTCGGCAGACGGAGCAGGTTGGCTCTCCTGAACGGCCTTTTTGCTGTTGTCCGAAAATACGTTCCTGACGCTGGATTTGCGCCGAAGGAGCATCCGAATTAGGGGGATGGGATCGCCCATTCTGCTTTCGTAAACCAACCGGCAAGGCGAATTGGTCAGGTTGGG
The DNA here is from genome assembly GCF_054776595.1 of Spirosoma horti. NCBI lineage: Bacteria > Pseudomonadati > Bacteroidota > Cytophagia > Cytophagales > Cytophagaceae > Spirosoma > Spirosoma horti. The sequence continues at coordinate 663,277 of NZ_BAAHBQ010000001.1, forward strand.
CTGAGCGTATTAGCGCTGACTTTTCGTCGGCGGGTATAAACAGCGGGCCGTAGAATGACCCGGGCAGATAGGTGTTTTGGATTAACTGGCGGGTAGGGCAATGAGCAGGCTCATGGTCTGCGCCCTTTGGTTCAACTGCGTCAGGATGCGGGTATGATTGACCAGTTTACGGCACTGTTGCTGCGTACAGCCCAAATCAGGCGAATCTACCTGGTCCATATCCTGCACGAGCAGTTCCAGTTCCTGATGCATCCGCCCCAGCAGCCTTCTCAATTGCCCGACCGGACATTGACTCTGATTAACAAACGCAGTCGTTTTCAAGCCCTGCTCTGAACTCACCAGCGCGGCATAGGGCCGTAATTGATTGTAGTGATTATAAAACGTAGAGGCAGCCTCAAACCATTTTGTTAAAACCATTTCGTATGTCGATCGATCAGTTGACTGTTTATTATTCCGGTGGGTTTTACCTTCCATGTAATCGGGTTATTTACTGTTTAGACCGCTCTTCAGATGAAATGTCATTTTAGGCATCAATAAATTTAACTATTTTCATAATAAGTAATAGTGCTCACAAGAGGTTTACTTAAGATTTAATAATTACACCTACATACTTTATTTTATGCTTTTTGTAGCAAAAATAGAGCCAATTGTAACGACATGATCTGTTTTAAGATACGTACCAGGATATAGGTACACCAAAATAATTACTAAAAATTTTCCAGATCGGGCCGCGTCTGGGCGATAACAGGCCCATATATCCTGAGGTAAAGTCCGGTTAACTCCTTTCTGATACGAGTCGGGCTGACTATTTTTTTTGCAAATCCCGTTACTTATCACCGCTTATGGGTCTTAAGTTGACATCTATCCCATAAATCGCAAGGCCCGGCTTAATAAGCTGGGTTTTTGCCTTTCCGGGCAGCCTCTCTCCTATGGGTCGCCCGATGAATTGATGATCAGCCTTGCCACGTTTGGTTCGATCCGCGCGTACCTGCTATAGACTATATGAGCCCTGATGGCTCATCTATTTTGTGGAATAGGCCCAAAACGCTGACCCTCTTAGGGTCAGCGTTTTTTTGTGGACTTGCCTGGAGGCTTGTCTGGGCCAAGCTCTGGCTAAGCCGTAGAGATTACAAGGACAAGCCAGAGCTTGGCCCAGAGAGGTGACCCGGATAAAAAAAAACAGCCGTCACCTACGAGATGACAGCTGTCTGTATTCCACCATTCACTGCATACAGCAGTATAAGGTAGGGACGCCGGTTCGGGGAAAAGGTTTGGGCCAGTGAGGAAACGGGGCTCAGACAACGCCAGCCGCCCCCTAAAAGGCAACGGCTGTGTGTACCCTCTTAACGTTGTACGATTCCCTTTTCTACGGTTAACCCGCCAGCTTGTTGGCAAATCGGGATGTATTTGCAGGAAATGGGACCACCGATCAGATGGGCAGGTATATACTAAAGGTAGCCCCCTGCCCGGCTTCGCTCCGGGCGCTGATAAACCCACCATGATTGGCGACCACCTTTTCGCACACGGCCAGCCCTATTCCCGTACCGGCATACTCGCTTTTACCATGCAGCCGCTGGAAAATCTGAAAGATCCGATCCAGGTATTTTTCGTCAAAGCCAATCCCGTTGTCCGACACGTCGATGCAGTAATAGGCAATCGAATTTGCAGGCTGCTGCTTCCCGGCAGGCAGACTATCGGCAGAGATCCAGCGGGACGTTACCCGAATGACGGGCGGGGTATCTTTTCGGCGAAACTTGAGCGCGTTGGTGAGCAGATTCTGAAAAAGCTGGCCCAGTTGGGAGGCATCTCCCGGAATAGTCGGTAAGAGACCCGCTTCTACCTGCGCGCCATTTTTGGCAATAGTCAGTTCCAAATCGATCAATACGGCCTTCACAACGTCGTTGAGCGACACGGCGACCGTATTTTCGCGCCGGGTATGAATGCGTGAAAAGCTGAGCAAGTCCCGAATGAGCGTCGACATGCGGGTGGCCGCGCCCTGCATTCGCTCCAGGTAAACGATGCCGTCACCAAGCTGGTCGGCGTACTGGTTTATCAGCAAATCGCCGAACGACTGCACTTTACGCAGGGGCTCCTGCAGGTCGTGGCTGGCGATGTAGGCAAACTGCTGCAGGTTTTCGTTGGACCGGGAGAGCAGGTTGTTCGAGTCGCTCAGGGCTTCATTGGCCGTTGCCAGTTCCTGGGTTCGTTGCTTCACTTGCTTCTCCAGTTCCGCCGACAGCGTGGAATACCGTTCTTCACTCTGCTTCAGGGCTTTGTTGGAACTTCTGAGCTCGATCAGGTTGACCACCTGTTTGGCCAGAATTTTTAATGCGTCCAGTTGCCGCTGATCCAGTTGCCGGGGCTCATGGTCGATAATGCACAAAGAGCCTAACATAAAGCCGCCGGAATCGATGAGGGGTACCCCTGCATAGAACACTACGTGCGGCTCACCCGTCACGAAGGGATTGTTGGCAAAGCGCTGGTCGTGCCGGGAATCCGGCACGACCAGCGCTCCGTTTGGATCGGTCTGGTCATGGTGAATACAGAAGCTAAACTCACGCGGGGTTTCGCAAAGAGCAATGCCATAGCAGGCTTTAAACCACTGGCGTTCCTCGCCGAGAAGACTGATTAACGAAATAGGTGCCTGGCAGATCTGAGAGGCCAGTTTAGCCATATTATCATAGTCCTGCTCGGGCAGCGAATCCAATATATCATATCGTTTCAGGGCTTCTAACCTATAGGTTTCTATGTGTGGATGTGGCGAAATACGCATAGGGTACTAACTAAAATAGAGTTTTATATAGCTGGCTATTGACTGGTCAGATATCGTTCGTTTCATGGACCGTTGACAAAGCTGACCATCAGGTTACGACAGGTCACGACTTTGTTGGCAGTCTGTGTAGCGAAGGAGTTGATAAAAGCCAATCTCTATCAAACTACAATAGTACTCAAGTTGTTGCCGGGGCTACCCGTTCAGCATACGTTCTGCTTTGCCACGAAAGCATATGGTTTAGCCGGAAACAATTTCCGTTTAGGGGCATCTGCAGTACGACTTTGACTATCAAACCCTGCTATAGTCGATTCAGTCGCTGGAAAGCCCATCCAGCGCAATGAGTAAGATTACGGAGACAGGCGAGGGCAGAAAAGTAGGGTAAACCCGGAAGCTGGCCAGTTGATTCTTTTCATCCGGATTAACCCCTACCGGCCTCCAGAGGGCATAAAAGATAATTATTGTTAAAAATTTAATCCCTTTTTAATTTTTAACGTAAATTGCGCCACATTTCAAGAGAGAACATACTCGATGAATAGGTAAACCTTTCTATCCCTTTTTAAGTAGTTCTACCAATCCCAGGCTGCTTACTACTACGCAGTGGCTAAATCGTTTTCTGGTTGGCCCTCTACTCGATCAGTCCTGGAAGACAGGTAAATGGACGTCCTGTGCAGTACACAATGAATGTCAATATCTGGTCCCTTAAAACGTCTTTATTCTTTTACAAATGGCAGGTAAACGTAGTATTGAATCTTTGCCTACACCGACCCAACGACTGATTCGGCTCCTGACGGCCGAAAAAAAAGACATCGGCTATATCTTCCTGTACGCCCTGATCACAGGCGCCATCAGCCTGTCATTACCCTTAGGCACGCAGGCCGTTTTCACACTGGTTTCCAGTGGCCTGGTCTTTAGTTCAGTGTATGTAATGATTGCCCTGGTCATTGTAGGCATCGTTGTTGCCGGATTGCTGATGGTGGCGCAAACGACACTGGTCGAAATTCTTCAGCAGCGTGTTTTCACCAAAGCCGCGTTTGAGTTTGCCTATCGGCTGCCCCGCATCGATCCGGAAGCCCTGTCGGCCTACTATCCACCGGAGCTGATGAACCGATTCTTCGATGTTCTGACAATTCAGAAAGGAATGCCGAAACTCCTGGTTGACATCACGACGGCCATCGTTCAGATCGTATTTGGCTTGTTATTGCTGTCAGCCTATCACCCTATTTTTATCGGATTTAGTCTTTTCGTGGCGCTGTCGGTGGGGCTGGTTATCCGCATCCTCAGCCCGAGTGGTATCAAGACCAGCCTGGCCGAATCCAAGTATAAATACAAGGTTGAAGCCTGGCTGGAAGAGATGGCCAGTAACTTGCCCGACCGGCAACAGGAACCGGGCCATCCACTCGTTGACCAAACCGAGGCTATGGCCAAAATGGACGAGCTGGTCGCCAAGTACCTCACCAACCGGCAGGCTCACTTTGAGGTAATCAAGCGATTCCTGTATAGTGGCGTGGCCTTCAAGACCATTGTCGTTGGTGGTTTGCTGATCCTCGGCACCTCTCTGGTCGTTAGCCGGCAAATGTCGCTGGGTCAGTTCGTTGCTTCAGAAGTGATGATTGTGTTGATCACCGGCGCTGTCGACAAGCTTTTGTCCGGCGTCGACACGGTGTTTGACATGCTCACCGCCGTTGAAAAGATTGCGACGGTTACGGATTTACCGCTTACCATTCCCAACGTTGAACCTGAATTATCCTAAGCGCAGAACGTCCTGAACGACCGCCTGTTGCTATATAGTCTATGCTTAATATCTCGAACGAGCGGATCGATGTCAACGATCTTGATCGGTATCCCATCAACGCCCTACGCACCTTACCCAATCCCGACAGCGGTCGGCGGTTGGGCAGATGGTGGCTGTTTTTCCTGCTTGTCGGGCTGGTCGTCATGTTCCTGCCCTGGCGTCAGAATATCGATGGCATGGGAAAATTAACGGCACTTACGCCCAAAGATCGGCCCCAGACCATTCAGAATGTCATACCCGGCCGCATCGAACGCTGGCTGGTCAAGGATGGTGATTTTGTCAAACAGGGCGACACGCTGCTGGTCATCTCCGACATCAAAGACGAGTTTTTCGATCCCGCCATCATTCAGCGACTGAATGAACAGCTGACGGCCAAAGTCGGCTCCGAGCAGGCCTATCTGGCGAAGATCAGCGCCCTGGATAAGCAAATCCAGGCTCTCGAAGCCGGTGTGCGGGTCAATCTGGATGCCGCCCGAAACCGCGTCAAGCAGTCGGAATTTCGGCTGGCTGCCGATGAGGCTGATCTGCAGGCCATTCGACGCAATTACCAGATCACACTCGACCGAATTGCCCGGTACGAAAAGGCTTACCAGAGCGGGCTTATTTCCCTGACCGATCTGGAAACCCGGCGGCTCCGCGTGCAGGAGGATAATGCCAAGGTTATTGCCCAGGAGAATAAGCTGAGCATAACGCGCCAGGAGCTGATTAACGCCCGGCTCAATTTAAGTACGATCCAGGCTCAGTTTGACGAGAATATCGCCAAAGCCCGCTCCGATCAAAGCTCGGCCGTGTCGAGCCGCACACAAACGGCGGGTGAAGTGGCCAAGTTGCGCAACCAGATCAGCAATGTTCAGGTTCGCCAGGGAATGTACATCGTTCGGGCCCCGCAAAGCGGGTTTATCGTTCAGCCAGCCAAAACAGGAATCGGGGAAACTATTTCGGCGGGTGAACCCATTGCAACCCTCCAGCCAGACAAGCCTCAGCTGGCCGTCGAGCTGTACGTCCGCGCAATGGATGTCCCCCTGATTCAGCGGGGCCGCACCGTCCGACTGCAGTTCGATGGCTGGCCAGCCATTCAGTTTTCGGGCTGGCCCAGCGTAGCGGTCGGTACTTTTGGCGGTAAAGTCGCGGTCATCGACGCCGTTAGCAGCCCCGACGGTCGCTATCGGCTGCTGGTACGGCCCATACAGCAACCGGGCGACCAGCCGTGGCCCGCGCAGTTGCGGGTCGGGTCGGGTGTGCGCGGCTGGGTCATGCTCGACGATGTACCGATCTGGTACGAACTGTGGCGACTACTGAATGGATTTCCTCCCAGCCTGAAAGCGGAGCCTTCTAAATCAACACCCTCATGATCCGACTGACTTCGTTCCGTAATCTGCTGACTGGCTGGCTGGTTCTATGGCTGTGCGTCCTGTCGTTTACGCTTCGCGGCCAGAATGATTCAGCCCGTCTGGACACAACTGTTTTTCAGGCCCGCGTCTTTTATGAGCTGGTCCGGCAACATCATCCGCTCATTCGGCAGGCAGGTTTGTTTGGCGAAGAGGCCAACCAGATCGTGCTCCAGGCTCGGGGTGCCTTCGATCCCAAACTGGTGTCTCATTATGACCGCAAAGAGTTCGGCTCCGATTTGTATTACGATCATTGGCAGAACAAACTGGCCATCCCCATCTGGCCCGCTGGCATCGATTTCAACATTACGTATGATCGAAACGACCCGGCCGGAAAGTACATCAACCCCGAAGAACGTACTCCCCCAACGGGTCTGACAGGTGTCGGGCTGAGTGTGCCCATCGGGCGAACCCTGTTCGTCGATGCCCGCCGTAATGCCGTGAGGCAGGCCCGGGTAGCCCAGAACCTGGCGGAAGCGGATCGAATCAGTCTGATCAACAAAACGCTGTATGAAGCCGCCACGGCCTATTGGGACTGGTTCCTGGCTTATCAGCAGCGTCAGTTACTGACAGAAGGGTATGTGCTGGCCGAACGGCGGTTCATGGCTCTGCGCCAGCAGGCTCAACTGGGCGATGTGGCCTTTATCGACACAACAGAAGCGCTGATTACGGTACAGGACCGCCTGGTTCAGAGGCAGCAGGCCATAGCCGATGAGCAAAACGCCCGGCTGCGGGTTAATGTTTTCCTGTGGACTCCCGACGGGCAACCCGTCGATCTGCCGCCCTATTCGGTTCCGCAGATGCCCCCTTCCGCCCTGCCGATTGATGTTCTCCAGCGGTCGTTGTCGGAGCAGGCCGCCCAGCGCCACCCTGATCTGCTTAAACTCGACAATAAGTTGCAGCAGTTGACACTGGAGGAGCGTTTCCGGCAAGCCATGATTCAGCCGCAGATTGCCCTGAGTGCCAGTTTGCTCAGCCAGACCCCCATTCTTGATGTTGGTTATGACTGGAGCAGCTATTATTCATTCCGCCCCCAGAATTATAAAATCGGCCTCGACCTTGTGTTTCCTTTGTTTCTGCGCAAAGAACGGGGCAAGCTTCGGGAGGTTCAGATCAAACACCAGCAAACGCTTTTGGATCGCCAGCACCAGGGACGAGCGATTGTAAACGGTGTTCAGGTAGCGTATAATCAACTCCAGGCGTTGATCAATCAGATGGAAACCCAACAGCGGACGATCGAGAACCAGCAGATTCTGGTCAAGGGGGAGACGGATAAATTTCTCCTGGGCGAGAGTTCCCTCTTTTTGGTCAACTCCCGGGAAACCAAGTTGATCGACCTGCGGGTAAAAGGCGAATACCTGAAGGCAACGTATCAAAAAACGATTGCGAGGCTGTATTATGTGGCGGGAAGCACCGTCGATATCAATAACTAAGGGCTTTCTTTAGCCCAAAACCGCTGTCCCCGATTAAAAGCACTACCGCCCTGCTCAGGGCGGTAGACGTCATCTCCTTTTTCCAACCTACAGGAAACGTCGCCGGATCACATACCCGATGCAGCAGGTGAATAACGGGTAATTCCGGCCCGACTTGCTCAAAAAAAGATACCGGGCGAAAAAACACGTCAGTATCCAGTAACAATAGTTATCCGGAGAGCAGGATCCATTAAATTTATTGTATTCATAATCAACAGCTTAGACAAGCTGTCTACACTTTGTCTATGCTTCATTTTAGGCATTCGAGGCCCCATTACTTTCTTTTGTGGAACGGGAACGGGGTCGGGCAACTGACCAATAAAGTGTCTGTAAATGCGCTATACGTAAAATCGAAGCAGCTCACTGGCAAAAAGACGCCACTCACATACTACAAATTGTCGTTCACACCCTGTTTGTTGTCATTGGTATACATACGGTAATTCACAGGCGGATCATCTGTTAACTTCGACTGTATAAAAAAAGCGGAGAGACGACTAAAACCGGCTGCGTTCAACGGGTCAATAACCACCTGCCAGGTAACGACCAGCAACTTTCCGGTGCGGGAATACAGTCATCTTAACAGGCAATAGGAAGGACCATGACCAGCTGTTTCAAGGTAAGTGACAATGCTGACTACCTTATTGCCTAGTTATTCTCTAGTTTTAAATGACGAATACTTGATGTAACTCTTTTGCTGAACGGTAAAATTAACTACAAGAACAATTAAACAGAAATGAGAAACCATATCTATATATGAGCAAATCATTTACACAATAGCCTGGAACACAACCGCTAAAGCAACTGATAATCAGCTTTGATGACTTGTGGAGTATAGTTTCGACAAATCGGATAATAATTAGCTGTCAACTAAAAAAAAGAGAGAAAAATAAGTATAATAGTACTTGTTCTTTTTTTTTTACAAAACAGGTAATCGTATAGTTTGTAAACTGAATTTATTTTCTGATTACAAACGAGCAGGAAGTCAGTAGCATTATCACCAATACTCCTAATCTGTAACCCTCTACCTAAAATTACCAATGAGCAAAAGTTTTGTTGTTTCAGGTTCTGATGGAACATCTGTTTCAGACATTATTTTATCCGTACGTGTCAATGACCTCCGGATTGGCTGGCAAAGCCGGTCGATCAATGACTTGATCATGATCAAGGGGGTACGCGGATACAGCTGGTTATATTGGAACGATGGCAGCAAACAAATGATGGCCTATACCATCAAGCACTATGCCAACCAGTTACCGATCGACGATTTCATTCGCGTTCATCAGAACTGTGTGATCAACCGGAATTTTGTTCAGAAAACGCAGCTGACGCATCGAGGCCCTATGCTGCGCCTAGCGACAGGTACTGAAATCATCATTTCCCGCCGTCGCTGGTCAATGGTAAAAAAAGAGCTGCAACATCTTTATTGGGGATAACCGTTGCCTGCAAAGCAGGTAAACGTATGCGGGGATCAATTATACCCTATATTTATACATTCTTCGATTTTCCTGCTTTTATGCCGCCTGCCGCCCGTTTAACTGACATGCACACCTGTCCTCAAGTAACACCACCAGGCATTCCGCATGTGGGTGGGCCAATTGTGGGACCCGGCTGCCCGACGGTCATGATTGGCAACCTGCCGGCCGCCCGCGTGGGTGATTCGCTTGTCTGCGTAGGCCCGCCAGACACCATCGTCAAAGGCTCGGCAACCGTGCTGATTGGCGGAGCGCCAGCGGCTCGTATGGGCGATCTGACCGCACACGGAGGCTCTATCATACTGGGTCTTCCGACAGTAATGATTGGCGGTTAAGCGCGGGATAACTAGTCAGGACTTAAGATTACGCTCTATGGATGTTATTTCCCCTTTTTTAGTAAGTTATATACTTTTATTCCTGGTTACGTTAGGCCTGTTCATTGCAACGATATGGCTGAATCGTAAACTGGAATTAATGAGCAACAAGCGGCTGATCTTAACGGTCCTGCTCAGTGGCTTCGTTCTGGCTATTGCCGGACTGTTCGGCTTGAATGGGTTGCAATTTATTCCCGTCTACTACGTTGTGGTCCAGGTATTCAGTTTGTTATGCGGCATTCTGTTTCTGAACCGGATGATCGCCGATATGGGGCCTGCGTTTGCCACAAAACCTACGTTAGTACTCCTGATGACGGTCAGTACCGTTGGGCTTGGCCTGGTCTTGTTCACTCCCCTTTTCAATTACCTGAGCAGCCTTAGGTATGGGTTGCTTCAGTATGATTTATGGGCGTCGAGCAGTTTGTTACCGTTCCTGTTGCCGGTGCTGTTCGCTTATACCTTTAATTCGCTGGTGAACGTACCAAACGAAATCTATAAATTATGGTACTACCCGCGTCATGCCGAAGAAGTCGAGATGGAAGGGGTCGATTATTACCGGCTTATGCTCCTGGAAGTTCAGATCTACAAAGATCCAAACCGAAAAGAGCCCCCCATTAAAGTAAAGGCGCGCACAACCGGCGATGTGCCGTTTGGCACCTGGTTTCAAAAATTTGTTGACGACTACAATCATAAATTCCCTAACGACCCGATTCAGACCTTCGATGATACGGCCCATGAATATGGCTGGTTATTTTATAGCCTGAAGCCTTCTTTGTTCCGATTACGGTCGTATATTGATTTTGAGCAGACAATCGCTCAGAATAACCTTCGCGAAAACTACCTGATTGTTGCCAAACGGGTAGAAGAAATCAGCTAACAGCCTATGTTATTTCCTAAGAACCACCTTCCTGTCAACTGGATCGACGGCATGAAGCTGTCGCAACAGCATTTTGTAGAAGCCGACCATCACGTTCAGGATTTAGTACGTGATTCCGTATCGCTGTTTCTGACCAGTTATAATTACGGCCTGTTGCCGCCGGTCAGAGGTACGTCGGTGGCCCACGAATTTGATCTGCTTGAAAAAAACAGCGATCACGTTGAGGTTCGCTTATACCGATGCAATGCCATCACGCAGGGCGGCTGCCGCATTGCCATCAATCCGGATGTCCTGAAATTCACGGTGCTGACAGCTTCGTTTGAGATCAATCAAAGTCTGGACGATCAACTCAGGCCGGATTATGACATCGTGCTGGTTGTCAATCCGTTCAAAAAAGTACCCGTCGGGAATCCCGATCCGGAAGAATCACCGCTTCGGCATCCCTATACGGAGTATTCCTACCAACTGATGGTGGTGTCGTCGGAGCAGGTCAATGCCAACGATCTGGGACATCACCACCTGATTATCGGCAAGGCTACGTATCACGAAGGACACTATATCGTCGATAGCCAATACATTCCCCCCTGTGCCTCCGTGGCCAGTCATCCCCGCTTGATTCAGTATTACAAGAACTTTGGCTGGGGATTGAATGAAATTCAGGTTAGTTCGTTCAAAATTATCCGCAAAATACTCGACCAGTCCCAACCGTCGGATCTGGCCCGCCGGGTTCAGGCGTTTTGCAACCGAATCCTGGATTATCTGGGAACCGTCTTTTTTGAGTACCGCAACCTGGATCACCAGCATCCGCCGGTGTATCTGGTCGGTTATTTCGCCAACCTGACCAGCATCATTTACACGGAACTATACTGCCTGCCCACTCGTCAGAAAGAGGAGTTGCTGCATTATTTCTACGAGTGGACCGATGTGACACCCGGGCAATTTGAGGAATTACTTTTACGGTTGCTCGAACATGACTACAACCACCAGCAAATTGGGGGATCCATGCTGGCAGTTGAGCAGTTTCTGGCTGTTTTTACCCGGCTTTGGAACAAACTCAGTACGCTCGAATATATCGGGCAGCGGAAAGATACGATTCTGGTGCGCGAGGAGGCTCCCATTCAGCTCGCGCCCACCCGGCGGGGCTGGAATATTCTGGACTGATAGGCAAGCCGGTACCGGCATCATAGTACCTGAAATCCGCATAAATCAGACCGGTTTCCTGATCCTCAAATTGCCCCCTTCCCAGGTAAGTATGCCAGTGGGAGGGGCCGGTCATATTGTGCTTTTTACCAAACAGACACCAGCGCCATTCCCAGACCGGGTCGCCCTGCAAGCTATGGAACGACAGGGGGTGACCAGCCACGTTGCAAACGACACTATACCATTGCCTGCCAACCCGGAGCATTGTCGGTTCGTCATTCCCTGCCATATGCCAGGTTAACTCAATGGGCTCGCTCCCCGGCGAATGGTGCCATTCGTGAAGGAGTCGACGGCCGTTCCACGCCCAGCGCACGGTAGTGTCGTCTAGCTTTTTTTCAAGGCGTCGGCCAAGGGCGTCGTAGGCGAACGTCACGGCCCGGTTGTCGGGTCGGACAACCCGCTGCAAAACGCCGGACTCGTGCCATTGAAATGTCCAGACCTGACCAGATACCCGTTTTTCACGGAGGTATCCGTCGGCATCGTAATAGAAACGAGCCGTCCCCACCGTCAGCATCTGCCAGCCCGGCTCAGCCGTTTCCGGAGCGGGTTTCAGGAGTTGCTGCTGGTAATGCGCCCGTTCGGCTACCCAACGATCGGTCCAGCCAGTGGAACAGACCACTTCCGTTGGGTCATTGAAGGCATCGTACTGTACCGTAACCGTTCCATATCGATTATCCTCAATCCGGGCAAGTCGCTGGTGTTCCCAGCTATACGTCTGCGAGCGGGAAGCCTGATAACCACTCCCCCAGTAAAGCTTGTGGCTGACGGGCAGCGAACCAATATCATACTGCCAGCGGCTTTGTAGTCCACCGGGCATTTGGCACTCGGTCAGGCGCCCCAGCCGATCATAAGTAAACTGAAGTTGCCAGTCCGAATGCGCCTGGTGGCTTAAGTAACCCCGATCATCGTAGGTAGACTGCACGGCAACCTGATTCGATGATTGCCAATTCACCAGCCGACCGGCGTTGTCGTAGGCCGTTGTCACCTGCACGGGTCGTGCAGTTTCGGCAATAATCCGGCCCAGGGGGTCGCGCTCGAACTGAACGACCGTGGTGGGTGAGGTGGCCTCGATAAGCCATCCGTCCAGTCGGTAAGTGTAGTGATACCAGCTCCCATCGCTGAAAAGCACCTCGGTCAGGCGTCCGGCTGCGTTGTAGTGGAAATGGGTCGATGTGCCATCCGGCCGGGTGTACTCGCGGACACACCCGGCAGCATCCCGAATGAATTGCCAGTTCAGCCGGTTACTGCGCCGAAGCCGAATGAGCAGTCCATCCGCATCGTATGTCGGGTGATCCTGCACCGATGTCGTCTCTCCTTTAGGAATGGCTACGACCGAACGCCCATTCGTTTTCTCACTTACGTTCGTTCTGGCTCCATCTGGCTGGGTAACGCTGATCAACTGGCCTAAAAAGTCGTATTCCCAGGAAGTCTGCCTGCCTAGTTGATCCGTGTGTATAGACTGATTTGCATACGCATCATATGCCCACTGGCTTTTTTGGCCATCGGACTTAGTACGTTCCGCCAACAGACCATCTTCGGCATAGCTAAAATTGGTTTCGGTGCCAACGGGATCGATGCAGGAAAGCAGGCGACCGGCCTCATCGTAGGTCCATTGCCAGACGCCGTCCGCACGGTCGGTCAGGGTCATTAATTGCCCATCCTCGTTGTACTGCATGTGCATTGTCCCCCCGTCTGGCCAGGCAGCCTCGGTCCTGTTTCCCTGCTCGTCGTAGATAAAGAAGGAGGTATTTCCCAGCGCATCCTGCTCGCTGAGCAGTTCGCCGTACTCACTAAAAAACCAGACCCGCTGCCGCCCCCCCGCGCTGATGAAGCGCTGGACAACACCGTCTTCGTGTACGTACTGCCTGATTCCGCCCGTCCCATCGATGACCTGGGTACGCCCCTCGGTGACCAGGTAACGAAACTGCAGGGAAGGCTGTCCTTTCTCGATTGTCAGCTCGCTGCACACGTGCTGATTTCCTATTTTTTCGTAGGTAAAGTAGACACTCTGGCGAAACAAATCCGTCACACGAATCAGTCGATGCTGTCGATAATGGTACTGCGCCATAGGCTGCCCGCGCCCCATCACTTCTTTCAGATCGTGCAGCTCATCATACTGGTACTCCACCAGCGTCACCCACTTCTGAGGCTGGTTGGGCTGGACAATTTCCAGTCGGCTAATGTGCTGTCTGGCAGTTGTCGTAATGTCGATAACCCGCTGAAAATCATCTGTTATACGACGAAGTTGACCCGTGTTGGTATAACTGAACCGTAGCTGGTAGTTGGTACCAATCGTTCCAACTGATGCCAGCCGACAAAGACTGCCAACCGGATTCATCGCAAAACGATACAGGAGCCCATCGGTTCCCTGTAACTGGTATCCATACGAATCGCGTTTCAGCCGTAGTTTTTCGGATCGGTTCAGGAACGTTTCACCCTCTGCCAGAGCCGGGAACAAGACGCCCCGGTTATCGGGCAGGCGGATGATCACCTGCCGACTGAGCCGGTCTTCCAGCAACACAAAGTCATACGAATGACGCCAGCCATTGCCCACCGATCCGGCACTTTCCTGATTGGAACGCCAGAGACGAGCCCACCGAAACGGCACCACACCCGGAATTTCTACATCAACCTGTTCAACCAGCACTTCGCCGGTTGCCACATCCACGAATCGGCCAGCCAGCATCCGGCGTGTGGTGGGCAGTGCCTGGCAATCTTCTGGCCGAAGCGCCAGCCGTTGCCTGCTTTCGTCCAGTTGCCCGGGGTTCTCCTCGTCCCTGGTCAAGCTGCGAACAACAGCGGGGTAAAGTAATCGGCGTAATCCTGACCGAAATAAAGGTGATTCTGGCATATTGGCGGGTTTGGCATTCGTGTCGACGTGATGTCAGACTCTTAAATTTGATATCGCAAGAACTGCGTTATAGGTAACAAAAATGTCTTTACGTTTTGCGCCATTCAGGGCCCAGTACCTGGGTCACTAATTCCATTACTTTCTGCCTTTTTTCGGGCGTCTGCTGCTGCTGCCAGTAAATCTGACCGATGTCCGACAGATGGGCGAGCTGATGCTGTTCGGGAGGAAGCTGTTCGGCCAGCGCAAATACCTGACGGTAATGTGTTTCGGATAACCGCATCCGGCTTTCCTGGGCATGAACAATCGCTAATCGACGATGGCTTTCAATGGCCAGTAACCACTCCGTCAGCGTTTCGGCCCGTTCGCTGGCCAGATCATAAGAATCGATGGCGCGCTGACGCTGGCGCAATGCCTCATACACGCCACCCGCACCCAGCCAGGCCATAATGCTCATTCGGCCGGCCGATTCGTCGCCTTGGGTATACAACGCTTCCATCTGGTCGGCCACCCGGCTGTATCGGGCCAGCGCTTCTTCATACCGACGATGGGTTACGTAAGCGTGCGCGACCGACAAATGAACACTTCCTTCCAGCGTAGACCACTGTTCCTGCTGGCAGATCAGCAGGCAGTTGCTGGCAAAATACTCCACGTCCCGCAGGTTCCGCTGGGTCATCGCGTTCGACAACTCCGCGTGCCATTGCCGGAACTTTACATCGGGGGCTGTTGGCGGCCCCAGGGACGCTACCTGCCGGGTCACTTTCTGAAGCTGGAGATCAATGGCGTGTGAATAAACCTCCTTCCCGAACCGACCCGGTAAGGTAGCCAGTTGCTCCTCCCCGATCGTATCGGCTACGATAATACGAATGTCGGACGACAACTTGCCCAGTAGCAGCGCCGTCAGCACCTGATCCAGTACAGCGGGACTCGCCGAGGTGGGCGGCAGTATACACAACACCAATACGCCATCGGTATGCGCACCGAGTCCTTTGACGAACCGGTTTACATACCCCACGAAACGAACCAGGGAATCCGCTTCATTTTTTTTCGGGTCAACGGCCCAGTCAATGGTCAGATCCCGGTCGGCAAGAAGCGCGGTATCGTGGTCGATCAGGCTGGACAATTCGTCCAGGGCATGGTCAAAATAGGTCTGCCAGTGCTGCACCGGCGTCCGAAGGGTTATGAATATATCGTTGGAAATGGCATCGGGTCCGGCCTGTTCCTGGAGGAAAACATCCAGAAACCAGGCTTCACCCGGCGCAAACAGCCATCGGCATAGGCGAGCATCGGGCAGCCGCCGGAATTCCAGCCAGAGCCGTTCCAACACAGCCAGCCGCTGGCTCAGCGGATTTGTGGCAACAAATGGCATAAATTACCCGAATCGTGTTAATTGATCATGACCATTGAGCCCTTGACGGTAGTCATGCCGGAGCTTTTGACGTTCATTGTACCGGTGCCTTCGATATCGGTCATGCTACCTTTCACGGCCATCTGGGCGGTAGCTTCTATTTTCACCTGAGCGCCTTTGATATTCACGGCCTGCTTGCCTTCTATCGTCACAGTGTTACCCGACAGAACAATTTCCGGCGCTTCAACGGTTACTTTGGCGGTGGCCTTTATCAATATGTCTTTGGACGACTGAACGGTGATGGTGCCATTACCGCTCGGCACGGTGATCTTGACAAAGTTTTTCTCGTCGACCTGCACGTGAATTTCCTTCACCGATGGCTTTTCGATAAATGTCAGGGTGCTGCCACTGCCCACGCTTATGTGCTTTTCTTCTTCGGGCTTACTGGTATCGATCCCACTGTTCTTCCCGTGAGGCATTGCCCCAATCACAAAAGGGCGCTCCGGATCATTGTACTCGAACCCCACCATTACCTGATCGCCAACGGTGGGTACGAATTGAAAGCCCCGCGTTTTCTTGTTATCGGCATGAAGCCCAAAGTGCGGCAACGTCATTCGGATGAACGGGGTTGTATCGGGATCTTTCATCCACAGCATTTTTACTTTTACCCGGCCCATGCCTTTCGGATCTTTGTTGTCAGTGACCTCTCCAATCTGCGTCTGTGCCATGGGGCGCACCAGTTTCCGAACGGGCATGGCCACCACCGTGGCCGGAATAGCCCGAAACCGATTGTGGTACTGCCCGACGCCATCTACATAATGCACCACATCGGTAACGAGGTAGGGCGCAGATTGTCCTCCTTTGCCCGATGGGGCGTCTTTCACGATAATTTTACAACCCGGATACAACCCAGGCACGCGTGCCTGCCCTTCCATGTATTTTTCTTCGGCAGCCAGAGCCGCCTTGCGATTGTCGCGATAGGGCGTCATGTCGGCAGTAGCCTGCGCCGGGTGCGGAGTGATCACCCCATTATTTTCAGGCTTACCGTAGGGAGCCAGATCCTTTGTAGATTCTGTTTCTAGCCGACGATCCTCCTCCGGCAAATAATCGTACTGTTTAAAATAGGTCGGGGCAGCCCGTACGCCCGTGCGGAAATGGACCAGATTGGCACCAAACGTCAAGTTCATGGCCGACGGCGTGCCGGGGCTGGTCGTAAACTGGAGTTTTGCTCCGTCATAATAAAACCAGGCCCCAAAGTCATAGGCCAGCCGTTTGAGAAAGTCCCAGACCGACTCCTGGTACCGAACGCAGAACGGAAGTCTGGCGGGCCCCAGGGGAGCTGTTACTTTTTTGGGCTGTGCATACGTACTCAGGGAGGCCGAGACGACATCTGAAATCGATTTGTCAATAAATGTCTGAGTGCCGGGTACGGTCCGTAAGGCTTCGCAATGGCCATGCCCGATCAGCGTCATGAGGCCCCAGTACGCATCGTCTTGCTGCCGCAATTCGGTTTGGGTGATGACGCCCTTAAACTCCAGCGGACTTGATGACGCATCGCCTTTGATGGTGATATCAATCGACTTCCGTTGCAATTGATCAAACTGATCCGAAAACAAGGTCACCAATTCTTCGATGGCGTCGTGCTCAAACAGCAACCGAAATTCATGCGTGGAATGGATGGACTGCTGTAGGGTTAGCGAACGAAAGGAAGAGATTCGTTTTCCTTCAATGAGCAATGTGGTTTCGGTAACAACAGAATAAACGGACATGGCAAGGGGAACGAGAGAGTAAGAGAGCCTGGTCAGTTTTCAACAGAGCAGGTAAACGGGGTTAAAATTAGGTCCTGGAATTAACCACGCCGAATGTAAGAAAATGCTTGTCGATTACCAACCAATTTTGTTTATTGGTTAGGATTTGTTACAGCCCACTATCGTACGCCCCGTAAATGATTATGAATCAGCCATTTTACCGTCTACCAATTCGATTTGGACCTTTGATGGCCGGCAAAGAACTACCCACCTGCGGTGTGGGCGTTTCGATTGCTCAAGTGCTGTATTTACTGCTTCATACCAAGTATGGCGAGCTCCGGAGTGACCGCTCGTTCGGCTGCAAAATATGGGATATCGAGTTCGACCATACCATTCGAAACAGCCGCTGGATCGACTACCTGTGCGACTCCCTGGAGGCCGCCATCCGGCAACATGAACGCCGGCTGAAAAATCCGCAGGTAACGGTACAATTCCAGTCCGTTGAGCATCGGCTCGATGCCACTCCGGCCGAATACCGACGGCTGGCAACCGTGACGATCAATGCGACGCTGTGCGAAACAGAAGAGCCCTTCCGGTTTGCCACCCAACTGCACATCGGCCAGCTGTCAACCTAATGAGCCCTATTCTTCCGGCAATTTCACTTTATTACCTGACCACCCATGCCGCTGAGTGACCAACGATCTTATTTTTCCAAAGAAGCTATTCGGCAACGTTTACTGCTGCATATGATGCAGATGTGGGGCGTTCGGGACCTGAATAACCTCGATTCGTTTGTCAGGATGCTGATTGATACACTCGCCAATGAGGTATATAAAATCAGTAACGAATTTATGGAGTCGGAAGGGCGCGTTCTTGAGCACCTGGCCGACCTGCTAACCCCCGACTTACTGACCATTCCCCGTCCGGCCCATGCCATCATGCAGGCTCACCCGGCAGAACCGGTGGTTGAATTAGAACCCAATCAAAGTTTTCTTTTTCAGCAGAAATATGCCTCGCAGCTGATGGGCGAGCTGGATAGCCTGCAGGATCTGTTTTTCTCGGCTGTCGATTCGCTCAGGCTCGTCGACGGGCGGGTGGCTTATCTGGCGGCCGGTTCTCACCTCCATGCCATTCATCCGCAATTGGGCAAACGGCTGGTGGCGCAAACCATGCCGCTCCGCAAACTGGCTCCGAAGACGCTCTGGATCGGTTTAGCGCTCAACCCGGCCATCGACTCCCTCGATCGGGTAAATTTCTTCTTCAACTGGCCCAGTGACGTAGATTCACAACCGTTACTTCCGCTGCTAGCCTTGAGTCGCTGGTATCTGAACGGCTCTCCCCTACAGACGGCTACCGGTCCGGCCTATGCCGAGGCTGAGGAGCGTAGCAGCGATGGCCCGGCTCAACTGCTGTCCGAATATGAAATTAGTTATCAGCTCGAGAGCGACATTCGGCAAACCTACCAGACTCGCTTTGTGCACATAAAGCAGCCTGCCAGTGGAGAAATGGAGCCCCTCAAAGTGCCCTATCCAGCCGCCTTCAATGAGGTTTTTGGCGCGCAGGGACTGCAATCGCTGGGAAGCGAATCGTTGCTTTGGCTAGAGGTTGATTTTCCGGCCCGCTTCGATGAAACCGTACTGGAGAAAATAGCCGTTGAGCTCAATGCCTTCCCGGCCCTGAACCGAAAAGCCAACCGAATTCTTTACCGGACCAACGCCAACTATAACCTCCTCCCCCTGCAAACGGCTTCTTTTGAGACCCTGCTGCTGGTCAGGATGGTCGTGGACAGTAAGGAACGGGTATTTACGCCGTTTCCTTTTCACAAAGCGGATCACATCGACGAGGGCGGGTATACGGTTCGTCGGGGCGGGGTCGAGCGGTTCGATGTCCGCAATGCCCGCGAACACTTGACCTTTCTGCTGGAACTGCTTCGCGATGAATCGGTTGCCTTTGCGGTGTACGGTCAGGATACGGTGCGCTTGCTCCTGACTCAACTGCAGGAAAAGATCGAGCAACTTGAACGCAAGGTTCAGAACACGATGACTCCATCGATCGCCCTGAATCAATATGTATTGTTCAAGCCGTTTGAGGAAGGGGATACCATGCAGGTCGATTTCTGGACAACCAATTGCGAACTGGCCAACCACATCCCCGCCGGTACCACCTTGCAGGCTTACAGTTCGAATAGCCTGCAAAACGAAAGCATCAAGTTATTGACCACCACCCTCGGCGGCCGCAGCCGTCCTTCAGCACTTCATCGTGTGCAGACCTACCGGTATGCGCTGATGACTCACCAGCGCATTGTCACGCTGGAAGATATCAGGGCCTTTTTTCACCATGAACTAGGGACTTTACTGGGCTCGGTAACGATTCGAAAAGGCGTTGCGACGGGCAACACACAAAAAGAAGGGCTGATCCGTACCGTCGATATCAGCCTGCATCCGGCGGAGGATAGTACGCTTACCCAGGACGAATGGCATGTGATGATGGAAGGGCTTCTTCAAAAGCTGATTCATCGCTCGGGCCAGGTTACCTCATACCGGTTGTTCCTGGCACAGGAAACGCCACACGTTTAGATTTTATCCATGTATTTCGTTTATGCGTATATTTTTCTGGATTGTACTTAGTCATGCTGTTCTCGTCCTGGTCAATCGTGTGGCGGCACAGGATTCACTAAACTATAACCCGTTAACACTAACCCAATCAACGACTATTGATGCCTATACGCCTGTAAAATGGCGCGTGAGTGGTTCTGCTGGTTATCACCGGCTACTTCCCAAAGGATATGCCAATGACAATCTTTACCTGACGCATGGCTTTCAGACCAGCCTGTCTGCCGATTATTTCGTTGGACGGTACTGGGGCCTGGGTATTTCTATGGGCTACCAGAACCTAGCCGTCAGCGAATTATACAAGAAAGATCCGGGAATTCCTAAATTTCCTACGCCCCGTTTTTTACCTCTCAAGTCTCAGAATAGCTTCATGCTGACCATCGGGCCTGCCTTTTCGTTTCCGCTTAGTCAGCGAGTTCTGTTGGATATTGACCTGCGGGGCGGCTTGTTTTATAATGATGCCCCCGTTTTAGGAGCTTACCTGTCGAACTCCTTTGAGGACGATCCGTCGAACGGCGTATTCCTTACGACAGCCATCCCCAGCGATCGACGGTTCAGGCCTGGCTTCAACGCCAGTGCGGGCATCAAATACCAGCTTACTCAACAAATGAGTGCGGGCCTGTCGGCCAGTACCTCACTCAGTTCGTTTGGGTATTCGCAGGTAGGTAGTACGAATAACTTTAACCAGAAGCAGGTCGATCTAACGACGTATGGCGTTCAGGTTGCGGTTTCATACCGGTTTCTGTCTTCGCAGCGAACGCGCGTCAATCCTGTCGTTCCCACCACCAGCCCCCGACCCGTTTGCTATCCACCCATTCTGGACCCCGCTCAGATCAATGAGTACTACGTAGGTACAACTAGTCAGCCGGTTATCAGATGGCGGAGCAGTGCGCCCATTTACACCGAGGGCGAGCGGTATGCAGTCCGGCTCTATACTTTGCCAGGCAATAAACTGGTCTACGAGAAAACGGTTCAGGAGCCCCAACTGGCCTGGCCAGCGCAACTGGCGATACCCGACACAGCGAGCTATTTTTTCTACTCGATTTCGACAACCCGGGTTGATAATTTTGAGCAAACATGCCGGAGTGAGCCCGTTGTTGGCACCCTCGGCTTTTATAAACGTCCATCGGCCGAGAAGACGCAGCCAACGGCCCCTCGTGAACCCGCCTATACGCTCAAATTGTATGAACTGCGGTTGGTACCCCTGGCCAAAGGCGCTACTCCGCTGGCAAAGGGTATGCCTAAACAGGCAAAGCTCATCAAAGGCAAAAAACCCGTTCAGGCAAAACCGGCCAGCCAATCGGCCGAGCCCGTTGATTCGCTGCAGGCAGCGATCATACGCCCGGATTCGGTACGATCGGATTCCATTCGACTACGGCCTGTTCAGGTCGATTCGGTCCGATCTGACTCCATTCGGTCCGACTCTACTCAATCCCGCTCCGTCCGATCGGATTCCGTGCGTACGGACTCTATACGGGCTGATTCGGTGCGGGCCAGAACCATACGGTCCACCCCAGTCCCAACCGCTACCAAGGTGGTGTTCAGGCTTGTGTATGACGGCCCCATCCAGGAGCCGGATTTCACCTGGCCGGGTCTAGCACCGTTACCCGCTCAACCAACTGTTTATCAGTACATCATCAGTCGCGTCAGTAATCGCCAGATTGTGAAAAACCATTACCTGCTTGTTGAGCCCGACGGTTGTTCGACGATCATTTACGAAGCCGCTAAAAATAAGCGATTACAATACAGCAATCCACCCAGGCAACCCACGATAAAGAAATCACCTAACTAGACTACCCTATGTATGTACTTAAAGAAAGGAATTATAGCCCAGGAAAGTAGTGTCGGGCTGGGGAACATCCGGTTCCGTTAGAATGGAAATGGACACATCGCTGGAAACAGGCAGGAAATAATCAACGAGGTTATGTAACAACGCGATCGTTTGGGTATGCGGCAAAAAGTCAGCTATCTGCGCATCCGGAACAGGACCAACGTTAATCTGAATGGTATGTTCATCGGAACTGAAATGATCACTGACAACAGAGTCGATGCCGAGTCGGAAGTTGGCCAGGGTTAAAGCACTGTCAGTCCGCGCTGATTCGGGCCGTCGGTGCCCCGTCTGAATCTGAACCGGAACATTGAAGAAGAGATGCAGGAAACGACTAAACCAGGGTAGATTGCTGCGAAGCGCATGGAGCCAGGGTAGTATCTGAATGAAGATGCCCGCCTGCATACGGCTCATGGCTTTCAGAATTGGCCACTGCTCAGCAAATTGCTCAATGATGACGGTAGCATGGTCGAGGTGATTAACGGAATTGTCGTAATGGACCGATAAGGTTCGTAAGTAATTCAGTTCAGCATCGAAGGGCAGAAAAAACAGGCGTCCCTGTTGCTCCTCGTCGCGATCCCGGCGGATATCGTCGAGCAGCTGGTCAACGTTTCCGGCCTTTGTCGATTCGGCCGGGCTGAAAAACAGGTATTGGGGCATCATATCGAACAAGCCCTCGCGGGGCGTGTCGATCCGGTTATAAATGAAGGTAGAGCCGTCCAGCAACCAGTCTCTGACGTCTTCGATATCTTTAGAATACGCCCGGCTGTAGAGCCCGGTTGGATTGATAATAATCCGTTCGGGAGCCACTTGTTGACTGGCTAACGAAGCGGCCAGAATTTCGGCTTTAAAATCGACATCGAGCAGGTCAAGAAAATAAGGCGTTGAAACGGAAGATTGATGGAGAACGGACATGATCAACGAACGAATTGAACTATTTAAAAACAAGTTACCCGTTTCTGGCGAAAGAACCTTTGTAAACAGATGAAATCATTAAATCATAAAGAAATTAGGCAGGCGTTCAATCATTTTTTAACCTGGTTCACCAGTTTATTGCTGGTTACGATTGCCTGTGTTTATTCCTGTGTTCAAACGAGTTCCCGTCAGGCAACCCAGTTGATTCAGCAGAAAGAAGCGTTTGATCGGGTCATTTATACCGATGCCATGTTGGCCGACAAAGTTGACTCTCTGTATACGTATATGAGCCTGATGAACACCAATCAGAATCAGGACGACCAGCAATTGCAACGTCTGGTAACCCGAAAGAAGGAAGAATTCACCAAACTGGTTAGTCAGCAACAAAAAAGTCAACGGTATTTTGTGGTTTATAACCGCTTATTCAGCCATGTAAACGAGATGCTTCTGTTGAAAGACTCACTCAACAAGTCGATGATGGAAGAGGGCGACCTTCGGGATGAACTCAGGGGCTGTCTTCAACAGGCAGTAGAAAAGAATCGGCAGGTTAAACGGGGCAGAGCTTCCAAAGCTTTTTAATCAAGTAGTTATGAATACTTTTTTTCGGCTCACAATGCGTGAACGGCGGCTTCAGTTCCTATACCTACTGGCAGCCATCAGCCTGTTATCCGTTCTGGTAAGCTGGATCGCTTTTCGTAATAGAACGTATTCCAGTGCGGAATCGAAATACCTGTCGGATCAGATTAAGTTGAAAGAGCGGATTTTGACCAGTCAACTCGATAACCTGCCCTTGCTCGACTCTGCTTATCATTCCATCGTTGCCTATCAACCGCAGATCAACGCCGTGTTTATTGAAGTCGATATTGAAGACCACCTGAATGAAATCCGAAGGCTATCCGGCCCCCAGCAGGAGGGCACCCGGTTCAGGACGTTTGCGCAGATCGCGGATTTCTATCGAATGATGTATGTAGATAAAAAGCTGGTCTGGAGCAAGCAATCGAATATCAGTCTGTTTCGTAAACAATTAGACGACTGTAGCGTCGGTATGTTCCCTGGTTCGGCGCCTGCTACAGCGCCCACTACGCCTATCATCAGCTCCCGGTAAGTGTTATGAACAGTAAAATGACCTTATCGGCTCAGACGTTCTTAGTAACCGTAGGCATACTCCTTGTGCTGTACTGGTACACGTCTGAGCTCGAAATTCAGGCGAGGGTGTATCCCGTTCAGCAAGTCGTTGGCCAGCCGATTCGGTACAACGACAGCACCAGCCAGGGCGAGCAATGGCGCTGGGAGTTTGGAAACGGGCAGGAATCCTGGCGGTCACGGGGCGTCGTGTACTACTATCAGCCGGGTACGTATCTGATTCGCCTACGAGTCAATAAAGAAGCCACCCGAACCTTTACGGTTGTCATCAGACCCAAACCACTGACCGACCGACGGGATTCCCTTGTCCGCATACAGGGGCCGAGCAATGGGTATGAGCGGGAAAAGCTGGTTTTTACGGCAGTGGGCGGGGGGGCGCGTCAGTTTACGTGGCGCTTTGGCGCTACCGGCCAGATTGACTCCCGCGATCAGACCGCCATATACAGTTATCCCACCGAAGAGGATCGCTCGAAACCCCATACCTACACCGTCGAACTGATGACCGATGTCACAAAGTACCCGATTCGGAAGCAGGTTACCATTATTCGGGGGTACAACCGGTTCGACCCACCGGTCGATTCGCTGGACTTTGTCGGCAACGATATTCGCCAGCAGCTCCAGCAGATTGCGGAGGGACAATCCTTCAATACCCATTATAATTATTTACTGCGGAAGTACCTGTGCAACCGGAACGGGGCTTTGGTGCAGATAAACAGCACCAAAGCCAATGATTTTTATTCCTATTGCATGGGACTCCAGTTCGATAAGGGCGTCCATATTGACGGGGTATCCGTCATCTCTGATTCGACGACTTCCTGCATTACACGCTTAAACGTGACTCAACATAAACCATGAGATGTCTGCCAATCAAGGGGCTATTTTTTACGTCTGAGCCAATCTTCCGGTTGGCCCGGCCTCCGTATTGGCTTGTTTTTCTGCTGATTTGGCTATGCGGCCCTCAGTTGGCAACGGCTCAGTTACCGTTTTTTTTACGGGTCGCCCGTCAACCGTCCAATCTGGTACCGGTGTCCGGAAACCCGAGTCAGATCAAGTCTGGCGTGGGCATTTCGACCGAAGGCTTCAAGGCCAGCCTGCAACCGCCCGGCGGCACGCCCTGGATCGTTTATTCAGATCGCAACAACAATACGACGTTTCGCAGTTCGAATGGAACGGTGCCGTTTCGAAAGATGAATTTCATGGAAGCGTTTTACGTCCTGAAGGAACGAAATGGGTATTTGAAGATCATTAAATACGATCCGGCACTTCCCATTGGCAATAAGTTTTCCAAGCGCGTCATTGCCGATCGAAAGGCGGCCGTTTATTACGGGTGGGCGCTCAAAAGCCGGTTTCTGCTGGCCAATCAGAGCAGCCGGTCATCGGATCAGCGCCGGGCGCAGATTGTCAGTGCCGTTCTGGCGCAGCCTGCTCTACTGACAAACCCCGATCAGTATTTTTCCCATGATTCCGTACGGCTTTTCACGGATCCGTCGCAACATACAGCCACCGAAACCAGAATGCGGCTGTACGATCTGGCTTATGTCTATAAACTCTCCGAAACGCGCCAGCAGGCACTGGTTGGTCGAGCTTCCTGGTTTCCCACGGATAGCGTCAAACAGATAATGCTGGGCTGGACGCCCATTGAGGTCCTGCAACCCATCGGCCAGCGCGTGTTCGTTGAGGCCGACACCATGAATCTGGCGGCCCAGCCGATCCCCTTTTACCGTTCTGTTTCTGCGCTTCGCCGGGCAGGCCGGGACTCGACCCTTGTCAATGGTCCATTTCCGGCCGTTTCCTGGAATCGACTGGGGCCCAAATATCCGGTGCTGAAACAATACAATACCGCAGACAGTCAATCGGTGATTCTGACCAATGCGCTAACCCCTTTGGTCGAGAAACGCCAGGTGCCGGTCCTGAATGTTACGGGTAAGGCCATATCCAGCCAGGTCCTGACCAATGTTCGGGCGCACACGAACAGCTACAACCTGATGTATGTCATTGAGGGCAGTTCGGCCATGCAGCCTTATTGGGGCGAACTACTCAACACCATACAGTATACGGTCACGCAGTTAACGCAGGATACAACCCGATCGATTACACTGCAGGTTGGCGCAACGATCTACAACGAGTACGAAAAAACTCCGGACAACAAAAGCCTTACCCTCAAAGGCAAGGTTACGCTGATGCCCCTGACAACGAATTACACCAGTCTGTTAAGTCTGATCAGCAAAACGGCTCCTCCCCCGCGCAATCGGCCTGAAACGGAAGTCAAGTGTATTCGATCCGGTATTGGCGAAGCCCTGAAACAGTTTGCGGCTCACCCCAATGAAAACAACATTATCGTGCTGGTCGGCATTAACGGCGACGTACAGTCGGTCGTCAATGGGGTTCTAATACCAGCTGCTCTGAAGCGAGTAGAATGCCGGCTGCTGTCCTTCCAGGTTTTCGGCGCCCCGGGCGACATTCCCAACAATTTCATTCTTCACAGCCGGGAACTGGTTCAGGAAATTGCCGACCGCGGGAGCGATCTCAAAAAAGCCCGGCTCGTACGGCCCGATATGGTTACGTCCACGAATGAATTTAACCTTCGCATGGGTGACCGGAACGTCTATCAGCTAGCCTATCCCGACCACAGTATGGTACCGGGCTGGGTACTTTTCCCCCGCAAAAATCAGGCGCTCCCGTTTAAAGAATTGTATGCCGCCACTGACAGCCTGTTTTTGCAGGTTGCCAATGAATCCCAAACGGTCACGACAGCCTTAGAAAAAACATTCCAGCGGCTGGAACCGCAGGGCGACCGGGTCAACCCCAAGTTGTCGCCGGTCTATGCATCGGCGGGGATGAAATTACCGGCCAGTGCTTCTTCGCTGATGCGCCTGGATGAGTACCCCTATCTGTCCCGTGCCTACACACCAGCGATTGGTAAAGAAGGCACACGCTGGAAATATATTGCCCTGCTTCCGGTCGATGAATACGACGGGATCAGCCGATGGCTGGATCAGTTAAGTGGCGACGATATTGACCCCGCCCTTAACCTCGACCGGTTCAAACTCCACAACCGATATCGACAGGTACTGAGCGAAGCCGGTTTGTCGAAACGAGCCTCGATTACCCTCGACCAGTTACTGAACAGCTTTCTGGATTTACCCGTTACGAACCCTTTATTTAAACGCCTGCCCATTCGTCAGCTAATTAGCCGGAAACAAGTGTCCGATGCCCTGCTCAATCAGGTACTCTATCTGTTACGCGAACGACGTGACTATTACCGGCGCATACCAACCTTTCGTAA
Organism: Spirosoma horti; assembly: GCF_054776595.1. NCBI lineage: Bacteria > Pseudomonadati > Bacteroidota > Cytophagia > Cytophagales > Cytophagaceae > Spirosoma > Spirosoma horti. Next base: position 690,353 of record NZ_BAAHBQ010000001.1, read on the forward strand.
TAGTCGATTCACGTCCAACGAACGGACGTATTACTGGATCAGTGAAGACCTATTTAAATAACATCTGCCTTACCCATTCTTCTTTATGCGTCAGTTACCCTTACACCAATCGGTCGAAAAAGCCCTGCACATTGCCCGCGCGCTGGCTCGTGAATACCACAATGAACAGTTTTCGGCGGCTCACCTGCTGCGCGCGTTGCTCCATGATGATGTGGGCGGTAGCGCGCTTCTGAACGCGATGCAGCACGATGTGCCCTATATTTTCGATTGGGCCGATGTCTGGATGGAGGAAGTGCCCCGCACGGCGCTGGTTGTCACCGAACCCGAACACGACATGTCGGTTGAGCGGGTCATGAATGAAGCTGATTTCCTGCGGGTAAAACTGGGGCTGGACTATATCGAAATAATCTGTGTACTAGCCGCTATTACCAAACCCGGCATTGGCTTCAGCGCCGATCAGCTCCGCTCGCTCCCCCTGACGGAGCGCGATCTGCTCGATCGTTTTGTTCGCGAGTTGTCAACGCCGACCCCCGAAACCGGACAGGCCCAGAACCATACGAACGGACAGCATCGCACCAGCCAGTCGCCCAAAGGAGAGCCCAAATTCTGCATCGATAAAACGGCTCAGGCCCGCGCCGGGAAACTGGACCCCGTTGTTGGCCGGAACCAGGAAGTACGGACCATGCTCGAAATTCTGGGGCGTCGCAGCAAACCGAATGTGATGGTGGTAGGCGATCCGGGCGTCGGCAAAACGGCCCTGATCGATGGGCTGGCCCAACAGATCGTTGCCGGGCTGGTGCCTGCCCGGATGAAAAATGCCATTCTGCTGGAACTGGACCCCGGGGCGCTGTTGGCGGGTGCATCATACAAGGGTGAGGTCGAAGATCGGCTCAAGAATGTCATCAAAGACGTAAAGCAGTATGAAAAATGCATCCTGTTCATCGATGAGATCCACATGCTGCTCGACCCGAAGGGATCGGCCGGAAACGGCGTTGCTAACCTGCTGAAGCCGGAACTGGCGCGGGGCGAACTGACCGTGATTGGGGCAACAACGCCCGAAGAATACCGTAAGCTCATTGAACCGGATCAGGCCCTGAGCCGCCGATTTGAAATGCTGACAGTGGGTGAACCGACCGAAAAAGTGGCTGAACGGATGATGCGTGGGCTGGCTCCGGCTTATGAGCAACACCACCAGCTGGCGATCCGGCCCGACGTTATAGCCACCTGTATCCGGCTGGCCCGGCGCTATAGCAAAGAACGTCGACTCCCTGACTCCGCCCTTGACTTGCTCGACCGAACGATGGCGGCCATCCGAATGGCCATCGAGACCTCCGGCAATGAATTGACTCAGATTGAGAAAACCATCAACGAACTGGCCGCTGGCGACATGGCCCCCGATGAAGTCCTGGAAGAGTACCGCTGGCTCGATACGCTGCTGCATCACCAGGTCAGCCCGGTCCTGCTCGGCCAATGGGAAGATGAGATCAACCCCGCCGAGCTGGAAACACCTGCGGCCTACCACGACTACATCATGGCTAAACTTGCCCGTTTTCAGGCATTGGCCAGCGAGCAGGAAGCTACCGTTACCACCAGCGATCTGGCTGCCGTGGTGGCCCACAAAACGGGTATTCCAATGGGGAAAGTACAGGCGCAGGAAAAAGAGCGACTTCTGACGATGGAGAGCTTTCTGCAGCGCCGGGTCGTGGGGCAGGATCATGCCCTTCATGCCCTGTCCGATGCCATTCTGGAATCGCGCAGTGGACTACAGCGGGCCGGTCAGCCGATTGGCTCCTTCTTTTTGCTGGGCCCTACGGGAACCGGGAAAACTGAACTATCGAAATCGCTGGCCGATTTTCTGTTCAACGACGAGCGGGCGCTGATCCGCTTCGACATGTCGGAGTTTAAGGAAGAGCACTCGGCGGCTTTACTCTACGGGGCTCCTCCGGGCTATGTGGGTTACGAAGAAGGCGGCTTGTTGGTCAATAAAATCAGAAAACAGCCCTACTCGGTTGTCCTGTTCGATGAAATTGAGAAGGCGCATAATTCAGTCTTCGATGTCTTTCTGCAGATTATGGACGAAGGGCGACTACACGACAAACTGGGGAAAGAGGGCGATTTCACAAATGCCTTACTCATTTTCACGTCCAACATCGGCAGTGAATGGATCAGCAGTGAATTTCAGGCCAACCGAATGCCGACATCGCAGCAATTGATGACGCGAATGACGGGGCAGTTCCGACCCGAATTTCTGGCCCGGATTACCGAAATCATTCCGTTCTCTCCGATGAAGGAAGAAAACGTAGTCCGTATTTTCGATATCCAACTGGAGCACCTGCACAAAAGCCTCAAACAGCAGGGCATTGACCTGACGGTTCAGGACGAAGCCCGGCGGCAATTGGCCTTGCAGGGATTTACGCCCCAGTATGGTGCCCGCCCCCTGGCCGGTATCATCCGCAACCAGCTCCGTCGGCCAATTTCGCGCTTAATTATCTCCGGTCAACTTCAAAGCGGTCAGGCGCTGAACGTCGGTTGGAATGACGAATCTGCCGAATTGATCTGGCAGGTAAGCTGATACCTAACTCCAGTTGGGAGATGACCGATTGCTATACAACGTACGGAACCGCCCACGCAGTGACAATCCGTTGAGCCGACAGGCTAAAAAAGTGGCCCATTGTCCTACCAGTCCAACGAATTGATAATCCGTTGGACTGGTAGGACAATGGGCCAAGTCATGAGATTATCCCGCAACCTGGGTTAATCCCTGACTCAGGTCAAGTGATTGTCCGGGCATCTAGCACCCCGTCATTGAGCAACGATTGACCGAAACAAAAAAAAGTACCGTTTGTTTGAAATTGCCTTTCTGCATCAGCCAGTTGCCTTGTTGCCTGTCGTCTTATTGATAGCTTTGATAAACTTAAACATCAGCCCAAATAAGACATGTTTGATTTCGAAATTGGTGGTAATGAGATAAAGCCCGAATCAGCAGAGGGTATCGCTAATATCCCCCACAATCGCACGCTGCTGGCACAAAAACTAACGCAGGAGGCTCCCGTCAACCCGGAGACGGTCTATGGCCTGAAAACCGTTGAGGCTGTTTTCGAACACTTCAAGCCCGAAGTGGAAATCGAAATGGAATCACTGGATGGCATGCCGACGAAAGAAACCATGAAGTTTCGGAGCGTAGCCGATTTCCGGGTGAAGGAAATGGTGGCGCAGAGCCCATTTCTTCGATCGCTGGATGCTCAGTATCAGGAATATACGCAGATCAGCCGTCGCCTACAGGGGCACCGCATTTTGCAGACTGCGCTCAGTAATCCGGATACCAAAGCGTCGCTGATTCAGACGCTGCAAGCCCTGGTCGCTGAACTGGAGGCAAACGAAAAAACGGAGGCTTAACCTTCGGAAAACCATCTTCTTTTCTACCAATAAGTTCTACCAGTTAGTCCTTTTATCGTCTTTATGGAAAGCGAACCAACAGTACCTACGGCACAACTCGATGCCAGACCCTCAACCGCCGTTAGCCGCAGTGCGCCACTTCCCGGCATTCCTGAATTGTCTGCTTATGGCGGCTACGCCTTTATTGAAAGTTTTATCGACGGTTCACAAAACCTGAACCCCGACCGCAAAGCGCGGAAGAAAATATACCTGGGCGACTCAAGTAAAGAAGCCGACCGGGCCGTCCTGAAAGAGAAACTCAAACTCTGGATCGAAGTCCTGAGCTCGTCTGATAATCAGAACGAGATGCTCGATCTGTCTAAACAGAAAGCAACGGAAGTTGAGCAAAATCTGCAAAAAAACCTGCTGACGGCGCTGGAAACGACCCGCGAGCTGGAAACCAGCTACCGCGCGCTTTCCTTGTTCTACAAAAACGCTGAAGCCGATAAACTCCCGAACGTTACGGTTGTAAACGCCAGTTTCGAGCAACTGACCGACCTGGACAACTCCCGTTTCATCGATTACATTGCCGATGAACTGAAACAGAACTATGACCGGCTCGACCTCCGTCAGAACTATTCGCTGATGGTCGTTCCCGGCTTTATGGGATCGAATGCCGTACTGGAAAAATGGGCCAAAATTGCCCACAACAACAAGGTAACGCTGTTCACCGATTTCGCCGATCTGGAAAGCTCGGAAGACGTTATCGACCTGTTCAGCACGGCCAACATGACGGGTGCCGAACTGTTCCGCTCCAGCGTGATCATGACCTGTAACTGGGTTGTGGGCCGGAGCAAAGTAGCTGAGGTGGGCGAATCGGAAAACCTGTATGTTCCACCCTCCATGGCGCTGGCCGGTAAAATCTATTACACACTGATGTCGCAGGTAACGGCGGGTAAGAAACACGGCGGTATGAACGAAGTACCGGGTGTTCGTTTCCCCCTTCGTAAAAGCGAACTGTCGGCGGTTGAGCGGCTGAACCTGGTCCCTATGATCGACGAGTATGGTCGGGTTATGGCCTTCGGTAGCAAAACCCTCTTCAACGGCGACAACATGGGGCTGCAAACCTACTCCGTTGTCCGGGTATTCGATTACATCACCAAAGTGCTGTTCGATTTCCTCAACCGTCGGGCATTCGAGAACTGGAACTCACTCATCGAAGCCGATTTGCGTCGTCAGATTGCGGGCTTCCTGGACAGCATCAAAGGACCAGACAAGCTGATCGATCAGTTCCGTATCATGCGCCTGGAACGCGACGACAAAGTAAAAGATCGTATCTACCTCGACATTCGCCTGACGCCTTACTTCCCAGCCAAGAGCTTTGTGATCCGGTTAGACGGTCGCCGGGGCGATGATGTGGAAAGTCCGGAATGGACATCCGATTACGGTCAGATTTAACCGCCCGGTCAACTGACTATTCCTAACGATTTATCTTTCAACTTTTTAAAGCTAGCATTATGCCATATTCAAGTAAAATTACGCTGGGCGCCGACTCATACGATATTTTGGGAGGAGACATTGGGTTTACCAGAAGTGTTGATGTCAAAGGACGACCGTCCAGCCACGTCATGGGTGGCCAGTTCTCATTTACGGTGGAAGTCACTGATAAATCAAACTTGGTCGAGCACATGGTCAATTCGCAGAACAAACCTTTTGATACAGGTGCCTTAGAATTTACGGATGCCGGTGATGATGGAGTAACGCGTAAGATTACGTTCACCAACGCCTACATTGTTAATTACAGTGAGTCATTTTCAGCGGCTGGTGCTGCTTATACGTGTTCACTGACGCTGTCGGCCGAAAAAATTCAAATTCAGGAAGCCATTCTTGATCAGCGGTGGCCCGTGAAGAAATAACTCCTAACTTTTTAATCAGATACAAACATGGCAGATGCAGCGGATGTAGGGTTTACATCGACATTAACAATTGGTGCTAAAAAGTTTGATGTTCTCAGTTTTGGCGCGTCCTTCTCGCGCGATTATGATCAAAAAGGCCGCCCTTCTTCAGCCGTTCGGGCAGGTGATATGTCGTTGACGATCGAAGTGACGCAGAACGAGAACCTGATCGATACCATGATCAATGCCCAGAATAAAATGATCGAAGGAAAGGTCGAGTTCTGGCAGTCTGGTAAAGACGGTGTCTTCCGGACGGTCGATTTCAAAAGTGGCTACATCACGAGCTACAAGGAAGGCTTTCAACCGGCGGGGGGTAGTAACTTCAGCGCGGATATATCCATTACGGCGGAGAAAATAACCATTGGCACAGCCGCCTACGACGCCCAGTGGCCAATCAATAGCTAGTTGATTCGGCATGAGTAAGCTGTGGGTCTGGTGGATGGCATTAGGAATCTGGGTAATCGTTTCCGTTTATGTGCATATATTTTATATCAAACGAATTCGATTATCCGAAGAACCTGTGCTTCCCTCCGTGCCCATCATTGATGGAAATCAACTGCGTCTGAAACTTCCCGGCAGTCTGTTCCAACAGGCCGGGGGCGAACTTAAAGCATTAGGCAATCGGTCAGCAAACATCCGTTCCGGACTCGACACGCTGGCCGATTACCTGATTTCCCATCCCCGGCGGTTGCTCACGGTGATTGGCTACCATACCTCCGCCGAAGGCAAGCGAACATTAACGGCAAACCTGGGCAGTGTACGAGCGCACGCTGTTCAGGAATACCTATTGAATGCGGGTGTGCCGGCCGATCAACTGAAAACCTGGGGAGTTCCATCGGAAGCATTGATGTTCGTCCGGGATTCGACCAACGCCCTGTCATTTGCGTTTCAGTCCATACGCATCGATGCAGACTGGCTGGCCCGGCACCAGAAGTATATTGACCTATATCATCCACTGCATTTATATTTTCCAACGGGCGGTACAACCTACATCCATACGCCCGACAATGAACAGTTTGCCAGTGAGGCCATTGCCTACCTGCGCAACCACCGGCAGGAACGGCTGGTGATCACGGGCCATACCGATAGTGTTGGAACGGCTAAGAGCAACCTACGCCTGTCTTTTTTGCGGGCGAAGGCTGTTCAGGACTCGCTGGTGAAGCAGGGGGCCAACAGGCGATGGCTCAGGATTGTAGCTCAGGGTGATAAATCACCCATTGCGCCCAACGCCCTGCCGGAAGGCCGCGAAGCTAATCGGCGGGTAACGTTGCTTGTAGAACGACGTTAAGTATGTTTGACCTGAATCCGTTTCATTTAGAAGACGCCAGTCTGCTGCACTTCCTGATGCTTCAGGGAACAGCGGTACTGGCTTATTTTATTTTTCGAGAACGCTTCCGATACCAACTGAACCAATTGGTCGCCAAACGCCAGGCGCTGGAAGAAGCCCTTGAGCAGGCAGAGATTATTGAGCTGGACGTTGAAGAAGTCTTTTCGACGACACCGGGTCGAGACGATTTAAAGGAAATTGCGGGTATCAATCCCAAAGCAGAAGCCATTCTGAATGGCATCGGCATTTTTCGGTTTATGCAACTGGCCCAGACACCCGTTTCCACCGTTCGGCGGGTGCTGGCCGAGCATGGACCGCTCCTGCATACGTATGATCCGGCTACCTGGCCCGGTCAGGCCCTGCTGGCGGCCGATGGCCGTTGGGATGAACTGCGGGCGTGGCAGGATCAGATGCGCCGGGGCGAATCCAGAGACAGTAATCCCCTATTTCTACCATGAATCCACTAAACCCCTGGGTAGCTTTGATTGAAATGCTGTTACTGCTCGGCATTGCCTTCAGCATAGGTTATAGCATTGCCTGGATACAATACCGCAAGCAAATAAACGGGCAGCAGCAGGCGATCCGGCAGCAACAGGCAGCATTAAGTAAGCTAACGAAATGATCCCATGAGTGACGTAACAAGCGCCGACCTGTTTGCGATTACAATCAATGCAACAGCTTTAGAACAGGAATTGATTTGGTTGGAAAACGTCATTTCAGCCCGTTTTCAACTTTATTTCGAGCAGGAAAGTCAGTATGGGTCTGTCGAAGAAATTGATGAGCCTGATTTAACGGACAATGAGTCGGCTTATGCGCAGCTCGTTCGCGAACATGGGTTGGATAATTACGAGCGGCTGATGCTGATTACGGCACTGGCTCCTCACATCCGGCCGCAGGTGCTCGATTTCTTCTACACAAATAACAGTACATACGACCGGGTTTTTACGGAATTTGGTGGCGTTCGGGACAACACACGGGGTGGCTTTGTACCAACGGTGGAAACCATTTTATTCCTGGTGGCAGGCTCTGATCTGACCCGCCGTATCCGTCTGCAGTCGCATCTGTTTCACGAATCGATGCTCACGCAGCTGAATATTATTCTGGTTGGACCCTCGGGGCCCAATGAACCGGCAACGTGTGGCGCCCTGACCATATCCGACGAATACCGGGCGTTGCTCACCACGGGCGAAAGTAACCGGCCGGATTTCAGCACCGACTTCCCGGCCAGTCGGGTAACGACCAACCTGGACTGGGATGACCTGGTGCTCGATTTTCAGATCATGGAAGAAGTAAAGGAGATTAAAACCTGGATCGATAATGCCGAAGCCATTTTAAAAAACAAACAACTCAAGAAGTTTCTCAAACCAGGTTATCGCGCCTTGTTTTATGGACCTCCCGGCACGGGCAAAACGCTGACGGCAGGTTTATTAGGAAAATCGACGGGGCTGGATGTGTACCGGATCGACCTATCCATGATTGTCTCGAAATACATTGGCGAGACCGAAAAAAACCTGGGTCGTGTATTCGATTTAGCCGAACGCCGACGCTGGATTCTGTTTTTCGACGAAGCCGATGCGCTCTTTGGCAAACGGACCGAAACAACGTCCTCCAATGACCGCCATGCGAACCAGGAAGTAGCATTCCTGCTCCAGCGGATGGAGAATTTTCCGGGCGTGATTGTACTGGCGACCAACCTGAAAGACAACATTGACGAAGCCTTTGCCCGGCGCTTCCAGTCCATGATCTATTTCCCGGCGCCGAACGCGTCCAAACGGGCTAATTTATGGCGACAGGCGTTTAAAGGCTCGGTAGAGGTTGACGCCAAAGTCGATTTCGATAAACTGGCGGAGCGGTTCGCCATTACGGGCGCTATTATTATGAACGTCTTACGTTCCTGCGTCATGATTTCGGTGAATCGGCAACGGCCAATAACGCAGGATGATATTTTAATAAGCCTGAACCGCGAGTTTCACAAAGAAGGAAAGTCGCTGGAGGAGGTGGAGAAACAGACGATGCGGAGGTGAGCGTCTATTCTGCTAATTACTACATGGTTCGCCTTTCAGCCTATTTTAACGTGCCCTTTATCACTGGATGGAGTGCGGCTGAATAATAGCGAGCATTTTTACCCTTACTCATTATGTCGTACCATTGATCAGCTTGAGGATGATATATATCAGGAAGGTAATCGGTGAATTTCTTCTCTTTATTAAACCAGAAACGTCCCTCAAAATCGTTGTAAGCTTTTTTGACCTTAGGGTTCTTTTTGATTATGTCACTGATTGCAACGGTGTGCGTTTGATTATTTAGTGTCGGTATCGCCCGGACCCAGGTACGGAAGAATGTACGCCGACCCTGCGCGGGATTTGGTGCCGTGCCATCTAGTAGCATTTGACTCATCTGACGCTTTAACTGGGGTTTGCCTGTAACAACCATTCTGTTGGTGTATGTAGGTGATTTGGCGCTTCCAAACTGGTTATAATAAGGAGACCCTGATTTAGCCCACTCTCCTTCTCCTCCGATCAGTATATCAATATCTGATGCTGGCAGAATTTTGGAAAGTTCGGTTCGGTCGAATTTTGCATCTGGCTGTAGGCTCTTTTCCCAAAACGTTAGCCAAGCTCTGGCGTATTTAGGATTAATTAGCTTGAGGCATGAGGAGAAGGTGCTAAGATTTTTATCTAAGCTATATTCTTGATACGCCTGTTTCGCATCTGCATACTGTTTAGGATACTCATTTTCCAGTTTCTCGACGACCTTACTGACCGCAATTTGGCGGTGCCCTAGCGTCGGCGTCTTGTGGTGGATGGCTTCATCGACAAAAGCAACCACTCCATGCATCGGGATCTTACTCGCCCCAAATTCATCTGGCTCAGGAAAATTTCTTCTGATCTCACCGAGGTGATTGACAAAGGAAGCTGGCAAATTTTTCGAAAGTATTTTGTCATATTCATCATTGCTGTTCGGATTGATAATGTATTCGGGGCCAGCAACCTCTTGGTCGTTTTCAAAATTGAGGTTAACAAATAGCGTTTGCCCTAGTGTATCTTTGTGTAAACCAGTCTGAGCCCTGTCTCTGTCGCGGTAATAATGAACCTCAATGAGGACTTTCCAATCATCATTGAACAGTCCACTCTTTTGCAAATAGTCGAGTTGTCCGGCTGACTCCATAGTAGCCAGCGTGTTTTCAACGATAGCCCGCTCTAATCCAGCCGCCTGGACCAAATCAAACAAGGTGTCTTCTTTATTTAATGAATGCCCAGTCATTCTGTTTTCTCCCCAAGTATCAAATTTCTTAGTAAGCGAATCGGTGAGTTTGGCATTAGCGATCAGTTCCTGTAGATTACCCGTTGGAGAGTGCGTCAGTTCTATTGAACCTATAAAATGAGCTGATGCTAATTTCTCCTCTGCTTTGACTCTTTCTTCTTCATTTTCAATACTATTCAGGCGCTTTGTAATCAACTTTTCCAACTCCTGAACAATCATACTTTGAATATTAACCCTAGGCCCTTCAAAGACCTGTGGCTTCGCCAACACAGTCAACACCTCCCCGGAGTTCAACGGTTTCAATCGGTCTTTTAATAGGAGTTCTTCCTCTTCTTTCTCTTTTTTGAGAACACCAAACCGGCCAGAATGCTGTTTTTTTTCCTTACTAGGCTTTTTCCCTTTGTCAACGTTTTTTTTCTTCTGTTTGTCCTGACTAAGCATACAGACTAAGGATTTCGGTGAACTGTAATTAAGCTATATCAAAAAGAGCAATGACTAGTTCAGTAAAAAGGAAACTGTCATGCCTAAACTGGTTAAAAAGAAGAGATAAGGCAAATAGATATAATGGTATTCAAACAACTGGTAGCTTTTTCAAACCGCCCTGGAGCATTGCCACGTGTAGCTTCAATTACACCTGCGCTATGTCGGACGGGTCGGCAGGGTAATACCGAAAAAGCCCATTTCGGTCGCCTGGTCACTTCCCACTCCGAACACCAGAAACGCACGCAACTTTGGCTGGTAGAAACCGGAAAGCATGGCCGTTAACCTCAAACCTTCAGCTATATTTGTAGGCCAAGCGTGCTAACGTATTATTGGTGGAAACAGCCCCAAACGCTCGTTAACACCCGAAAATTTAACTAGTTAAGTAATGCCCTTTGTCTTGACGTCGTTCCGGGTCACTAAGTTTAGGTCCATCCTCGATTCGGGTGAGTTGTCCATTAACGAGTACATGTGCCTGGTCGGGACGAATGAGTCGGGTAAGACAAATTTGCTGCTTGCGTTACAAAAGCTCAACCCGGCAGATGATACGCTTATCGACCCGTTAGCCGATTACCCCCGTAAGCACTACGCAACCTACGAGACCGACGCGGCTAACGAACCGTTCATTCGGGCCACGTTTGCACTGGATGCATCGACCAGGGAGCAACTGGCTTCACTCATTGGCGTTGGCTTTCCTATGGAGTTGCTGGCAACGGTCGAGGTAGCCCGCTATTACACGGGTTCCTACGCGGTGAACTTCCCGGCTTCATTTCTGGAGCAGTACCCAAACAAATACATTCATGCCCTGCTGAGCGCCTTTTGGGAAACCTACTTAGCCAGCGACCTGATCACGAGGGACAAAGAGGAAAATACGCAGGACTTACGGGAATTTATTGATCGGCTGATCGCCCTTTTGCCGGAATCCGGAAGCCTGGGCGAATACGATGTTTATAACCTCATCGCTCAGATCGACGAATTTAGTATAGTCAAATATTCCCGGCGGCAACCGTTTCGGATTTTTGTTGATGAGCAGTTAAAAACACCCCTCGAAAACATTGCCCGGCTGCTGGCGAACAAGCGTATTTTGCTCTCCGTAGACCAGCAGCGGCTGTTTCTTGAGCAACTGCCCCGTTTCTTCTACTATTCTGAGTATAGCAATCTGGATGCTGAGATTTACCTGCCTTATGTAATTCAGAACAGTACCCGTCAGGACCTTGGTTTCAGGGAACAGGCCAAAGTGCGCACGCTGAACGTGTTATTTGATTTCGTTCGACTGAAGCCGGAAGAAATTCTGGAGTTAGGCTCAGAGGTACGTCACACGAAGATCCTCACCCGCGATTCGTATGGCCGAATTGAAAGCACAGAGATCGAAACCGCCCTGGAAAACACCGTCGATCAGGAACGGACCAATAAAAAGAAACGGGAAGTTATTCTTCAAACCGCTTCGGCTCAACTCACGGAGGCCTTTCAGGACTGGTGGCGTCAAGGTAAATACCGGTTCCGGTTCCAGGCCGATGGAAATCACTTCAGAATTTGGGTTAGCGATGAAAAACGGACCGAAGAAATTGAACTGGATGGCCGCAGCAAAGGTCTGCAATGGTTTTTCAGCTTCTTTTTAACCTTTCGGGCCGAGCAGGCAACCGGTCACGCGAATTGTATTTTACTGCTCGACGAGCCCGGTCTTTCTTTGCACCCCATTGCTCAACAGGACCTGCTGACATTCCTCCAGTCGCTTTCCCATACGAATCAACTCATTTACACAACGCATTCGCCTTTCATGATTGGTAGCCAGGCAGTAGGCAAGCTGAACATGCTGCACGTTGGGCCAGATGGGAACTCGATTGTTTCGGATGTGTACCAGGCATCGACGTCGGATGCAAATGCGTCCTTTTACCCGATCCGCGCGGCTTTAAACCTGCGCGTGTCAGATCACTTGCTGACCGGGCGCTCAGTAGTGCTGGTCAATGCCGTTTCGAGTCAGATCTACCTACAACTTATTCAGTCCTACCTGCTGCAAACGGGTAGGCATCCCACCACAAAAGACCTTTTATTTATCCCTACCACTTCATTAGCCGATCTGGAGCCCTTGTCGCGCGTGTTGGTTCAGCAGACAGGGTCGATGCCCCATGTGCTGCTTGACGGAACGGGAAAGGAGCAGGCATTGGCCAAAACCCTGCAGCAAACCGTGTTTAAGGACTACCCCGCCCGTGTCCTTACATTACGTGAGGCACAGGTGATGGAAGATTTATTTCCCGCGAATGAGCTTGCCCGGCAGTTTTCCAGAATGTATCGTGGTCTGAAAACGGATGATTTTGATTATATCCTGCAGCCTGACCAATCGATTTTGAATCAAATAAAGTCGTTTGCGGAGACTAATGAGTATGTATTGGCCCCGGATTGGCAGCTAACTCTGGCCCAGCGCACAGCGAAACTATTCGATACGATAGCCACCCGTCTTCAGCCCGAAACCATTCAGCAGTGGGTGACCTTGTTTAAGAAACTGGTTTGACCAAAACCCTTCTTTCGCGCATATTTTTTGTCATCCGGACGTCAGGAAGGATCTTAACTCGTCTTAACTGAGTAATAAGGAACCACGAGATCGTTCCTGACGTCAGGGTGACAAAAATAAAATTTGGCCTTCACATTTATTTACGGCTGATCCCAGTATACAAATCCCGTCTGGTCGATGTAGACCAATTGGCCTTTCTTTCGCACCAGCGCCAATCCTTTGCGGAAACGATAGGCATGGTCCAGGTCAAAGGCGATCTTTTGGTCGCCCTTTTGGTTGATATAGCCCCACCTATCCCCCATCTGAACAGCGGCCAGCCCTTCCGAAAAATTATCCGCATTCGTAAACTGGAACGGAATAACGGTATGCCCTTGCCTGTTGATGTAGCCGAACAGACTTCCTTTCTTCACCAACACCAGATTCTCCCGAAAGGGCAAGGCCACATTATACATGATCTCGTCAAATTCATAGGGAATCGCCAGCGCTCCGTTGCGGTCGATAAAACCAACTTTTCTCCCTTTTTTCACCGGTGCCAGCCCTTCGGCGAAACTACCGGCCATGTCGAACTGGTACGGAATCGGAATGGCTCCGGCCTGATCGATAAAGCCAAACTGACCATCCTTTTCAACCGTAGCTAATCCTTCCGAGAAATTATCCGCAAAGGATAATTCGCAGGCTATTTGCAGCCTTCCATCTACATCGACAAATCCGTACTTACCACCCAGTTTAACCCGGGCCAATTCCTCGACAAAGGGGCCCGCCGATTCAAACTGTAAGGGAATAACAACCTGCCCCCGTTCATCAATAAAGCCATAGGCGTTGTTCTGCCGGACCAGGGCGCGTCTCGCGGCAAACGGGCCGGCTTCGTCATAAACGCAGGGAATGACCGGTTGACCGTCCGGATCGATAAACCCGTACTTTCCCCGTTGTCGAACCAAGGCCAGTCCTGCGCTGAACTCCCGGACTTCATCGAACTGATAATCAATCGTCAGTTGGCCCTCCAGGTTGCAAAATCCCCATTTACTCTGTTTGCGAACGGGGGCCAGCCCTTCCGTAAAAAGCCCGACATTTTCCCAATCGCCGGGACCGATGCGTTCACCCGCCTGATTGATAAATCCCCAACGTCGTTTTTGAAAATACGGAATCGGCGTATCCAGCAACGCCGTTACCGGAGCGGTACTGGTAGCTGGTTTTGGGGTGGGCAACAGTTCCATAAGCCCTACAATTGGTTTGGGTGGGCAATGAATCGCGTGTTCTAACAGGCTTGCCCGGGCCGATACGGTAGCGGACGACAATTGCCGAAACAGATTCCATTGGTCCGTTTTAAACGGGTCATTCAGAAGACCAAGCGTTAGGAGTAACGTATCGGCGCCGGTGTATAAGGATGGGGAAACCCGTAGTGCATGGAGCTCCAGCGAGAGGCCCAGTAAACTAAAATCGTCCAGATGGCGGTCGAAATGCGCGGGCGTACGAGCCGGGTGCCGGTAAGGCAAAGTACCGGTTTCAGTCGCTTCCTGTCCGGCCAGCGCAGGCACGAAACAACCATCATAATCAATAAGCACCAGTTGACTGTTGGGCCGGATCAGAATATTATCCGCTTTCAAGTCACCGTGGGCCATGGGCTGCTCGAGCAGCCAGCGCCCCAGTTCATCGAATCGATGAGCCAGTTGATCGAGCTTTTGCGGCTGCTGGCTACGGCAACAATCGGCCACATACTGGCTCAGCGTTTGCCCATCCACCCAGGGCATCACCATCACATCGAATTCATGCTCCTGGCCAAAGCGGGTGTCGACCCATAGTTCGTTCGGATAAAGGGTAAACGGGAGTAGATAGTCCGATGGGTTTTCACTCAGGTAATTGGCAATAGCGCTAAGGCGCTCCCGGCGCCCGGCCATTTCTCTCAAAAAACAACGCAACGCCACCGGCTGGCCCGTTCGGGTATCCTGCATGCGAAAGACCACGGCAAAGTTTCCGCTGCTGAAATACAGTTGTCCATTTGGTTTCCGAACGGGAATCAGGTGATTCAGCCGATGTAAGGTTTCGGTTGAGAGTTCAATAGATTGTATATATTCGCTAATTGAAGGAAACATGCGCGCGTGGCAGGCCGTGAACAGGCAGGCACTATGACGAAATGGAGGAACCGGCTTAAGTTGCTCAAAAAGTTACAGTAAAGCAATCAGTCCCCCTCACTTTCTACATAAACCATATGGTACGTCTCTTTATGCTTTTCACTTCAAGTTCATAAGTATGTTTGTTCGCCGGTCAATTTATCCCTAAATACGTTAATTGGTTTACACTAAATAAGCGTCGGTATCTTCAGTCTCACCGGGATACTTCGTCTGACGTAACTAACCGCCGAATCGCCCCTTATTTAATACAGCTCAACGAACCCGGTGAGCTAAAAAAGAGCAATAGTATGGCAAAATCAATGTATTGTTTGAATCGATGAACGCTTCGTCTGTCCCATCTTCGCTTGTCGTCCATCCCGCCAAAGCTGACTTGCTGGCTCAGATTCGGGCGCTGGAATCGCAGATTGCACTACTGGAAGAAGAAAAAGCCGCCTGTCAGTACCAGATCGACCAGTATTACCGACTATTCCGGCTTCATCTGGGCGACTTGCTCACCCAGACTGTCGAACTCCAGTTGAAACTGGCGATCCGCCGGGCTGGGCAAACCGGTCGGCGGAGCGATGCCGAAGACGCTCAAACCTGGCAAGACCGGTTCGAGCAAACGAATCGGGCGGTTCAGGAAGCCATCGCCCATAAACCAGCGGACCTCGACGATACGGCCGAACAGGACCTCCGGCGGCTCTACCGGAAAGCCGTTACGCTGGCCCATCCCGACCGCCATATCAATGATCCTGACCGTGTGGCCCAGGCAACGGCTTACATGGCTCGGCTCAACGATGCCTATCAGCGTCGTGATCTGGCGATGGTCCGTCGATTGGTGCAGGATCTTACCGATGGCCTCCTGTTCATGGCTCCCCTCGAAACGACCCAATCGATGGAAGTGCTTCAACACTTGTATCAGCGGCTCACCGGCCGAAACACAACGCTACAAGCTGAAATCAACCGATTGAAAGCAGATGATGCCTACTGCCGACAAACCAGCCTGACGGACCTGATGACGCACTTTGCAGCCTTGCGGGAACAGATGAAGCAACAGATAAACCACCTACAGCAACAGTTTCCACCCTTGTAATCACCATCCCAATGACCGACCTACAGCCCCTACCGTCCTATGCCCTATCGGTCGCCGATTTGCAGAAAGCGCTGCAGGACGCGCTGCGACAGCCCATTAAGGCACGACCCTATTCGGCCCAGATCATGCGCCAGACGCCTACCGCGTTCATCTTTCTGATCGATCAGTCAGGGTCGATGGACGAACGGACGACGTACCGGGGACAATCGCTGTCTAAAGCTGCGGCCGTGGCGCAGATCATCAATCAAACGCTGCTGGAATTGGTACTTCGTTGCCAGAAAGGCGACGAAATCCGACACTACTACGACATTGCCCTGATTGGTTATGGTGGTTTCAGCAATGAGGAAGCCAATCTGCTCTGGTCGGGTGCGATGACGGGCAAGACCTTTCTCAGCCCGGCCGAATTAGCCGAAGCCGCTATCCGGGTCGAGGAAGTGACCACCCAACGCACCATTCGGGGCCGGGTTATTCCCGTTACGGAGAAGCGTCCTATTTGGCTACAGCCGCTTCATCGGTATCGGACGCCCATGAAGAGCGCCATTTGTCTGGCCGAATCGCTGGTGGAACAGTGGCTGGTGGCGCAGGCCGGGAAAGACGTTTACCCGCCTACCGTTATCAATATTACCGATGGTGTAGCCACCGACGCCACCACGGATGAATTGCTGGCCTGTTGCAACCGGTTAAAAAACCTGCACACGACGGATGGCCATGTGCTCCTGATGAACATTCATGTGTCGGACGAGCAGGGAAAAACGATTCTCTTTCCTTCGAAAGCGGACGAACTGGGTGCCGACCCCTACGCACGACTGCTCTATGATATGTCGAGCGACATGCCTGCCTCCTATCATGCCGATATCGCCAGCCTGTTCGGACTCGATCAGCGAACGTCCTACATAGGGATGTGCAGTAATGCCGACATGGACGCCCTGGTCAAGTTCATGAACATTGGGACGCCTACGCAACACAACCAGCATTTTGCGGCTAACCTACAGCCTGATTTATGAAAAGCTGTCAGCAGTCGGTTGGCAAAGAAGCACCGGTGTATACCGACAACGAAGACGCCTGGCGAGCCGATAGCGAAACGGGCGTGTGGGCCGTTGCCGATGGCGCTGGTGGAACGGGCATTTATGCCGGCGAATGGGCAGAGCATCTGGTTCAGCATGTGCCCGCTTTGCCTTTTCAGGGACTTGAGGGGCTGGCCCACTGGCTAGATACCGGATGGGGCTCTTTTTTTGACACCTACCAGCCTCAGGCCAAACTAAACTACCTGATCGACCGCAAGTTTATGGGCGAAGGCTCCAGCGCGACACTGGCTACGCTGCATCAGCAGGCAGACAGAGTCCACTGGATGGTGTACGGCGACGCAGTAGCGCTTTGTTTCAGCCCGGCAACGGGGGAGTTATGGGCAGCCAATCCGGACATACGCCAGTTTGAAGCCGCGCCCTATCTGCTCAACTGGCTCAGTCCGCCCAGTTTCGACGGCTTTCAGGCTGGCGTTTGGCCGCATCGGCCCGCCCAGCAATATGCGCTGCTATCAGACGCTTTAGGCCAGTTTGTCCTTATGGCCTATGCCGCCTTACAGGGCGATTCGGAAACCTTGCGAATGGTGGCGCAACAGCCAACAGCCCTGGGCAATCGAGCGCAGAATCACCTGAACTACTGGTCTGAAAAACGAGTCAACTTCGAAGAATCAGTGTGGAGCCCCCTTCGAACGGCGCTGGCTTTCCCTGCTCAGTTCCTGACCTATACGCAAACGCTTCGGGCTCAGCAGCTATTAGGAGCCGACGACTACACCGCGATAATCATTGCGGATTAGGTACGGGTGCACTTGTTTTTCAGTTTTTTTAGCCCCTCCCCTTGAACTAAGGGGAGGGGTTGGGGTGGGGTAAAGCCCAATAAGCGACGCTTATCAGGCTACCACTTAAGAATTTTACGCACCGTTGATCGATCGCCGACGGTAATATACAACAGATAGGTACCCGCTGGCTCCTTGGTCAGGTCCAGTATAGTCTGTCGCTTTTTGGTTGCTATCTGCTGCGTAACGAGTCCGCTCGGGCTAATCAATCGGAGTTCGGCTGGCTTACTCTGCAGAGGCAGATCGATATCGATGGTCACGGCCCCGTCTGTTGGCACCGGATAGACTTTTACCGAATTGCTCAACAGATCTTCCTCTGCCGTCAGAATATCGACGCGAACCGTTGTGGTGTCAGCCCCTTCCAGTTTACCCGTGCCACACCCATTGGCAACTGAAAGCAACTTATAGGTTGTCGTGACGGCTGGCGAGAGCGTTGCCGAGTACACACTCGTTGTGGTGCCAAACGCTCTGATCTCCGAACCAGCCGCATATGTTCCCGTCCAGGGCCCATCTCCCCCCAGATTGAAGACCAGTATGACACTTTCTCCTTTGTAAATAGCCTTTCTACTGGCAGTAAACCCAGCGGTTGCTCCTGGTCGCACGGTCAATATCGTTGGACTAAGTGTTCCTGAAATCGAATACGGCGCATTGGATGCCATTACCCGGACATAATACTGTCCCGGAGCGATTGTGGCCGGAATGGTGGTGGTAATAAACGGCCCCCGGATAACCCCGTTTGAAATCGGAATGTATTTTCGGCTCGCCGAATCGCCCACGACATTGGCAATTTCAACCGTAAATGCATTTCCTGTCACAAATTCGCCCGTGGTTGAAAACGGTACCGTGAATGACGTTCCTGCACAAACTGATGACGCTGATAACGCAAGCGTCGTAATCGTAGGCACTTTGACCACGACCGTACCCGCACCACTGGAAGGTCCAACGCCACAGGCATTGGACACAGCCGCGATCGTGTAGGTTGTTGTGGCAGCCGGTGTAACGGAAACCTGCTTCGTGGTTATCGGCGAGATTGCCGATGTCTCGGCAATCCCGGATGTCCCGTCAGACAGGGTATAGCTATACGGACCCGCTCCGGTTAAGGTAAGCGTCAGCAGCGCCGGACTACCCAGGTACACCGATGCATTCCCGTCTAGTTTAGCGGTAGCCTGCGCATTCACCGCCACCTTTATTTCGGCGGGTCGGCTTTCGCAACCGAGCACGCTTGTCTGGGTGACCGAATAGCTGCTTCCGGCAGTTACGGCCAGCGTAGTAGGCGTGGGTGCATTGGCACTAACGACCCCGGTCGGGTCAGTCCATTTTAAGTTGCTGCCCGTGGCCTGCAAGGGAGTCGCTACGGAATTCTGACAGTAGGCAACCACTGGAACGACCGTTGGCAATGGCGTCACATTGACCGTATAGGTAAACGTAGCTTTAGGACTCGTGCAGCCATTTAGTGTCTGCGATACTTTGTAGGTATAGGTCTGGGCTACGTCCACTTTGGTGACGGGCGTTGGCGCAGAAATCAGGTTATCGCCAACATCGTACCACTGCAGGGCCGTCCCGGTAGCCGTAAGCGGCTGCACCACAGCATCCTGGCAACCCGTCAGATTCGCCACGATGGGCGCGGCTGGCAGTGGATTGACCACGACCTGCACCTGTGCCCGGGCGCCTTCACATGTGTTAATCGTCTGGCTGACATAATAGATAAACGTTCCGGGTAGCACCGTAGACTGGATAACTGAGCTTCCCAGGCTGGCGGTAGACGTTGGATCACTATACCATTTCAGATTTTGCCCGGCAGCCTGTACGGCAAAAGATGGGCTATTCTGGCAAACGGGATCTATCGCAGCAACGGCCGGTGCGGCTGGCGCTGGCGAGACGGTGACCAGCACCACATTCCGGCTACTTTCGCAGCCATTAGCATCGGTCTGGCTGACATAGTAGGGCGTTGATCCGGGGCTGGTGCTTATGGGTGTAGGCGCCACGGGCGAAGCAACTCCGCCCGCTGCGGCCGTGTACCAGTTTAATGACACACCACCCGTCAGGGTTGCGGTCAACGCCGTAGTAGGGCCGTCCTGACAATATGTAACCGGTACTGTCGACGGAACTACAGGCAGTGCATTTACTTTAACGGTAACGACCGAGCGGACACTTTCACAACCATTCGCATCGATCTGACTGACGTAATACGGCGTTGATCCAGGAGCACTGGTCGAAGGCACAGGCGCCACAGTTGACCCACCACCACCCGTTGGGGCGCTGTACCAGTTCAGAACGCCAGCCGTTGGCGTAGCCGTCAGCGGAACAGCGGTAGCACCCTGACAATAAGCTACCGAAGGGGTTGCGAAGGGTGCAGCCGGAGCCGCTTTGATGTCTGCCGTCAGGCTAACCCTTCCACTCTCACAGCCTTCGAGATTCTGACTGACGTAATACGTGACCGGGCCAACCGTGTTAACCAGCGGAACGGGTGGTGTTGGCGACGCTGTTCCGCCCGTCTGTGTGGTGTACCAGTTCAGCGAACCACCATCCGGCGCGACGGCCGACAACGCCGTTGCCGTACCACCCTGGCAGTAGATCGGAGCCGTGCCAACCGTTGGAACGGATGGTGTACGTTTTATATTGACAACGATCGGCACCCGTGGGCTTTCGCAATCATTGACAATCTGGCTAACATAGTACGTAGTGAGACCCGGCGTATCTGTTAACGGAACCGGTGCAAAAGGCGAAGGAACACCACTTGTTGCTGTTGTATACCAGTTCAACGTACCTCCCGGACTAACACCCGCGGTTAAGGCTGTTGCAACAGTACCCTGACAGAACGTTACGCTGCTGGCCGAAACAGTCGGAGCCGCTGGTAAGGCTTTAATGGTCACCGTAATGGTGGCTTGTGGTCCTTCGCAGCCAATCACGCTCTGACTCACGGCATATGTCAACACACCCACGGTTGCCGTCGAGGGGATTGGCGCGACTTGCCCCAACGGGCTCGGAACGCCCCCCTGAATGATATACCAGTTTAACGTTCCCCCATTAGCCGGGGTGGCCGACAGCGCCGTAGCCACGCCATTCTGGCAGAAAGCGGGTGCACCGTTGGTCACTATCGGAGCCGCGGGTAAGGGTTTAATGGTTACCTCCAGGCTAGCCCTGGGCCCCTCGCAGCCACTCACGCTCTGGCTCACGTAGAACGTGATCGGCCCTACGGTGGAGGTGGACAGTGCTGAAGGGAACGGACTGGCTGTTCCACCTATGGCAGCTGTGTACCAGTTTAAGCTGCCTCCCGGACTGGTAGTGGCGGTCAGGGTCGGCGCGGCCGCATTCTGGCACACACTCAGCGAAGATACACCCGGAAGCGATGGCGTAGCAATGATGTTAACTGTGATACTGGCCCGGTCGCTTTCACATCCATTGGCATCGGTCTGGCTCACATAATACGTAACGGGAGGACCTGCCGTGGCGATTGAGGGCGTCGGGGTTGGTATCGTGGTGGTAGTGTTCGGATCACTATACCATTTCAACGTTCCTGTTCCCGTTGCGGTGAGCGGCTGCGCGGTTGTCGTTGTACTCTGGCAATAGGTTAGCGACGAAACGACTGTTGGTTTAGGCAAGCGTTGGCTAACGGTCACCGTCAGGGTGGCCCGTGGTCCTTCGCAGCCATTCACGCTCTGGCTCACGTAATACGTAATCGGTCCTGCTATCGTCGTTGAGGGAGTTGGCGTGGCCTGTCCCAGCGAACTTTCTACGCCCCCCTGGAGGACATACCAGTTTAGCGTGCCCCCCGCACTAGCCGTAGCCGACAGCGGAGTAGCCACCGCGCTCTGGCAGTACCTGATCGGTGTTGGGTCTACTGTAGGAGCTGTTGGTAAAGGCTTAACGGTCACATCCAGACTTGCCCGTGGCCCTTCGCAGCCACTCACACGCTGACTCACATAATAGGTAACCGTACCCGTCGTAGAGGTGATTGGTGTGGGGGCCATTGTATTGCCCGTTCCACCCGAGGTAGCAGCGTACCAGTATAAGATACCTCCATTAACAGGCGTTGCCGTTAACTGACTGGCCGTTTCGTTCAGGCACAGGGACAGCGAAGACACACCCGGAGTGGCAGGGGTAGCGATGATGGTTACCGTAATACCGGCCCGATCACTTTCACATCCATTGGCATTGGTCTGGCTGACGTAATATGTAATGGGGGTTTGGGCGTCCGATGTGGGTGGGACTGGGGCGGTCGTTGATCCGGGGCCGCCTGTCGAAGACGTGTACCAGTGCAGGGTATTCCCCGAAGCGCCCGTTGCAGTTAACGGCTGGGCAGTTGTATTCTGGCAATAGCTTAGCGACGAAACGACCGTAGGTTTATCGGGTTTTGGGTTAATGGTTACGGCAAGCGTAGCCCGAGGTCCTTCACAGCCATTAGTATTGGTTTGACTGACGTAGTATAACGTTGTGGGTGGCAGGCTACTATTCGTCTGTGGAACCAGCGCGGTCGGCGACGCGACACCACCGGTTGATGTCGTATACCAGTTTAAGCTGCCACCACTGGATGCCGTCGCCGACAAAGGAGCTGCGGTGGCATCCTGACAATACGTGACGGGCGTTGAACTCACCGAAGGCGCTACGGGAAGTGCATTGATCGTGACGGCAATAGAGGCCAGGGTACTCTCACAACCATTCAACGTCTGGCTCACGTAATAAGGAACAGCCTGGCCAATGACGGCCGTTGATGGTGTAGTAGGCGTTGTGGTTGGCGTTCCCGCTGAATTCGTACCATACCAGTTCGGGATAGTCCCCGCTTCAAATGTGGCCGTCAGGGGCGTTACCTGATTGGAACAGAAGCTAACAGGTGCCGTTCCTGGTGCAGCTGGCTTCCGTTTAACAGTAAACGAAATGGATGCCCGGTCACTTTCGCAGCCATTGGCATCGGTTTGGGTAACATAATATGATGTTGTTCCTGAATCCGATGTTGGTGGTGTTGGCGCCGTTGCAGACGAAGCCCCCCCTGTCGGGTTCGTATACCATAACAAGGTATTCCCCGAGGTTGCCGTAGCACTCAAGGTGATGGTCGGTGCTGCCTGACAGATAGTAAGTGATGAGGTAACTGTTGGTGCTACTGGTTTCGGAATGACCACTACGTTCAGCGTAGCCTTTGGCCCTTCGCACCCATCAACAGTTTGGCTAACTGAATACGAGGTTGGTCCAACCGCATTGGTCGACGGTGTTACCGACGAAGTAATTTGACCATTAGGGCTATACCATGTCAACGTTCCCGTCGCAATAGCTGTCAGCGGGGTGGGTACCGAACTCTGGCAGAGATTCTGGTTATTCTGCGTGATGGTTGGTGCGGCAGGCAGCGATTTCACCTCGACCACAATCGCACTCCGGTCACTCTCGCAACCTTCGGCACTCGTCTGGCTCACATAATACGTCTTCGATCCTACAGCAGCCGTCGAGAGTGTCGGTGCTACCGTTGAGCCGGTGCCAGTCGTTGGATCGGTATACCATTTCAAATTACTGCCTGAGGTCACCGCCGTCGCCAGGGCAACCGTAGGTGCATTCTGACACAGGGTAACCGAGTTCACCGTTGGTGCGGTCGGTTTGGCATTAACGGTGACCGTAATAGATGCCCGGCTGCTGCTTTCGCACCCATTGCCATCCGTCTGGCTGACGTAATACTGGGTGTTGCCGGGTGTAGCCGTCGATGGAACCGTAGCGACTGACGTAGCCGTTCCGCTCGTGGCATTGGGACCATACCAGCTAAGGGTGTTGCCCGTTATGGGCGTCGCCGATAAGGGGGCAGCCGTCGCAAACTGGCAATACTTGGGGCTCACCGCACTCACCGTGGGAGCAACAGGCCTTGACGTAGTCGTTACCGTGACGCTGGCCCGGGGGCTTTCGCAACCATTCCCATCCGTCTGGCTCACATAATAGGTAATAGGTCCCGCCAGTGCCGTAGACGGCGTTACCGGATTGCTTAATGGGCTACCGCCCGTGGCAGCCAAGTACCACTTCAGATTTTGGCCATTCGCCGTTAAAGGCTGGGCTGGGGCATTCTGGCAGTAGGTGAGCGTTGCCGGTGTGGGTACCGGAGCCAACGGGAGCGGATTCACCGTGAAGCTAATCGCCGAGCGGTCACTTTCGCAGCCGCTGCCGTTGGTCTGGCTGACGTAGTACGTCGTTGATCCTGTGGCGGTGGTCGACAGCGTAGGGGCAACCGTCGAGCCGGTGCCGCCCGTTGAGGCTGTATACCATTTCAGGGTACCGGTCGCCGTGACGGATTGCGTCAGGGGAGCGGGCACGCTGTTGAGACAGGCGCTGGCGGCCATTACCGTCGGAGCTGCGGGCTTGGGATTGATCGTCACGTTGATTTGGGCCCGTGAACTCTCACAACCAAAAGGATCTTTCTGACTGACAAAGTAGGTGAAGGCTCCATCCGTAGCGGTGGACGGCGTTGGCGCAACTGTCGAGGCCGTTCCGCCCTGGGCATTCATATTGTACCAACTGAGTGTGTTGTTCGTAGTCGCAGTGGCACTTAAGGGAGCAGCAACGGTGAATTGACAGTAGGTAATGGGCGTGGTCACGGCGGGCCGGGCAGGCAATGCATTGATAACAACGCTGATGGTTGCCCGGGGGCCTTCACAACCATTGAGCGTCTGACTCACATAATAGTTATTACTTTGATCCGTTAACGGCGTCAGCGTCGAGTAAGGTGTTCCACCTGTGGCAAGAGTATAATAGGTAAGGGTGGCACTGGCCACACCCGTGGCTGTTAACGGCACTGCCTGCGAATCTTGACAATACCTCAGTGGAGTTGAACTCACCGCGGGAGCCGCTGGATAGGCATTCACCGTGTAGGTGATCACCGCCCGGTCGCTCTCACAGCCGTTACTATTAATCTGACTCACGTAATAGGGTGTAGAGCCCGTGCTGCCCGTCGAGGGCGTTGGCGCTACAGTGGAGGCCGTCCCCCCACTGGCAGCGGTGTACCAACGTAGATTCGTCCCGGAGGTAACGCCCGTGGCCAGGGAAACCGGCGCCGTCCCCTGACAAACACCCACGGGCTTCGTCGTTGGAGCCGCCGGTTTTGGATTGACAGTAACTGTAATGGTCACTGTTGCACTCGTACAGCCACTTACCGTTTGGCTAACCGAATAAAAGGTGCTGCCGGGGGAATTTGTGGGGGGCGTAGGAGCCGTGCTGCCCAGCGAATTATTGGCGGGGCCATACCAGTTCAGGCTACCACCCGAAACAGGCGTCGCCGATAAGGGAGCGGCCGGTTGATCCTGGCAATAGATAGCGGGCGAGGTTACGGTTGGGGCCGCCGGACTGGGTTTGATGGTAACGGTAATCGCCGAACGGTCACTTTCGCAACCATTGCCATTAGTCTGACTCACGTAGTAGGTCGTTGACCCTGTGCTGCCGGTTGAGGGCGTTGGCGCGACAGTCGTTCCAGTACCATTAGTTAAGGATGCGTACCATTTCAGGTTCGACCCCGAAGTCACCGATGACGCTAAGGAGGGCACCGTTGAATTCTGGCAATAGGACACCGACGAAACGACCGTGGGTTGGGCGGGTTTTGGATTGATGGTCACCGCCAGGGTGGCCCGAGGCCCTTCGCAGCCATTCACACTCTGGCTTACGTAGTAATTGTTCGTGCCCGCCGTTGAGGTTGGGGGCGTGGGCGCTGTGGTGCTGCCAGTACCCCCCGTGCTGGCAGTATACCATTTGAGATTCTGGCCTGTAGCCGTTAAGGGAGGCACTCCTGTCGCTCCTACGCAGTAGGCCAGATTCGACACGCCGGGTGCTGAAGGTACTGCATTGATCGTAAATCCGCTACTTCGGGGACTTTCATAGTTGGGACCAGAGACAGGCGTTCTTGTAATGCCTACCGTATAGGTTCCCGTAGGCAGATTGGCAGGAATTGTTGCCGTCTGGGAATAGGAGCCCGGCACCCAGTTGTAATTTGTCGGCCCTGATAACAGTACAGGCGAGTTGCCGCCGTACAAATATAAAGTGAAGGCTCCAAGCCCGGTGAACGAATGTGCGTAAGAAACCGTGATGGCTGCACCGGCACAGACGGGAGTAGGCGCAACAGAGGTAATCGTAACTTGTTGCGCCAATGCCGCCTGACAACATAGCATTGACGCAATTAATGAACCTATAAATATACGTAAAGATAAATTCATAAAAGATTGAGTTGATTTTGCGTGTATGACGCGCTACACCACGGGTTATAGTTGGAGGATTCATGCATAATTATCCCCATGGAGACAAAAAACCTAGTAGTTTCGAACAGTCGGTAGGGATAATTTGACAGAGGCAACAGCCACACAAACAGCACTAAGGTCACTTCCCTCAGGAAGCCTTAACGAACCTACTGTAGCAGCCATAGATTCGTGCTGGGGCTGCGCCCATAAATTGCCACAAAACGGCGGGAGAAGGTAATTTAAGTAGTAACAGGAGCTGCCGTTCTTAGTCTGGAAAGGCTTGCTTAAAAACCAACGACAGACAAAAGAACAGATAATCATTCAGCCGCAACTTCGGCCAGCAAATTACGGATACAGAAAACTAATCTACTAATAATCAATTCTTTACATAAGCTGTCTACACTTTGTCTACACCCTATTTCGGAGGGCTTACCCCTTTAATCCGTAGTTTCGATCAGATTAGATTTATTATCGTCAGTCCGGTGGACTTTCACAACCTATACCTATCCGGCAACTCGTCGACTTGATTGACGAAAGCATACCAAAACTAACCTATACCCCAAAGTGAAAACGCATAGACAGCTATTAAACAGTCGAATAGAGTGCCTGAAAGAATTGACACATCGGATGTCGAGCGGGATAACCCTTAGTCAGTCAAATGATCTGGCCCTTCGCAACGCGGACAGGATAGCTGAGTCCCAAAAGCGCCTGATCGAATTAACGGCCTACTACAGGAGTCTTTATGACGCCTGAGTAATCCAGCCTCAGCCCAGAATAGTGGTACTTTCCCGCTTAAACTTCGCATTACCTGTCAGTTGGCTACCTACGGATTCAGACATAGAAATTCTGTTGAAAATATAAGTTAACAGTCACTAGGGCATGGTACGATTTATGCTACAGTTGCGCTAATAAACCAAACCATTTCTAGCGACTTTCTTTGCTAATGAAAAAAAACCTCTACCTGGTCACACTTCTGTTACCTGCTACATTACTTGCTCAATCTAATTACATTGCCAATACACCAAATTCTGCAACTCCCAGCAATGCGAATACATTCATTGGCCCTGAGTCAGGTAACAGTACCCTGACAGGTGACCGAAACTCGATAGTTGGCTTTCGAGCCGGATCATCCTTAACGTCTGGTAATAGAAATACATTTCTTGGCATGGATGCTGGGAAGAATGCAAAAACGGGTATTGTAAACGTAATGATTGGCTGGGAGGCTGGTTTAAACACGGATACAGGAAATAGTAATGTTTTGTCGGATCTGGGGCGGGTCGTTCAACGAGTGCTGGATCATCGAATACATTTGTCGGTGCGCAGGCAGGTATATCTAACTCCACTGGCGGTAGTAACTCGTTTTTAGGATTTAATGCTGGTACAAATACAGGTATTGGTCATGAAAATGCATTTGTAGGTGCCTTTGCAGGTTGGCAGAATACCTCAGGCTTTTACAATACATTTTTAGGGAATGGTGCAGGTAGCTTTAGTCGTACAGGCTACTCGAATGTGTTTATCGGCTTTGCCGCTGGCACCAATAATCAAGATGGACATAATGTAGTTGCCATTGGTGATTCGGCTGGCTATAACAATACGGCCTCCAGCAATGTGTTTGTAGGCTCCAAGGCTGGCTTTCAAAATACAGGAGGTTATACAAATACATTTGCAGGTAACAGTTCGGGGTTTTCTAACACTACAGGCTATTCAAACACCTTTGTCGGTTCAACAACAGGCAGATCAAATACATCTGGCTGGCACAATTCTTTTTTTGGCCGCGAAACAGGAAATGACAATACAACAGGTAGCTATAATTCCTTTTTCGGAACATTGGCGGGATGGAAAAATACAACGGGGCAGAACAACACATTCTTGGGCGCGAATGCAGGTGCCAACAACACCACGGGCTCCAACAACATCATCATTGGCCCTAACTCGGGCACCACTGTCACCACGGGTAACGACAATGTGTTGATGGGCTATAACAGTCAGGCTGAAGATGGTTTGTATAACGCCATTGCCATTGGCGCCGATAGTCGAGTTGCCGTCAGCAATGCCCTGATCCTGGGCAATCAAGTGAAGGTAGGTATTGGTACCTCGGCACCGGCTAACCGCCTGGAAGTAGTCAGTGAATCACCCAACACCAGCGGCTTAACGCTAACCAATCTAACCGCCGACAGTCCAACTACTCGAACCACTGATCAATTCTTAACCATTACCGAAAGGGGTGAGGTCGTTAAAGCTCGTTATCAGCTTCGTATCAACAGCGCTACTGATTGGAGTGATAAAGTATTTGCACCAGGCTATACCCTGCAACCATTGGCAGAGGTAAAGAAATACGTTGACGCTAACCAGCATCTGCCCGGCGTACCCTCAGCTGAACAGGTGGTCAAGGACGGTGTTGACCTGGTAAAAATGAATGCTACGCTGTTAGAGAAAGTTGAGGAGTTGACTTTATACAGTATTCACCAAGATAAAACCATTCAGCAGCAGACCGAAGCTTTGCAGGTTATTAAGCAGAAGCAAGCGCAGTTGGAGCAGATGTTGCAACAGGTACTTAAGAAACGGAAGCTGAACTAGAACGTATACTTTACACATAGCCGATATAAAATGCGTCGTATGCGAATATGTATACAAACGAAAAACCGCCCTCAGAACTGAGGGCGGTTTTTCGTTTGTAACTACCTGGTAATCAACGAGCCAGTGGAGGGATTCGAACCCCCGACGCGCTTGCGCATCCTGATTACAAATCAGGCGGAATCGACCGCTATCCGACACTGGCAACAATTCTCAACTCGTTTCCGAATTGTGATGCAAAAGTAGGAATTTTAGTGTGTCGGTGCAAGGCTATGCCTAAAAAAAGCAAAAAAAAGTGGTCTGATTTAAAATCAGACCACTTTTCATTTTGTCTATCAGCGGCTTATGCCTGGGCTACACGCAACTGATGCCGAAGGTCGTCCAGTTGCTTTTCAGCATCGGCGATTTTCCGGTCGATATCGGCGCGGAGTTTATCGGCATTTTTCGAGCGGGCAAAAAACTCGATGTTGTTGCGATACGTAGCGATATCGTTTTCAATCGAGGTAATGCGCCGACGGATGTCGCTTTCGCGTTTGTTATCAGGGTTGCCTCCATCGCGATTGCCCCGGTTGTAGTCACCCCGGTCGCGGTCGCCACGACCACCCGTACGGGTTGCTTCGGCTTCACTCTGGAGCATGATCCGCTCTTTATCTTTGGCCGGAATTTTACCCGTTGCGCCAACCAGTGCGTTTATCGCATTGATATACCGCTTCTGGGTCGACTGCATATCTTTTTTGGGAACGAAGCCGATGCTGTTCCACTCCTTCTTGAACTCATTAAGTTGCGAAAGATCAGCATTGGCGGTTGCCGCAGCTTCAATTCGTTCGATCAGCGCCAGTTTGTTGGCCAGGTTCCCTTCAAATTCACGCTCGGTTTCCTGATTTTTCGACCGTTTTTTGTTGAAGAACGCATCACAAGCCGCTTTAAATCGGTCAAAAATGGAGTTTTTCTGTTTCTCCGGCACCTGGCCGATGTTTTTCCACTGGCGTTGCAGTTCAATTACCGTCTGTGTAATTTCGGGCGACTCCTCTCCTGCTGCCAGGATGGCTTCTACCTGCTCGCACAGTTCGGTTTTAGCCCGCAGGTTTTCTTCCCGCTTGCTTTCGAGTTGCCGGAAGAATTCGCCCTTGTTGTGGAAGAACGTTTTCAGTGCCGCCCAGAATTTCTTACTCAGCTCTTTACCTTCTTCGCGTGGCATTGGCCCTTTGATGGCATTCCAGCGATCCTGCAAAGCCATTACCGCCTTCGTTTTGTCGTTCCAGTCGTTGATGCTGTTCGACGTAAATGAGGTAATGGGCACTAATTCTTCGTAAATGGCTGACTTTTCTTCGTATAACTGCGCCGATTCTTTGCGTTGCTCATTGGTTTGTCCCCGGCGTTTGTCATACAATACGTCCAGAGCGGCTTTCATACGACCCCAAAGTACTTCCTGTTCGGCTTTGGGCGCCGGACCAATGTGTTTGTATTCTTCAAACAGCGCGTTGGCTTCGTCGATTGTCTGGCGGGTAACAGGCGTTTCTTCCGCAGCTTTCGCCATCGCTTCGACCTTCTCGATCACCTCCGTTTTCAGGTTGGTATTGCGCTTCCGGTCAAGTTCTTTTAATTCAAAATAAATATTCCGGTTGCTGTAATAACGATCGACCAGCGCATGATAAGTAGCCCAGAGCGTAGCGTTGTGCGGAGAATTCATGTTTCCGGCAGCCTTCCACTCATCCTGAATTTTCTTAAATTCGTTCCAGCTTACTTTTGGATCACCGGCGTTATTTTCATCGGTTTCAACCAGTTCGCGCAAGCGGGTCAACAATTCAGTTTTCGAAGCGAAGTTGGTATCTTTTGCTTTATCCAGATTCTGGAAGTACGTATTTTTCTGACTCTTGATCAGTTTGTATAACTCATCGAACCGTTGAACGGCGTCGTCATATTTATACTCGAATCCTTCTTCAGAACCGGTTTCGGCAATGTATGACTGAGAGGCTGCTTCCCGCTCGGCCCGCTTCATCTGGTCGAACAGCGGCTTTACGTCTTTCAGCACCTGATCGGCTTTCTTGAAGTCACCGGGCGTAACGGCAGCAAGGCTGATAGCCGCCAGTTGCGTTTCGAGCAAATTAACAAAATCCTGCTTTGAGAACTGGCTGTAATCGACCGTCGACGGCGCAGGTGTTTCCTCCTCTGGCTCGTGAACCTCAGCGTATTGCGCCGTCATCTCTTCAACAACGGCCGCTTCGGACGCTGGCTCCGACGGACTCGCATCGGCCACGGGCGTCGTAACATCCGGAGTCGTTTCAGCAACCGGCTCACTTGTTTCCGGTGCTGACTCAGCCGTTGACGGATCTGTATTTTCTGATGCAACGGGCTCAGTAGACGCGGGAATTTCGCCTGCTGAAGCGGGGGTATCTGCTACAGATGAAACTTCCGGTGTCGATTCCTCTACCGGTGTTTGGCTTGGTGTTTCCGCGGAGTTAACGACATCAACGGATTCTGGCTGCGCGTTTGCAGCCGTATCTACTGGATCGGACATAGTTGTTTCACTATCCTCTACAGCAGGTTCTGGAGCTGTTGACTCCGAAACGGGTGTGGAGTTATCTTCGGGAGTATTTACTGCCAGCGAGTCAGTAGCCAGGTTTTGGACTTCCGGCTGCTGGTTAATTTCCTGTTCTTGGTTTGCCATGTTGGGAACGTACCGATTACTTTTGCAAAAGTACGACAATATGCGGATTTTCTTGTAGTAGAGTCATCAAAAGCCATTATCTCAACTCAGCAATGCCTTCAGCAATCAGCGACTTACGAAATGAATACACCCTAAACGGGTTAGACACCACGGATGTTTTACCAGACCCGTTTGCTCAGTTCCGGCAATGGTTCGATGCAGCCCTTCAGGCGGGCGTTCCCGAACCCAATGCCATGCACCTAAGTACGGTGACCGCAGAAGGACGTCCGGACGGGCGAATTGTGCTGCTTAAAGATGTGTCGGAGACAGGGTTTGCCTTCTACACGAACTACGAAAGCCGCAAAGGCCTTGAGCTGACTCAACAACCGTTTGCCGCCCTGACCTTTTTTTATCCCCAGCTCGAACGCCAGATACGCATTGAGGGGCTTGTTGAAAAAGTGAGTGCAGAAGAATCGGATGCCTATTTCAACAGTCGCCCGCGCGGTAGCCAGATTGGTGCCTGGGTTTCGCACCAAAGTGCGATTATCGACAGCCGCGAGGTGCTGGAAGAGCGGCAGCGTGACCTGGAAGCTCAGTTCATGGGCAAAGCCGTGCCCCGCCCACCCTACTGGGGCGGCTTTCGGGTGGTGCCCCATACGCTGGAATTCTGGCAGGGTCGCCCCAGCCGGTTACACGACCGCATTCAGTATCGCCGGACGGACCTTGCCCAACCCTGGCAACTGGAGCGGCTGGCCCCCTAGCAGGCGTCAATAACCACCGCGATCACCTTTCTGAGCAACTTATTACAGTAGGAAGTAGGGCTAGGATGGCTTACATGAAATAAAGCCTACTTCCTTACTTTTTATGCTTACAGAAGCACCTAAAACTACGTCCGGCACACGCAGTTTGATTAGCGTCATTGGGGCCTCATCGGTCGGTACGCTCATTGAATGGTACGACTTTTACATTTTCGGATCGCTGGCTACCGTGCTGGCTACCAAGTTTTTCCCGGAAGGTAACCCAACGGCCGCTTTTCTCTCTACGCTGGCTACGTTTGCGGCCGGATTTATTGTCCGGCCCTTTGGCGCCCTGTTCTTTGGCCGTCTGGGCGATTTGATCGGGCGTAAATATACGTTCATGGTCACCCTCATGCTGATGGGTGGGGCTACCTTCTTTATTGGCCTGATTCCGAGTTACGAAACCATTGGCTACCTGGCCCCTACGCTGGTACTGGTCCTCAGGCTTCTTCAGGGACTTGCGCTGGGTGGCGAATACGGAGGAGCCGCAACTTATGTGGCCGAGTACTCACCCGTGGGGCAACGCGGCTACTGGACATCCTGGATTCAGACGACCGCAACCATTGGCCTGTTTGTGTCCTTACTGGTCATTCTGCTGACCCGCAAATCCATGTCGAAAGACGATTTCGATGAATGGGGCTGGCGCGTTCCCTTCCTGGTGTCGATCCTGATGGTGTTCATTTCCTACATTATCCGGAAAAACATGCATGAGTCGCCCCTGTTTGCTAAAGCGAAAGCCGAAGGCAAAACCTCGACGAATCCGCTCAAGGAAAGCTTTGGCAACAAATACAATTTCAAATTTGTGCTGCTGGCCCTGTTTGGCGCGACGATGGGCCAGGGCGTTGTGTGGTACACGGGCCAGTTCTACGCCATGAATTTTGTCAAAACGGTCTGCAACGTCGACGCCATTCAATCCGATGAGTTAATGACGGTGGCGTTGCTTATGGGCACTCCTTTCTTTGTGGTCTTTGGCTGGCTGTCGGACAAAATCGGTCGTAAGGGCATCATGCTCTTTGGCATGCTGGTGGCCATTCTCTCCTACCGGACCATTTATGAGTCGATGTACCAGACGACCAACGTAAAGAACAAGCAGGAGATCGCAACTAGCTTCTCGGCTGACTCGACCGTAACACCTGACCCGAAAGTAGCGGGGGGCACGATTATGACCAAAACCATTAAGCGTACCTATACCGACGGCACACTACTAACCGAAGTAACTAAACTGAAACGCTCAACCGACCCAGCCACCGAACCGGCAAAACCCGAGAAAAAAAGAACGGTGACCGTGAATGATCATGACCGATGGTCGCTGATCTGGCTGGTTTTTATCCAGGTGATCTTCGTCACGCTGGTCTACGGCCCGATTGCTGCTTTTCTGGTCGAGATGTTTCCCGTCAAGATTCGGTATACGTCCATGTCGCTACCGTATCATATTGGCAATGGTGTTTTTGGTGGATTGCTGCCCGCCGTGGCGACCTACCTGGCTACGGGAGCCAACGAAGCCAATACCGCTGCCGAAAAAGCCGGGAAGGCATTGCCCTACGCAGCTCCCTATCTGGAAGGACTCTGGTATCCGATCATTGTGGCCGGTGTCAGTTTTCTGATTGGTCTTTTCTACATCAGGAACCGCGCACAAGTGGTTGATTAACGCTATCCGTTTTTAACTTTTACTTCCTATGAACACGGTAAAACGATTTTTAGGCATTGTCTGGCTGGCCCTGGCCACCCTGGCTGGTTACTTTGGCATTACGACGCTGGGTTTGCCCAAACTCACGTCCGGCAAGACAGACGACCTGGTGTTCGGCATCATCATTGTGTTTGTCCTGATGCCCCTGATAGTAGGTGGGTTGATTCGATTCGGCCTCTATGCACTGCAGGGCGAATACGACGACTGACCGTCAAGACGGCTATTTCTCGGGTGCCAAGCCACCCTAAATAGCCAATCAGGAAGTTTGGCCGGTAAATGTGCGCCAAAATTCCGCAGACCGTTTTACCTTTAACGGCTGAATACAACAATTCCCCAACAACGTCACAAACCCATGCGTATCCGAACCTTTGACGAATACCAGACAGCCTATCAAAAGAGTGTTGACGATCCTGAGTCGTTCTGGGCCGAAATAGCCCAGGAATTTCAGTGGCGTAAACCCTGGACCAAAACCCTGCAATGGAACTTCACCGAACCCAGTATAAAGTGGTTCATTGGTGGCAAATTAAATATCACGGAAAATTGCCTCGACCGCCATCTGGCCACGCGGGGCGACCAACCGGCCATTATCTGGGAACCAAATGACCCGCACGAAGCCGGAGTTACGCTCACCTACCGCATGCTTCACGACCAGGTTTGTCGGTTTGCCAACGTCCTGAAACGGAATGGCGTAGTAAAAGGCGACCGGGTTTGCGTCTAC
This sequence comes from Spirosoma horti, assembly GCF_054776595.1. Lineage (NCBI taxonomy): Bacteria > Pseudomonadati > Bacteroidota > Cytophagia > Cytophagales > Cytophagaceae > Spirosoma > Spirosoma horti. Next base: position 724,934 of record NZ_BAAHBQ010000001.1, read on the forward strand.
ATGCCGATGGTTCCTGAACTAGCCATTGCGGTGTTGGCCTGTGCCCGCGTTGGAGCAATCCATTCCGTCGTATTTGGTGGTTTTTCGGCCCAGAGTATCGCCGACCGCATCAACGATGCACAGTGCAAATTGATCATCACGTCGGATGGCGCGTATCGGGGAAACAAAGAAATTCCGATGAAAAGCACCGTCGATGATGCGTTGCTGGGTTGTCCAACCGTTCAACGGGTCATTGTCCTGACCCGCACCCGTACGCCCGTCTCGATGCTCAAAGGGCGCGACGTCTGGTGGGAACAGGAGCTCAAGCAGGTCACCGCCGATTGTCCGGCCGAAGAAATGGACGCCGAAGATATGCTGTTCATTCTGTACACCTCCGGCTCGACAGGCAAACCCAAAGGCGTGGTGCATACCTGCGGAGGCTACATGGTGTATGCGACGTACACCTTCCAGAATGTGTTTCAGTACGAGCCGGGTCAGGTTTTCTTCTGCACCGCCGATATCGGCTGGATTACCGGGCACTCGTATATCGTCTATGGCCCCCTCGCTAGTGGCGCGACATCGCTGCTTTTTGAAGGGGTACCCACCTACCCCGATGCCGGACGCTTCTGGGATATTACGGATAAACATAACGTCAACATCCTGTATACGGCCCCGACCGCCATTCGGTCGTTAATGGGTTTCGGGCTGGACACGGTTGAAAACCACGACCTGAGCAGTTTGCAGGTGCTTGGCTCGGTGGGTGAACCCATCAACGAAGAAGCCTGGCATTGGTACGACGACAACATTGGTAAAAACCGCTGCCCCATTGTGGATACCTGGTGGCAAACCGAAACGGGCGGAATTCTCATTTCGCCCTTGGCTGGCATTACCAAGACCAAACCAACCTATGCGACGCTTCCGCTACCAGGTGTTCAACCCGTTCTGGTTGACGAAAATGGCGCAGAAATAGAAGGCAACGGCGTTAGTGGAAATCTGTGTATCAAGTTCCCCTGGCCGGGGCTGCTTCGGACAACCTACGGTGACCACGAACGCTGCCGCCAAACCTATTTTGCAACTTATCCGGGACTGTACTTTACAGGCGACGGTTGCCTCCGCGACGAAGATGGGTATTACCGAATCACGGGTCGGGTCGATGACGTGTTGAACGTATCGGGGCACCGCATTGGCACCGCCGAAGTGGAAAATGCGATCAACATGCACACCGGCGTGGTAGAAAGCGCCGTGGTCGGTTACCCGCATGACATCAAGGGGCAGGGCATTTATGCCTATGTCATTACTGATCAGTTTCCCGAAGGGCACGACGCCGACCTGACCAAACGGGATATTCTGGCAACGGTTAGTCGGGTAATCGGGCCCATTGCCAAACCGGATAAAATTCAGTTTGTCACGGGCTTACCAAAAACGCGTTCGGGGAAGATCATGCGCCGGATTCTGCGCAAAATTGCGGAGGGTGAAACCAGCAGCCTTGGCGACACCTCTACCCTACTCGATCCGGCTGTTGTCGAGGACATCAAGGCGGGGGCGTTGTAAAAAAGGTCGCCGACTTAATGAGTTGAGAACGCCGAACGGATGCCCGTTCGGCGTTCTTGTTTTTTTGAGCAGGTAGGCTTACTCCTCCAGAATATCCGCCAGCACCGTCTCAAAGCCGATCATCACATCCTCACCGGAGAGCGTTTCCGTAAAGGCTTTTGTTTCGACAGATTGTTCAGGCCGATAGATATACGTCAATTTTTCTTCCGGTGAAATTAGCCAGGCTAATCGGACACCATTGGCAAGCCACTTCTCCATTTTCTCTTTGACTAGGTCCAGATTATCCGAGTCGCTGGCTAATTCGAGTACAAAATCTGGTGCCAGATGAGGAAAGGAATGTTTCTCTTTTTTGCTCAGTGCTTCCCATTGTTCGCGTCGTATCCAGGCGACATCGGGCGCTTTCATTGATTTGTCCTTCAAAAAGAAGCCGCCGTTAGAATCAATCACCTTGCCAGCTTTAGCCTTACGATTCCAAATAACGAACTCGCCGTTTAACTCACTATTATTTGTACTTGTCAGCAGGTGGGTGGGAGACATATTAATGTATAAAATACCATTCTCGTCGCGTTCAATCGTTAGTTCAGGATTGGCCAGACAGAACCTCACTAATTCATCATCGGTAAAACCGTCGAGTTGAGGTATGTGCAGGGGAAGTTGCATAGTCAGGTGCGTTATCAGCTAATACCAAATCTACTGAATACTAAATTGCCATCAAAACGAATGTTGGTGCTTATATATACCGCAGCCAGCCAATCTCCGGGTGAGCTGTTTTGTACTTCCCGTACCATTTACAAAGAGGGTACAACAGAAGAACCAGGCCAAGCCATACTAGATAAACTCCGCCCAGAGAAACACCCGCATTGGCCGGTCGGCCAAAGTTCAGGGGTCCCGTTGGCAAATCAGCCAGTGAATAGCCCTGAAGCAGACTCATTCCGATCATGGCCAGATGCACCAGGTACCAGTGTAAAATGTAATAGAACATCGGCACTTTGCCATACACGGTGAGCCAGCGGGTAAACGCATTATCCTTCCCATCTACAGCCGATAAGAAAAGTAGCATCAGGCCCAGCATGAGCAGCGCATATAGAAGCGAAGGCGGATATTTGGTGACGTTGATAAACGATAAAACGGTGAACAGCCCGGTTTTCTGGGTAGACCAGGGTGCTGGGTCGCCGTATATATTCAGGACACGCAACAGGACAAATAAAAGCAAAGCCCCTAAACCGATGCGCATGAGCAACGGTTTTCGCTGCTCGATCGGGCGTTCGATCAATTGCCCTGTCGCAAAGCCAACCAGCATAATTCCCAGCCAGGGAACGAGTGGATAGCCTGCCAGCATAACGAAGTGCGGACTGAACGGAAAGAATTCCGTTCGGAATAATAACGCCCATACCACTTTCGCTGTCGGATTGGTGAACGCGGGCACCAACTGCAGGGTATTATGACCAAACAGAATGACCAGGCCAATAATGCCCACCCACTTAACGGGTAATTTCGCCAGGAGCGATAAGATAACCAAGCTGCCCCCAATGGCATAAATCACCTGCAACATCAGCGATTGAAAATGAATGTCGAACCAGAAGGCAAAGTTGACAACCGTTAGTTCGAGCAGGATCAGAACCAGACCTCTCTTCAGCAGAAACCGGCGGGCCGCTTTGTCATCGCCATGCGTTGCCTGTTGTTTCCTCAACGATAGATAAGCCGATGTACCCGACAGAAAAACGAACGTTGGGGCGCATAGATGCGTGATCCACCGGGTCATAAAGATCGCCGGTGTCGTCGTCGCCAGATCGGTCGGATTTTGGGTGAGGGCGGGCGTATGCAGCAGATCCCGAACGTGATCCAGGGCCATAATGACCATGACCAGCCCACGGATTATGTCGATGGCATTGACGCGCTTCATTTCTTATACCGGCACTTCGTGTTGTCCGCTTTCACGTAGTATGACTTATAATTCAGGGCTTTCGGATTCATACAACCAGCAAGGTCAAGCACCTCTATGTTCCGGAAATCAATGGGATGGCTTTCGGCTTGTAAGGCAAGAAATCCGCTACCAAGTGGGGTATTGGCCCGCTTGATCCAGTAATTCTCGGCCTCAGTACTAAATCGGCCGGCCTTCCAATCGTGGTCTTGACTCACAAAACCACCGCCCACCTGCGGACGCTGATAGGTCAATACGGTATCACCATCAATGAGATGATGAATGATCGAATCGCCCATCACAATCGCTTCGGCCGTTACCCAACGATCGCCATCATACGTTTTCGAGTCAGAATCCGTGCAATGTTCGGTATGAAGTTCCCCGTTCATGTATACCTGCGTGCCGGGAGTGCACAAGTTGCCCGTATGCCGCTCTCCCTTACCCAGACCACCCAGTAACTGCATTTCCAGGGAGACCGGGAACGTTTGATTGAGCGACAAACTTTCGGCCGATTGCGAATGGAGCATAATGCCGCTATTCCGAACATTCCAGGAGTCGCCCTCTGGCGTTTGATTCCCCAAAAACCGATACTGGAACCGCACCCGATAGTATGAATAGGGCTTCTTGTAATAGATATGCCCGTATTTCCCATCGAAGGTTTTGTACTGGTCATAGACAACGCGCATGATCCCATTTTCGACGCGAAACGTGTTTTGATAATTGTCGTTTAACGGTCGTCCGGCAATTTTTATGTCCCAGCCGGTTAGGTCTTTGCCATTAAAAATAGACACCCACTCCTCTTTACTGGCCGCTTTTTGCGCAGATGATAAGCTGGAGGTAAACAGAATAATATAGACGATGTATAGGAATGATTTCATACGTAGGAGGACGGGATAAATGACCTTAGGCTATTTTTGTCATGCTTACTTCAATACTTCGACCGTATTCAGTTCCGGGCCGCCACCATGATTGGCCGAGCCCGCAACGATGTAAATTTTTCCGTCATGAACAACGGCCTGCGTGCCATGCCGACCCTGTTTTAAGGTCGGCCCGGCGGTCCATTTGTTCGTTTTCGGGTCGAGTGCTTCGGCCTCGTTATGGGCCAGCAACTGCACCGTTTCGCCACCAATAATCCAGACTTTGCCGCCCTGGGTTACCGCCGTGGCCCCGGCTCGCTGCGTTGGAATGTTTGAACTGGCAGGCAGCGTTTCCCAGCGTCCCGTTTTGAAATCGTACACATCGACCTCGGCAATGGTTGTTTCGAGTACTTTATTGATACGCGCCGTCGAGTTACGGCCGCCCGCCAGATATAGTTTATCGCCCACCATAGCAGCTGTGATGTGATCGCGGGTGCGGGGTGCGTCGGGCAGTCGTTTCCAGGTGTTGGTTTTCGGGTCATACTCATCGAACCAGGCAACATGGCCGTCATAATGCCCGTCGGTGATACCGCAAGCCAAGTAGATTTTGTTTTTGTAGACTACTACCCCGGCCGAACCCCGAAGCCGTTCCTTCGGAATTTCGGGGCCCGTACGCCATTTTCCTTGTTTAGGACTGTAGATGTAGATGTTCGGCAAGGGCGTTTCGTGCGGGTATTTTCCCTGGAAAGCGCAGATGACATACAGCTCTCCGTTGTACGTAATGGCCTGAAAATGGTTCATCTCGACGGGTGGCGTCGGAAGGGTTTGCCACACCAGCGTTTTCAGATTCAGTGCTTCTAATGGTTTCATGCCGCGCCCACCGACTGCATATAGGCTATCACCAATGAGCGTTGCCGCATTCTCATGCCGGGTCGAGCAGGTATTCTGGGTGACTACGGGTTGCCAGCTCTGAGCCTGCCCGGTCAGGAAACTGCCCAGCAGACAAAGAAGCGGAACGTAATATACTTTCATAAACATCAATAATGAGAAGAAAACAAGACGAATCAATAAATCATATTTTCACCGGATACTACTCTAACTAACCATCGTTTTGCCAAACCAAACAGAATGGACTGACCAACAAGCTGATCGGATGGCCTACTCAACAGGAATGACGGTGGAATTTTTCACATCGGCCATGACAAAAAAACTACTGATGTGCAGCGTTCCCGGAATAACGGACAACTGCTCCTGATAAAAGTAATTGTAGGTTTCCATGTCGCGGCTGACGATTTTGATCAGATAATCGAACGTACCCGACACGCGATTGCACTCCAGAACATCCGGCAAAACGCGCACAGCTGATTCAAAATCGGCAAAGGCATCGCGGGTTTGTCGGTCAAGGGTTACCTGGCAGAAAACGATCAGCAAATTCCCTAGTTTCTTCTTATCCAAAATCGTTACGTAGCGATCAATGACACCTTCCCGTTCGAGTCGTTTGATGCGCTCATGAACCGGCGTTTTCGAAAGATTGATCTGCTGCCCGATCTCCTGGATCGTCAATCGGGCATTTTGTTGTAACAGCGTGAGGATCCGGCGATCCGTTTTATCTAAACCTTCCATAACGGCATTTTTACGGCGTGGGCTATGTTATCCGGCAATTTATAGATTTTTTTCCTTCATAAATAGCGTTGATAAGTACTTTATCCTGAAAAACAAGTTTCTATTAGAAAACAGACATAGCGACTTTACCTTTGTGACAAGGAATTAAACAACCCTCCAATCGTACTCATTCGTCATGGTTATTGGTGTTCCAAAAGAAATAAAAAACAACGAAAACCGCGTGGCGCTAACGCCCGCTGGTGTAACCGAACTACGTAAGCATGGCCATACGGTGTATGTACAGGTCAATGCGGGTGAGGGCAGTGGATTCGAGGATGAAGAATACATTGCGGCTGGTGCGACGATGCTCCCGACCATCGAAGACGTTTACGGCATTGCCGAAATGATCATGAAGGTGAAAGAGCCGATTGCCAGTGAATATAACCTGATCAAACAGGACCAGTTGCTGTTTACGTATTTCCATTTTGCTTCGTCAGAAGAGTTGACCCAGGCCATGTTGGCTAAAAAAGCGGTTTGCCTGGCCTATGAAACCGTGGAGCGTCCTGACCGTAGTTTGCCCCTGCTGGTTCCCATGTCGGAGGTAGCGGGCCGGATGGCGATTCAGGAAGGAGCAAAATATTTAGAGAAACCACTGAAAGGCCGGGGCATTCTGCTCGGGGGTGTACCGGGTGTAAAACCAGCCAACGTACTTATTCTGGGCGGTGGTATCGTCGGGACACAGGCCGCCAAAATGGCTGCGGGTCTTGGCGCACACGTGACCATCATGGATGTCAGCCTGGCTCGTCTGCGTTATCTGTCGGATATCATGCCGCCAAACGTGCAAACCATGATGTCGAACGAATATAATATTCGGGAGATGATCAAAGTTTGCGACCTGATCGTGGGTGCTGTGCTGATTCCTGGTGCTAAAGCGCCCCACCTCATTACGCGGGAGATGTTGAAACAGATGCGGCCGGGTACAGTACTGGTAGACGTAGCTGTCGATCAGGGCGGTTGCATTGAAACCTGCAGCCCCACCACCCACGAAAATCCAACCTTCATTATTGACGGTGTCGTTCATTACTGCGTCGCCAATATGCCGGGTGCTGTTCCATATACCAGTACGCTTGCCCTGACCAATGCCACATTACCCTACGCACTGCAACTGGCCAACAAAGGCTGGCAACAGGCTTGCCTCGACAACACAGATCTCAAAATGGGATTGAATGTCGTGGATGGTAAAGTGGTTTATAAAGGCGTTGCTGAAGCATTTAACTTGCCATTGACCGACGTGAGCACGCTGCTGACGGCCGAAGAAATGGCCTAACAAATATTACTTATTCATCGACAGACGCAGGTCGCACTCTTACGAGTGCGGCCTTTTTTTTGTAATTTGACCAGCAAAATAAGACTTCTCAGATGAACACAAACTCAAAAGCAACTGTACCGACTTTATACGAGTGGGCCGGTGGTATGGAAAAATTTGAAGCCTGGACCGACTTATTTTATCAGCGTGTTAAGGAAGACGCCCTTCTGGCTCCGGTCTTTCAGGGTATGTCGGCTGACCATGCCCGTCATGTCGCCCATTTTATTGCCGAAGTCTTCCGCGGTCCGACTACCTACAGTTCGGAGGAAGGAAGCCACTACGACATGATCCACCACCATTTGGGAAAGCATCTCACCGAAAGCCAAAGGCAGCGCTGGATCGGTCTGATCCTCGACACGGCCGATGTCGTCGGACTACCCGACGACCCGGAATTCCGGTCGGCACTGGTCGGCTATCTGGAGTGGGGCTCCCGATTAGCCGTTATCAACTCTAAAGCCGGTGTTGTCAGTGAAGAGGTAGATGCCCCGATGCCAAGCTGGGGATGGGGCGAAACAGGAGGTCCCTATATTCCTTAATCACTTTATAAATAGTGCGTCACCAGCGCAGTCCACTCGTCCTGTAAAGAGCCCTCAAAAACGGTAGCCCCGGCCCGGCGATACCAGTAACTGGCATTGAAGCGATCGCCTTCCTTTCGATGCAGATACGCGTGCAGCCGATCGTAGGGCGGCTCTCCTTCCCGACTTTGGGCGATGTTGTGGGCTTGCTCCCAGTCTCCCCTGGCATCGTACCAGAGTCCTTTTAGTACCGGATGAAGATCTGCCGGGGGTTCGCTTTGGCTAAGCGAAGTATTGAATTGATCCAGCGTCATTTTGGCGCGTTTTTTTGTGATAACAAATCCCTTACGTATGGCTCATAGGTGGGCGTAACGTAAATAGTATACTCGTTTAACGATACCGCCCGGTAGGGATGTTTCATTACCCGAGGCAGATACTGGCCAAGATTTTGAAAGTCTTTTTTGGGGATGATCGCCAGATCGGCGTTCTCCCACTGGTTTTGGGTTGGCCAAATGTTGTAATGCTGGTAAAAAAATGGAATCAGAAAATCGAAGATGAACACATTGGAGTGCGCCGGAATGGCGTGGCCCAGATCCCGGACAATAGCCACATCGGACTCCGGTAGCATAGGCTCCTTAATCGGGTCGTATCGATGTTTCACCATATTACGGAGCAGCGTACCCCATTGATAGTCCGGGCGTCCATATTGAACAATGGGAAATTGGCTGACAAATAGCAGTGAGCCAACCAGCAGAGGTTTCCAGGTAAATACGATCTTGCCCGCCCCGAACAAAACCCATACAAGCAGGCCATAGGTTACGGAGAACGTATAGACAAGTACGAACCGCGGAGGCCACGTTAATGAAACCAGGTCAAAATAAGGGTTTGTGCCATAGTAGGTGGCTCCCTGCACCCAGTTTGACGCCAGCAAAGCGGACTGCGCCACGGCATACACCAGCAGAATACTTCCCGATTGTCGCCAGTTTACCTGGTATAACCCGAACAACAACGCGCCAATGGAGGGCAACAGGAGGGCAACTGTCTGCATGAACAACAGGCCATTTCGGCGAAGAAAGACAGATTCATGCAACCCGTTCTGAATCGCCGTAAGGGCTTGCTGCAAACGGGGTTCCGGCTCAGCTGCGTGATTTTTATAGGATAAAAACGCCATTCCTGCGATAAACAGAACAGCCCAGCTTACCAGTACAATCCAGAACTTCGGCAGCGCCAGCAGACCAAAGACGTTCCGCTGGCGATCGGTGACGAGGTATTGTATACTTAAATACGCCAGATGAATGGCGCCGGCCAGTAAGGCCCCATCTTCTTTAACAAGGACAATCAATAGAGCCGTGAGCAGGAACCAGCCGGGACGCTTTGCCTGTAAGGCCAGAATGAAGAGAATGGAAAGCGGAAAATAGGTCAATTCGGGATGCCAGCCAATGCCCGGGTGGTCATTGAACCAGAACCAAACGGGGCCTGCCAGTAAAACGAATAGCATAAACCAGACGGCCCAGCTTGCCATTCGGGTACCAAGCTGACGAAGCAGTAAGCCATAACTCAACAGCGAAAGTCCCGTTTGAATTGTAAAAACCGCATAAGGACCGGCTATATAAATGAGCGGCCCCCAGAGTAGCATGGCATAATTGTTATGAATCCGGTCGTCGTATCCCCATATGTTTTCGTAAAGTAGTGGTCGTCCATTCATCCAGCTGCATGACGCCTGCAGAAAGATGTACATGTCATTGAACGTGTAGTACAGTCCCTGAAACCGGATAATCTTAAACCAAAAAAATAGAAGTAAAATCAGGCTACTGACAGCAACCGGAGCAATCCACTTTGTTCTCATACATAAACCAGGAGCCCATTGCAGGCAGTGATCGGCACATCTTGTGAAGCAAATTTACGAAATTACGATGGGCAAACGTCTTTCTGGCTGATCAATTTAATAATCTACCCATATTGGTAACAAAAGGAATTTTTAGTGCCAGTCTTTTTGCAATATCCCATCGAGTTGGGCATAAGGCACCGTAACCTGGATTGGCCCAACGGCATATGCAGCAATTTCGTAGGGATTATAATAGAATATCATACCTCTGGGGCTCATCCCTACATTGGCTGGCAGAAAAAACCGACCGTCGCGCAGAAAGTACCCTCGCTCTTCAAGGTTATTCTGAGGCATTACCTGCTGTTGCTCCCGAAATGCTTTTTCTACTAAATCAAGCAGTGCCGTTGTGTCCGAAACCATATCGGTGAGCGTTAGCATCTGGCCCGTTTTTCGGTCGAAGTTATAAAAAGACAGGCTGGAGTTTGGATGCGCACCACCCGTATAAGCCATGGTTTCGTACTTCACCGTCAATGCTTTAGGACCAACATGAACGGTGTCGGCAGTCGTCTTTACTTCCCAGCAACCACCCAGGTTACCTATATCTTTACGGACAACTTCATAATCGGTGGCGAACAGCGAAGCGGCTTTGGCCAGGTCCGTTTTTGCCTCGGGATGCTCGGCTACCGATGCACTGTCGAGCCAGCCCACGATACTGTTTGCGGCCAGCTGACGAAGGCTATCATTAATTTTTCGGGAGCCTTCTGTATCATCCTTAAGTAACACAAACGCGACAGAAACATCGACACCGGCATTTTTTGCCGTATCGCAGCGGTTTGAACCCGTAAATACGTACTGCTTTTTTTCGAGGGCGGGTGGCGTTGAATTTGTCGAATGGCAAGCCGTAACGATATAGAATAAGCCACAAAAAAATAGGGCTAAGATATGCTTCATGAGGACGTTGTCGTACTAGCAGCACTTGGCTGTCAGGATAAAATTTCCGACAAACCAGGCGCCCTATACTACAAACTTAACAAATCTTTAAACCGGATGGCCTGTCGACGGCTAATTTCAATTTTATCTCCTCCTCTAAGGGTAACCAGTAAACCGCCACTAAACCAGGGTTCGATCTTTTCAATCCACTGCAAATTGATAATATGTTTGCGATTTGCCCGGAAAAACGTAGCGGGATTGAGCCGATCTTCCAGTGCATTCAACGACTTGAGCACCAGTGGCTTCTGATCATCGAAATAGAGCCGGACGTAGTTACCCATCGATTCGAAAAGCCGCACCTTCCCTAGTTTAACGAACCAGCATTTTTCGCCGTCTTTCACAAAGACCTGATCATTTTCACCCAATATCTTCGTCGACGTACCAGCCGACGTTGTGTGAGCCGATTCCTGATTGTGCTGCTCTTCTTCTACCCGATGAATAGCCTCCGACAGACGTGCCAGTTCGACAGGTTTGAGCAGATAATCGAGGGCGTTGAATTCAAATGCTTTGATGGCGTATTCGTCGAAAGCCGTTGTAAAGATCACTTCCGGAGTTTTTCCTTCAATGGACTGTAGCAGTTCGAATCCATTTTTGCCCGGCATCTGAATATCCAGAAACAAAAGGTCCGGCTCCAGTTCTTCAATCATCGGAAGAGCTTCATCGGCGTTGGCGGCTTCGCCAATAATCTGAATTTTAGGAAAGTTTTCCAGCAACCGACGCAACTCGTTACGAGCCAGGCGTTCGTCGTCAATGATCAGGGTTTTCATTATAAGGGTTGAATGATAAATAATCGGTTCTGATTTGGTGTGTTTAAAAACCTATGAGCCGGGCCGTCGGAGCGGTTTCTAAAACCTCATAGGTTTAGAATAGACAAGAATTAATTTATCGCTCGTCCTTCATGGCTTTTTACTTTTTCGCGCCTGAACATTCCCTCCGATTGGGCAGGAATGGTTATTTCGGCACAAACAACAGGGTGCCCATGGAGGGTGTCATCTTCCTGGAAAATATGAAACTGGGCATCGGGGCCATACAGCAGTTCAAGCCGCTGCGAAGTATTGGCAAGTCCAAAGCCCCCGGAGGCTTTTTTATCGCCCAGAACGCCCGTATTTCGAATAATGATGTGGAGCTTATCCATTACTAGGCTGGATTTCACCTCAATAAACCCACCCCCTACCGCCGTCGACACGCCATGTTTGATGGCATTTTCGACCAGCGTTTGCAGCATCATGGGAGGAACCTGCCAGTAAAGGGTACGGCCATCGAGTTCGATCGATGACTCCAGGCGTTCCTCATACCGCACTTTTTCGAGGGCCAGGTAATCCTCCACGGTTTTGATTTCTTCGCGAAGTTCAACCGTTTTGCGCCGGTCGGCCAGCAGCGAATTGCGTAACAAATTAGAAAGTTGGGTAATGCTCTGCTGGGCTTTTGTTGGATTTTCATAGACCAGCGCCCGGATGCTGTTCAGGGCGTTGAACACAAAGTGCGGATTCAATTGCGACCGCAATACTTTGGCTTCGGTTTCCCGAATGCTCGTTTTGAGCAGTATTTTTTCGATTTCGGCATTCCGGTTCTCCTCCACATAATGGTAAGCCGTATAACTCAACACCCAGGCAAGCATGGTTTTACCCCAGGTCATGATATAGCCGAATAAGGGCCAGGGTTCGTCCATCAAATGCTGTGGGACAATGAGCCGATCCATGGGTAAATTGACCATGGTCATGATCAGGGCCAGTACAAAAACAGACAGTAACACCCGGGGAGCCAGTTGAAAGAAAGGCAGCCGCACCCAGTTCCACCGCCGAATCATGAGCCGGTAGAGATGAGTAAGGGTAATACCCAGAAAGATATTGGCAATGGCTAAATACAGTTCATCGGCCTGAAAGCCATCTTCCAGCAAATAGGCCAGATACTCCACCAAAATGAGGAGTGACCAGCCGAACAGCTGACAAAACCAATATATTCTTTGCTTCGACATACCTTTCTGTTACGGCCCCGCTACTCGTCAATCAGCGAATATAAATCGTTTAACTCCAGCGGATAGGTTATACTACACCAGTGGAAAAAAAGCGGGAAGGCCGGGTTCGTAAGCGGAAGAATAGACTGAAGCGATATAACGATTCTGCAGAAAGCATCAATCCGTTTCTCATCACTAGCTTGTCTTACTTTTTCCCTTATGCCATTGCCAGCGATAGCAGGTGCGCCGTATCGTTCGCCAACTCAATGGTAAAGGCCGTCGTGTCGTAGTCGTATTGTAGTTTGTACAGGCAAAGGTTACTGTGCTCGAACTGATCCATCATCGAAAGTGGCTGGTTGGTAATCCAGCACAGCAAAATACGCATGGCCCGGCCGTGCATGGCCACCAGAATGGTTTCTTCTTCAGGATGTGCCAGAATAGTGTTGATGGCTTCTTTTTGCCGGGCTACCACCTGATCCGGACTTTCTCCACCGTCGGTCGTTCTGGCCGTATTTCCCGATGCCCAGGCTTCGATCAGCGCGCGGTAATACTCATTTTCCAGATTACCGGGCGCTTTGCCTTCCATAACGCCCCAACTGATCTCATTCAGCCCGGTTAGTTTTTCGAAAGGCAGCCCAAGCTCAATAAAAGGTTCGGCGGTCTGGTAAGTCCGCTTGAGGCCTGAAATGTAAATCTTACTAAATGGCACGTGCTGGTAGGCCTGAAAAAAAGCCTGAGCCTGTGCTCTTCCCATCTCGTTGAGGTCTGAATCGACGCCACTGCCCTGGACTACTCCCCGCCGGTTATAGTCGGTTTCGCCGTGGCGAATCAGATAAATTGTTTTCTGTATCAATCGTCTCGCCTTGCCTATTGGCAATTTTTTCCAAATTTGAGTGCAAAATTACAAAAAACACCGTATTTATCTGTTTCAGAGACAAGGTTTCGCGGTAAACATTGCGCTTAAATTCACGTAAACTTAATCGTATGAAAGCTGGCTTCGACCTGACTACCCTTGGTTTTATGGATACCGATTCGATTAGCAAACACCTCGGCATCGAATTCGTTGAAGCGGGCGAAGGGTATTTGATTGCCCGGATGCCCGTCGACAAACGCACGCATCAACCCTTTGGCATTCTGCACGGCGGAGCCTCGGTGGTGCTGGCCGAAACGCTGGGCAGCGTCGCTTCCTGGATGATGCTGGACGATCCTACCACCCAACGGGCGGTAGGTCTGGAAATCAACGCCAATCACATTCGGTCCGTACGCGATGGCTGGGTCTATGGCCGGTGTACGCCTATTCATACCGGACGAACGACCCATGTGTGGGACATTCGCATTACCGACGAGCAGGGTAAACTGGTGTGCGTAAGTCGCCTGACAGTTGCCGTTGTTGGGAGTTAGCAAGGATATACATTCCTATTTCTCCCTCAAGAAGGCATTTATCAGATGAGCGATCAGCCCCATTATCTTTTTAGGGTAAAACCCATCAATACCTTTTTTCGCTGGCTCCTTTTCTTGCTCCTGCTGGGGACAACGGTGGTCGGGCCTACCCTATTGATTTTTGAAGCGCCGTATTATCCCAACTGGAACACGCTGTTGAGCTTCTTTCTGATAGGGGGGTTTGTGGTATTTATGTGGGTCACGTATTCCATGTGGCAAACGATCGCCATACACATGTTCGATGACGCAACCTTCAGCGTCAAAAAATCGGGACAGACGCCTTCCCAACATGCGTACGAGTCCATTCTGGCGTATAATGAGCGGCCCAGCGAGTCGAAGATGGGAACATTTATGGAGTTGACGATTTACCTGACCGATAACTGGTTTGTGATTCGCTCCAATGAATTTCGCGACTACGAATACCTGAAGGAGACCTTCACACAGTATGGACAGGCCATTACCTTCAAAACAGTATTGACAAAAACGGAGAAGATCCGGCTCCGCTGGTTAATCATCGCTCAAAGTATGCTCATTTTGGTGAACATCGCTTTCGGTTATCTGGCACACAACGCCGTTGAAAAAACCTCCGCTCCGCTTGCCTCCCTTACGGACGTAGTGGTTCGGGTAAAGGAAAACAGAAACAAAAGCCGACTAACGGGCGTAACACTCACCTTACGCAGCTTTCCCGGCTATTCGTTTTACGTTGGCCGTCATAATTTTGACAATCGGCTGGATACGCTTCGTTATGCGATCCGGCCTAACCAGCCCATTACATTGCTCCTTCGGCAAAGTGATTTGCAAAAAAAGCTGGTTAAAACGGAGCCTCTTACGTTTGGCGATAAGTACGATCATTACAGTGAAATTTCCATTTTTGGGGTTGAGCAGGGTGATTTCGTACATAGCCTGGCCCCCAACCTCACCGATGTTCAGGAGCCAACGCACACCAACCCACTCCAGCGTACATTCTTGCTCAGCTTTTTACTGCTTTTATGCTGGGTCGGTTGGATTGCCGTAGATCGTCAGCCGGTTATCGGAGCAGATTGATACGCCACCCGGCTGACTTTTTCCGTACCTTCGCGCTCCCAACCGTTGAGCAAAAAACTCATCAACATTCGTATGAATCAGAAAATCCGGCGCGAAGATGCCCTTGATTACCATTCCAAAGGGCGTCCGGGTAAATTGGAAGTCATTCCGACAAAAGAATACAGCACCCAACGCGACCTTTCGTTAGCCTACTCACCGGGCGTGGCCGAGCCTTGTCTGGCCATTGAAGCCAACCCCGATGATGCGTTTAAATATACCGCCAAAGGAAACCTTGTCGCCGTGATCAGCAATGGCACGGCCGTGCTGGGCCTGGGCGACATTGGGCCTTCTGCCAGCAAGCCTGTTATGGAGGGTAAAGGCCTGCTCTTTAAAATCTATGCCGACATCGACGTCTTCGACATTGAGCTGAATACGAAGAATATCGACGAGTTCGTCCGCACGGTCAAGATTATGGAACCCACCTTTGGTGGAGTCAATCTGGAAGATATTAAAGCCCCGGAATGTTTCGAAATTGAGGAACGGCTCAAACGCGACATGAACATTCCGGTCATGCACGACGACCAGCACGGGACAGCCATCGTTAGTGGAGCCGCTTTGCTCAATGCCCTCGAATTGGTCAATAAACCCCTTGAAACAGCTGCGTTTGTGATCCTCGGCGCTGGGGCTGCCGCCATTTCGTGCGCTCGCCAGTACGTTGCCCTGGGGGCCAAACATGAGAACATCGTGATGTTCGATGTAAACGGCCCACTCCGCACAGACCGCACCGACCTGAGCGAGTTGATGCGCCCGTTCGCAACCACCCGCGACATTCGGTCGCTGGCCGATGCCTTTGCCGGTGCCGATGTATTTATCGGCTTATCGAAAGGCGGCATTGTGAACCAGGATCTGATTCGCTCGATGGCCCCCAATGCCATTGTGTTTGCCATGGCCAATCCAACGCCCGAAATTGGGTACGACGAAGCCATGGCGGCCCGCCCGGACATCATTATGGCCACCGGCCGGTCCGATTATCCCAACCAGGTGAACAATGTACTGGGATTCCCGTACATTTTCCGGGGTGCGCTGGATGTGCGCGCCACCGAAATCAATGAAGCCATGAAGCTGGCGGCTACCTATGCGCTGGCAGAGTTGGCTAAAAAGCCCGTACCTGATCTGGTCAACCTGGCGTATGGTGAATCCAACATGATTTTTGGCCGAACCTATATTCTACCCAAACCCGTTGATCCGCGCCTGCTGTCGACGGTGGCGCCAGCCGTGGCTAAAGCCGCTATCGACTCGGGCGTGGCCCGATTGCCCATCACCGATTGGGACGCCTACGAACAACAACTTGCCCGACGGCTGGGGCAGGATAACCAGATTTCCAGGGTCATTCTGACCAAAGCCAAAGCAAACCCCAAACGAGTGGTCTTTGCCGATGCAGAGAATTTGAAAGTACTAAAAGCCGCCCAACAGGTTCGGGATGAAGGCATTGCGACCCCAATCCTGCTGGGTGAACGGGCAACCATTGAGCAACTCATCAAAGAAAACAGTCTGGATCTGGGTCAGATTCCCATTTTTGATCCACGGTCGCCCGAACAATCAGGTTTGATCGATCGGTTTACCGACGTCTATTTCGATAAGCGCAAACGCAAGGGCGTCAACGCGACCGAAGCCCGGAAAATGATGTATTATCGCAACTACTTTGGGGCGATGATGGTGGAAACGGGCGAAGCCGATGCGCTCATTTCGGGTCTGACCCGCAGCTACCCCGATACCATTCGGCCCGCGCTGCAGATTATTGGCAAAGAGCCGGGCGTTAAAAAAGTGGCTGGGATGTACATTCTGCTCACCAAACGTGGCCCCTTGTTTTTTTCCGACACCACGGTAAACTTCAACCCCACAGCTGAAGAAATCGTTGAGATCACCGAGTTGACAGCCCGCACGGTTGAGCGGTTCAACATCAAACCACGCATTGCCCTGGTCACTTATTCCAACTTTGGTAGCGCCAAGGGCGAAGATGCGGAGAAGATGAATCGGGCGGTTGAAATTCTACAACAGAAACACCCAGATCTGATTGTCGATGGTGAAATTCAGGCGCACTTAGCCTTTAATACCGAATTGCTTCAGCAAAATCACCCGTTCAGTAAGTTGGTTGGCGAAGGCGCTAACACGCTCATCTTTCCTAACTTATCGGCGGCCAACATTGCGTATAACTTGATGAGCGAAGCGGCTGGCTTCGATGCCATCGGCCCTATTCTACTGGGCATTCGGAAGCCGGTATATGTATTGCAGCTAGGTTCGTCGGAACGCGAAATTGTCAATATGGTCGCCATCGCCGTTGTCGAAGCACAAGGAAAATAAATACAGTTTACGGTTTGTGGTTTTACAGTTTGTGGTTTACGGTTAGCTGACACATACATAGCTTGGCCAGTCCACTGGCGCGTCAGCCAACCACAAACCACAAACCGTAAACTGAATACTACATACAAACTATGGCACGAATCTTAACGGGCATTCAAAGCAGCGGCCGGCCGCATTTAGGCAATATTCTGGGCGCGATCAAACCAGCCATCGACTTATCGAAACATCCTGATAATGAGTCGTTTTTATTTATAGCTGATCTCCATTCGCTGACCACGATCAAGGATGGTCCCACCCGGCGGGAGTTTACCCGGGCGGTAGCCGCTACCTGGCTGGCTTTTGGCTTAGATACAGATAAGAATACGTTCTGGCGGCAGTCGAGGGTACCGGAGCATACCGAATTAGCCTGGCACCTGAGTTGCTTCACGCCGATACCGATGTTGAATAATGCTACCTCATTTAAAGAAAAATCAGATCGCTCCAGCGGACCAGTCAATACGGGTTTGTTCGTGTACCCGGTCTTGCAGGCGGCAGACATTCTTTTATACGACGCCGAGATTATTCCGGTCGGAAAAGACCAGCGCCAGCATATTGAAATGACGCGTGATATTGCCAGCATTTTTAACCGGCAATATGACAGTGAGGTGTTTGTGCTACCCGACGCCCGGATTGATGATCGACTGATGACGATTCCGGGCATCGACGGGGCGAAGATGAGCAAGTCGTACAATAATTACATCGACATTTTCTTACCCGAAAATGAGTTATGGAAAGTGATTAAGAAGATCAAATCGGATTCGACTCCGCTTGAAGAGCCGAAGAACCCTGATTCGGACATCACCTTCCAGTTGTATTCATTGCTGGCTTCAGACGAGCAGATTTCCGGGATGCGGGGTTTGTATGAAGGGGGCAATTACGGGTACGGAATGGCAAAAAAAGCGTTTTACGAACTTATCCTGGAACGGTTTGCCACCGAACGCGAACGCTTTACCTATTATATGAACAACAACGATGCGCTGGAAGCCGAACTTCAGGCAGGCGAAGAGAAAGCACGTGCCGTTGCGAGCAAAACGATTGCCCGAGTTCGGGAGAAACTGGGCTTTTCGTAGCCTTGTAAAAAAAGCATACCGTTAACTCACTTCGTTCAAGAAAAAAGTGCGTATGCGTTTATTTTTCAGGCAGTTATCTACCTTTAGCCTGAACACTAATACGCACCACACAATGTACAATCCTTCCTCTAACCATAATCTGGACGCTGTTCAGTTGAATCATCGTGAACGCCATTTTTTACAATTAGCTTGTTCCGAGCTAACCTACGTTCAAATCGCCGACAAAATGTGTGTCAGTCCCCGCACGGTTGACGGCTATCGGGAAGCCCTTTTTGAACGCTTACAAGTCAAAAGCCGGGTTGGGCTGGCTATGTGGGCCGTACGAACGGGAATTGTGCCGTTGTAATTATTTTGATTCGTCAGGTTAATTGATTTGACGTAAATAAGGCCAGTTTTCATTCATTCTCGCCGGGTTAAAACCCGGCGAGAATGAATAGATAATCTTTCTGCGCTTATTTAATGCGAACCCAATTAACCCGACAAATCAAAAAACAAATTCACTCAGGCAAAAAGGGATGCCGACTCATCGACAGCCTCAAAAATTGCCGTCGGATTACCGGTTAGTATAGCACCGGCTAGCTGAACGGCACTACCTGCAATTTTAAGCACTCGATCCACTTTTTGCAGTTCGTTGATATTATCTTTCATGGTCGTTGTCACCTCGCCAACCCGAGCCAGAACGGGCTCCAGGTCAGCCAGCGAAATAGACATAGCCAGCGAGGTAAACGCCGTTGATGAATCGAGCAGCGCCCGCTCAAATTCTTCTATTTTTTTGCGTTTAGATGCGGTTAAGGCATCAAATTTATCGAAGCGATATTCACCCAGTGCCTGCGCCAGATCGAAATAAGATCGCGCCAGCGTACGAGCCTGATCAGCCGTTAGTTCCATAACGATAGGGCTTAAAATTTATCGTGGATTTCGCCGATCAGAGGGATCAGCTTCGAGGTATAATCTAAAATTTCCTTTTTCACTTCCTTCCGGCTCAGCCTGGCCTGATTGTCAAACAGGAGTTGGTGTCCCTGGGCAATGGTTGTCAGAATGCTGGCGTAAGTAGAGGCTGCGACTTTCCTGTCCTCCAGTGCGTTGAGCTCCTTACTCCACTGCTGCTGCAAAAGAACAACGGCCACCGGTTCTTTTTTTGCGTTTTCTTTTATCGTGCTCAGGTAGAAGTTTTTGGCAGCCAGTTGCTCATTTTGTAACAGCTGAACATAGTCGTTTTTTATAATCGTCGACAGCGTCGTCAGCAACGTCTGAATATCGGGATTGGCCTGCGCAATGGCTTTGCCTAACTTCTTCCGTCGCCACCCCGTTGACGAGGCATCGCTTATCAAATTCGCAAGCTTCGACAGCGTCATTACCTGCGCCTTGGGAATAAGTTTGGAATCGCCCAGGTTCGCAACTAGTTTGTCGATGCTTTTATCGTAGGTAACTACATCGTCGCCCGCCAATTTGTCCAGTATTTGCAGGTATTGGACAAGTACTTTATTGGCAACGACAAAATTCGTTTCAGAGGCTTTCAGAGAAATACAGGCTTTCTCGGCTTCGGCGTCCTGCCTCAGTTTGATGGGATCGAACTGACCCTCCCGGATGGCGCCATACTGATTTTGCCGAACGCACGACTCGGCCAGATCAGCAGCCAATACCGGCAATCGTCGGGTGGCGTCGAGGGATGTGCCCGTGAATTCTTTTATCGCTTTGTTGCTAACACAACCCACTGCCAGCCAGGAAACGACAACCAGTGAATAGATAATGAGCTGACTCTTTTTCATACGATAGCAAATCGGAATTTACGTTTCTGCCAACTGTTGACTGGCAGTAAAAGAACGGTAGACTACGCGATGAAGGAAGCTCACTTTTAGGGGTAATCTACCTCTCGAATGCGTATAAAATCCCTGCAATATGCCCGTCTGTTTAAAAAAATCCTACCGGAGAAACACCCTTTATTGGCAACAAACACCCAAAGCCGCCAGGCGTCGTCCCGATCTTTTCCGTGAACGTCCTCTCCTCTATACCGCCAAAGCCTTTACCTTTGGTTTTCATTCAGCAGTTTATGTCGTTGTTTTTTAGTTTCGGAATAGGCGAACTACTTGACTGCGCGTAACTCGGCAGGGTATTGACAATAGTCCGGACGGCCACATCCGGACGTGTGTTTTCCTATGTGTGTTAACCCGCCCGGATGTGGCCATCCGGGCTGCAATAAACCCTTATATGCTCAACCTCGGCTTTGTTTCGGCTATCCTGGCCGATTATGATTTAAATGGCGTTCTCCAATTTGCGTCAGAACATCGGTTTAAATGCGTTGAAGTCATGTGCTGGCCAACGGGCAACGCCGATGCACGCCGGTATGCAGGTGTAACGCACATCGATGTCGACCACCTGAACGTCGACCAGATTCACTCGCTGACCCGGCTCCATAACGTGGCTATTTCTGGCCTGGGCTATTACCCAAATCCCCTCGACCCGAACCCCGGGCAAGCAGAGTTCTACCGCGAACACATCAAGAAAATAATCCGGGCAGCCGCCAAGCTGGGCGTTCCGGTTGTTAACACGTTTATTGGCCGAAACCCATCATTAAGCATTACCGATAACCTGAAACTGTATGCTGAACACTGGCCCGCCATCGTCAGGGAAGCGGAAGCGTGTAACGTGAAAATCGGTATCGAAAATTGCCCGATGTGGTTCACCGACGATGAGTGGCCGGGGGGTAAGAACCTGGCCACGACCCCAGCCATCTGGGATCGGATGTTCGAGATTATTCCCTCTCGGACGCTGGGGCTCAACTACGACCCCAGCCACCTGATCTGGCAAATCATGGACGAAGTCAAACCCATTTATGACTATCGCGACCGGCTGCACCACATTCATCTGAAAGATGTAAAACTGTATCGCGACAAACTGAATCGTGTGGGTATCATGGCCAATCCGCTGGAATACCATTCGCCCAAACTTCCTGGTCTGGGCGATGTTCGGTGGCGCGATTTCTTTGCCGCCCTGACGGACGTTCGGTATAGAGGCCCTGTTTGTATCGAGGTGGAAGATAAAGCCTATGAAAGCCATCCCGACGATGTCAAAACGGCCATTCTGACCGCTCGAAATTACCTCAGTCAGTTCCTGGTGCTCTAAAATCTCAGAGTACCGTTCTACACCAACCATAAACCTACCGTTAACTCAAATGGCGCTATAGTTCATCGGTGTGACAGGGGAAGATACCTATCTTTCGATACGTCAACCCTTCCTCTTCATGTCACTTGCTGAACCGTCTGCCTTGCCGCAGGCTTCTACCTCTATGCCCTCGGGTACGCCCGACTCGGCCTTTGATCGCATTGCCCTTAGCTTATCCGGTGGCGGATTCCGGGCGTCGGCTTATAGTCTTGGCACACTGAACACCCTTTACCTGCTTGGCCTGCTCGACAACGTACATATGCTCTCTACTGCATCGGGCGGCACCATTACGGGCGCGTTCTATGCGTTCTGGCGAAAGCAGGGAAAGCCATTCGAGACTATTTACCAGGATTTTTACACGTTTCTTGAGCAGGATACGCTGTTACCCAAAGCGCTCCGTCAATGGAAAATCAACATTGATACCGACAAAAGCAACTACAAACTCATTCAGGCGTTTGCCGATGTGTATGACCGGGACCTGTACAATAAAGCACGTTTTGGTGCATTCTGGGATCCGGATCCCGACCCAGCCAACCCCTTTCATCTGCAAAGCATCATATTCGGTTCGACCGAGTTGTTCTCGGGGCTAACGTTTCGCTTTCAGTATGCGTCTTTCCTACCCGAAACAATTACCGATGACAAGGGTATCATCCGGCCCGGTTTTCTAGTTGGGAATGGCAACGTACATATTCGTGCGGAGCGGGCGCACGAGCTACGCATTGCCGACACCGTTGCGGCTTCGTCGTGCTTTCCGGGCGGGTTTGAGCCACTGGTAATGCCCGACGATTTCTTTCCGCCAGATGGCATTCAACCTGCTCTGCTCAACGCGAACGGGCAGGCGATAGAGCGGGACCGGATTGGGCTGGTAGACGGGGGCGTGTATGACAACCAGGGAATTGAAAGTCTATTGACTGCCAACGCGCGTAACCGCCGGTATTGTGACCCTAAAAACCCAAATCCGGCCCTCGCTACTCTATTGCCGCCACAGCGGGCACTTCTGGACCCTTCGACGCTGCTATTAATTTCCGATGTGGACAGTGCAGGGATGGATCTGTATGATACGCCCAAACCGGGCCCTGCCCGCGCCGGAAGCTCGTCGATTGGGCAGTTGGGCCGATTCCGAACCATGGCCCAATGGGTGTTGCTGGGTGTATTCCTACTAGCCATATTTCAGAATAGCCATTATGGGCACGGCAGTTTCTGGGCTGGTTTACTAGCTGGTTTATCGGCGGTTGGGCTGCTCATTACGCTGGGTGTTCAATGGCTGTGGAACAAAATTACCGGCTATTTCAAGCTGCTTGGCGTAGAGATTCACGCACTGGCCCTGCCCCCATTTCAGGGGCTGTCATTCAAACAACTAGGCTATTTATTGCGCATTCGTGTGTCCAGTGTGCTGACCTTGTTATCCAGCGTTTTTCTGCGTCGGGTTCGTGGGCTGGACTACGGGCTGGTATTTGGCTCCGACAACGGCCTGCCACCGGATATGGTTGTTATACCCAGCATTATTGGCGGTATTGTTAAAGAGCACAATCAGCCGCTACGGCCCGGCACACCCCCAACGTCCGTGCGTAATCAGTTGGAGGCTGTCTATGAAACCGTCCGTACAGGCAGCGATATGAGCACAACGCTGTGGTGGCTGACAGACAAGCCCCGGATGAATGCCGTGATAGCGAGTGCCGAAATAACCGGTTGCTACCGGTTGCTACGCCAGTTTGAACGGAAAGCTCCCATCGGCCCTCGCGGGCAGGAATTGAACCGGCGGGCGCGGCTGATCTGGGATGCCTACCAGAAAGCAGGGGAAGATTTTCACCTGCATCCCGGTCTGCTATCGACCCTTAAAAATCCAGCCTGTACCGCCGACCAGCTCATTGCGCAGGCCAATACACTGAATAACCCCAGGCTAATAAGCCCATCACAAAGCGCTTAAGCAATACTCCAACCTCTCCCTGATGGGTGGAGTAAACCAACTATTTTACCCCGCTCGACTCTTCCTCTCGTACCTACATAGCACCTGCTATGTACAATCTGTTCACATCCATTAGCCAGACTATATCTTTATGAATATCAATGACTCATCGCTGAAGCCCGCGTACCGACGGCTGCGCGGCTATGCCTTCGACCCCAGTTTTGCCAACCGACTCGATGCGTTCGGCATTAATATTGTCGTTTATCCTATCCGCTGGGAAGACCTCGAAGCGGGGCCAATTGGCGAATACATTGAAGTCATTGATATTGACCCGGCCAGTGGAGTCATGTACCCTCCGGTTCATTTAGACGACCCCAAGCTACTGGCGCAGGACGGACTACCGCCCTCGGAGAGTAATCCGCAGTTTCATCAGCAGATGGTCTATGCCGTCGCCATGCTAACGATTCAGCACTTCGAGAAAGCCCTCGGCCGGCCGGTGCAGTGGTCCTCGACGGAGTATGACACCGCAACGAAACAACGGGAACAGTTTGTGCAGCGATTGCGGATTTATCCACACGCCTTCCGCGATGCCAATGCATATTACAGCTCGCAGAAAAAAGCGGTGCTGTTCGGGTATTTCTCGGCCCGTCCCAGCGATGCCAGCCTGCTCATGCCCGGCAGTCTGGTATTCTCGTGTTTATCGCACGACATTATCACGCACGAGATCACCCACGCGCTGATTGACGGCATTTACAAGCGGTACATAATGCCGGTACATGAAGATACACTCGCGCTCCACGAAGCTTTCTCCGATATTGTCGCTCTGTTTCAACACTTTACATTTAATGAGATTCTGGAAAGCCAGATTGCCCGCACCAAAGGCAACCTGGCCAGTCAGCAGTGGCTCTCGCAGTTAGCGCAGCAGTTCGGGCTGGCAATTGGTCAATATAATGCCCTGCGCGATGCCATTGGGCGAACGCAGCCCAGCCCCAAAGAACTGGCACAAACGCGGGAACCGCACAAACGGGGAAGTATTCTGGTAGCCGCCATTTTCGACGCATTCCTCAATATTTACAACCGCCGGACAGCCGACCTCTACCGAATTGCCACCGAAGGGCGCGGCATTTTACCCGATGGCGAAATTCATCCCGACTTAGTCAGGCGGCTGGCCGACGAAGCTGCCCGAACGGCCAAGCAATTTCTTTCGCTCTGCATCCGGGCATTAGATTACTGCCCGCCCGTCGGCACCACCTTCGGCGAACTGCTTCGGGCCATGATCACCGCCGATGTCGATTTAGTGCCCAACGACCCGCTTGGCTTTCGCGTGGCAATTATCGAATCGTTCAAACGGTGGGGCATCTATCCGGTGGGCATCCGCACGCTGTCGGTCGAAAATCTGTCTTATACGCTCTATACCGAAAATGACGTGTCAGACCTCAGCAAATTAAATCCCGGTACAGGTGGTGAAATCCAGCGGCTGGTTGACCTGATGCGGACCTACTACAACGATACGGCGGTGGAGTTATCGAATCGGAAAGAGTTGTTTCGGTTGTCTATGGCCTATAAAATAAAGGTCCATCGCTTAATCGACCAATTTGACAAGAACACAAAACAGGTTTTTCAGGATTTGACTGGTACGCTAATGTTGGACGACAGATTCCTGTACGACACGTTTTGTCGAAATAGCAAGGTGGCAATCAACGGGGCACTGGCCGCTCAAACTACCGACAACAGCCTTCAGATTGCGGTCGACAGAATCTTCATGAACACGCTTGAAGACGAAAACGGCACGGCAATTCCCAACGGACGACCGGGTTTTGAGGTCCACTCACTCAATCGGGCGCAGCGCGTTGGGCCAGACTATAATGTACTGAATCAGGTTATTCTGACGGTTATGCAGCGGTGTCAGGTGAAGCTGACCGACGGGCAGCTTTATGAATACCGGGGCGGCTGCACCTTAATCATTGATATTGACCTGAAAACCGTTCGGTTCGTACACAAAGGCATTTTGCGTCGGTTCAGAAATGTGATCACCGCCAACCGGCTGGCGGATGAGTTGCTGCGTCGGTATAACGCCGACGTGACCGAAGGCGAATCGCCCTTTGCTCCAGCTACCTGGCCCACCAACTCCGCCCTTGTCGAACCTTTTGCCCTACTTCACCGCTAACCTAACCTTACTCATGGCACAACTTACGTCTGTTTCCGTTCGAATGTATTATACGGGCTTCGGCGACTGTTTTCTGCTGACCTTCTGGTATGAAGAATCAACGACGCCCACAACAAAAACGGCAAAAACCCTCTGGATTGATTTTGGCGCACGGGCCGGAAAATCAACCCGAATGCAGGAAATAGCCAGACACCTGAAAGACTATTTGACCAACCAGGGCCTGACACGCGATGGAAAACCGTTTGTGGACGTGCTGGCCATTACGCACGAACACCAGGACCACATTTCGGGGTTGAAACAGGCCCGCGATGAACTGGAAGGAATTGATATTGGCCAAGTCTGGTTCGCCTGGACCGAAGACCCCAAAGATGAGATGGCAAAGGCATGGCGCACCCATAAAAAGCGGACCCGCGAGTCGGTCCAGAAGGCCGTTCAGCAGGTTCAGGAGGAAGTAAACACACTAACAAAGCAGGTCGGCCTGCATTCGGCAGAGTTAGCAACTGCAACCAACAAGGCCCAGAAATCAGAGGTAGAAGCCCGGCTTAAGGCAACCGACCATACGGCAAAGGTGGCTGCTGGTCTGGCCGAGCGGTTAAATCTGATGGCCGGTTTTGAATTTGCGGCTAACGAAACGGCAGAGGACACGGACAACCCCGACCTGGATTTTTCGATGAATGAGAGTTACGACAGGCTCATCGAGAAGGTCGGAAAAGATAATGTCCGGTACCTGCGACCCGGTTATACAGAACCATCACAAACGGTTGTGCCGGGGCATATCATTGGCGAAGGCCTGACCAGCGTGCCCAGCCCGACTATTTTTCCGGGACTGAAGCTATTTGTGTTGGGTCCCCCGCGTAATTTGAGTGTCATGCAGGCCAGCGAACCCGAAGACTGGCAAAGTTCGCTGCGGACCGATACGACCACCAATGAATTTAATTTCGGGCAAAGCAACTTTGCCGATACCCCTGATTCGGCCGACAGAGACTTTTGGTACTACGTTCAGAAAGCCCCCTTCGACGAGGAATTCGTGATGCCTATCGACCTAAAAACGCAGAAGCTGCCGCCATCTGCGGTCCTGAACCTCCTCGAAAATCAGACAGCCGTTAGCCAACAGGTTCAGAAAAATTTCGATGGGCTTGCCCAGACAAAGGCGTTCCAGACCTATTTTGACCCGACACAAACCTGGCGGCAAATCAACGCCGATTACCTGAGCACTGCCGACGAACTGGCCATTAAGCTCAACACGGGCGTTAATAATACCAGTTTGGTGCTGGCCATTGAAATTGAGGAAACCAACGAAGTGCTTTTCTTCTCAGGCGATGCTGAATTTGGCGTGTGGGATGATTGGGAAAGCGACATAAAAAAACCAGCTAAGCAACGGCAATATGCCTGGACATTACCCACCAACCCAGCCCGTGCAGTAACCGTTGAGGACCTGATGGCTCGTACTATTTTCTATAAAATGGGGCATCATGGTAGCCAGAACGCAACGCCCAACACACGCGGCATTACCAAACTAAGTAGTCCCCATCTACATACGCTTATCCCGGTCGATGAAGCAAAAGCCAAAACGTTTCGCTGGGATCGGATTCCCTTTAAGGATTTATTGACGGTTCTCGACAACCGGCAGATACCCTACATTCGGGCCGACCAGAGCCAGGCGAATCTCGACATAGCCCTCAGCCGTCAGAAACCCTTACCGTCGGGCAGCGCGGTCGACTGGGCTATAGATAAGGCCGGGAATATCTATGTTGACTGGACGCTGACGCTTCCCGGCGCAAGGCCTTAGGCGAGTGTAGGGCAGGGTCTGCACACCGGTCGTTTGATTTATTGTATCTTTGGCCCGGCGTTTCACCGGCTCAAGGGGCGGGTGACGAAGTGCCTTAACCAATCTGTTTTTTCGGAGTGCTGCAAACCCTCAACCAACTCGACATCCACCTTTTTTTGTGGCTCAATGGTCGTTACACGCCCTGGCTGGACCCGATCATGATCTGGATTACGGAACGCAACAGCTGGTTTCCGCTGTACGCCCTACTCATTGGCTGGCTTATTTATGAGTACCGAAAGCAAGCCATTGGGTTTATTCTGACCATTATTTTTTCCGTAGCGCTCGCCGACCAGGTGGCCTCTTCGGTTTTTAAGCCACTTGTTCACCGGCTGAGGCCCTGCCATGAACTAGCGTTGCAAACGTTCATTCATCCGGTAATGGAATGCGGAGGCCAGTACGGTTTTGTCTCCTCACATGCGGCCACCACGTTTGCCCTGGCCGCCAGTCTTTGGTTCATGCTGGGTAAACAACATCGCTGGCTATGGGTGGGCTTTTTATGGGCAGCGGTTGTATCGTATAGCCGGATTTACGTGGCGGCCCATTACCCGCTCGACGTACTGGCGGGCACGGGCGTTGGCATGGTATCGGCAGCCTTTTGTGTTTTTGTCCTGCGCAAGATACAGGTCCGTTCAGAGAAGAGTAAATTGGTTTAACAAGCGCGTCAAACATGCATCAGGTTAACTTTTGCCAGCATCTTCGTGTAGACAGGTTTGAGAACCTGACTCCACAGAAGGTATAATTGAGTACAAATAACTTCACAAATTGCCTTAACAATCTTACATACATTCCGTTGTAACTAAGGACCTTTCCGTGTGATCAAATCTTTCACATGGGCCACGAATAGCCTTATGCCAACGCAGATACAGGAGATAAATGGTGCAGTTGCCCAGCCTCTCCTATTTAACGATAGCCCGCCTTCTTTACAGACACGACTCACGGTAATTGTTCCGGTAAGAAACGAAGCCGACCAGCTGACCGAAACCTTGGAATCGCTTCGTAAGCAATTGGATGGCAATAGATTACCATTAAGTCCATCCTTGTACGAAGTTCTATTATTAGCTAATAACTGTACCGATTCCTCTTTTGCCGTTGCCCATCAATACCAGCAGCACTACCCCGAATTTCAACTACATATTGCGCAGATTCATTTACCGCCCGATAAAGCAAATATTGGTACTGTCCGGCGGTTGCTGATGGACGAAGCCTACCGCCGGTTAACGAGTCAGGGGCAATCCGATGGCATTATAGCCTCAACGGATGGCGACACGGTCGTTGACAGTCGATGGGTTTACCATATCATGCTGGAAATGGCGAAAGGCAACGACGCCGTTGGAGGGCGCATTCTGACCCGACCCGACCAGAGTACCGTGCGGTTGTTTCACCTGCGCGATGTGATGTACCGAACGCTGGTGGCTAAAGCCGAAGCCCTGTTCGACCCCTGCTTGCATGACCCCTGGCCCCGTCACTTTCAACATTTTGGTGCGAGTATCGCTGTCACCTGCCGTATGTATGAGCAGGTCGGCGGCCTTCCGGAAACGCCATACCTGGAAGACGAAGCCTTTTATCGGGCTTTGCTCCGCATCGATGCTAAAGTTAGAAAAAGCCCGCATGTGAAGGTCTACACATCGACCCGATTGCAGGGCCGGGTGGCGGTTGGCTTTTCGGAGCAACTACGGTATTGGTCGAGCTTGAATCAGGAAAATCAATGTCAACTGGCAGAGCCCGCCGGAGCCGTCATCACGCGGCTCAGCAATCGGCAGCAATTACGGCTCTGCTGGCAAAAACGTAGTCAGGGTGTACACACCGACTCGTTGAAGCATATCGCCCGTGAACTACTCATTGATCCAGACTGGCTCATCGAGCAATTCAAAAAGAGCCGGTTTTTCGGAGAGATCTGGGAAATGATCGATGAACGCATGACAACGGGGCAATGGATTACCCAATGGAAACCCGTCCCCATTACCGTCGCCATTCAGGACATGCGAAACTATTTGGTCAGGTAAATTGATGTAAATAATAAATTGAAGTCCCTATATTTCAATTTATTAAGTGCCGTAGGCACGGCATGTTTGTAGCAAAAATACCCGAAATAAAAAACGCTACTACTTCTGGAACAGATCCAGACGATACGTTTCCAGACGCTGCCCTAGCAAATGCTTCAGCGGTTTACCTTCACCGGCTATGGCTAAAAACTCTTCATGGACCTGATCACCCGTCAGCGGATAGTCGGGTACGAATGGCGTCCAGTGGACGAGTAGCAGATGGCCATTTTCGGTCAAGTGATCGAGCATTTGTTGACGCGCCCGCTGTAAATCTTCCAGTGTGAGGTAATACCCTACTTCCGATAGTAAGATCAGGTCGAACTGTTCATCAGGGAATTCGGCCGGAATGCTCAATTGCCGGACCGTCACCTGCTCATATGGAGCCAGCCGTTTGCGGGCGGCTTCCAGGGGTAGTTCACTCGCATCGACCGACAGCAAACGGCTACACCGTTGCGCCAGTAATTCACTCAGCACCCCAATTGAACAACCGATCTCGAACGCGTTGGCGTACTGCTCTCGGGGCAGGGCGGCCAGCGTCGTCACATATTTATCCAGTTCATACGAACTGGTTTCAAAGGACCAGGGATCATCATTGGCCCGATAGACATCATCGAAGTAGGTCTTGGGTAAGCTTGATTTAGGCATAGTCGACTTCATTAATACGCTCTTCCAGAAACAACTCCCGTGGTTTGCTGAAATGCATCAGCAACTCGGGCGATAAATAAAATGCCGTGGGGTCGTCGTCGATCAGCCGACTCACCTGCGACTGATGAGCCGCAATGGCCTGATTCCGCTGTGCCATGACCGGCTCAATCGGTATATGCCAGACAACCATTTCGTCACGACCAGGCATATCTTGCTCATTACCAAGCTCCCACAACCAGATCAGGTATTCCAGTACCCGCGGGCGCATCGGAAGCGTTGACAGGGCAGCCTGTACGATCTGCCAGGATGCCCGATGGTCACGGTGTGGGTCCCGACGCCAGGGAACCAGCACGGTCGCGGGTTTTATATCCGCCAGGAGCGTATGAACAAAAGCAACCGCATCGGAAAAGTGTGCACTATCGACTGTTGCCACCTGGGTATCTTTCTGCCGCATGAAAAAGGCATTTTCAGTAGGCACATCCAATTGCCGAAGTGCTTCCAGTGCTTCTAGCTCCCGCACCTGTTGCAACCGATCGGCCGGGTAGCTGAGCGAGTTCGGATGCGACATGGTTCCGTCGCTCACAAACAGCACATGCACCTGGAAACCCCGTTGCCGCAAAAGCGCTATGGTTCCACCACACCCCAACGATTCATCATCCGGATGCGGAGCGATGACCAAGGAATTGCCAATTAAATTCACATCCATCGGATGCGCCATGGCGTCCAGAAAAGTAGCTTTATCAACGCCAGAGTTCATGCACGTTTTGGGGATTATCTAAAACATAGCGCCCAATATCGAGGATGGTAGCATCGGGGGCGGGTTGCCGCAAATAGAACGTCAAGTCGCGATGAATACGCTCGAAGGGGAGTGGCCGCATGAGTCCGCGCGCGCCCACCGACCGTTCGGCCAGGGGCATCACCCGAAGGCAGATTTCTTCGATGGCCGTCCGGGTCATGTTGGCATAAGCCACAATTTTTTCAGCTCCGTCCTCCTCGGCCAGCCAGGCATCGGTGTTCTCGCCGGCAGCCCTGATCCATTGATTGCCCGATTCGATCAGCCAGGCCATTTCGGCCAGCCTGGTACGCTGAAGTTGATCGTTGGTTCGATTCATGGATATCAGCAGTGCCCGCGTTGCGTTGAACAAAGCCTCTGCCCCACCCAACTGTACGGCCGCAAACCGGCTGGCTCCCCCGCTGAAATACGGTTGCTGGTAATAATCGTCGGGTTGCCCGAGCAAGTCATTCTCACCGATTTCCAGACCAGTGAAATCGAGCTTATAGCTAACCGATGCGCGCATACCCAGTGGCTGCCAGAACGTAGTATCCTTCGGGATTGGCTTTATCCGTTCTGTTGGAATAATACACATCTGCCATCCTTGCTTAGACGAGTCACCCAGGAGCTGACCCGTTATAAGGGGTCGCTGAATCCAGCCCGAACCCGAGCAGAACGTCTTAGCTCCTTCGAGTCGGTATCGACCATTACCAATGGCGTGAATTGTTACGCCGTCGCCCGCTTGTGTATTCCAGACGCTGAATAATCGCTTGTGCTGACTTACATCAGCATACCAACTTGTTTTTTGCTCCGGCCTGGCGTATAAATGAATCAGGTTCAGGGCGTTGATATGCCCTTCATAAACCCGCCCAACGGATAAATTAGCGCCCCCGATTCGTTTCAATAACTGAAGCAGTTGGCTGGTTTGGGGCAATTGATTATCCAGTTGCCTGCCAGGCAGGGTAACCGCCAGTAGACCAGCATCGGCCAAACGGCTGAAGGCTTCTTCAGGAAATGTTTTATCATCGTCTGTTTGGGCAGCCGTGTCAGCAATTTGCCGCAATAAAGCCTCTACTGGTTCAGAATCCAGCTCCAAAAGCGGCTTTTTTGGCAAGTCGGCAGTCTGAAAAGGTCTAAGCGTTTCCATATGAATCAAAGCTATTGTTCGCGAAATTGTTTGAGCTATTTGTCATATGAAGGCCGATTTTGGGGCTGGCTTTTCCTGATATTGGGGTTCACTAGCCAGTTTATAGGAAGAAAGTTTACATCTTACCAGCAAGTGGGCTGTTTTTTCCGTACCTTTGCGGGAAATTTGTCCGGCACACATGGCTTCGTTTAATCCGGTTAAAATTTTTTCGGGCAGTCAGTCTACCTATCTGGCCGAAAAAATTGCACATTATTACGGGAAAGACTTAGGTGGTTACACCTGCCGACGCTTCAGCGACGGTGAGATGTCACCCAGTTTTGAAGAGTCGGTGCGTGGCTGCGATGTTTTTCTCATTCAGTCGACGCCCCCACCCGCTGATAATCTGCTGGAGCTGATGCTGATGGTCGATGCGGCCCGCCGTGCCTCGGCACACTACGTAACCGTTGTCATTCCTTACTTCGGTTATGCCCGTCAGGATCGTAAAGACAAACCGCGCGTGTCGATTGCAGCCAAACTGGTTGCCAATACACTAGCGGCATCGGGCGTTGACCGGTTGATGACGATTGACTTGCATGCAGGACAAATTCAGGGTTTTTTCGACTTTCCGGTCGACCATCTGGAAGGAACATCGGTGTTCGTGCCGTATATCCGAAGCCTGAACCTGGAAAATCTGGTGGTTGCCTCGCCGGACGTGGGTGGTGCTAACCGGGCCCGCACATTCGCGAAACACTTCAACGCCGACATTGTACTGTGCGACAAGCACCGCAAGCGGGCCAATGAAATTGCGTCTATGCAGGTGATCGGGGATGTTGAAGGCGCCAACGTGGTGCTGGTCGACGATTTGATCGATACGGGTGGTACCATGGCCAAGGCTGCCCAGATCATCATGGATAAGGGTGCTCTATCCGTGCGAGCCGTCTGCACGCACCCGATCATGTCGGGCAAAGCGCACGAAAACATTGCCAATTCCGTATTGCAGGAATTAGTGGTGGCGGATACGTTGCCGATGAAGCAATCGAATGAAAAAATTAGAGTATTGTCGGTGGCCGAGTTATTTGCCAAAGCCATTGGCCGTATTCGTGATCATGAATCTATTAGTTCACTGTTTATAAAATATTAAACGAGCAAACGAGTGAACGAATGACAGAGCAATTCATCTGCACCTTTTATTCGTTCGCTCATTTGTTCTTTCACTCTTTCAAAGTTGAAATCATGAAAAAACTCGAGATTGTAGGGTATCAACGAGCGAATCTCGGCCGCACGGAATCACAGGCGATTCGGGCCGAGGGCAATGTTCCATGCGTGTTATATGGTGGTGAAGAGCAAGTGCATTTTTATGCACCAGCGATTCTGTTCCGCGATTTGATTTATACGCCTAATATTTTTGAAGTAGCGCTTAACATTGAAGGTGCTGAGTACCGGGCTATTCTTCAGGAAGCTCAGTTCCACCCAGTAAGCGATGTTCTTTTACATGCTGATTTTCTGCTTATTTCGGACAAAAAGCCCATCAAAATTGCCGTTCCCGTTCGTTTACTGGGTACAGCACCGGGTGTTCAGAAAGGTGGTAAACTGGTGACCCGCGTTCGGAAACTGCGCGTGAAAGGTACCGTCGAAAACATCCCTGACTTTATCGATGTGGATGTTTCGAATCTTGATCTGGGGAAATCGGTTCGTGTTGGTCAGATTTCTGTACAGAACATCGAACTGCTTGAAGAAGCATCCAACCCAGTTGCCAGCATCGAAATTCCACGTGCACTGCGTGGTACGGTGGGCAAATAAGGTTGATTATATCTGCCAATTTTTTAAGGCTAATAGATTTACAAAGAAAGCCCGGTCAGACTTCTGGCCGGGCTTTCTTGTTTTATCAGGCGGTGTTTTCTACCGATAGAAGCCGTTACAACTATAGTTTCATGCCCCGCAACCGCAGGCTGTTACTCACCACCGAGACGGAGCTGAGCGCCATAGCGGCTCCCGCAATCATGGGATTCAGCAGAAAGCCAAAGGCCGGAAACAACACACCAGCCGCAATGGGAATACCGATGAGGTTGTAGATAAATGCCCAGAACAGATTCTGTCGAACAACGCGAACCGTTTGTCTCGACAGGTTGAGTGCTCTGGGAATGCTGGTCAGATCGGACGTAATGAGGGTCATCCGGGCGACATCTATGGCAATGTCAGACCCTTTGCCCATCGCAATACTCACGTCGGCCTGGGCCAGTGCCTGCGAATCGTTGATGCCATCGCCCACCATCGCCACGACCTTGCCCGACGCCTGCAAAGCGCTTACAAAATCAGCTTTATCGCCCGGCATGACACCGGCTTTGTAGTGATGAATCCCCACTTGACCAGCCACGGCGGCAGCCGTTTGTTCATTGTCGCCGGTTAGCATATACACATCAATACCTTGACTCTGTAAGGTTTCAATGGCTTGCTTCGAGCTTGCTTTTACAGGATCGGCAATGGCGATTAGCCCAAGAACCTGTCCGGTAGACTCATTTTCCCGGGCAAAATAAATGAGCGTTTTTGCCTGATTTTGCAAGTCAGCGGCATACAGGCTCAGGTCAGCAGGTAGCGTAATATGATTCTCGTTTAGCAGGCTTTCGTTGCCGACGTAGTAAACGACGTTTTGATACGTCGCCCGGACGCCCCGCCCCGTTACACTGTTGAAGGCATCCAAGAGTAACAATTCACGGGTTGAAAAAAAAGCGGTAACGGCCTGGGCCAGCGGATGCTCCGACTGTTTTTCCAACGAATACAGAATGGGCATCAAATGGGTTTGCTCATTGACCGGAACAGCCCAGTGTACGTCTGTAACGAGGGGCTTTCCTTCCGTAATAGTCCCCGTTTTATCGAGCACGACCGCGTTGACCGTATGAGCAATCTCCAGACTTTCGGCATCTTTTATCAGTACGTTATTTTCGGCCCCTTTGCCAACACCGACCATAATGGCGGTGGGCGTTGCCAGCCCAAGCGCACACGGACAGGCAATGACCAATACGGCAACAGAGGTCAGCAGAGCGGTTGTCAACGGGTCGCTGTTGGGGGCCAGGTAATGGCCAAACACCATCCAGACGGCGAACGTCAATACCGCAATGCCCAGCACCACAGGAACGAAAATACCGGCAATTCTGTCCACAAGCTGCTGTACAGGCGCTTTACTTCCCTGCGCTTCCTGAACCATGCGAATGATCTGCGCCAGAAGCGTATCGGAACCAACTTTTTCGGCATGAAACCGGAAGCTGCCCTTCTGGTTGATCGTACCCGCAAAGACGGGCTCCCCCACCTGCTTCAGTACAGGTACGGGCTCTCCGCTGATCATACTTTCATCGACATACGACTGGCCCGATGCAACAAGGCCGTCTACCGGAATTCGTTCTCCCGGCCGCACCACCAACAAATGACCAACCTGAACGGCAGCAGTAGGCATCTCGCGCTCGGTATCTCCCTCAACCAGATGTACCGTTTTGGGTTGTAAACCAATCAGCTTTTTGATGGCCGATGAGGTGTTCTGTTTGGCGCGCTCCTCCAGCAGTTTACCCAGCAGAATGAAGGTAACAACGACGGCGGCAGTCTCAAAATATACGTGTGGATGAACTCCGCTCCGACGATGCCAAAACTCAGGATAAAACGTATTGAACGCGCTGAACAGAAAAGCAATGCCCGTACTCAACGCCACCAGAGTATCCATGTTGGCTTTACCATGCCGGGCCTGTTTCCAGGCATTGACAAAGAATGGCCGACCCAGGCCAAACACGACCGGTGTTGCCAACGCCATCATGATGTAGTTCCCGTAGGAAATCGACATAAAAAACATGCCGATCACCACAAGGGGCAACGATAGAATCAACGCCCCTATGGTCCGTTGTCTGAGGCTCTGAAACCGCTTTTGATTCGCTTCTTCCTGTATTTGCCGGGCATCAGGGCCAGACTCTTCCGTTTCAATGACGATGTCGTAGCCCATTTCCCGAACGGCATGTTGCAGCTCCGTTGGGCTAACGACAGCCGGATTGAACCGGACCCAGGCCGATTGGTTGGCATAGTTCACACCGGCATCACTAACTCCTGGCGTATGTTTCAGGATCGATTCGACACTGACGGCGCAGGCCGCACAGCTCATTTCCAGCACAGGATATGTTTTCCGAATGTCGGTCACAGCGCCACGCCTGGCCGTGGCCGTCCCCGAATCGGCAATGGTCGTATTCATAGGTTTATTAGTTAAGCGGCTCGGCCTTGTACCCCGCTTTCTCAATCGCCTGTCTGACTTTCTCAGCCGTGGCATTTTCTGTGGTCAGCACTTTTTTGGGATCGCTGATATCCACCTGCCAGTTGCCTTCGCCCACGGCTTCGTTCAGAAATGGGGTTACGGTAGCAATGCAGTTGCCACATTTTATATTGGTTTTGAATTTTATGGTTTCCATGATTTCAGCGTTTAGCTCGTTTCTTTTCGTTAACAAATTTCGGTTCTGTCTCCCTCTTTATGCTTACAGAATTCAGGACGATCCGTACAAAATTGCGCACTGGCCTACGTACGGCTTTCCGGAAACATCCCCTACCAGAACAACAGCAGATACCCGCAGAAAATGCCTTCTTGCCTCTGCGAATATCTGCTGAAATAGTAAGCCGATGAAAATCCCGGTTATAGCCTCATTTTACGCTGGCATGGCAGCCACTTCACTGTAGCCGCCCGATGCCAGCAAGCCGGCCGGTACGGTCAGCTCGCCGGTATGTGGCTCAATCAAGCCATTCTGCTCATCTTCAATATTGGTTGCCTGGGTATACACATCCCCGGCGATGGAGCGTTTGCGCATTTCCTGCTTAAACTGACGAATGCGTTCGGTACGTTCGTCCGCGCTCTGAGGTCCACCGTAGTCGGCAAAGCCGAAGCCGCCCCATTCACTGACCACCAGCGGAACCTGCCGCCGGTAGAAAAACGGATCGCCCACAACCAACGGGAAAGCCGCAACCGTATCCAGATCCCCCGCCACCAGCCGGTCGAGGAGCGATTGCCAGCGGTCCAGATCTGGCGTATATAAATGAGCTGTCAGCAGATCCGACTTCAGGCGTCCTTCGTAAGAAATATGTTGCCAGCCATCATTAT
This sequence comes from Spirosoma horti, assembly GCF_054776595.1. Classification (NCBI taxonomy): domain Bacteria; kingdom Pseudomonadati; phylum Bacteroidota; class Cytophagia; order Cytophagales; family Cytophagaceae; genus Spirosoma; species Spirosoma horti. The sequence continues at coordinate 762,194 of NZ_BAAHBQ010000001.1, forward strand.
CGACCACCAGAAACTGCGGATAGGCAAGCTGCATGAAATGGTACATATTGATAATGTACTCCCGGGTATTCGGATTCGTTGCAATATCCTGTGCGCCCCAGTCTTCGTTGTACAGGCTCCAGATCACGACCGATGGGTGCGTACCAATCAGGGCCAGCATACGCATTAACTCAGCCTCGTGATTATGTCGGCTACGAGCTGTTGAGCTGTGCGGGCTCGGCACTTCGACCCAAAGCAACATGCCTAATTTATCGGCCAGATTATAAATGCGCGGGTCGATACCAGCAATATGAACCCGTACCAGGTTACAACCCAGCTCTTTCATGGCCAGCATGTGGCGTTTCATTTCCTCATACGTTGCCGTACCCGGTTGATACAGGATGCCGTCCAGGTAAATGGGTTTGTTATTCAGGTAAACGAACCGTCCCCGTGCCTCAATCTTTCGAAGGCCAAACTGCGATTCGATCTGCGCTACATGGCCACTTTCATCAATAAGCTGAGCTATGAGCCGATACCGAACCGGATTTTCGGGCGACCAGAGTTGCGCCCCCGGTACTTCGATCACCACTCGTTGCTGCTTTTGCCCGGCTTCCAGCATCAATGGAAAATCGGAAGTGGCCATCGGTGTCGACGACAAAGGCGCTTTTCGCTCGAATACCTGCAGGCGTAAAATGTAATTGCCAGGGTCGTGAATCCGGGTGGTCAGGCTAAACCGAACCAACTCGTCCTCAACAGTGCTCACCACGCCCACTCGTGAGCGTAGCCGGTTTCGCTCAACGGTTTCGAGCCATACGGAGCGCACGGCACCCGTGTAGGTCTGATACCAGATGCCACCCCGTTTATAGACGTGTGACTCCTGTTTGCCGCGCGGTGTTTCAGCATCCATCGTATCGGCGATACGTACCGTCAGTCGGTTATTGGGACGTAGCAATTCGTCAGCTAATTCGTAGGAAAAAGACGTATATTCCCCATAGTGAATAGCCTCACCTTCAACCGTGCTGAGCGGATGACCATTGAGCCATACGCGCGTTTCGTAACCGCAGGCGCCAAAGGTTAGCTGAATAATTGAACTGGCAAGTGGCTCGGTTCGCTCGGGCAGGATAAATTCGCGTTCATACCAGGCAATCACCTTGTCCTGCCAGATGACGGGGCCAGCCTGTCCCTTCGCCTGTGCCATATGTTCTTCAATTGAACCAGGCCACTCAGCGACTCCTTCATACGAATGCCCCAGAAACCAGCGATCCTGCAAACCAGCGTCATTGGCATCAATTGAAAACTTCCACTCGCCATCCAGCAGCCAGTGTGAGTTGGAGCGGAGTACCGCTCTGGGTAGCGGATTAATGGGTTCATCGACGGCAGTGCCTTCCTCTTTACTATCAGTAAGACCAAAATTTGATTGGATTTCGGACATAATACGTAAGACAATTAACGGCTATACATTGATTGAGTACCTAGTAAACCGATCAAACGGAAGAAAGTCTCAAAAAATTGGGATTCATTTATTAATGGCTAATTGACCCTGGTTTTTATAGCCCCGAATCCCGACTACTTATTTAACACTCTTTTAACCGCAGGTTAAGACCAATTTAAGTTCAGGCCAGCACTTTTGTAGACCTAAATGACGTACACGCCGTAATCGGTATGAATAAATTCATAAAGAGTATTTTATCATTCTCGCTGAAGAATAAGTTTTTTATATTTTTTCTGACAGGCTTAGCTGTTGTTGCGGGTGTTATCAGCTATCAGAATACACCCATTGAAGCCTTCCCCGACGTCACCAATACCCAGATCACGCTTATTACGCAATGGCCGGGGCGGTCGGCCGAGGAAGTTGAAAAGTTTGTAACGATTCCCATCGAAATTGGTCTGAATTCAGTGCAGAAGCGCACCGATATTCGATCTACATCGCTGTTCGGCCTGTCGGTGGTTAAAATCCTGTTCGACGATGGGGTCGATGACGCCTTTGCCCGCCAGCAGGTCAATAACCTGCTCAATGGGGTCGAACTGCCCGAAGGGATCAAGCCCGATGTGCAACCTCCGTATGGACCTACCGGCGAGATTTTTCGGTATACTCTTCAATCGCCCACCCGCACGGCCCGTGAGCTGAAAACCATGCAGGACTGGGTGATCGAACGCCAGCTGAAGAGTGTACCCGGTGTTGCCGATGTCGTTAGTTTCGGTGGCGAGGTAAAAACGTACGAGATCTCAGTCGACCCCCGTCGCCTGATCGATTACAACATCACCCCTCTGCAATTGTATCAGGCCGTTGCCAACGCTAACGTCAATGTGGGCGGTGATGTGATCGAGAAAAACTCGGAAGCCTACGTAGTGCGGGGCATTGGCCTACTGAAGAACCAGCAGGATATTCAGAATATCATTGTCAAGAATATTAAAGGAACGCCCATCACGGTCCACAACGTCGCCCAGGTTTCTGAGTCGGCCATGCCGCGGCTCGGGCAGGCGGGTCGCGATAAGGAAGACGATGCCGTTGAGTGTATTGTGGTGATGCGCAAGGGCGAAAACCCGAGCGAGGTCATTGACCGGGTGAAAGCCAAAATCAACGAACTGAATACCAGCATCTTGCCCAGCGACGTAGAAATAAACACGTTCTACAACCGGGAAACGCTCATTAATTTCGCCACCCACACAGTTACGCACAACCTCATCGAAGGGATCGTCTTTGTAACGGTCATTGTGTTTATCTTCATGGCCGACTGGCGTACCACCGTTACGGTATCGATTGTGATTCCGCTGGCGTTGCTGTTCGCCTTTATCTGCCTGCGGCTAAAAGGCATGTCGGCCAATTTGCTGTCCATGGGCGCCATCGACTTCGGGATCATCGTTGACGGTGCCGTGGTGATGGTGGAGGGCATTTTCGTAACGCTCGACGAAGTGGCCCATGAAAAAGGAATGGCTAAGTTCAACCGGCTGGCTAAAATGGGAATCATCCGGAAAACCGGCACCGAAATGGGAAAGGCCATTTTCTTTTCCAAAGCCATTATCATCACCTGTCTGGTACCGATCTTCTCATTCCAGAAAGTGGAAGGTAAAATGTTCTCTCCCCTGGCCTGGACCCTTGGGTTTGCGCTCCTCGGTGCGCTGATTTTTACCCTCACTTTAGTGCCCGTACTCGCGAGTATTCTGCTCAAGAAAGACGTCCGGGAGAAGCACAATCCGTTCGTAAATGTGGTAACGAGTGCTTCAACACGGTTATTCAATTTTACCTTCGCCCATAAAAAAATCAGCATGATTCTGACGGGCGTTCTGGTCGCTGTTGGGCTGTCGGGCTTTACGCTGCTGGGCACCGAGTTTCTACCCGAGCTGAACGAAGGGTCTATTTATGTACGGGCAACAATGCCCATGAGTATTTCGCTGCCCGAGTCGGTGAAACAAACGGTGCAGATGCGCCACATTTTCGAGCAGTTTCCCGAGGTGAAAGGCGTTATTTCCCAAACGGGGCGCCCCAATGACGGCACGGACCCAACCGGCTTCTACAACATCGAGTTCCTGGTGGATATTTATCCGCAGGATGACTGGAAAAGTGGTCTGAGCAAAGAAGAATTGATTGAAAAAATGCAGGAGAAACTCAGCGTTTTTCCGGGGGTAAACTTTGGGTTCTCACAACCCATCATGGACAACGTCGAAGAGGCTGTATCGGGCGTAAAAGGGTCCATTGCTGTGAAAATTTATGGTCCGGATCAGGGTGTTCTGGAAACGAAAGCCAACGAGATCCGGAACCAGTTAGCTACAGTGCAGGGCATCGAAGACCTGGGCGTTATTCGCACAACGGGCCAGCCCGAAATGCGGATTGAGCTGGACGAACATAAGCTTGCCGTCTATGGCGTTAACAAATCAGATGCCGAAGCGGTGATTGAAATGGCTATCGGTGGCAAGGCGGCTACCCAGATTTACGAAGGCGAACGGAAGTTCGATCTCCGTATCCGATATGATCGTCCGTTCCGTTCCAGCGAGTCACAGATCAGCCAATTGATGGTGCCGACCGAAAATGGCAGTATGATTCCTATCAAAGAAATTGCCAATGTATACACCCAGACCGGACCCGTGCTGATTTTCCGGGAAGCCAGCCAGCGCTACGGAGCGGTCAAGTTCTCGGTACGGGGCCGCGACATGGGTAGTGCCGTTGCCGAGGCTCAGCAGAAAGTGCAGGCCAATGTGAAACTTCCGGCTGGTTATACGGCCAAGTGGGCTGGCGATTTTGAGAATCAGCAACGCGCCACGGCCCGGTTAGCGCAGGTTGTTCCCATTAGTTTGCTGGCCATTTTCTTTATTCTGTTTGTTTTGTTCGGCAATGTAAAAGACGCGGGTCTGGTGCTCTTCAATGTCCCCTTCGCAATCATTGGTGGCATTGCAGCGCTCCTGATTACGCACGTCAACTTCAGCATCTCGGCGGGCATTGGCTTCATCGCTCTCTTCGGAATTTGTATTCAAAACGGTGTCATTCTTATATCCGTTTTCAAGAAAAATCTTCGCAATAGTATACCGTTGACTGACGCGATACGCGAGGGGGTTATCTCACGAATACGACCGGTAGTAATGACCGCGATGATGGCCGGTATCGGTTTAATTCCGGCGGCTATTTCACACGGGATTGGCTCTGAAACGGCTAAGCCTCTGGCCATTGTCGTGATCGGCGGCTTGATTACAGCTACCCTGTTAACGCTGTTTATCTTTCCACTGATATTCTATGCTTTCTACCGGCAGAAGTTCAATGACATTTAATTGCGGCTATTTTAGATACGTTAAATAATTTTAACCGGGTTCTTTCGTTTTTTTTAAAAAGAAATTGCAACCTTGCAGGGTGTTAATACAGAAAAGTGCTTGCTTTTCTGTATATATAAAAAAATTGCTTACTTTTAGCATAACAATCCTTTACAAAGGGAAGGTTGAACATCAAGATTTGGCGGCCACCCGGTCGTCAATCTTGAAATGGTGTGGATAGAAGCGGAAAGCCGCCCCGATATTCGGAGCGGCTTTTTTGTTGATTAGCCAAGCCCGAATTCAACTAGCTTTCTGGCCTACCTATGGCTCCCATTTACCGATTCAGGAACCCGAACCCAGCTCCAGTCGAGAGCCCCGCTTTTATTTAACAGCCTTTTAATTCCATTTTCAACTCCTTTTAAGGTTACACAGCGAGTTTTAAACACTCAACCAAGTAAACATCTGCCGACACTAGTGTGGCACTTTTCGCTAGGCTGTGTATATCTTTTAATAAATAAATTAATCTGCCGTTTTTAAATCAGCCGATAGCTATGTATGTTGCCGATATGAAGATCCTGGTAGTAGAAGATGAACCCAAATTAGCTTCCTTTGTCAAGAAGGGGCTGGAGGAGCAATCGTGCGAAGTAGATGTGGCCTATGATGGGCAAGTTGGTCGTAACATGGCCCTCAATAACCTCTACGACGTGATTGTACTAGATATCAACTTGCCAAAAATGAATGGCTTTGATGTGGTTCAATCCATCAGACAGGAAAAAAACCGGACGCCCGTTCTCATGCTGACCGCTATGGGTTCGGTAGATGATAAATTAACGGGCTTTGAAGCGGGTGCCGATGATTATCTGGTGAAGCCGTTTGAGTTTCGTGAGTTAATGGCTCGCTTACGGGCACTGACCAAACGAAGCAGCGATGCCGGTATGCAGGCCAATGTGCTGAAAGTAGCCGACCTGGAACTGGACTTGAATGAGAAAATTGCTCGTCGGGGTGATAAACGTATTGAGCTCACAGCCAAAGAATTTGGTCTGCTCGATTATTTGATGCGGAACCGGGGTCGCGTCGTCTCGCGGGTCGATATTGCCGAAAAAGTCTGGGACATTCACTTCGATACAGGCACGAATGTTATTGATGTTTATGTCAATTTCCTTCGCAAAAAAATTGACAAAGATTTCCCAACCAAGCTTATTCATACGGTCATTGGCATGGGGTATATGTTAAAAGAAGAATAAATCGAATCCATCAGGTAGTGGCAGGTCGTACGTTGGTCAGTCGCCAGTCATAACTGGTCACCGTTCAACGTACGACTTATTTTATGAACATCCGCACTCGCCTGACGTTATTATTTGTACTGCTGGTCGCTTCGATAGTCCTGCTGTTTACAGTCTCTGTTTATTACCTGTATGACCAGTTCAGGGAGCAGGAATTTCAGCAGCGGCTCGTTGAGAAAGCGTTCACGACTGTCCGGCTGCGTGAGGACGTCGGTGAAGTGCCGCGGGCGGATCTGCCCGTGATGACCGATGAGCAGGTCACGATCTACAACCGACAGGGTACCGTTTTATACAACCAGGAAAACAAGCGCCCACGCTTCCCGGTAACACCGGCGTTCCTGAGCAAAGTTGCTTACCAGAAACCCCAGTATAGTCGAATTGGCGATATCGAGGCCATTGCGGTGCTGCATTTGAACGCCCGGAAAGAGCCTTTGATCATTGTGGCTTCCGGCAACGATCGCTATGGATTAAGTAAGCTCGACCGGCTGCGGGAAATCCTGTTTTCAGGTTGGTTATTAAGCCTGGTTATCGTTGGCATAGCGGGTTATCTGTTTGCAACCGATGCACTAAGGCCTGTGGCTGAGCTCATTACCCAGGTGAATGCCATCTCGGCAACCAATATCCACGAGCGCCTGCGGGTGGGTCGTTCGCGCGATGAACTGGCCGATCTGGCTCGAACGTTCAACGATCTGCTTTTCCGACTCGAAGAAGCCTTTGTGTTGCAGAAAAGCTTCGTTTCGCACGCATCCCATGAGCTGCGTACTCCGCTCACGGTCATGATGGGGCAGATTGAGGTAACCCGGCTACAGGCCCGCACAACGGAGGAATATGAAGTCGCTTTCGATGCGTTGCTGGATGAAGTGAAGAGTATGATCCGGCTTGTGAACGGCCTGCTCGAACTGGCCCGGGCCAGTTCGGATGTGGTAACGCTCAACTACCAGCCGGTTCGTATCGATGAGCTGTTATGGCAGGCGCAGAGTCTGATTATCAGCAAAAAGCCCGATTATCAGATTGACATCGACTTCGATAACCTTCCTGTTCATGAAGAAGAACTGGTCATTGTTGGGGAAGAATCACTCCTGCAAACGGCCTTCCAGAACCTGATGGAAAACGGTTGTAAATATTCGCCGGACGGGTCCGTATCGGTGCGCATATTTTTTGAACAAGGGCGGTTAAAACTTACCTTCAGTGATCAGGGCTATGGCATTCCGGAGAATGATCTTCCGCATATTTTTGAGCCTTTTTACCGCTCAGAATCAACCATGACCATTATTGGTCATGGCATTGGCCTGGCCCTGACGCGACGCATCATTGAATTGCATCATGGCCATATTCAGGTCGATTCGGTCATAGGAAAAGGAACTACGTTTCGCATCACTCTCCCAACGACCTATACGCCGTCTCAGGCCTTGGCCGGGAGCACAAACTCGGTGAAAGTAGCAGCGGCCAAATCTACGGATTAAACTAACTTCTTCACATCCAGCACTTTTACGTTATTCTGCTGCGCTTTTTTAAGCGTTTCGGGCGAGTATGTAGATAGACGCACGTTTTCCTGCATATCAGCTCGTTTCTGAATGTGCTGTTCAAGGTAACGATCGAGGTGTTTTCCTTCAAGACCATAGCTAAAAAACAGCGATACGCGTTCGCCCTGCTGCTCCCGGAACAGAAAATCGGGCAGTCGGTTTTCCAGACCCACGTGCAGGGGCAGATTGGTCAGCACTTTCATCCGACGGGCGTTGCCACTGTGGAGCGTTCGCATGTTCCAGACCACAATATCGCCCGCACGCGTGTCGGCGAAGACATCGGCGCCATCAGCAGCCTCGTGGCTCCCGGCTTTAAACCGAATGCCGCCACTAAAGCTGTCGTGGTTCTGTAAATAAATACCGAAACGAATAAGCGGGTATGGCCCTTCCCAGTCAGCCCCCTGACCAAACTGATAGCGGTCGATGTTGTCCCGGTGGAAACCGCGCGTACCCGTTCCGATCTGATACGTACTATCGGAAAAATAGACAGGTGTATCGCCCAGAAGTTCGGTGGCAATGGCCACAATTCGTGGGTCATAAATGACCCAGCTCAGGCCGTCTTTACTCAACAGATCCCCTTTCACCGAAGCTGCCTGTTTGACCTGCGCCACTTGGCCAAGTTTCTGTTGCCGATCCCGGTGTTCATACGCCGAATGGCGTAAGTTAGCTACTTCGTCGGGCGTAAACACGTTACGGACAATGAGATAGCCCTGCTGTTCGAATTGCTCCCGATGTGTCATAATTGGGTCTAAATGTATGGTTCTCGATTTACTGTATGTACGATACCGTTGCCACCTGCGCCATGTCATCCCAGAAGGAAGGATAGGACTTAGCCACAACGCCGGGTTCGTCAATAATGATTTCATGCTGCATGGCTACCGGCGCAAACGCCATGGCCATCCGGTGATCGTCGTAGGTTGCGATGGTAGCCGGGCCTGAAGGACTTTCCGCCAATCGATGAACTTCGTATAAATGATTCGGCTCTACCTCAACCAGCTCAGCACCAATCTTTTGCAGCTCAGCCTGCAAAGCCGCCACCCGGTCCGTCTCCTTTATCTTCAAACTTTCGATACCCGTAAGCCGGAGCACGACTCCTTTCACGGCGGCACAAACGGCTACGGTCTGGGCCAGATCAGGACAATCCGTAAAATCCCAGGCCAGCGATGTGGCCGTTGGGCCTTTGGTTAGGCGAACCCCCGAATCCGTGAATGTACTCTCGACACCCAACGAACGCATGATGTCGACGATTGCACTGTCGCCCTGGAGCGACTTCGCTTTCAGACCCAGCAGGTTGATCTCCGTCGTGAGCGGTCCGGCGATCCGGTCGTTGGCCAACGCTGCGACACTGTACCAGTAACTTGCCCCTGACCAGTCCGATTCAATCGCATATGATTTAGGCGTATAGGGTTTGGGCGCTACGGTGATCGTCTTTGTCTCCCAATCGGCCTGAACATCGGCCCCGAAATACCGCATCTGTTCGAGGGTCATTTCAATATATGGACGGGAACCAATGGCGCCCGTCAACTCCAGTGTCAGCCCATTTGGGAGCAGTGGGGCAATCATCACGAGTGCCGATATGTATTGACTGCTCACATCCCCACGAATGCTCAGCCGATTACCGGCTTCCGCTGCTGAGGAGAACCCCTTGATTTGCAGGGGCGGGTAGCCTTCCTGCTTGAGGTAGGTAATATTGGCACCCAGCGTCCGCAAGGCATCCACGAGAATTCCGATTGGGCGCTCGCACATCCGGGGGGTGCCCGTCATTATTTTTTCTTGGCCCGTTACAGCAAAATAAGCCGTCAGAAAACGCATGGTTGTCCCGGCATCCAGCACATCGGCCGTCTGATCGGTTGACTTCAGCAACCGAATCATCGTTTGTGTATCCCGGGCGGTCGAGAGGTTTTGCAAATCGCAGCGAAATCCGGTGAGTGCGTCGATAATTAACGCGCGGTTACTTTCACTTTTCGACGAAGCCAGTGGAATCGTGGCCTGGACAAGACCGGAAGCATCCAGTCGGGATTGCGTTAGCGTGGCGGGGGGTGTTAAACGAACAGCGTTCAAGAGATAAACAGGTTGGTACTGACACGAAATAGTTCGCAAAAAAACGAAAAATCGACTACATTCCGGCCATTATCTGCGTTAGGGTATCAGACGGGGAGTTCTTTTTCGACAGAATGATCGATTTATCGAGTGTCTGTCCGATCTCCATCCGGCAACCCTGTCCTTAAAAGCGCCGAACGTATCCGGCAACTCAACTAACATTCAGGCTGAACAGGCATGACCCTTATTTTCACAAACGCCCATTTATTTACCGGAACCAACTGGTTACCAAACGCATCCGTCCGCATCGAAAACGGGCGTATCCGGGAAATCAACTCCTCAACACCCACCCAACGTGATCTTGATAAGGCCACGATCATTGATCTCGACGGCGATTACCTGATTCCGGGTCTTGTCGATCTGCAACTGTATGGTGGCTCTGATTTATTTCTGAACGATCAGCCAACCCCCGAAACGGTTCGGCATATTTATGACTCCCATTCCCGGAACGGCACCACGACCCTGCTACCGACCATTCACTCCACGTCCCTCGCGATCATGCAGGAGTCGATGGCGGCCGTGCAGGTTGTAAGGGCCGAAAATCCATTTGGCGTACCGGGTATTCACATCGAAGGCCCGTATTTTAACCCGATTAAGCGGGGTGCGCACAGCACCGCCTATGTTCGAACACCAGCCGATGGCGAGTTGGAAACCCTGTTCAGCACCAACGCCGATGTCATTCGGATACTAACCCTGGCCCCCGAAATCCTGACGCCCGACCAGCTCGACACCATAAAAAAACGAAAGCACGCTAACACGCTTCTTTCCCTCGGTCATAGTAATGCAACTTACCAGCAAGCCACCACGGCGTTCAACGAGGGCATTCCGCTGGCAACGCACCTCTATAACGCTATGCGCGGCTTCGAAAGCCGGGAGCCGGGGGTTGTCGGGGCGGTTTTCGATTACCCGACGGTTCACGCCAGCATCATTGCCGATGGGTATCACTGCAACCCGACCGCCATCCGCATTGCCTACCGGCTTCTGTGCCCCGACGGCGAACCGGAACGATTGTTTCTGATTTCTGACGCGCTCTTTGCCAATCCTCCCCGACCCAACTTTGAGCTGGGCCAGTTTATCGTGCACTTTGAGCCTGATCAACCCAGGCCCGGCCGCTATGTCAACAATGAAGGGAACCTGGCTGGCTCGGCCATCACGTTGATCGACTGCGTTAAAATTGCCGTTGAGCAAGCCGGTATTCCGCTGACGAACGCGCTCCGAATGGCCTCGGTTATTCCCGCCGAAATTATTGGTATGGGTGATCAATTAGGCAAAATTCACCCTGATTACGTAGCCAATCTGGTACGGCTGGATCAGTCTATGAACGTAAAAGGTGTCTGGGCATCGGGTGAACCGCTAGCGTAAGTATGACTTATCGGGCGTCTCTGGCGATGGCTTTCTCGTAGTTCTGATTCAGCGTTTCCAGAAACTTACCCGTTATCCAACTGATATCCGAGTCTCGAATAAACACAAACCGCTTGGGTATCGACGTGTCGGCGTAGGCGCGTAAAACAGCTTCCATTAAAAGTGACCCGGCAATAAGCTGTTTTTCGTTGAACTGGTTCTGCACATTGACCAGATCAGCCTCCGCCTTCCGGCGCACAACCGGATCGGTCAGGTCCGACAAGTCGGGGTGAATCAGGCTTTGATAGTCCGTAATGGCCAACCGGGCAAATTGTTCAGCATCGGCCAGCGTGATGGGCACGGCCGTCGTGCCTGCTTTTTCGGGATGCAGGTAGGCGGCCATGGCCCAGGCTATGCCGCCACCCAGGGCTACTGTTCTGCGTTGGTGCAGGCCGGGACTTGTGGTATTGAACTCCACACTGATGGCCGTATCGGCGATCATTTTAATAACGCGTTGTGCTTCTTTTTTATAGGCATCAATGGATAATGAACGATTGTTATCGATCAGATTAGCCAGCGTTTTGGTACCGACGGGTAAGCTAACGGAATGAAACCGATGGCCGCTGTCATAATACCCCCCTTTGGTATTACCACTCCCGATATCGACACAGGACGCCGTAAGCCACAGTTTTCGAGGAATGGACCCGATCATAAACAGTTCAGCTTCACGGGCCGCCGTTAGTGTCGAGTCAATGAACAGACTATCGCTTCCGGGCAGGCTATTGGTCACCAGGGCCGAAAATAATTCGTACAGCTTCTTTTTCTTGGCGGGCGTTTTCCCCAGCGTTTCATTGACCCCGCTGCTAAAGGCAACGTAAATATGATCGGCCGGAATGTTGTAGCGCCGAATCGAATCCAGATAGGCTTTCATCACCTCCTGCCCATCTTTGAACGACTGAGCCGTACCTGACACCAGGGTTACGTTGGGAGCAATGGGTTTCACTTTAACGTCTTTATTGTAAAACCCATTTTCGTAGATGGTTCGAAAAATAGCGAGCTTCACCCCCGACGCCCCGACGTCAATTCCCGCGTACAAATCTTTCGATGCGGTTTCGCTGATCAATTGCCGCATGGCTGCTTCACTAGCCCCAAAATTCAATTGTTTGTATAGCATCTGCGCTTTATGAAAATAGCCCAGTGCCGTCTGGCTGTTCTCCTGTTCGCGGTAGGCATAGCCTAAATTTTCGTACGTAACCGCTTCCATATACGCATCTTTCGACCTGACGGCGGGCAAGGCCCTCAATAGTAAATCAATGGCCTGCTCAGACCGATCAACCATTCGTAGGGTATTTCCCAGCTTAATAAAATGTTGAGCCTCCACCGCGTTACGTGCGTTTTGGGCCAAGGCAGAAAACGGATACGATAAAAGGAAAATAAGTAAGAAGACGTAGTTCATACACATGTAATCATTTGTTGGACAGAGGACTATACCGTAAAATGCATAACCGGTTGATACAGCAAGATAACAATTCAAGTTTGCCGGTACGCTGATTGTGAGGGAAAGGGGCGGTAACCACGAATGCGATCAAATTTTCCAGTCTAAACCTACAGCAACAAATTCTGGACAATCAGTATACTAAAAAATCTTATAGTTGGAAAAAATAGACATCAAGTAATTATCTATTGCACTTATCAAGTATTTCAGAATTATATTTTACCTTACTATTGGAATGCAATATTATAATATTAATATTTGATTAATAACAGTAAATACTACTCTCTAACCGTGCGCACGGGTACTTTCCGGGGAGTTTTTGAGTCAGCAGGAGTATAGCGTATAGAACCATCTATAACTGAACTGATTACAGCAAAAGATTAAGCCCAAATTTTACTAATTGGTAAAGCCGATAAAATCGACTTCCGGTCTGCTATTGCCCAGATTTTACCATTGCCTTTACCTAAATCCAGTACCTGATACAACACACCAAATGCACGAATTACCTACTACTCGTTTGTTCAACTCTATTAAATACAAACCATGAAAAAAAGATTACGTGAGTATCACATGCTGGTCGCCCTGTTCATCATGGTCGCCTTGTGTCCTATAGAAACGTGGGCCCAAAGCCGGAAAATAACGGGCAAAATTTCGATCAGCGGGAACACCGAAGCCCTGCAGGGAGTCAACGTATTAGTCAAAGGAAATACACGAAAAGGAGCCGTTACCGATAGCCAGGGCATGTTTGCGCTGGAAGCGTCGCCAACAGACGTCCTTGTGATCAGCTTTATTGGCTTCAAATCAAAAGAGGTCAAAGTAGGAAACGAGACCACCTTCAACATATCGCTGGATGAGGATGCCACTCAATTAACGGAATTGATCGTGACAGGATCGCGCAATACGGGACGCACTATTCTGGAAACGCCCGTACCCGTCGATGTGATCTCGATCAAAGACATTATGGGCGAACTGCCTCAAATGGATCTGGCCCAGATGCTCGCCTTTGTGGCACCGAGTTTCAATGCGGTTCGTTCGCAGGGGGGCGACCTCAACTCGCACGTTGATCCGGTTCAGTTGCGGAACATGGCACCTAACCAGATCCTGGTTCTTGTCAATGGGAAAAGACGACACACGTCTGCCCTGCTCATTACTGAAACGGCCGTTGGCAGCCCATCGACTACAGTCGATTTAATGACCATTCCCGTCTCGGCCATCGATCGGGTCGAAATACTTCGGGATGGAGCAGCCGCACAGTATGGCTCCGACGCCGTGGCAGGTGTAGTCAATATCATCCTGAAGAAAGGAACGAACAAACTAACGGGTAGCCTTACCGGTGGCGGGTATGCCAACACGGGCGGACAGGCTGGCGCGTTGACCAAGTCGGGAAAACCAGACGGGTTCAATTATCAGTTCGATGCCAACTACGGGTTCAAGATCAGCGACAAAGGTTTTTTCAATATTTCAGGCCAGATTACCCAGCGCCGACCCACCTTACGGCCATTCGTCAACGACTGGGGCTTTTTTGACAATACCTATCTGAACAACCTGCGAACCGATAAGAACGGAAACCCAGTCATTACGAACCCGGAATTGATCAGTGCACAGGTGGCCGGTAACGCGTCGCAGATTACGGCCCTGAAAACGGAGACGGGTCTGATGAGTGCCCGAGGCCTGACCAAAGCCGATTTTGCGGTGTATGCGGGCATGCCAGCCATTACCTTGGGAAGTACCTTTTACAATGCTGGTTATGAGATAAACCCGACCACCACCATTTACAGTTTTGGCGGGGCGTCGTATAAATACCTGGAAGGGTTCTCCTGTTATTTCCGCCGGCCCGCCCAAACTGACCGGTTCAACTACCTGCTCTATCCCAACGGATTCAGACCTCAGATGACGTCGAATACGTCGGATATCTCGAACACCGTTGGCCTCAAAAGCAAAATCGGAGACTTCAGCGTCGACTTCAGCAACACATTTGGCAGGAACACCATGCGCCTGGGCATGGTCAATACGTTCAATGCGTCTCTCGGCTCCAATTCGCCGGTGAACATGAATCTGGGCACCCACCAGTTCTCGCAGAATTCGACGAACCTCGACTTATCCCGCTATTTCAAAGGCGTGATGAATGGCCTGAATATCGCCTTTGGCGCAGAAATGCGGATTGAAAATTACAAGATCATCAAGGGACAGGAAGAGAGCTACGCTTACGGAAATGCAGGCATACTTTCCGTAGTTAAGGACGGTCTGCTGGTTGGCCCGGATGGAAAACCACTGGAAGACGCCAACAGTGCCCCGATCGTTGATGCAAACGGGCAACCACTATCCGTATTTGCCGGACAGCAGGTAACGGTAAAATCCCTGTCGTCTAACTGTCAGTGCTTTGCGGGATTCGGACCCAAGAATGAGCGGAACGAATTCCGAACCACAATGGCCGCCTATTTAGATGCTGAACTGGAACTTACGCGGAAATTTTTACTGGCGGGCGCTTTCCGGCTGGAAAATTATTCGGATTTCGGCGGGGTGACCATCGGCAAACTGGCCGCCCGCTATTCATTGACAAAAACCCTGTCTATTCGTGGCTCCATTGCTACTGGCTTCCGGGCACCTTCGCTACAGGAGCTGAACTACACCCATACAGCAACCGCTTTCGTACCCGACGCGAACGGCATTCCACAACCGCTGGATGTAACGACTTACCCGACCAACAGCACAGCGGCCCGGGTGTTGGGTATCAAAGGCTTAAAACAGGAGCAGTCGCGCACCTATGGGTTCGGTCTGACCTACCAACCGGCGCCAGGCTTTGAAGTAACCCTGGACGCTTATCAGATCGATGTTGACAACCGCATTTTCAGAACCAGTTATTTCAACGCGTCGGAAGTTGGCAACAACTACCAGGAAGTCATCGGCGACGGAGAAGCTCAGTTTTTCGTCAATGGAGCGGATGTCCGTTCGAAAGGTCTCGAAGCCGTTGGCAATTACACGCTTAATCTGCAAAAAGGTAGCAGCGTTACGTTCAGCCTGGCCGCCATTTTCAGTAAGAATACGGTACTCAACCGAAAGGTGCTCGACCTGAACGTAGCCAATCTTACCGAAGATCAAATTGTTGGCAAATACCTCAGCCGCGATGTTATTGGCCAGTTTGAAACGGGCACTCCCCGCACAAAACTGATCGGTTCGGTGAGCTACCGGGTGAGCAAATTTAACACCATGCTGAGAGGCACCTACTTTGGTTCGGTCACGGAGCGGTCTGTTTCCTCAGATAACGACGGTAACTTTTACGACCAGACATTTTCGGGACAGGCAGTTTTCGATTTAAGCGTTGGGTATGATCTGAACCGGAATGTGAAACTATCCATCGGTGGCAGCAACATCTTCGATAAATACCCACAAATTCTCCGCCCCGAGAACCAGGGTTTTTATCTGTACTCCAACAATCAGCAAGGGTCCAACGGTGCTTACTATTATGGCCGTTTGATGTTCAACTTTTAACTATACTTCCAGCGATGAACCGATTTTCCACTATACGAAATACGATCGCCGTACTGGGCATCTTTTTCTCACTCGTTGCTTTCCTGAGTTCCTGTGAACAGCAGAAATTCGAACCCAATACGAGTGTAGCGCCGGGCGGTGGTACCATAACGACCTTCAAGTCGTACACCATCACGTCTGCCACAGGAACAACCGTTTATGGACGGGTGGTCTTTTACAAATACAATTCGACGGTTACCCTGGTCGAAATGGGCCTGTATAACACGGCAACGGGAGCGTCTTATGCCGCATCCATTTATGAGGGAAAGGCTGCCGATAGTGCGGCCAAAACGCTCAAACCCCTCGATGCAATCAGTGGTACGACCGGCGAGTTCTCCACTAATAAATATTACACGATAAGCGAAGCGGGCTTCTATGATAAGCTGAATGCCTATAATGCCAACGTTAAAATTATGGCGGGCACGAGTCTGGTGGCGAGTGGTAATATTGGCAGTAATGCGACACCCGTTGCCCAATCGCAGTAACAAGGCGTTCAGGCCAGTTGCCTGAGCAAACAACACCCTTCCTCTTCCACACCCTAAACGCTCCGGCTAAAACCGGAGTGTTTTTTATTTCCGAAAAATCTGACAGGCAGTGTGTCTTCATGCGTTTACATACACGGTCAATTCATCCTTACCTATTGCTTCCTGATTACTTAACTTACCCCGCACCCGGGGAGCAGCGATGCCCGTACCCAGCATAGTCTGGCTTCGAAATACCCGCATTTCATCCCAGAGGCTAGCCTCCATAAACGATGTAAGTAAGCGCGTTCCGCCCTCTACCAGCACCGACTGGATCTTTCGCTGGTAGAGATCGTCCAGTACATGAATGAGTGTCGATTGGGTATCGTCAGGCACGAATGAATACATGACATTGGGAAACCCGGATTCGGTTTTCTCCTCGACACGATGGTACACAATCGTTGGTTGAGAACCATCAAACAGGTGTAGCGAATGATCCAGCGATAGCTGACTATCCAGCACAAGGCGTGTTGGATTTTGGTTGGACGGAGCTGGGCCGGGCCACAGGCGGACATTCAGACGCGGATTATCCAGCCGGGCGGTATTGGCCCCGACCATAATAGCCGGTTCTTCACTGCGCCAGCGATGCACTAACCGATGCGACAGTTCACCGCTTATGGTAACTTGCCGACCCTGTTCCCCGGCAATAAATCCGTCGGCGGTTTCGGCCCACTTCAAAATAACATACGGACGCTTACGCTCAAAAAAGGTAAAGAACCGGGCATTCAGTTGGCGGCCCTGTTCGGCAAGCAGTCCCGTTTCTACGGAAATACCAGCCGCCCGAAGTTTGGCAAACCCCTGCCCCGACACCAGTGGATTTGGGTCATCGTTACAACAAATGACCCGTTTCACCCGGTTTTCAATGAGCAAATCAGCGCAGGGGGGCGTTTTGCCCCAGTGCGAACAGGGCTCCAGCGTCACATAAAAGGTCGCTTCGGGTAGCAGCTGCCGGTCTTCGGGCTTTACCGAGCGAATGGCGTTCACCTCGGCATGCCAGTCGCCATAACGCTGATGCCAGCCTTCTCCAATAATTCGCGGCTCCGTCGAACCCACCCCATGCGTGATTACACAACCAACCATGGGGTTCGGACTGACCTGCCCCCGGCCAAGGCTTGCCAGTTCGAGCGCGCGACTCATAAACCGTTCATCTATCCCAGTCAACATCGTTTCTGTACGTTTTGAATATCGACCCTGTTTAACGTTTTCCATAAGTACGGAAACTTTAAACAGGTTTATCGTTATAATGGTATCCGGTACCCTGCTAATCGTATTTTTTACAGACAACAAAAGCAATCTGCCTATCAGATGCCGCAAATCCCGGTACGGAACCGCCTAAACTTTCCTATTTTTGGCAAAATTACTCGTCACGAATCAAATGGCTACTGCCAAACCCTTATACGAACGCCTAAGCAAGAACATTACGGCTTACGCGCCCGAAGAAGCCCGGGAAATGGCCTTCATGCTCCTTGATCATTATTTCGGTTTACGCAAAACCGATGTGCTCACCGATAAACCACTTCCGCCAAACCGTACGGAGCCCGACTGGTTCAAGATTCTGGAACGGCTGAACCGGCAGGAGCCCATTCAGCACGTTATTGGTACGACAATTTTTTGCGGTTTAGAGTTTGAAGTATCGCCCGATGTGCTGATTCCCCGCCCCGAAACCGAAGACCTGGTCCGGCTCATCATGCACGATTTTGCCGACCGCGTCGACGATGTACCCATTCTGGACATTGGTACAGGCAGCGGCTGCATTGCCATCACCCTGGCCAGATTCCTGCCTCAGTCCGTTGTAACGGGCTGGGACGTGTCGACGGAAGCGCTTGCGTTGGCTCGCCAAAATGCGGAGAATCTCCACGCCGATGTTGACTTTGCCATTCAGGACATTCTGAACGTACCCGCCGATTTCAGCCATCGGTTCGATTGCGTTGTCAGCAATCCGCCTTATGTGACGCGCTCGGAGGCCGCCGATATGGACCGCAATGTGCTGGATTATGAACCCGACCTGGCTCTTTTCGTTGAAGACAACGATCCGCTGGTTTTCTATAAAGCCGTGGCTGATTTCTGCGTCCGGCACCTGACAAAAGACGGAGCTTGCTATGTGGAGATCAACGAACGCTTTGGCGAAGCGACCCGGCAGGTTTTTGCCGACCGGGGCTTTACCAAAATTCACGTCTACAAAGACATCCACGGCAAAGACCGCAGTATTCGGATAACGTTTTAAGGTATTTAGGTTACTGTTTGCGGTTTGTGGTTTACAGTGGCCAGTCATGACGGTGATTGCCTCCGTAAACCACAAACCATAAATCATAAACGAATTATTATGCAATCAACGACCTCATTCACCTATCATACTAAAATCCGCGAGGTATTCAACGAAATGAGCCAGGTTGTGGTCGGTCAGGATCGATTGCTCAACCGGTTGCTCATTGGGCTGTTTACGGGCGGCCATATTTTGCTCGAAGGCGTACCAGGTCTGGCCAAAACCCTGACCATCAACACACTTGCTAAGGTGCTGGAACTGGATTTTCAACGCATTCAGTTTACCCCCGATCTGCTGCCCGCCGATCTGATCGGCACGATGATCTTTAATCAGAAGACGGCCGAATTCGAAGTGAAACAGGGGCCTATTTTTGCCAACCTGATTCTGGCCGATGAGGTCAATCGTTCACCTGCCAAAGTACAGGCGGCTCTGCTCGAAGCGATGCAGGAAAAGCAGGTCACCATTGGCGAAGAAACGTTTGTTCTGGACCGTCCTTTTCTGGTGCTGGCGACCCAAAACCCGGTTGAGCAGGAAGGTACGTATCCGCTTCCCGAAGCGCAAGTAGACCGCTTTATGATGAAAGTCTTCGTCGATTACCTCAATAAAGAAGACGAACTGGCCGTGATGCGTCGGATGTCGAACATGAATTTCGATTACGAAGTGCAGCCGGTACTGGGCAAGGAAGAGCTGGCTGCCATTCGCAATGAGATCAATGGCATTACCATTTCAGATACCCTTGAGCGGTACATTATTGAGCTGGTTTTCGCGACGCGTCGGCCCATGGAATATAACCTCCGCGACGAGGCCAGGTACATTCAGTTTGGTGTGTCGCCACGAGCCAGTATCAACCTGAACCTGGCTGCTAAGGCGCTTGCTTACTTCGACCGCCGGGATTATGTTTTGCCGGAAGATATTAAAGAAGTAGCCCCGGATGTGTTCAATCACCGCATCATGCTCAATTACGAAGCCGAAGCCGACGGTGTGACAACCTTACAGGTCATCGATTCCATTTTGCGAAAAGTAGCCATTGGCCGGTAAGTCCCGGTGAACGGTAAATGGTACGTTTTGTGTTTTAGACAAAAACCTTCGGGTCTCCATCTATGCCACAAAACAGGATTTTCGTATTATTAGCGGTGTTGCTGATTGCCGGTTTATGGGTTTATGGCACCTTTATAGCCAGGCCAAGGCCCCCGCACCAACGCCCCGCCGGTACGACATCGCCCGGTAACCGCCGGGTTGAGAAATCAGATGCCGATTGGAAAACGCAGTTGACTGGCTCCCAGTACAATGTTGCCCGCGACCGTGGCACAGAATGGCCAAATAGCAGCGAACTCACCCACGAGCACCGACAAGGCGTGTATGCCTGCGTCTGCTGCCATAATCCATTATTTAGGTCGGCCACCAAGTTTGATTCCCGCACGGGTTGGCCTAGTTTTTACGCCCCCATCGTCGCTAATGCGGTTTACAACGAGCCCGATGGTGGCCGAACAGAAGTGCGTTGCTCTGTTTGCGACGCCCACCTTGGGCACGTCTTCAGCGACGGCCCGGCCCCTACTGGCCTGCGCTATTGTATGAATGGCGTGGCGATGGTGTTTGACGAGGGGAAGCCATAATCCACATCTTTGTAACAAAACAGCTTATTTAAGTCAGCTATAAGCCTACATCCATTATTGAACTGATCAGGCTTATAGCTCTTTTGTTACCTTTGACAAAAATTCGCAATTTGCGAATCGCGAATTATGAAAAAACACAATGGAATGCGCCCTCAGGATATACCTGTATTATTGAAGATTAGCGCTCAATACAATAGAAGCTGGAGTGAATTTAACCCTTCAGATAAAATACGGATCTTGCCAAAATCTGGACGAGATCTATTAAATAAAGACATTGCTGCTCAACTCCGAATTAGCCCTTCAGAGGTAACGGAGTCTCTAGCCCGCTCAGCATTTGCAGGCCTATATGACCCGGAAAGTAAACGAGTTATGTCCAGGGCTTTATTCGAGTTTTTGGAGTATGGCTTGAAATACGTCTTCCCACAACAACCGGGAGCCCTAACTCGGGGAACTCCAACAGCTCATTCGGCAAAACCTTTATCAGCTTTAATTCAGGCCAGTGAACATTACGTCTGGCCTAGTGCTGATGGCACGGTTCGTGGCCAGGCCATTGAGCCATTGTATCCAACTATCGTACAGGCGGTTGAAAATGATTCCTTATTGTACGAAATGTTGGCGTTGATCGATGCTATACGAGTTGGAAAAGCCCGAGAGGTCAAGTTAGCCGTTGATGAACTTAGACAACGTTTATTAATTACCGAATGAGCCATCACATTAATCTAGTACGACTGCGAGCAGTAGCAAACGCATTAGCTGAACTCAACGAGAAAGTCGTATTTGTGGGTGGAGCAACAGTCAGTTTGTATGCAACTGACCCGGCCGCTTCCGAACCACGCCCAACAGAGGATGTAGATGTAGTCGTTGAAGTCGCTACGTATGCGGAATTCAGCCGTCAGCTCGACGATCGATTACGTCAGTTAGGTTTTGTGAATGACATTGAATCGGGAATCATTTGCCGGTATAAAATACGTGGCTTGATTGTCGACATCATGCCTACAGATTCATCCATTCTGGGTTTTACGAATCGTTGGTATGAAGCTGGTGTTACTCAATCAATTGGCTACAAATTAGATGAACGAAAATCCATCCAAATTTTCTCTGCGCCTTATTTTGTCGCCACTAAATTAGAAGCCCTAAGCTCGTTTCGACACGGCCGGGACCTGCGCTGTAATTCTGATTTCGAGGATATTATTTATCTGTTCGATAATCGAAATGAACTTTTAAATGAGTTAATCCAGAGCACGGATTCTGTTCGTTCCTATCTACGAGAAGCGATAGCCGTATTACTCTCAGACGCTAATGTCTACGAAAACATATACGCTCACCTGGAGCCGAGAACAGCGAGTCAGCGAGCACAGCGTATTCTCAATATCTGGAAACGTATTACGGATCAATAAGCCTGCGCTATTGCATGAATGGCGTGGCAATGGTGTTCGAAGAGGGGAAGCCATAGCGGAAACCCATATTAAAAATCCTGACGACCAAAATTTAACGGCTCCTCAATCGCCTATGGCTTGACAAACGGAGACCTCCCTGACGGCGTAAAGCATCACAACAATGCTAACGTCATAAAGGAGGTCTCTTTTACCTGGCAAACCGTACTTTAGTCGCAGGCCGAAATGTATTGAATCAAAAAAGCTACCGGTTCTGCCTGATTAATTTTTGCAGGCCTCGGTGTTTGACTTGAGGATGTAATCCAGGGTTTGTTCGGCGCTTGCGCCTGTGGTTGTAAATTCCTCACAATACTCACCCTCGTAATGAACGCAAGCCTGGTATTTCGAATTTGGCTTCAACCCTTTCAGTACGCCTTTTCCATTCACAAATGTAGCCGATCCGCCTGCATACGCGTTACCAACTTCGCCATAGAATACCGTGACGGTTGGATACACTTCAAGATTCTTTCCATTCTCGCATCGAGCCCGAACCGTGAAGCTGGCATCTACGCTGGAGGGGACAGTAACATTCAGAGAAATAGCCCCGCAAGGGTTCGTTACGTTTGTGGTACCAAGCACGGCATTGTTCGCAACAGGGTCGAGCACCGAAATTTCGTAATTACCAGCCGGCACATCAAACTCAAAAACACGATCAGCCGTAGTCTCGGCACTGTTCCCAGATGTTATTGTCATGCCATCTTTCGAAATCGTATAGCGGACGGAATACCCCGCCGGAAGCCCACGAACGGTATAGGAAACATGACAGGTTGTCGTACTGCGGGGAATGGTCACCGCGTAATACGATAAGTGATTGATGGATACGTTGGCAACCAGATCATTCCCTTTACGCTCGGCCATAACCTCCCGTTCGTAGGTCCAGGCACCCGTCGTTTCGTTATAGCTATACACCTCCAGCTTATCACCTTCTTTTATAGGCTGACCCGTCGAGCTGTTTAGTCTATTAGTGGGGATACTCATTTGAACCGTAACGGGCTTGCTAAAGGTGGAAACCGTTTGATTAGCCGAATTTTTCATTTCAATGGCGACAAATCCAATCGGCTCAAAAATACCCTTTGTGTTACTTTTACCTTGAGCATCTTTCGCGACTGACGCGTCTAAACCACCAGGAAAAGTCTGTAAAGCTTCCCGGCTCTGCCCCGAATAAGCGACAACAGAGGTGGTTATCTTGCCCGTTACGGGTTGGCCCTTGCTATCTTTGATTAGTGTACTGGCGGGCCACGAGACAGCCATATTCGTAGACGCTGCCGAAGCACTGGACGGCGTTGTTACCTGAATCAGCTTATCGGTCGTTAAGGCACCGGCAGTTGACGACGTTGCGTCGTCAACTTTAGCCGCCACCCCTGCTGGCGTTGACGTGATCTTTACTAAACGAATCGTAAACGGGTCGTTTAAAGCCCGCTTTAAGGACAGATTAGCGCTGGATGCGATGTACCCTTCGGCATCGACTACGATTCTCAGTTCGGCAGGAGCTGCGGCTGTAGGCACAGTTCCCTTTAAACCAATGTATAAATCACCTTTCGGGGCCGTATACGTGGTTAGGGCTTTGCCATCGAACGTAATGGTGCGGCTGGCATCTTTACCCTGAATAGAGACCTGAATCGGAATATCCAGAGGTGCACCCGTTTTGGCATCAACTACCAGGCCCTGAACCTGCGCTTTGCCAGGCTGGTAGTTTAATTTAAATACTACCCCTTTCAAAGGGTCTATGTTTTTAATATCGGTTACCTCCTGACAGCCAACGGCTAACCCAAGTGTTGTCAGGATGAATAATGTCTTCAAAAAAGGACGCGATGAGGCAAGTGAAAAGTGATTCATAATACGAGATGATATTGGCTAAATAGATGGTATGGTTACAGCTTATAAGAAAGACCAATGTTAATGACTGGGTAAAATTTGAGCGGTTTCAGGTTCTCCTGAATTATGGGACCCTGATCGGAGGAGGGTTCCAGGAGCCCAGTCGTTTTAAAGGTAATTTGGGGGGCTTGCTGGTAAAAGAGGCCCAGATCGAACATAAACTTCACCCGGCGACGCGTGTAGGGGTTTCCGAAGCCCAGGCCTAAATAGGGCGCAATCCGATTGAAATCAGCTTGTCCAGTCAATGTACCAACTTCGTCAATCGAAAATGTTACGTCGTTTAATTTGACGTCTTTAGTAGGTTTGCCGAAAAAATCAATCTGGTTTAGGTTATAAAAAGCCCCCCCCGTGATCCGAAATCCAGTTTGAGCAAATGGATAATAATCGACTAACGCATTGATGGTTTTCAGTTTGATCTTATAGTCAAACCCGATTTGAAGATCGTCGGAATCCTTACCACTTTTCAGCGTATTTGAGTATTGGAATGCATTAACACCAAGCCGGGCAGCAAACCGTCGGTTGATGGAGTAACCTACAGCCAGCCCCCCGCCAGCTGTGCCCGCGGACGCCATAATGGCAAAGCCCGGCCGATAAGCAGGTAACGAACGGGCTGAAAGAGACGTACGCTCCGATGCTGTTGCGGACAGGTCAGACTGCGCATAGAGTGTGGATGGAAGAATCAATGAAATTGCCAGTAAAATTTGTTTCATAAGAACTGAGCTGCGTTATATAGAACGTAAACATTTGTAAACATATCGACATAAAGGTAACTTGTAATATACAAAACAGGCATACCGTCTACTAAATAAGCATGAAATGATCATTTTTTACGTTTACCCAGCTGATAAACGCAGTACACTTGACCGCGATTAGCGCGTATACGCGTTCCTACCCAATCAGAAAGATTGATCGATGGGTATTGCTTTGCTGCAGAAGAAGACTTAACGAAAAGAATAAACAAGCGGCTGTAATCCAGCCGTCAACGCACAGAAGTACTTTTCCCACGTGAGTCAACCTGCGGTTTCAACTTCTGGCCGGATAGACTCCAGGCATAAAGTCAAACAAGTCCGGAGATTCGTCAGAACTGGAAATAGATGAACTGGTTCGAGGAGAATACGCCGAACAGATAGGTAACGAACGTGACCAGCACAAACAAAGCCGCAAAACGGATGGTGTTTCGGGTGGGGATGGTAAGGTAAAACTGCTCTTTTAGGAGAAGGAAAACAATCAGAAAAACACTGAACCAAAGCTCGGTTGTATTCATTGGACTATTGAGCTGATCGCTGAACGAGAGCGTTGGAATCCGTTTCAGAATCAGGAAGGCATCACTCAGGCTACGGGCGCGGAAAAACACCCACGTCAGCATGATGAGCACAAACGTGATCAGGGTGTTTACGACCACCCGCACGGGCGATTTTTGCACCGGCTTCTCGCTGGCGGGCGACGTTACCTGACTCGGCGGTGTACTCGAAAAGCCCATTCTCGCCAGTAGCTTATCCCGCAGTACGGCCAGAATCTGGTAAAGGCCGTTTAATCCTCCCCAGATCACGTAGGTCCAGTTTGGGCCGTGCCAAAGACCACTGGCCAGGAAAACGATGAGCATGTTCAGGTACTGCCGCACCTCCCCTTTTCGGTTGCCGCCCAGTGGGATATACAGATAATCTCGGAACCAGGTCGAAAGCGAAATATGCCAGCGTCGCCAGAATTCCGAGATGGACTGGGCAATATAGGGCGTCCGGAAGTTTTCCATGAGTGTAAAACCCATGACCCGGGCCGCTCCGATGGCGACGTCGGAATAACCCGAAAAGTCGCAGTAGATCTGGAATGTGTAGAAAAACGTGGCAACCAGCAACGTCAGGCCATTTTGCTGAGCCGGTTCGGCATAGGCATGATCGACGAGCATCGCCAGCCGGTCGGCAATGACGAGTTTCTTGAACAAGCCGAAGGCCATTTGCATCAGGCCCGCTTTGACGTTCTCTTTATCGTATTTAAAATAGTCGTGAAACTGCCAGAGCACATTTTGTGGTCGCTCAATTGGCCCGGCCACCAGCTGCGGGTAAAACATGACGTAAAGCGCGTAGATACCGAAATGACGCTCCGCTTTCTGATTGCCCCGGTAGACCTCAATCGTGTAGCTCATGGCCTGAAACGTGTGAAACGACAGCCCGATAGGCAAAATGCTCATGTTGTCTTTATACGACGAGATGCCACTTTGCCCAAACACGTGCAGCACTTTGACAAACACCCGGTTCACCTGTTCCGTGACTGTTTCGGCCATACCGGGCATGCTCAGTTTGTCAAACAGGAACGACAGATTTTCGGCAAAAAAACCGAGGTATTTGAAAAAAGCCAGAATGCCCAGATTCGAAATAAGCGACAGAATGAGCAGCCATCGCCTGTACTTGCCGCTCGTTTTTTCGATCCAGATGCCGGCGATGTAATCGATAACGATGGTCAGAAACAGGATAAGGATGTACGCGGGCTGGAAAACCATGTAGAAATAGCAACTGGCTATCAACAACAGTATCCACCGCCCCTGCCATTTCAAACTGAAATAGCTAAGCGTAACGACCGTAAAGAACAGTAAAAATTGTAGTGAATTGAATAACATCGTTCAATAGGCACCGTGTGTGGTTGCAGCGGCAATAAGCCAACGGTAAACCATACGCCGTAAACCTGTTAGTATACCTTTTCAACCTTTTCGACAAAATCCTCAAATTGCCGGGCCGGAATAAACTGGGGTTGCGTTCGATACGACAGCACCATAAAAACGAGCAGTAGCGAAATCAGAAAAGCCTGCAGGATAACGATTAGGAATGAAAAAACCAGATAGGTGGCCCATCCCGGCACAGTGGCATCGGTAAACAAACGCAGGAATACGACCACACCTATGCCGCATACCGACACGGCCACCATCATAACACAAAATAAGGCTAGCCGCACGGCGGTCGTATCCATCAGCACCGATACAGCGCTCAGACCGTGTAGCACCAGCGACACAAAATTCATTTTGGACTCGCCGGCCAGCCGACGGCCCCGTTCCAGGGGAACTGCCGTGTAAGGCAATCGCGACCGGATCACGCCACCGGGATAATTATTCCAGATTTCTGACACATACGCCAGTTTACGCAACTGACTGGCGGGTACAAGGCTGAAATTCCCAAAGGTGATTACCTTACCCGTTAGCAGACGAAAAACACTTTTATAGACCTCGTAGAACATACGAAAGATAAAGCTTTCATGCCGTTTGGCGCGGTGCGCAAACACGATACTACCCGGGTTGGCAGCGCCGGTTTGTAACAACTGCGGAATATCTTCGGGCCGGTCTTCGCCATCGGAATCCATAACGATGGTTGGATACTGATCGGGTAAGGAAGCCAGATACGATAACCCCAGGGCTATGGCTTTCTGGTGTCCGACATTCCGGAAAAGACGCAGCACCGATAACGACTGCCCAATGCCGCCGGGCAATGTGTTGAAGTTCGTTGACGAGCAGTCATCAACAATCAAAAAAGTCAGTCGGCTCGTTAACGCCGGTTCATTGACGTCCCGAATACGTTCCAGCAATAACCCCAGCGCCTGCCAGTCATTGAATAAAGGAATGACGATGTTGATACGGTCAGGAAAGGCGGTCAAGG
This sequence comes from Spirosoma horti, assembly GCF_054776595.1. Lineage (NCBI taxonomy): Bacteria > Pseudomonadati > Bacteroidota > Cytophagia > Cytophagales > Cytophagaceae > Spirosoma > Spirosoma horti. The sequence continues at coordinate 789,526 of NZ_BAAHBQ010000001.1, forward strand.
TATTATCTAAAGCCATCGGGGTTCTTTACAAAGAGAAACAGGTTGTTTAGTGTGTGTTTTGCGGAGCAGTCGTTGTTGGATCTGCGTTCCGGAGGGTTGGCAACGGCTGACGCTGCTGGTGTCGGATAACCTCCCGAACAACATACAGCGGACGCCCTTTGGCCTGAAAAAATATGCGCAATACATATTCACCAATCAGCCCCAGCGCAATCAGTTGTACACCGCTAAACAGAACAATAACGAACAACAGCGCCGTAAAGCCCTGAGGCACGTCGTGGTAAATAAACCGTTTTATCAGCGTCTGGATCAGGTAGATCACCGCAACGCCAATCGTGAACATCCCCATTCGGGTAATCAGCTTCACGGGGTATTCGCTGAAGTTAAAAATGCCATTATAGGCCAGGCGTTGCAGCATACCGAATGAGTATTTCGACTCGCCATCCAGCCGGGCGTCACGCTCGTATTCAACGCCGATCTGACGAAATCCAATCCAGCTCCGCATCCCCCGGATAAACCGACTTTCTTCGGGCATCTGCTTGAGCACATCAGCAACCCGGCGGCTGATGAGGGAAAAATCACCACTATCCAACGGCAGGTCGACGTACGAAATGGACCGCATCAGCCGATAAAACAGGGAGTAAGCCGTTCGTTTAAACCAGTTTTCCTTTCGCTTCTTCCGAACGGCATACACTACGTCGTACCCTTCCTGGTATTTCTGGTAAAACTCCGTCAGCAATTCGGGCGGATCCTGCAAATCGCCGTCGATGATAAAGAGCGCTTCTGTACCGCTGGCCGAGGCTATACCCGCCGTGAGCGCAATCTGATGCCCGTAATTGCGGGATAAGAATACGCACTGATATCGGCTGTCGGTGAGGGCTAGTTGCTGCATCAGCACGGCCGTTGTATCGCGGCTCCCGTCATCGACCAGGACGACTTCAATAGACAGGGGCGACGCATCCATGACGGCGTTCAGCCGGTCGACAAGACGCGGTAACGATTCCGTTTCGTTGTATAATGGAGCGACAATAGAAATCTGTGGATTCGGCAAAACAGTGTATATTGAGTCAGTACAGACTTGACAAAAGTAAACTTTTTGACGTTGCAGATCGTGGCTGCCCGTTCTTTTCTTAAGGAATGGTCACCGTCTGGCAACTAAACTGAATCGGGCGATTCGGCTCCGACGGCGTCAACACGCCCACTTTATAACGACCTGGCTCCAGCATGATATTAATAATTTCTGCCTTTACCGACGTAATAGGCCTGTTTAACCAGAAATTTCGTAGCGTAAACGGTATTTCCGATGCATACAGGAGCAGTCGCTTATCAGACTGCACCAAAATAGCTGCTTGCCCTAAACCGTTTTGATACGCCATTGGGTCCGTTTGTGCCACATAGCTGTATCCTCCCCCCTGCACCTGCATGGTCAGGCAGGAGTCCTTCGGTGGAGTAGCCGTTGCTGCTGTCAGCAGCGATTCAACCGGCGTAACATAACTAGTCGGGTATTTATAAATGCCCCGTTTGGCCGATTCGCGCATGACCGAGCGGGCCATATTGGCAAACGGTGTTCCCCAAGTGGCTCCCAGCCCAATATCATTGTGTTTCTGATTCATAGCGCTGGTCAGCAACATCTGTTTCCGGTAGGCCGCCCGGGGCCAATACAGGCCATAGGCAAATACCCAAATCAGGATACTGACCAATGCGCCTACTTTCAGGCACTGTTGCTGAGCCCGTCCGTTCAGGCTTTCACTCAGTACGTTAAGGTAGATTAGGGCAGCCATTACCGCCGGATAGATCATGTAATTGCTGACAACCATGACCTCGTAACCGTAGCGAAGGCGTAAAAGCGCAATAATGGCGACATTCCCGAACAGGAAAACATACCCACCGATAAAGAACAGTCGCCGTTTTTGCCGCTCCTCATTCCGTTTTTCATGGGCAGCGGGCCAAAAGCCAAGGCCCATTCGATACACCAGGCTTAGAACCAATGCCGCCAGCACCACACCCGCCAGCGTGGGTGCGGCATAGCGCCAGCTCCCCTGAACAGTCGGGGTCAGATCGAACATGGCTCCTGTGAACGTAAAAAAGGCACCGAAGGCCTGCACAGGATGGGCCAGGCTGTAGGCTAAACTATCACTGGTCCGGCCAGCACTCTGAAAATTGTAGAAATAGAGCCAGATAGCGATTACACTTCCGACGACCCAGCCGCCCAGACGATACCAGTTCCGGCTTAAGGCCAGAATGATTCCCCCGGCAATCAGGCCCATCAGCCCATTACTCATCGAGAGTGCCGCCAGAATCTGCAACGTAATCGCGAGCGCAAAGTTGCTGCGTCCCGGCTGGGTAAGCATATACAGCGAAGACAGCGTCAGGCAAATGACAACGGAATGCTGCAAACCGGGAATGGACCATAGACTCGTCAGGTAGTATTCAGGTTGCAACAGCAGGAAGGGCACCGGCAAAAAAGCCAGCCAGGGCAACTGCATGGACCGGAATACCCGGGAAAGCAAGCCAAGCGTGCCGAGGATAAACAATAGAGCAATCAGGATGAGCCATCGAAAATTGACCTCACCCGTCAGGTAATACATGGCCAGCGTAATCAACTTGGCAATAACAATCCGGTGTTCGTTGTTGGGCACCAGAACGTTATAAACCTTGTCGGAGAGCGTTGTGGCATCCGTATAGGCTAGGGTGAACCCCAGAAACGCATCAATGTCGTCGAACCAGGGAACATTCACCGCATACGTAACTACGAACAGAATAAAGCAACCAATTGGCAACGCTATTAATACAGGGGCAACGCTTTGTAGCCGTGAAACGAGTCGGCTCTGGGCTGGTGCGGTACTAACTGTAGACATAATGCAGAACTTAATTTTTCAGATTCCTTCCCGTCAACACCCCGGTTGGTGTTCACAGAAGTTGATTAATGGTCGATTATACATTTCTGTATTTTCGCTGAATCCGGTACAACTCATACCACATTCTAAACACATAGCCTGAGCTGATTCGTGAATCGCTTTGCTCGATCCACTGCCGCAGAGGCTGCTCGGCCAGGTGGCTCAGTACGTCCGGCCGACCATAGTGTTGGGTGAGCCGGGCCAGTAGTTCGACATCGAATAGCCACGGACTGATGAACGGTTCCTGAAACAGCTTCGCCACAATGCCCGACCGGAACAGTTTGGCGCCACATTGCGAATCGTAAACGGGCAGTTTCAGAATTGTACTGATAACGGTGGCAATGATCCGGCCAACATAGTGCCGAAAGGCATCCCGCCGAATATCGACCCCCAGGAACTTAATGCGCGAGCCCATGACCAGATCAAGCACCGGATTGGCATCCAGCACAGTGGTCAGATCAGCAATGGCCGTGAGCGGTGTGGCGAGGTCGGCATCCAGATAACCCAGGTATTCGAATGGTTTATCGGCACAATGCAACATGCCCGCCCGCACAGCGCCCGCCTTCCCCTGATTCCGGGGTAAAATTAAGGCCTCGATGCGGTTGCCGTATTGCCTTTGCATTCCTTCCAGCACCGCTTTGGTACCATCGGTGCTACCGTCGTCGACAAAGCAAAAATTCACGTTCGTACCCTGTTGCATATACGCCAGGAAAACCTCGGTCCGAAGGCGGGTCGCTTCGTTGTAACAGGGAATAATGATGCAGACAGACGACATTTATGGCTTGGCGGTGGCGGTGAAGGTAGAGTCAAGAACAATAACTTTATGTCCGTAATAACCTGATTGGCAACGGTTCCACCAGTGTGAGCGGTCCGGCTTAATATCTTCGACAAAGATGCTGGGCGGATAGACGCTAATGGGGCGTAAATGAACCGTATCGGCAGACAGCATCAACTGTCGATGCCGCTCGGTCATTTCCCGGTCATAGGTGGCGGCATCGCCACTTACGATGTCAGTGCCCATCTGTTTCATCGACTTGCTGAAACTAACACTGCCAATTACCCAGATGCCGGCCAGCATCCACACGGGCGCAGGCCACTTCTGAACGAGCGTCAGGCTGCGGCCACGCCGTTCCAGCCAACCGACCCAGACCGTCAATACATAAAACCAGCCGAGCGCAAAGAAAACGAACAGGACGTTCATCGTTCGGGCAAAAGGTGGAATGCCTAACCCATAATAGGACGGAAAAATGGTGGCAGCCAGTAGGCCCAGATAGACAACAGCCACCAGACCGGCCGGCAATAAAAATAACTCACGAACCGGGCTACCGTGCCGAACTAGTCGACGGGCAATTGGAATGAAAAGCAGTGAGAACGGAATAACAGGTGTTTTAAGCAACCACAATCCCATCGACCGGGCCAGCCAGCCGAATGAGAGCACCATCGACTTGACCAGTTCGCCAGCCTTTGCCTGATTGCTTCCCATCCGAATCGCATTGCCAGGTGCCCGGAACAACAACCAGGCCGACACGAAGGCCACCACCACCAGCCAGACCAACAAGGGGTCGAACCGCCGAAGAAACACCAAGCGGTATCCCAGTATGGCCAGCAGCAGTAAAATTAATAGAACAAGGTTCGTTTCGCCGGAGCCGATGCTGGCAAATACCAAAAAACCCGCCCATACAGCAGTCAGCCATTTCAGCGCACCATCCGGTAAACGATACCACTGAATAATAACGGCCAGCAGATAAATGGTGAGAATGGTCGGGACGGTGTAGGTCGCCATGGCGGCTGTCCAGAAAAACGCTTCGACGGTACTTTGCAAGGCCAGCACAATCATAAAGAACAGCAGCCCCGTTACCTGAAGCCGGTTTTTCAACGACTCGCCCCGCAGTAATTCATTGGTTAGTGCATAAATGGCGCCGACCAGTGCCGTCGCTAACAGCGCCGGAATAAACCGGTACCCATCATACCAGCCCCACACCAGGGGGCTGCCATGCACGAGCATATTGGAGAAATAACGTCCTGTCCAACCATCGTAATAAAATTTCTGTCCCTGCCAGAACCCGTACCGTACAGCCGTATCGGCAAAACAGTAATCGTCGGCAGCCGATGGATGGTTGTGAAACGAGAGCAGTACTAAGGGCAGGTAAGCCAGTAAAAACAGAAGAATAACGGTTACGGTCGCCAACCGATCAATAAGCGGATGTTTCATGCAAAAATTCGTACAGGCGTAAATCAGGGCACAAACGATGCCCTCTATTCGCTTTATTGTTGACTATCTATTTCCAAATCACCCCCGGTAGGCGTGGTATTTGTCGGTTTCTGGCCACTCAGGAACGGGTAAGCCAGGACAGCAATCAGAATAACGAGCGTACCAATGTAGAAGCCCGATGTCATGTGTTCGGTATCGCCAAAAATCAATAAGGCCAGTAAAATACCATATACCGGCTCCAAATTTACAGTTAATATGGCCAGATACGCCGAAAACTTTCGTAACAGGCTAACCCCAACGGTATAGGCATAGACGGTGCAAACCATCGAAAGCACGAACAGCCAGAGCCATTGCAGGGCTGTCTGGGGTACGTACGGAACAATAACGCCGGTTTCCTGAACATTGAGTTGCCGTACCAGCAACCAGAGAACAATTGCTCCCAACAAGGCCCCGGCCATTTCATAGAATGAAATGACCAGCGCATCATACCGGTGCGTGAATCGGCTATTGATAATGGTAAACAGCGACGACAGCATGGCCGACCCGACGGCAACGGCCAGCCCCACTACCTTATCGAACTCGAAGCGAAAAATCAGGTAAAGCCCTGCCATAACGGCCGCCCCAAGCGCAACCTCAACAGGACGCACCCGCCGGCGCAACAGCAACGGCTCCAGTACACTCGCCCAAAGCGAACTGGTTGCCATACCGGCCAGGCATACCGACACGTTGGACAACCGGGCTGCCAGAAAAAATAAGACCCAGTGTAACCCAATAAGTCCACCCGTTCCCAGCAGGCCCCAGGCGTCAGCAGTCGTTACCCGCAGGTTTTGCCGTCGGATGGTGAGCACAACCCCAAGCCCGAGAACCGCCAGCAGGGTCCGAAACAAAACGACCGCCGATGGATCGAGCGGTTGCAGCAATTTGCCCAGAATAGCGGTAAAGCCCCAGATCAGAACAATGAAATGAAGTTGAAGATAGTCTGTAAGTGAAGCCTTTTCTTGCATAATAGTAAATGATGCATTGGGACCGTCCGGACGGTCCCAATGCATCATTCGTTACTCCTTACCTTGGAATGGTGTTGTACAAAAGTACGCCAATGGCCGCAAAAATAGCGTTTGGTAACCAGACCGCCACTATGGGATTGAGGTTACCCGACTCGGCAATGCCTTTGGCCAGCATGAAGAACAGCAGATACGTGAAGGCCAGAATAAACCCTAATGCCACTTGCCAGCCTACACCCCGCCGACTCTTCCGAGCCGACATGATAACGCCAATCACCGTCAGAATGATAATGGCAAACGGGCGGGTGTCCCGGCTGTATTTTTCGAGCAGATACGTTTCGACCCCATCGGCACCCCGGCTTTGCAAGAGCGCAATGTGGAGGTTCAGCTCCGGACGCGTGAGCGTTTCGTACAAGTTAAAATCCGAACTAAAGTCGTCGGGTTTAAGATTCAGGGTCGTATCGATGCGGGGACCGGGCGTGAGCGTCTCCCGTAACCCATTGATTGTCCGAATCTTATAATCATAGACGGTCCATTTTTTCTTTTTCGCATCCCATTCGATGTGGTCGGCGGAAAGTTTTTGCTTGAGCTGATTGCCCTCCACTCGCTCCATCGTAAACTTATAACCGGTATTGCTCTGGTTGTTGTAACTCTCCAGGTAAGCGTACGTATTGGGGGCGATCTTCAGATGCACATTCCGGCCGGAATAATTATACGCGTCGTTGATGTATTTTATTTCGAACGCGATCCGGGTTTTGTTGGCGCTGGGAATCACGTAATTGACCATGAAATAGGTAGCCACAGCAAGTACCGATGCCCCCAGCACGTACGGAAAAAGCAGCCGAACAAAACTGACGCCACTGCTTAAAATAGCGATAATCTCCGTACGAGCCGCTAACCGCGACGTTAGAAAGACGGTCGCAATGAACACCATCAGGGGGCTGATGTAATTAGCCCAGTAGGGAATGAAATTGAGGTAATAATTGAACAGGATTTCATTGCCGGGTGCATGGGTTTTATGAAAGTTGTCCACCTTTTCGGTGTAATCGATCATCACCACCACCAGCACAATCACCAGCACCACAAAAATGTAGGTTTGCAGGAAGCGCTTCAGTATGTAGGCGTCTAGAAGTTTCATCTTTTGGGGTGCCGGTTTTTAAGAAACCGGCACATTAAACTAGTTGGCATGTCGGTTTTAAGAACCGCGCGGGCGGCCCCGCCGACACCACGTTAAATCGAATACCTTAACTTACTAATAAATTAATGGCGACTTCGTGAGTGACAAATACTGTCCGTCCGGTTTCTATCTGCACCAGAACAGACTTATCGAACGTATTGATTTCATTGACCGTAACCGTACTGCCCAGGGTAAGGTGCGAGTGATCAAGGTGTTTCAGAAACTCAGTCGAGTGTTCCAGCACGGCCATCAGGCAAACATCTTCTCCCGTGGCCACCTCCGACAGCTTTCGATACCCCATTTCAGGCATTTGACCGGCGTGGGTAGGAATCGGATCACCATGGGGATCAAACTGCGGACAACCCAGATACGTATCTAATCGCGTCACCAGTTCTTCGGACCGAATATGTTCCAGTTCTTCGGCAATCTCATGTACTTCATCCCAGCCAAAACCAAGTTTCTGAACCAGAAAGACCTCCCAGAGCCGATGCCGCCGAATAACCTGAAGGGCAATCCGTTCTCCTTCTTCGGTTAGCCGGACACCCTGGTACTTCTTATAATGAATGAGCTGTTTATCAGCCAGTTTACGCAGCATATCCGTCACCGATGCCGCCTTTGTTGCCGTCATTTCTGCCAGGGCATTCGTGCTCACTTCACCCTGTTGCCGATTGGCGAGGTAATAGATGGTCTTTAGATAGTTCTCTTCAGTGAATGAATGCATGGACTAGACGGCTGCTTATTCATAACGGCTGAACAAACGGAAACCGTTTGCGGGCAAAGGTAGTTTTTATGTTAAACTTTCTAAAAATTTAGACTAGTCTAAATTTTTATTTCAACAATCCTTACCTTTATTTCGTTAGAGGAACAGTGTATTGACAACAAGCGCCCTGACACATAAAGCAGAGGGCGGACCGATTAACGTGTAAACTAATTCGTTGAACAAAACTCTAGTAAGTAGTTAACGTTCGATTGTAGTAAATGGAAGCAACGAATACGTCGATGAGCGGCTGGCGGCAGGAGAATAAGGCAAATTCACTGGCCGACGTGCATAGCTCTGTTCAAATACCTGTGGGCGGAGGCTTTTTCAAAACCTTACGCGCCTATGCGGGGCCGGGACTGATGGTTGCCGTCGGGTATATGGACCCCGGCAACTGGGCCACGGACATTGCGGGCGGTGCGCGATATGGGTATCGGTTGTTATCAGTCGTGCTGATTTCCAACCTCTTTGCCATATTACTTCAGCATCTGGCGCTCAAGTTGGGCATTGCCACCGGCCGTGATCTGGCACAGGCCTGCCGCGATCATTACAGCAAGCCAGTCTCCATTGGTTTATGGCTGCTGGCCGAAATCGCCATTGCCGCCACCGATCTGGCCGAAGTAATTGGCTCAGCCATTGCGCTTAACCTGCTGTTTGGCCTACCCCTCACGGTTGGCATTCTGCTTACGGCGCTGGACGTATTACTCCTGCTGTTTTTACAGAACAAAGGATTCCAGCTCATTGAACGGATTGTTGCCAGCCTGATTTTCCTGATAGTGGGCTGTTTTGGCTATGAACTGCTGGTATCGAAACCCGACATTGCCGGTGTCGTTTCGGGATTGATTCCACGGACCGAAATCATCAGTAATCCGGGTATGCTCTACATTGCCATTGGCATACTAGGAGCCACGGTGATGCCCCATAATCTCTATCTGCACTCCAGCATTGTGCAAACCCGCAATTTCGGACGCAACGATGAGGGCCGTAAATCGGCCATTAAGTACGCCACCATCGACTCGACCGTTTCCTTATTTTTAGCCTTTTTTATCAACGCGGCCATACTCATTCTGGCCGGAGCAGCCTTTCATTTTTCGGGCAATCAGCAAGTGGCCGACATCACGGATGCCCACCGCCTGCTCGACCCCGTACTTGGCGTTAAGATGGCCGGTATTTTGTTTGCGGTAGCGCTGCTGGCTTCCGGTCAAAACTCGACCCTCACCGGTACGCTGGCCGGGCAGATTGTGATGGAAGGCTTCATCAACCTGCGCGTTAAACCCTGGATACGTCGGCTTATCACCCGCCTGGTCGCTATCGTTCCGGCACTGATTGTGGCTATTTTATATGGCGAGCACGGCACCAGCGAGTTGCTTGTGCTTAGTCAGGTCGTGTTGTCACTTCAGCTTAGTTTTGCGGTAGTGCCCCTGGTTTTATTTACGAACAGTAAAGCTAAAATGGGCCGTTTCGTTAATCCACTCTGGATAAAGGCGTTGTCATGGGCAGTTGCCGTGCTCATCATTGGCCTGAATGGGTATTTGCTGTGGGATACGGTTTCGAGTTTATGATTACCTGGATACAGGTCTGTCTACGTTGTTAACGAAGGCCGAACAAAGCTATAGGGCCCGTTTCAGGTTGTAGCCGCTGGTAAACTTTATCACCATACTGAAGGGTGTCCTTCCCGGGGTGCATCGCGATAATGTAGTCGACTTTTGGATGGGTATCCAATGATTTACTGGGTGTCGTAACGCGAATATGGTAGAGCTGAACAGGTTGCCTGAGCTGATGGTACCACATGTAGTCAAAGTCATCTTCCCCCAAAATCAACCCGATTTGTAAAGAATCATGCCGTTGCTGGTTCAAAAACGTTGAAATCTGGTCAAAAGCGCTTCGGTATTCATGACCATTCACGAAATAATTACGTTCCCGGCCCGTCAGAAACGACACTGGTTGCGTGAGGGGTGGCAACGTGATCAATGGCCGGAATGGGTTCGTCAAGACAAACCCGCCAGCCGACAGCACAAATAGCCAGAAGGGCCAGTGTATACCTCTCTCAACTGCCGCTTGTAGCCCAAGGGCTCCGATTGGGGAGGCCAGCAGAAACAGAACCAGGTGCAAACGCGTATGCCAGGGTTGCCACTTCAGGTAGGCACAAAACAGCATGAAGGTGAGGGAAATGATTCCGGCCAAAATGAGGTAAGGCGTTCGATTCGACTGGTTTTTGTGGCGAATTAACCAGACGAGACTGCCAGTCAGCCACAGAAAATGAATAAACGAAGAGGCATTGTCCTCATTATTACTCAGCCTCGGCAGCTTGAACGAACTGCCCGCAAAGGTGGTAGTTGGATCGTTTGTACGGATGCCCAATAACTTATGAAGGCTTTCTACACTCTGCTGAACCAACGTATTTACGCCCGGGAACCCAAAATGAATAGCCAGATTACGGCTTATGTTCGACACCATCATGCGCAACGAATGGACCTGGTTCGTATAGTCGCCCTCCAGTTGAGCATTTGTTAACGGATGCGCATAAACGAGAACGTTTCGTGAATAATGGCCCGCATTCAGCCCCAGGCCTATCAGGACGAGTAGCACCGTGGGTAATGCCAGTTTGTATGCAAACTGGTTTGCAATGGCGCTGCTTCTGTCCACAAACAACAGGTGCCTAATCTCCATAAGGCCCCACGTTAGCAGTAGGGGAGCACTGAATAAATAGGCAGTTCCTTTAGAAAGCCAGGCAAATCCTAAGGCAAGACCGGCCCAAACGATGCTTGCAATCTGTCTATGCTGATAATACCGAAGCAAATAGAGCCCCAGTAGAATTAAATAGAACGATACGACTAAATCGTTTTGCGTAGACGATGCCTGAAGGATAAACATAGGAATCGTTCCGGCCACGAAAACGGTAGCTATCTGTAAGGAACGAGAGCCGCCCATTTGCTGCGTCAGCAACGACAAACCAACCAGGCACCCAACGCCCGCCAGCCATTGTACAACATTAGCCCACAGATCAGACTGACTAAGAAGCATGGTGTGCATAATTACCCATTCTGCCAGCGGGGGCTGGTAAATCTGCCGTTCGATGTGCGTAGCGAAAGGCCGGATGCTTTGCTGTTGCAGCCAGTGCCCAATTCTCCCCATATGGTACGTGAGGGAGTCGAAATTATTGGGGGGATAAAGAATCGCGGTCAGAAGCGTCAGAGCCAGAATGATACCTGTTATGAGAAGGCATCGGCGCTCAAACCTGGACAACCGACGCCACGGAAGCCCAGCTATGTTTCCTCCTCTACGGCGCTGAATGATCGCCCAGCCTGTAAAAAAGATGGCTATCCCAACCCAGGCCAGGCCTGCTTTGGCGTGATTGAGTTGATGAAAATAGCTTAATGTCTCTGTCAAAAAAACGACAGCTCCCGTATTGACAAGTAGTGAATCCATCAGCCCGTACCGAACTGGCGCCGGATTTGCACAACGGGCCCGGTACACAGACTGGCCGTACCAGAGGCTAGCGACTGCCCAGAACAGTATCCAGATGCTCATACATCGCATTAACGGGTGCAACAGACTTCCGGGGCTTGGCAGCACGAAACAGATTGTAATAGACAATACAGTAGATGGCCCGGAAGCCATCGCGCCAGCCAATTTTCTTCCCGTCGGCATACGTTCTGCCCGCATAGGAAATGCCTACTTCATAAATACGAATACCGGGAATACGAGAAATCTTGGCAACAATTTCGGGCTCGAAGCCAAACCGTTTTTCGCGTAATTTTATTTGCTTGAGCGTGGCCAGACGAAACATTTTGTAGCAGGTTTCCATGTCCGTCAAATTCAGATCGGTAAACATATTCGACAACAATGTAAGAAATCTGTTGCCTACAGAATGCCAGAAATACAGGACCCGATGCGGTCGCCCGCCCAGAAACCGGGAGCCAAACACCACATCGGCTTTGTTATCGAGTATAGGCTGGAGCAACAACGAATATTCCGTTGGATCATACTCCAGATCGGCATCCTGTACCACCAGAAAGTCGCCGGTTGCGGCATTTATTCCGGTGACTAAAGCGGCTCCCTTTCCTTGGTTTACGGCATGCCGAATGTATTGAATGTTCGCCCCATCAAATTGACTCATGAAATTCTGCACACAAGCCTGGGTCATATCCTGAGAACAATCATCGACAATAATTACCTCTCGCTCAATGCCTTTTGGGAGCTGAACGGTCGAAACCTGTTCTAGTAGGAAATATATTGTACGTTCTTCATTGAAAGCGGGAATGAGTATGGATAGTTTCATGCTGAATGTGGATCAGATAAAAAGGATTTAGCTAATTTAAGTTGTTTACAAATGTCTCACGCATGTTTCCCCATAAATAGCAGGACAAATTTTGTGCCTACTAGCCTATTTTACAGAGAAACTATTTTTCTAACCTGATTTGACTCAACATCCAGGCTATCAGGCGTTATAGATCATCAGCGTTGACACCCGGTGAATCACCGGGGATTAGTCGTTTTCATAAGCTTGTCTGGTCATGAATTTTGCGAAAAGAAAGGTTGGACATTGGTCTGTTTTATGGATGTAGATAGATGCGGAAAGCGGAATCAGTTGATTTTCGACGGTATATAGCCGGAGGGATAAAAAGGTGAGTGGCTGAAGTGCGAAATTTTTAAAATTTATTTTCACTTACCTTTTTAAGCTGTCTCCTATTAACCAATAGTTAGCGGGTCGATACGATTGTGGGCCATCGGGCTTTATATTCGCCCATTCTACAGCCCTATGTCAACCCGACCACTTCCTGTTTACTCAACGGAACTTGAATTTTATACGGCCTTGACCCGTCGCGATGAGCGGGCCTATCAGTTTCTGTACGCTGATGTGTTCCCTTCCTTTCGGTTTTGGGTACTGTCCAACAGTGGCTCCGATATGGACGCCGAAGATTCGTTTCAGAAAGGATTACTTAATTTTCTGCTCAATGTAGAAACCGGAAAATACCAGCTTCAGGCAGAGGCCCGCATTACAACGGTCGTCTTTGAGTATTGCAAACGCGTGTGGCAGACCGAATTGAAGTCGGCCCGGTTCCGAACAAAAACAGCATTGTCCGATGATATCGACACGGCTGATACGGCCGATGTGGTCAAGGATCTAGAGCGGATGGAGGTCGTGGACGCCGTTCGAAAATCACTTGACCAGCTCAAAGGAGAATGCCGAAAATTGATGGAGTGGTTTTATATGGATGACCTCTCCCTCCGGGATATTGCCGAACGACTTGGTATGAAAGAATCATCGGTTAAATCGAAGCGCTATGATTGCGCAGAAAAGCTGAAAACGTTTTACCTGAAAACCGTGACTCAGCAAGGGCTATGAAGTTATCAGAAGAGCAATACGAACTTATCGACGCTTATTTGACTAATGAGCTGTCGGCAGCCGACCGGGCTGCCTTTGAGATGGACATACAAGCGGATAATGAACTTCGGGCAGAGGTCGACCGGCAACGCGACATCCGGCTGGGCCTTCGGGCGCTGGGCATCGAACGGGCACTGGAACAGGCAAAAGCGCAGTACAAGGCAACTTCGGCTCCGGTTGAAACCGCATCTATTCACCAGCCCACTGTTCGTCCGTTGGTTTCCTGGCGCTATTGGGCTGCGGCTGCTTCGGTCGTCGTTGTGCTGGGCGTGGGGTATTTCACTTATCAGCAGACGACAAGTCGGCAGGCGGATCTTGCCTACGCCGAAACGTTCTCGTCTGACCCATCGGCTGACTTGATGAAGGATTTCCCTTCCGGCAAGGTATTGCCTTCCGTCCGCAACCAGTTCATGGACGCGATGACGAAGTACAAGTCTGGAAAGTACGATGAGGTGATCGACCAGTTAAAAACGTTGCCCGCCGACAAACAGACGCTTCCGTATAGAAACTACTTTCTGGGCCTAAGCTACCTGGCCAACAAGCAACCCGTGGAGGCTATTCCGTTGCTGACGAAAGCCCGGGCGACATCGTCAGGAACACTTCAGCAAAAATCGGAATGGTTTCTGGCACTGGCCTTTGTGAAGAACGAGCAAAAAGAAGAGGCCCTGCCCATCCTGAAACGAATCAGTACAGACAAGGCCCATCCTTTTCAATCGCTGGCCAAGCGAGTGCTCAAAAAAATCGAGTAAGCTGATTTTACTGCTTATATAACGCGTCCACTTCGCCGGCAGTCAACGCCCGTTTGTAAATACGGATGTCATCCATGGCGCCGTGGAAGAACCAGTTGAGCTCCTGAATGGCCGCGCCAAATTTCAGTTCGGCACCGGGACATTTATCCATTGTGCTATAAGGAAGTTCGTCATTTCTGTATAGTAACACATTGTTCAAATACATTTGAATGCTTCTTCCGCTATAGGTGAAGACCAGATGATACCAGGTATCTTTTTGTATTCTACTGGTAACCGGAAAATCCTGCCAGCCTTTGCCGGATTGACAATTGCTATTTTGTTTGATATTGGTCATAACTACCGTATTAGGTCCTTTATCGTCTTCTAATTTTAGCAAGGCGCTGTAGGTTTCATTAGCGCTGTCGGTGAAGTGCGATTTGTTATATATCTGCATCCGGTGCGTGAAGGAAGACATTTTAAACCAGACACTTACCGATAGAGCATCCGGATTCAGACTGTTGCTCTCATCCATATAGAAGTAGTCATTCACACCATCCAGGAAAATAGCGGAATTCGCTCTCCCCTTATGATCAGTCGTGAACGTAGGATTGTCAACCAGTTTAACATGGTTATTATACCCGCTGACGTCCAAAAGCGATTGATCGGTGAAGGAGATAGAGGCAATCAGATCCTGAAGAAGCGGGTCTGCTAGCGTCGTAAAGGTTTCGACTGTTGAGCTATAGACAAACTGTCCTGAAGGCAATTTGGCATAAGCACGATAATAGTATGTCGTACTTGGGGTCAAGTTTGTCAGGTTGACGGCCGTGGTTACGCCTACTGTTGGCGTGTTTGCCGACACAAGAGTTGAGTTTTTGTCGTCTGGGATATTACTACTTGATGAATAACAAATACCATATTCTATAGCAGCAGGATTACCATAATTAGTAACAATAATGTTTGCACTGACTGTTACGACACTGGTATTAGATGGCTTGGCCGTGCTAACCGAAGGAGCAACGATATTAAAAACACTAACTACAGCGGATGATGTCGCTTTACCAGTACACGTATTTGTCATCGTTGCACTGGCGGTATATGTACCAGAAGTCGGGTACGTATACGTAACCGTTGTACTTGTAGTTGTGGCGGTAATTCCATTTCCAAAATTCCAGGTAACCTGGTCAATGGTTCCTTTGGCATCACTAATCGAAAAATCAACTTTCCGTTCCTGCGCTTTTGCCGTTAAACTCCCACTGGGAGGTTCACAAATCCGCTGCGTTTTTTTTGTGGGCAAATCCCAGCTATTACAACTTAAAAGAAGTGCTCCACCGCTACCGACAAAGAACAAACAAAGTAAATAGGTGTATAAACGAGTCATCACAAAATTGAATTTGTATGGTATGAATAAGAAAAATCAAAACGTGTAGCTAATGGCCAAGCCCCACGACTGGGACGAAGGTTTCCATTGCAGCGCACTCACCCTTGGCTTTGGCTTATGCAATAGCAGATAAAGTTCGGCTACGGTGGCCACGGCCGCCACGCCTAAACAGGCTTTGAATAGCCCGTTTTTCTGTTGAGCAGCCTGAGCAGCATTATAAGCGGCTTCGTATTGCTGGTAACTTGAAGGATCGGCAATAACGCCACTTCCGGTTGGATCGGTCGTTTGGCTGACCTGATTCAGCGTGCTCATTTTCGACTGATAATCACTTCGTAACAGGGCAGCATACGCGCCCGCCCCTACCGCAACCAGACCCGTAACGACCTTTATACCAACACGTTTGGAGGGTTTTGGAAACAAAATATCGTTGATAGTCTGAATTTGAATTGACAGCGTTTCTTTCTTTGTCGCCGTGGCGTACTTAACGGCTTCCGTATAATTAGTCTTTGCCTCGAGGTAGCGTTTCTGGTTAAAAAGCTGGTTGCCGACGCGTTCATAGTAATCCGCTAACTGCATTTTCGTAATGGCATCGTCGGGGTTAAGATTTAACAGTTGGCCAAATAGTTTGACCGCTTCCGGGCCTTTATTCCCTCTCAGTGCATCGTCGGCCTGCTGGCGCAAGGCCAGTCCGGTTGTGCATTCCTGAATTTGTTCCTTGGCATAGGGGTCATTTTCGAAACCGGGGACTTCAAGGCAATTCTGATACTGCCGACGAGCTTCCTGGTATCTACCTTCTTTAAAAAGATCGTCACCCCGTTTTTTGTAACGGTCGTATTCATCATCGACAATGGCGGCACCCGATATGCGACCCAGCGCCCTAACGGAAGGCACCAGAGCGAATAATAATACGGCAAGGATAAAAAGATGTAGTGCTTTACGCATAAAATTGGGTTACTGGTTATTACATTGTTTGATCTTCCGACGGACTTCGTCAGTGTCTTTCAGCGACTTGGCGACCAGATACCAGTCTTTAGCTCCCTCAAACTCTTCCCGGTCAAAGATTCTATTGGCGGTCGCCATGTAGGTTGTATAAGCGGCATCGGCTTTGGCTGTATTGAGGTCCTGGTCTTTTGCCAGCGAATGGGCTTCTGTAAAATCAGCTATCGCTTTAGTCTTGTTATTTCCCTTTGCAATGGCCTTCTGTCCACTCTCGATGAGCTGATCGTATTTCTCCTGTGCTTCCAGCTTTGCGTTCTTCGGTGATTCTGGAATTGGAGTTGTTTCCGTCGCTTTTGATTTGTCTGATTCTGGCGTTTCTTTTTTGGGTGATTCTGACGAACCAGCAACTGGTTCCTCTGTCTTCTTCTCTTCCGGCGTTTTACCCGGCAATTCTTTCATAGCCGTTATAGCCTCCGTCCGTAAGGCAGCCACATCCCGTCGTTCAGGATCAAGACGCAATGCACTGTTGGTCATCGTAACAACAGCCATGTAATCTTTCTGCAGGTACGACCGTTTCGCTTTACCCAAGGCCACATCTATTCGTTTGTTCAGGGCCTCTTTCGATTCACCCGGCACTGGCTTTATCACTTCCGGCTTTTTTCCCAGTTCCGGCTTTAGGCCGATTGAGGGACTAACTGCCGCCATTGAATTACTCTCTGTTTTTCTTACGGACTCTGACGGGCCAGGTGTAATGCTTCGCAGATTAACATACAGCACAATGCCCCCAACAACGAGGGCGATGGGCGCCATAACCCGCCAGGGAAACGCTCGCCCCGTTGGGTTAACGAGAACGGATTGACTTGTCGGTGGTAGAACAGGCGGCTGACTAGCGGGTTTGGCCGACGATTTAGCTGGTGCCGCAAAAGCAGACTTTATCGCCTTTGCCGACTCGCGCTTTACTTCCCTGACAGCCAACGGCTTACTAGGCTTCACAGTTGGTGCTGGCGTCGGCACATAAACATCGGTACGCTCCTCCTGATACACATCGGTCAACTCAGGTTCAGGTACGGATGATTTTGGCCGAAGAGACTCGATGCACAGCGCCAAACCACGAATAGCCGTTTCCTCAACCGGATCGAGCCGTAGTACTTGCTCATATAAGTCCTTGGCCTGCTCAAAACGCTGCTGACTGATGAGGCTATCAGCTTTCTTCAGAATACCCCTCTGTTGCTGATGCTGTAAGCCAGCCACACATTGTTCCAGCCCTTTTTGCGCGTCAGTATGGTGTTCCCTTTTGGTGAGAACCTGCTCATATAACGTGCTGGCGAGCTTGTATTCCCGTTTGTTCAGTAATTCCTGCGCTTCAGCGATCAGTTGGGGAATTGCATCCAATAAATCCAGTAATTCCTGCTCCTTGCGGGCACGTTCATGAATATCGCGAACCAGACACCGGCGAATAATAGCCCGGTATGGCTCAGCAATCTGGTCAAGGCGGGCAGGTAAGTCGACCGTCATGATTTTCTTCTCGATCTCGCGCCGGACGGACTGTTCACTGCTGTTACGCTGGTCGGACCGGAAGGGCTTCTCGCCCGTCATCAGTTCATACAGAATGACGCCGAACGCCCACAAGTCAAGGTTAAAACTTACCCGACTCCCTTCAATCTGCTCCGGTGCTTTATAGGATGGTGTTCCCCGGCCATCGCTCAGGTCAAAATCAGAACTGTCCAGTTCCTCGTCGCTGACCAGCTTGCTCAGTCCAAAATCCGCGATTTTGGGAATAAATCGGCCTGAGTTGTCGCGTGAGATCAGAATGTTGGCTGGCTTGAAATCGCGGTGAACGATCCGGTGGCGATGCAAATGCTGAAGACCCAGCAAAATGCCCTGCGTAATGTCATAAATCTGGGAAGGTGTTAGCACGACACGTCGGATCAGGTCGGCCAGATTACCATCCGGATAGTACTTCATAATGGCGAAGTCACTAACGCTGGTGTCCGTTTCGAGCCGATAGCAGGCATCATAGCGAGCGATGTTGGTCTGCCGGGGCACGCGCTGCGCCAGTTCGACCTCGGCCTTGAGCGACTTGGTATCGTTCCCTTTGAACTCGCTTATTTTAACGGCGACCCATTCGGTCTCCAGCTGGTCTTCGACCTTGATGACCCGGCCATATGAACCACTACCCAGCAAAGCCCCTTCGTCGTTGGGACGAATAGGGTATCGTTGTTTGAAGTCTTTAAACGACGTAAACGTTTGATGCATATACCTGATCAACAAACCAATAACTACTAAATTTAGCGATACGACAAGGGCAGATTATCAGAAAAACGCCCATAGAACATGGGCGTTTGACGGCCTTTTGTTCGTTTCCTTACCTCTGGCCCTACGTACTGGTGCAGTTCCCGTATCGTCACAATTCCATTGCCATCCAGATCACCCTGCCCGGTCAGGCCCTTGATCAGGAAATGCGTAAACGCACCACCCGCTAATTGGCCATCTTCAACGGCATACTGCGTAGATCGGCTGGCCAGTATCATGGCCACATTACTTTTCTCATTTCCCTTACTCTCTATGGCCGGTCGGCTGGTTTTCTGCCGGGTCATACCGCCTGATAGGCAAGCATCGGCGATGCATAGTTTAGTTATGGCCGGAGAATCATGGAAAGCCATTTTAATGGCCTGATAGGATACCATAGTCCGCAGATTACCGGGCTGGGCATCGTAGGGAGCAAAGCTACCTGGCAAACCGTGTCCCGAAAAGTAAAGAATAACCCGATCGGCCGGTCCCGCCTTCC
This sequence comes from Spirosoma horti, assembly GCF_054776595.1. NCBI lineage: Bacteria > Pseudomonadati > Bacteroidota > Cytophagia > Cytophagales > Cytophagaceae > Spirosoma > Spirosoma horti. The sequence goes on from NZ_BAAHBQ010000001.1 coordinate 808,789, forward strand.
GGAAGAGCCGTAAAGCTTGCTGCACCGCAGACTGCGTAGCCTGCCGGTTGGTCAGGAGCTGAATATTTGCGGTTGGTACGTTTCCGCCGGATTTACTGCGCAAAAAGGCCACGACCTGCCTGGCATCCCGATCGGCAAACCGCAAATCACCCGTTGCATACGTTAGAGCCTGATAATCGGCAATACCGACTACCACCGCATAGGTAGTTCCGGGGGTGGCTGTGGGATGGTAGCCCAGAAACGAACCTAAACAGATCAGTAAATTAGTCAGCATACCTTTTGGAAGAATCGGACGAATGGACTAATTCAGTTTGTTTTACGTAACTGATGCCAATCAAATAGCCAGAATAATTATCCTTTGTCTGATCGCCACACACCGCCTGCAACGACTGAATTTTGGTCAGATCGGGTAGGTTGCTGGCGAGCACCGTTTCCAGCACATAGTCATCCATCTGTTCCAGAACACCGTCGGTGCACATGAAAAAATAATCACCGGACTGGATATCGGTTAAAGTTACCATGTCAGGCACAGAGCGGGACGTTTGGCCTTTTTTGTCGGTAGAGCTGGCTACCACCGCCCGGCTCAACCGATTGCGCCAGGGATGCGACAGGGCCTGCGTTGCCGTGATAATTCCCGACTCGACCATGTCGTTCACCTGCCGGTGATCCTGGGTTTGAAAGATGATCTTACCCGCCCGAAACTGATAAACCCGGCTATCGCCCACGTGAGCTACCGTAACGCCGTTTTGATGAATCTGTAGCAACGCAAGCGTAGAGCCCATGCGATTCACAAACGGATGCTGCTCAAAATAAGCGGCATACGCATCATACGCCCGATCCAGAGCAGCATTCAGATGTGCCTGATCAAAAACCGGCTCATTCATGGCCAGGGCATACTCGTTTATAGCCTTGCACAATAAGTTGCTGGCTATTTCGCCCTTATCAGCCCCACCCATACCATCACAAAGGATGAAGAGCCGGGTCTTATCCGTTGCCATGCCGACAGCCGGATAGAGTGCATCCTGATTGATACTGCGCTGTCCAATGTGCGTAAACGCAAAGGGCAAAGCGGATTGGATATACATACGTTATTCGGTGCGGTCGGGGTTATAATCCAATGAAACCTTATAGGTTTCGAGCATCGCGGAGGGTATTGAAAAATGCGTCAGACGAAATCGATCCAGGCCACCCAGGGTAATAATTGACTGATCGTTAACATCAACAATTTCTGTCTTCAGCAACGGAGTACCGTCAACCCTTGTCCCGTTCAGGCTGGGTTGATACGATGGAGAACCCGGCTCAGGAGCACCGTCCTGAAGGTGATACCGAAGCTGGCCCGCCCATTTATCGAAGGTAATCGTCAACGTACAGTGCCGACGACTAATGAAGCAGCGACCATTGTGGACAAACCGATCTACCCGAATCGTATTCACTTCGGATGTACCGATTACGTTGCTGCCAAACCGAAGCAGATAGGTCGCTCCGGATTCGCCCAGATGCGTCAGTTGGCCAAATGAAGGTAGGCCCTGCACAATAGCTTCATCGTAATGAAACGCTGTCGGTAATACATTCATGGCCCCGCAGCCAACATGCGAACAGATAATGGATCCGCGTTCGGCATCGGCAGCACGCACCATGATTCGTCGGCCACATTGCTGGCAGCTAATAAGCGTTGTTTTAAATCCGGCCATGTTTCCTATTCGTCCATGTCACGTACATCCCCATTATTGACATAGGTATCATCGGCCTCATGGGAATCAGCGAGGTACTCACTCTCACTGGCTCTGTACTCATCCATTTCGTGATCACGAAAACCATGTACATCGGGCGTTTCTATGGCGTCAGGGGCAGGTGTTTCGACGGGGGCATCGGCATCTGGCTCAAGAATTGAATCCACGACCTCTTTCGACATACTCGCTTCGAGGCCCTGATTGAAATCATCATTGGACAGAACAAATGGTTCGACGATTCGCTCAGCTTCTACCAATTCACCACTAAGCGAGTCATAGCGATAGAGCGTATCGAGGCCATCGTCGCCACGGGCATCGACGACGCGGTAGGTGTAGCCATCTGCGCCATCCAGTACGATTGTGTCAATTACGCCATCCTGATCGAAATCCAGACCCATTACCCGTTGCCCATTGAGGTAGCCTTCAATAATCGTTGGCTCTGCTTCAGCTGTTGGCCCAGCAGCAACCTGCTCACGATGCACCGGTAATCCGTATGGCTTAACCGGTAATTTCTCGCCCGTAATGTTCTCGGTATACTCCTGACGTTGCTCGAGCGACAAACTATTCCATTCTTCTTTCTCGAAGGTATTGTACCAGTGACCATGCCAGCTAAATACGCCACCCATACCTACTTCCTGGCGGGCCGCCGTAAATGCCTGCTCAAACGTCATATTGTCGGTCACCTTTCCAGCTACGTCAACATCATCGGGTAGTACCACAGTAGATGTAGTGGTTGATGTATCTGATTCAGTAGACGAATCACCGTGTTCTTTCCCCTGTTCTTTTATTTTATGAGAAACGGCCCAGGCAGCTCCGCCTAACAACATGGTGGCGGCAGCAATGCCTAGTACTTTTTTCTGACTAGTGTTTGCGTCAGATTTAGAAGAGGAAGACGTTGATGGTGTCATGGAATAGGTATCGGTTAGCAAATCGGACTGGTTGGCAAGTTGCGACATGGCTGAATAAGATTAAATCTTGATTGATGTGTATGGATAGGGATTGCCCGAAAAAGGTAAGTGACCTGGAGAAAACTTTTTTAGTTGACCCAGATAGCCTGACAGCGTCGGCAGCTCTTTTGCTGGACGAGCAGTTCCCACTCCCGATTCCCAAATGGGTCACGACAGGCCGGGTTAGGGCACCGATATTTCTCACGGTATTCTTTATCGATGACTTCCAGTTTCTCTTCGGTCGACAGCAGCGTCGAGCACAACGTGGGAACCAGCATACTCAGGCCGGCTCCAGACATAATGTGAAGCAGTGGCAAAGCGGCTCCTCCCGTTGACAGAACTGAGCTAATCCCAACGATTGATGAAAGAATAACGCTACCCGTCCGAATCATTTTCTCCCGATTACGGCAGTCTTTTCTAAGTATCGGGTATTGCACATAAACCTGTTGCAGGTCGGCGAAGGCGCTGGTAAAATCCAGCGGATTAGCTTCTGCCTGGGGGATTTTTTGGGGCGTTGCTGGTGCTGCCTCTACTGTCGAGCTAGCGGGCGCAACCGGTAGCTGAGCCAAAAGTTCTTCGACGGTAATGAGCGTATCGGCAAGCCGGAGCGTGTCTTTTTGGTCAACTACTTTACGCGTAATACGCACCTCATTGACAAACGTGCCGTTTTTACTGGAAAGGTCTTCAACGATGAAGCTCGTGGAGGTGCATTGGATTAGCCGGGCGTGATGCCCACTAATTTTACTCTGGGGAAGAACCAGTTGATTATCGACACTTCGTCCAATTGTATAAGCAGTTAATTGGCTTAAGTTATCGATCAGTTGATAAAACTGACTATCGTTCATGGGTGTGGAAGCTGTAGAATCGACTAGCTAATAGCATATCTACTCTATGAAGCGAAGGTAATTTATTTCCTTTACATATGCAGTTATCCGTATACTATTTATTTATTCAAAAAGAGATGGCCCGTTAAGCTAACGGGCCATCTGCAAAACACACCTAATTAAACAGAACCAAAAAATCCGCACTAAAACTATATACATACTTACGATTTAAAGCTGGTTTTAGTTTTATCAATCTAAGGTTACTTCGGCTGCCTTTTCAATTATTTTTATGGGTTCTATGGCGCTAGTAAAAGCGCCCCATGTAAAGAAAATGGCATTTGTCGCTATTTTCTTTAATTGATATATACCACATAAAAACCTCCGTTTTCTGTTGATTTTCAGGCCTGTATTGCTGTGAGTGTCCCCTTTCCTGTAAAGAATACGTCTAAACAGCCAGGTATCTATCTTTATACGGCTCGATTGAGCGTAACTTTCAACCCATTACTCGTCAAAACGGTGTAAACATCGGTTATCTTTGCGCCGTTTTGACTCGCTACCCGCTCGTAAGACAAGAAGGCGCTAGCCTATTTTATGGAAGATAAGAAACATATAGACACTGTTACGGCTGCCGGTCTGTTAGTGGCCATGGGCATCATTTACGGTGATATTGGTACATCGCCCCTGTATACGCTCCGGGCAATTATTGGAGCCGAAAATGTTATTCGACCTGATGTTGTTCGTGGCGCCCTCTCCTGCGTTCTCTGGACGCTCACCCTGCAAACAACCGTCAAATATGTCATTCTGATCTTGCGGGCCGATAACCGGGGTGAAGGAGGCATCTTTGCGCTGTATGCACTGGTCAGACGGCATGCCCGCTGGCTTACTCTCCCGGCCATTATTGGGGGGTCGGCGCTGCTGGCCGATGGGATCATTACGCCCCCTATTTCGGTTTCGTCGGCGGTAGAAGGGTTGCGTCTGCTTTATCCGGCCATCACCCCCACCGAAATTATTGAGATTGTGATCGCGATTTTGACCATTCTGTTCCTGATTCAGGCGTTTGGTACAAATGTGGTCGGAACGGCTTTTGGGCCGATCATGCTCGTATGGTTCGTGATGCTTGGTACGCTCGGCGCTATCCAGATCGCTCAGGCACCGGGCGTTCTGGCAGCTATCAATCCCTATTACGCCTGGTGGTTACTCGTTGAATACCCAGGCGGTTTCTGGCTCCTGGGCTCCGTTTTCCTCTGTACGACGGGAGCCGAAGCTCTCTATTCCGACATGGGTCACTGCGGCCGGTCAAACATCCGGGTTAGCTGGATATTTGTAAAATCGTGTCTGGTCCTCAATTACTTTGGCCAGGGAGCATGGCTCCTGGGCATTCAGGGGCAAGTGCTGAAAGATCGCATTCCTTTTTATGAAGTAATGCCCCCCTGGTTCCTGACCATCGGTATTGTCATTGCAACGGCGGCCACTGTTATTGCCAGCCAGGCACTCATCAGTGGTTCGTTTACGCTCATCAGTGAGGCTATACGCCTTAATTTCTGGCCCAAAGTTCAGCTGCGGTATCCAAGTGTTCAGAAAGGCCAGCTTTATGTTCCCAGCGTGAACATGCTTCTTTGGGCGGGTTGCGTGGGGGTGGTTCTTTACTTTCGCGAGTCATCGAATATGGAAGCAGCCTATGGCCTTGCCATTACGCTGACCATGCTGATGACCACCTTGCTCATGTCCTATTACCTGTATACCCACAAGTACCAGGCGTGGTGGGTGGTATTGTTCCTGACCGTTTATCTGGGCATCGAAGGGTCTTTTCTGGTCGCCAACCTCATCAAATTCCCGCATGGCGGCTGGGTTTCTGTACTGATTGGTTCAACAATTGCCGGAGTGATGTACATCTGGCTACAGGCCTTCCAGATCAAACTTCGTTTGACCGAATATGTCCGCATCGACCAATATACACAGGCGATCAAAGAGCTGAGTCGGGACATCAGTATTCCTAAATACGCCACGCACATCGTATTCATGAGCAATGCCGCCCGGCAGTCGGAGATCGAATCGAAAATTATTTACTCGATCTTCCAGAAGCGGCCAAAACGTGCGGACATCTACTGGTTTGTTCACGTCGATACAACGGATGATCCGTATACGATGGAGTATAAAGTAAACACCATTGCCCCGGACGACGCCTACAAAGTAACCTTTAAACTGGGCTTCCGGGTTGAACAACGCATCAACCTGTTCTTCCGTAAGGTGATCGAAGACATGGTTAAGAACAAAGAAGTAGATATTACCAGCCGCTACGAATCCCTTAGCCGCCAGAATGTTATCGGCGATTTCCGGTTCGTGGTTCTGGAGAAATTCCTGTCGTTTGAAAACGAATTGCCCGCCCGCGAACGGTTCATCATGAACCTATATTTTACCATAAAAGGATTCACCACACCCGAAGATCGGTGGTTCGGCCTCGATAGCAGTTCGGTGAAGGTCGAAAAAGTACCGCTGGTAATCCGCCCTGTCGAAAACGTCCAACTCAAACGTATTACAACTTAATTTTGAATGATAGATTGATTGAATAGGTATTCGCGCCAGCTATTCAATCCTTCAATCAATCTATCCTTCGGTCATTCAATTATGAAGCTACTCATCACAGGTGGAGCCGGGTTTGTGGGCTCATCGCTGGCGATCTCGCTGAAGCAGAATTACCCGCAGTATGAAATTTTTGCGCTCGATAATCTTAAACGACGGGGATCGGAGTTAAGTCTGGCCCGCCTGAAAGCCGCTGGCATCGAGTTTCTGCATGGCGACATCCGGAATAAGGAAGATTTTGACGCCTTACCCGCTGTAGACACGGTGATCGAGGCTTCGGCTGAGCCATCGGTACTGGCTGGTCTGGATGGTACGCCCGATTACCTGATCAATACGAATCTATTCGGCACCGTCAATTGCCTCAACTATGCGCTGAAGCACAAAGCCAACTTCATCTTTCTGTCGACGAGCCGCGTGTATCCCATCAAGACCATCGAAACCCTAAATTTCGAGGAAGCCGATACCCGTTTTGTGTTGACCGACAACCAACCCGTACCCGGCGTATCATCAAAAGGGATTGCGGAGAATTTCCCGCTCGACGGTGCCCGGTCTCTGTATGGTACCACGAAGCTGGCGTCCGAACTGCTGATTCAGGAGTACAACGAGTTTTATGGACTCAAAACGGTCATCAATCGTTGTGGCGTCATCACCGGTCCCTGGCAAATGGGTAAGGTCGACCAGGGCGTTATGGTGCTCTGGATCGCCAAGCACTTTTTCGAGCAGAAGCTGGCGTATATCGGTTATGGTGGCACCGGAAAACAAACCCGCGATATGCTCCATATTGCGGACCTCTACCGGTTGATCGACTGGGAACTGCACCATCTGGATGCCGTCAATGGCCAGATCCTGAACGCCGGTGGTGGTCAGCAGAGCAGCGCTTCGTTGCAGGAACTGACCAAAATTTGCCAGGAAGTAACGGGCAAAACGATTCCAATCACGCAGGTCGCCGAGAACCGGGCCGCCGATATCCGGCTCTATATTACCGACAACACCAACGTCACGAACCTAACGGGTTGGAAACCCGAGTTGGGCATCCGCGAAATCGTGACGGACATCCACGATTGGCTCAACGAAAACCGGGCCGCCCTGGAGCCTATTCTAAAGTAAATAATTGATTTATGTTGAAAGGACAAGGCACCGATTCAGGTTTGAGTCGGTGCCTTGTTTTAGTGCAGTAGTGATCAACTTTTGATTGTCCTCACGGATCGTGGAAACAGGAACCCCTACTGCCCCGGCTTTTTATATGTGGCTGTCCGGGCATCGTTGATGACACCCTTCCAGTTCAGACCAAAGCCAAAATCATACACGTTCCCTAGTGCATCTTTGTAAGGAGTCATGTCCCGGGGAACGTCTTCGGCTTGTGCTTCAACGGTTTTCATGTCGGCCGGAAACTGCATGGGCAGCAGCGCCGAAGGCTCATGGGCACCGGTCAGAATGTCCATCAACGCCTGATCCTGAACGCCAAAATGAGCCAGAATAGCGTTCGACTGGGCCTCAAATTCGCGAACAACCGTGGGGTTCGATACCAGCAAGGATACGATCACGGGCTTACCCTTCATTTTGGCGTGGGCTTCGGTGACCATACCCAAATCAGAAGCATTAATGGTCTTGGCCGTTTTACCATTGTAGGTCCGGTTCGTGAATTTTTCCAGCGGATCGCCACCGGCAATACTCGGGTCGCGGCTACCCTGAGCCGTATAATTCCCATATTGCAGACTAACCGGCACGTAGCCCGTGCCTCCTGCTTTGGCATCGTCGGAGTCGTAGCCCCCGCCCGAATTAGGGCTCTGAATGAACACCAGCGCATAATCTGCCTCGGCAGGATTGTCGGTCACGGTAAAGTATTTTTTAACAACGGCCAGATTGACCGGGTAATCCAGCTTCTCGGGAATCTGCATGCCCAGGAAGTTGCGGCCCGCCGGTGTAAATCGTTTAGGAATATAAACGGTCTTGCCTTTTGTCAGCGGCAGCGCCTTTTCTCTGTTCTTCAGCATCACCACCGATTCAAGCTGCGCCTGGTAGCCCGCTTTCATGAACTCGGCAGTACCCACCGACTGCTGCGACACCTGCGGATCCAAATACGGATTTTCAAAGAGCCCCACCCGGAAGATGTTCTTCAACAACCGAACGGCCGATTGCTCAAACCGGTTGCGCATGAAGGCGACGCCATGCTCTTTAACGCCCATTTGATAGGCATCAATCACGGGCCTGGCTTCATTATTACCCCCAAACTGGTCGACCCCATTCATGAGAATCTTGTAGTGCCGCTGCGCCACCGTTAGCTTCTCGACACCCCAGGATTTACCCGTCAGAAACACATCGACGGCGGTTTCATCGGCTGTAATCAGCCAGTCCGTGCACACCACACCATCGTACTTGTATTTAGTCCGCAACAGATCGTGGATAATGTATTTATTGTAGCTATTGCCCACGTTCTCCCCATACTTTTTATCCTGATCGAATGAGATCGTGTAGTAAGGCATGACGGCCGATGCCATTCCCGTTTTTCCTTTTAGCTTGAAAGCCCCGTTGAGGAAGGGTTGAAAATGAGCCTCAAAATTCTTACCCGGATAAACGGCATACTTGCCGTAGCCGTAGTGTGCATCGCGGCCACCCTCCCCTGAGCCACCGCCCGGCCAGTGCTTCACCATCGCGTTCACGCTGTGGTAGCCCCAGCCGCCCGTAATCTCGTTCGCGCCCGTTGAGGTTTGAAAACCGTCGATATACGCCCGCGCCATATCGGTGGCCAGTTTGGGGTCTTCGCCAAATGTGCCGCTAACGCGGTTCCAGCGGGGGTCCGTTGCCAGATCGACTTGCGGAGAAAGCGCCGTGGCGATACCCAGCGCCCGGTATTCAGTAGCGGCAATTTGGCCAAATCGCTGTACTAGCTCAGGGTTGAACGTTGCGGCCAGCCCCAGCGAGCCGGGCCACATGGAAATGGCACCGCCCGCTCCGGCGTTGAACTCAGCGTCGGCACGGGTACCATGCCGGGGATCGGAACTGCTGTTGATGGGAATACCCAGGCCAAGCCCTTCGACCAGCGCCTGGGCGTTGTTGTTCCACTCGGCGGCAGCCTCGGGACTTTGCACCGATGTGATCAGGACATGCCGCAGGTTATCCTTGGTTAAAAATTCGTTCTGTTGATCCGATAGATCAGCCACCTTCGCGCCACTTTGGGCGAATATTTTTCCGTTGTAGGTCCCCGCAAACGGGCCACCGGCTGCAGCCGGAATGGGCTGGTGTTTGCTGTACAGCATCAGTCCGGCAATCTGCTCAACGGTCAATTTCGAGGCCAGGTCTTTGGCCCGAATATCGACAGATAAGCGCCAGTCTTCGTATTTATCCAGTTTACCGTTCTTGTTCAGGTCTTTGAAGGCAAAGCCTTTTTCCGTAATCAATTTCACCCCCGAAGTGGTCGAGTAACCCAGTGTTTTGCCTCCTTTGTTGGTCACCTTCGTCCAGTTACCCAGTTTGGCTTCGGTCCAGTTCTGACCAAACGCAACGGAGGCCGAGAATAAACTCAGCAAACCGATACAAATACGTTGTTTCTTCATTTTCTTAGGTTAGTAAGAGGATTAAATCCCTGTCTGTTTACGGCAGTGATTCGGCGCTGCTGATTTACTTACTTGTTAACTCCATAATAGGTTTCCCAGAAGGCAAGCTGGGACTTTGTTGGCAAGGGTGCGCTATCGATGGTTTTATCAATGATCATAACCCGTTCAGCGGCTGGCGTATACACTGGCCAGTTGGGTAAACTCCCCCCATTTGGATTACCGGTTTTGGCAAAATTGACCCAGTAGGACGACATCACATCGGCAATGTGCTGGTCAACGGGCTCCCAGGGGCGGTGGAGCGTATGCAGGTTATTATAGGCATACACGATTTCACCGGAATGAAACGCGCCAAATTGAGATGCTGCTGTGGCGGCCGGTACCTGACGGTTAAAATTATACATATAGACGGGTGCTTTACCCGTTTTGGCCTGCATGTTGGCCCAGGTGTAATCCTGAATACCAAACGATTCGTCCCGGTTGCTATTTCCCTGCGCCTGGGCTGCTTCGGCATCGTTCTGAGCCGGATATACCGACAGAAAGGCGTCATGTTTATCTCCGAACCGCTTTTTTACCTGTTCCCGAAAGGCTTCGGCGCCGATGGGAGGTCCCATAATTTTGTCATCCTTGTTCCAGCCAACAATAAGCGGAACGTCACTCTGGCGGGCCTTCGCGTAGATGTTCATAATCGGCTCGGGCGTAACGTACCCATCGACAATGGGCGAACTCAGCCCCCCTTTCGCCTGCTGAATGGCATCGGCGGATAACGCCCGAAGTTCGGCCAGTGAACTCGCATTCAACGATTTGGCAAATGATACACCCTGTTGCTCGGCGCCTTGCAACGTCAGGTTGGGCCGGATAGGACTGGTCACAAAACTACCGCCACTCTCGGCAATTGCCTTCTGAAAAAGTCCTTTGGCGAGGGGTGATGCTGTCAGGAAATTGACCGCAAACGCACCCGCCGATTGCCCGGCGATGGTGACGTTGTTGGGATCGCCACCCAACGCGGCTATGTTTTTCCGTACCCATTGCAACGCGGCAATCATATCGAGCAAAGCGTAATTACCCGATGCGTGATGCCCCGACTCAGCCGACAGTTCGGGGTGAGCCAGAAAACCAAACACGCCAAGCCGGTAGTTGATGTTGACAAATACGACGCCTTTTTTCGCCATCGATTCCCCGTCGTAAATTGGGCAGGCTCCTCCCCCGCTTCGGAAACCACCGCCGGGAATGAAGACGATCACCGGACGTTTTTCGGCAGCCGATTTTGCCCCCGTCCACACATTCAGGTACAGGCAATCTTCACTGATAGGCTGTTCGGGAATCAGAAACTCCGACGACCAGTACATGAAGGGTGCCGGTTTCGCCTGCATGGGGCTAGGCCCGTATGCCTGGCATTTCCGAATGTCACGCCAGCTGGTGACCGGTTGCGGGGCTTTCCACCGCAGATTTCCAACCGGCGGAGCCGCAAACGGGATGCCTTTATAAATCCGTATGTCGCCCGATTTATTAGCCGTTCCCTCAATGCGTCCGTTGTCAGTCTTTACAACGAGCGATTGCCCAACAACAGATAAAGAGAGGTTTATCAGGAAAAGAGAAATGACTTGTTTCATAGAATAACGAGCTAATCGAGTCTCAAAACTAGGGTCTTATCAAGGCATGGCACTCCCATTCTCCTTCAGGATTTTATGAAAAAACAGCAGATGAGAGGGCAGTTAATTCTCCCAGTAATCCCAGGTGTGCCCGCCCGGATGTTCGGTATAGTCGTGGGGCGTCTGGTTGTAAACGAGCCGCCGATGTAGCTCCCGATTGGGCTCGATCAGGAAATCGTCCACCCCACAATCGATAATGATCTTAAGGCCATTGGCTTTGATCTTATCGACCATGTTCACCACCGAATTAGCCGCGTACAAATCGGGAGTAGCCCCGGCCGGACCCAGGATCCGTTCGAATTGCGGGGTAATCTGTTTGGCAAATTCGGGCGTCAGTTTCCAATTTTTCCGATCCAGATCGACGGCCCCACTCATGCTACCGGCCGCACAATACAAGTCCGGATGGCGCGCCGAAAGGTATAAAGCCCCGTGGCCGCCCATACTTAAGCCGCTAATTACCCGCCCTTTGCGGTCCTTGATGGTACGGTATGTGTTGTCAATTTTTTCGATTACCTCTTTTGTAATGTATGTTTCAAACTGGTTGTCTTTCTGAATGGGACTGTCCAGATAACCGCTCAATGTTTCGCCTTCCGGTGTTACAATAATGAGGTTATATTGATCGGACAGCTTCTGCAACAACTGTTTGTCAGGCGTTTTCGATAGCCAGTCGCTGAACCGCCCTCCTCCCCCGTGCAACAGATACAATACGGGATAGGTCGCCTTGCCTTTTGCGTACGCGTTTGGCAAGACAACAGCCGCCCGCAAGTTCTTTTGCATAACGGCCGAGGGAATATCCAGCGAATCGACTTTAGCCCCGACCGACAGAATGGGAGCGCCGATCAGGCTTAGCAGCAATACCAATACCGTTCCTTTCATAAAAATGAATCGCTTCTTCAGAGCCGTAGTAGGGTTGTCTTATTTGAATAACTGGGGGACATACTCATTAAGATACTGCCGCCAGTTGATCCAGGTATGGCCGCCAGTGGTTTCTTTATACTGGTATTTGATCTTGTGCTTGTCGAGGAGGGCCAGCGTTTTCTTGTTGGCATCCATCACAAAATCATCTTTCCCAATCTCCACCCAAAACAGTTTCTTGTTTTTGTTGAAGGAAGCGTCGTTCAGAGCTTTGCTATATTTAGTCTCCGCTTCGTCGATCGACGGGCCAAAAAAGCCTGAGCTGAACACGCCAACATAATTGAATAAGTCGGGACGGGTCAGGCTCACGTCCAGTGTCTGAAATCCACCCATCGACAAACCCGCCAATGCCCGGTTTTCCCGATTTGGCAACGTGCGATACGTCTTCTCGACATAGGGCATGACGTCTTTTAGGAATTCATTGGCAAACATATCGCGCATGGTACTCAATCCCTGCATGGGGTTGGCCTGTCCCGTTGCGGGTGGCATCGGCATGCTGCCATTAGGCATCACCACGATCATGGGTTTAGCCTGTCCGGCGGCCAGTAAATTATCCAGGATAAAGCCAGCCCGGCCAACGGTGTTCCAGCCCGAATCATCGTCGCCTGCTCCGTGCAGCAAATAGAAGACTGGGTATTTTCCATTTCCCTGCTCGTAGCCAGGGGGGGTATACACGTGCATTCGGCGCATCATATTCAGCGAACCCGACGAGTACCAGACCTCTCTGACCTGGCCATGGGGCACAGCCCGGTTGTCCTCGAAAGCAGTTTCGGCACCGGGCACGGCCATCACATTTTCCAAACTGCTGATACCCTGCTTGATGACCGGATTCTTCGGATCCATCGTCCGTACGCCATCAACCATCAGGGTATAGGTGTAATAATCCGGCCGAAGTGGGCCGAGTACCGTCGACCAGACGCCCTGCTCATTTTTGACGAGACTAATGGGTTTGTAAGTCGACGAGAAATCGCCCCCGACGGTTACCTCCGTAGCTTTAGGGGCATAGATCTGAATAGCCACCCGATTATCGGCCATTACTTTAGGCGACTTCAGCGTGTCGTTAGGCGTGGGTGTCCGCTGCGGCATTTGGGCCATAGCGCCCGACAGAGCCATTGATGCGCCTAGAGCGAGCCCGAAGCTACGAATGCCGGATTTGAGAATTGGGTTGAGTCTTTTCATAAGAAAAAAGGATTAAGGAATTGAACTGTAGCTATGGCGCAAGGCACCGCCTTTGGCCGCCGATGGCGCGAGGCTCCAGCCTCGTGCCAATTATTACCCGGCCTCCGGCCGGTCTGTAGTTACTGTTTTGTTATTTGCAATTTTGTTCAAACCGGCCGGAGGCCGGGTAATAGTCGGCACGAGGCTGGAGCCTCGCGCCATCGACGAACTACTTGTTACGCCATAGATTTGGCAGGAGCCTGTAATACAGTAGATGACGCCAGGTACCCCAGTCATGAGCACCCTCGCCCCCGACATAATAATCGTGCCTGATGTTGTGCTTCTGAAGAGCTTCGTGCAGAGCAACGGCCCGTTTGCCAATCGTTTCTACTTCGCCCGTCCCCTGCCCGACCAATAAATAATCAACTTTCTGATTCGCTTTGGGGTCGTTTAGAAAGGCAGCACTTACGTTTTCGGTTTCCAGATCACCCGCACTCAAAATGGCAAACGAACTGAACATGTCCAGATTCGTGAGGCCGACCAGCTGCGTATGCCGTCCACCCATCGACAAGCCTGACAACGCACGGCCGGTGCGGTCGGCCCGGGTGCTGTAGGTTTTGTCCATGAAAGGTACGATCTGTTTTTTCAGTTCGTCTTCCAACAGTTTGAACGTCTTTTCGGCATGCGCCGGATCACTGCGGTGGACGACCTGGTTGTTGGGCATTGCAATCAGCATAGGCACCATTTTACCCTCGGCCAGGAGGTTATCCGCAATGAAATTGGCCCGCCCGTCGAGGCTCCAGCCCGAAGCGAGCTCACCGCTGCCGCCCATTAGGTAGAGGACGGGGTATTTCTTTTTGGATGAATAGCCGGGGGGCGTATACACGTACATTTCCCGTTCGCCATTCAGCACATCCGAATGATAAATGTGGCGCGTTACGGCGCCGTGGGGCACGGCTTTGGCATCGTAGTAAGCCGGCCCGTCGCCCTGAACGACCACGTTACTGTAGCCCGGCTGGTCATTGAAACCCGTGAGGGTATTGTTCGGATCAACGACCTGTACGCCATCGATCACGAATTTGTACACGTAAATATCCGGTTTGATGGGCCCAACCGTCACCGACCAAAGGCCGTCGGCATTTTTTTGAAAGGGTATTGGCTCTTTGGCGTTCAGGGCCAGTAATAGCGGTCCTCCCGTCAGCATCACCTGCTTTGCCTCAGGAGCTTTGAGCCGAAAGGTGATGGTATGGTCGTCGTGCACATCGGGCGAGATAACATTCGCGCCAAACGGCAGTAGGTTCTGTGTGTTTTTCTGAGGATTCCAATCCAGATTGACGTGCGCCTGCTGGGCCTGCACCCAGTGATTACCCGCCAGCAATAACGCCGTAAGCAGGCAGTTTACCCGATTTATAGCCATCCTTTTTTCTTTGTGTCAAAAGTACACAAGGTTCTGATAGATCAAGCTGGCCAATTCAAAAATTTGTAAATTTAACGGGACTATTTAGCACCATTAAGGGTCAAAAAAGACGATTCGATGGGTGTATTATCGTTTTTTATAATCGACCACCATTCCCTGACAGAGCCAGTTGGCCAGCGCCTGGCGATTCTCGGCCAGTAGAAACCGCCGTTGATCCAGTTGATTCTGAATGTTGCCCAACTCGATAAAAACGGTTGGGGCCTGACTGTTTCTGATCACATACAAGCTCCCACGGCTGCTCACCCGGCCCATGTAAGGCCGCGCCGGTCGGTAGCGTTTGTAGTTGGCCTGAAACATCCGATGAATATTCCGGGCTAGCCTCAACCCAACTTTGCTCTGGGGATGATGATAAAAAAAGACGTCAATCGTCTCCCCTTTGCTTCGGCTGTCGACGTGAATGGTTACAAACCGCTGGTACCGTTCTTTATGACTGGCAAATTGCCGATTGACCGCCGTGGTGGTTTGCCGAAGTCGGGTCGTTTGATCGAGGGGAATAGCCTGATTTGGGTAGGCCCGTTCATCGTAGTCGATGGGCAGCACGGCCCCATCCCGAATACCATCATTGTGGTCCTGCACGATCATGTAGACCGTAGCGCCATGCTGAATGAGCACGCGTGCCAGCCGAATTGTGACATCATACGCATACTCGTCTTCGGGCAGGCGCTTGGAACCATACTTGCCAATGGCCCCCGGATCGGGCCCGCCATGGCCGGAAGCCAGGTAATAAACTGCCCCGCTGAGTTGATTATCCAGTATGGGGATTGTGGCGTATCGGCGGCCCATAATGGCCAGCGTTTTGCTCACGGTCCGCACGGTAGTTTTTCTGAGGGGCTTAGCGGATGGTGAGGCAGAGTGGCGTTTTTTGACAGAATGCGTTGAGCGTCGCGTTTTTGCCGACGTTGGGTGCTTCCTGCCCGGTTTTTTTGGACGGGATTTCCGAACCGCTGCCTTTTGGCGCAACGGTTTCGTGCCGCTGCGCTTTACAGGACCCGCTTTCAGGTTGAAGCAGGCGACGGTTGGGTTGACTGGCAAAACGCCTGCATCGGTTGAGAAAGCAGAACCGATCAGAAGCAGATAAACGATAATGGAGGCTACTAGATGCAATGGAATGGTCTGACTAATGGGGAGCGTCGTTACGATAAAAATGGTGATCTTATGGCCGAATCTACAGACAGCAAAATCACCTCCGTCATCGGCAGAACGACAGGATAACTCAGTTAAGTATTTCCGCTTTATGGGGAAAATGCAAAAAATGAATCAGCAAAAGTAGCCTTGTTTCACAGGATTAGCCAGCAAGTCCATGGCTCCTACGATAAGTATTTACGAAAAATAGGCAAGTCGGCAACGTTCCCGATAACGTTTGCGTGAAAAAATACGGTGCATTGCTTCTCTATAAGAAATAGCTTGCTTACCCTTATAAGGGATAGCCTAAGCTCGATATATGCCGGGCAAACTGCCATTTCCACGAAAAAGACAATTCTATGCCCCGTTCCTTCTGGTTGCGTACTTTACAAACTCAATCTCGTAGTTTTTAGGGGGTAAAATGGGTATGAAACAGGCAACAACTACTCTTTGCTGTATGAATTTGCAGAGCCGGTTAATCAACCTATCCCCGGCTCATTCATTGCCCTATTAGTAGCTATGACTAAAATTTCCTGCTTCGGCGAATTATTACTACGCTTTTCACCCGTTGCCAAGGGGGAATGGATTCGGCAGGGAGTAATGCCGGTCTTTGTGGGTGGCGCCGAATTGAACGTAGCCACAGCCCTGGCCAACTGGGGTCTTCCGGTTAAATACAGCACCGTTTTACCCGTAAACACACTAGCCGATGACATCATCGGGTATGTAAACAGTAAAGGCATCGACTCATCGGGTATCGCTCGATTTGGCCAACGAATAGGCAGCTATTTCCTGCCACAAGGGACTGACCTCAAACATGCGGGCGTAATTTATGATCGAGCTCATTCATCATTTTCTGAGCTTTCGCCGGGTAAAGTGGACTGGAACGAGGTGCTTACCGATACGGCCTGGCTACATGTAAGCGCCATTAGCCCCGCCCTAAGCGCTGATGTGGCTGCGGCCTGTCGGGAGCTGATGGCAGCAGCCTCGGCCAAAGGAATTACCATTTCGATGGACCTCAACCACCGGGCACGGCTCTGGCAATATGGCATGGCTCCCACCGATGTTATGCCCGGTCTGATGGCGTACTGCGATGTGGTGATGGGCAATATATGGGCGGCCAACGCCTTGTTGGGGATTCCGGTCGATGAACAGATCCATACCAAAGGGCAACAATCCGATTATGTAGCCCATGCTCAGGCCACTTCAGAGGCTATCCAGAAACAGTTCCCGCGTTGCAAAGTCGTAGCGAACACGTTCCGTTTCGATACGACCCCTGCGGGTCTCCGCTATTACACAACCCTTTTTACCGAAGGCCAACAATATCTCTCGCCCGAATTACTGACCGATTCGGTCGTTGATCGGGTCGGCAGTGGCGATTGTTTCATGGCTGGCCTGATCTATGGCCTGTATCACCAGCATCCTCCTCAACAAGTCGTCACGTTCGCGGCAGAGGCTGCCTTTGGAAAATTACAGGAATTAGGGGACGCCACCGGCCAATCCGTTACCGATATAACCAACAGAATTTACACATTAACCCCATTATCCTAACTTATTATGTCAGCATTCACTCCCGATAAAATCCTTGACCTGATTAGTAGTCACCCGATTGTACCGGTCTTTTACCATCCCGACGGGGCTCATGCGCAGGCCATTGTCCAGGCTTGTTACGATGGTGGGTTACGGGCGTTTGAGTTTACGAACCGGGGCGAGATGGCCCTGTCTGTTTTCACGGGCTTAATTCAGTATGTCCGCCAGAACTGCCCCGATATGGCCATGGGCATCGGTACGATCCTAACGCCCGAAGACGCCGAACGGTTTCTGGATGCGGGCGCTGACTTTGTGGTCCAACCCGTTACCACGGCTGCAGTAGGCGAGGTTTGCCGGGCGCGGGGCGTCTCCTGGATGCCAGCAGGTTCGACCTTGAATGAGATTTACCAGGCAACACAACTGGGGGCCGATCTGGTTAAAGTATTTCCGGGAAATGTTGTCGGGCCCGATTTCATCAAAGCCATTAAAGGGCCAATGCCCGGCCTGAAACTAATGGTAACGGGAGGTGTGGAGCCCACCATTGATAGCTTGTCGGCCTGGTTCCGATCGGGCGTCACGGCCGTTGGGATAGGCTCTCAACTCTTTTCCGGTCAGGCGGCATCGCCCGATGCTCTACGTGACCGAATCGCATCTTTGGTTAAGCTTGTGGCCACTTTGATACCGACGCCCGTATGAACAAACCCCTCGGAAATTATCGCTGGACCATCGTAGCGCTTCTCTTTTTTGCGACGACCATCAACTACCTCGACCGGCAAGTGGTCGGCTTGCTTAAACCAACCTTAGAGAAAGAATTTGCCTGGTCGGAGCTGGATTATAGCCGAATTGTGCAGGTTTTTTCGGCGGCTTATGCCATTGGGCTGCTCGTCTTCGGTCGCTTCATCGATCGCATCGGCACCAAAATGGGCTACTCCATCGCCATTATTTTCTGGAGTATAGCGGCTATGGGCCACGCCCTGGCAACCAGCACCCTTGGCTTTATCTTTGCGCGCATAGGGCTGGGATTAGGCGAAGCGGGTAACTTTCCGGCGGCCATCAAAACAGTAGCCGAATGGTTTCCGAAAAAGGAACGGGCGTTGGCAACGGGCATTTTTAATTCGGGTGCCAATATCGGCGCGGTCGTTGCGCCGATTCTCGTCCCCTGGATCTTAGGCATTTATGGCTGGCAGATGGCTTTCATTGTGACGGGAGCCGTTGGGTTTATCTGGCTGGTGGTCTGGTACATTACCTACGAAATACCCGCCAAGCAGGCCAAACTCTCCAAAGCCGAATTCGACTATATACACAGCGACAACGAAACCACACCTGATGAGGTAGCTGACCACGGCAAACCCGTATCCTGGGGCGAGTTGCTGAGTGTTCGCCAAACGTGGGCATTCGTTTTTGGCAAGATGCTCACAGACCCCATCTGGTGGTTTTTTCTCTTCTGGCTACAGGATTATTTCTCGACTACCTTCCACCTCGATACCAAGAAGCCGAATCTATATCTGGCAGTACTTTACACGCTGGTCAGTATTGGCAGCATCGGCGGTGGGTACCTATCATCAGCGCTCATTAACCGGGGCTGGAGCGTCTGGAAGGCACGCAAAACGTCCATGCTCATTTTCGCCCTTTTGGTCATTCCGGTCATCGCCGTTCGCTTCGGTCCCGACATCTGGACAACGGTAGCGCTGATTGGTTTGGCGGGAGCTGCCCACCAGGCCTGGAGCGCCAACATCTTCACGACAGCTTCCGACATGTTTCCCAAGCGGGCCGTTAGTTCCGTTGTAGGGATTGGGAGCATGGCCGGATCGGTTGGCGGGATCATTTTCCCCGAAATTGTCGGTCGGATTCTGGATAGCTATAAACGAGCTGGTGATGTGCAGAGTGGCTACGGCATTATTTTTCTGATGTGCGGCTCGGCTTATTTGTTAGCCTGGCTGGTTATGCACCTGCTGGCCCCGAAAATGCAACCCGTAACGCTGGGACAGCCCGAATCGGAGCCTGTAGCATAGTGGCGCTGGCTTCCGGGCCGCCCGTGCAGTAGGCCAGTTCCTCATTTTTTGGCCGCGTAGCAATTGGACGACGTATGAGTTCGATCGCTACGCGACCAAAAGAATAGCGACAAAGGCCGATCTTACAAACATTTGATCGCTACGCGACCGAAAAAGGTGGGTGCATACACTAGTGTCTTAACGGTCTACCTAACCAAATGGTACGGCCTTGCCGTTACCTCCCGGTTGCCTAATACAAAATAAATTCTGCCTTATGCCATCAGTAAGTTTTACGACTAAACTATTTATAGCTATTAGCAGGTACATCGTTCCGGCCTGTTCATTGCCTTTATTTGACGTGATGGGCTAGCAGGCACCTCTCCTTCAACAATAGCGAATGATCCACTACACACATCCCAATCGAATCCTGGTTGCCCTGGACTGTATCATCTTTGGGTACGATGGCGAACAACTGAAATTACTGATCATCAAACGCAACATGGAACCCGAACAGGGCCGGTGGTCGCTGATGGGTGGATTTTTGCATGATAATGAAGACTTGGAATCGGCGGCCCAGCGTATTCTATATGACCTGACGGGCCTGACCAACACCTATCTTGAACAGTTGCAGACGTTTGGGGCCGTAGCCCGCGATCCAGTTGAGCGAACCATATCGGTTGTTTATTACTCTCTGGTCAATATTCAGGATCAGGACATCCAGGCTATCCGGGGCCATAATGCTTCCTGGGTCAATCTGGAGGAGAAACCCAACCTGATTTTCGACCATGACACGATGGTTGAGCAGGCGCTTCGCCGATTGCGTTACAAAGCCGCTCTGCACGCAATCGGTTTTGAACTCCTGCCCGAAAAATTTACGATTCCACAGCTTCAAAAATTGTATGAGGCCATCTATATCCGACAACTTGACCGCCGAAACTTCAGTCGGAAAATCCTGTCAACTGATCTGCTGATCGGTACGGGCGAAAAAGACACGACGTCGGTAACCAAGAAAGGACAACTGTATCGGTTAAACACAATTAAGTACCAGGAATACCTGACCGATTACGTTAGTTTCTTCCCTGAACTGACCCTTTCCTGAAGATTTAAGAAGATAATCACGTTTTGTCATGGAAATAGTCAAAATTTCCAGTAGTATTGTGTCAGTTAAACACCATTCTCAAAAACCTTTTCGATTCAATGATCCGATCTGATAAACCTATTCGTCAGCATCAGGAATCTAATCCAGCCATGAACAACTCGTATGTTATCGGTATCGATTTTGGCAGCGACTCCGTCAGAGCACTCGTAGTCAACGCCCAAACCGGCGAAACAAGTGGCACCCACGTCCATGAATACACCCGCTGGAAACAAGGTTTATACTGCGATCCGGCTAGTTCGCAATTTCGGCAGCACCCGCTCGACTACCTGGAAGGGCTGACCGAAACGATCAATGGGGCTTTAGCGGGAGTTTCCGACGAGATTCGGAAACAGGTCGTCGGTATATCCATCGACACGACGGGCTCCACACCTGGTCCGGTAGACGAAACAGGTCTGCCATTAGCGCTGCGGCCCGATTTCGCCGAGAATCCAAATGGCATGTTCATTCTGTGGAAAGACCATACTGCCAACGCCGAAGCGGAAGAAATCAATACCCTGGCGCACCACTGGGATGTCGACTACACTAAATATGTAGGCGGAATTTACTCGTCGGAGTGGTTTTGGGCCAAGATTCTGCGGACGTTGCGGGTAGACGAAGCCGTTCGGCAACACGCCTTCTCCTGGGTTGAACACTGCGACTGGGTTTCAGCCGTGCTCACGGGGAATACGAACCCGCTTACCATTCGCCGGTCACGGTGTGCGGCTGGCCATAAAGCGCTCTGGCATAATGAATTCAATGGATTACCATCCGACGAATTTCTAACCAGACTCGACCCGTTACTCAGTGGTTTACGGGAGCATCTGTTCACGGATACCTACACATCGGACCTACCCATGGGCAATCTCTCGGCCGAATGGGCGGAAAAGCTGGGCCTTTCCACGAATGTCGTTGTGGGCGTAGGCGCCTTCGATGCACACATGGGCGCCATTGGGGCGGAAATTGAACCATATGCGTTTGTCCGGATCATTGGTACGTCGACGTGTGACATTCTGATGGCTCCCAATGACGAAATCGGGCACCGACTAATTCGGGGCATTTGCGGGCAGGTCGACGGCTCGGTGGCTCCGGGGATGCTGGGTCTGGAAGCGGGCCAGTCGGCCTTTGGCGATCTGTATGCGTGGTTTGCCGGGCTGATTACAGGACCCGTCCGCGAACTGCTGGGCCACGAAGCCGCCGACACCATGAGCCGTCAGCTGATTCCGCATCTATCGGCGCAGGCCGCTAAATTACCGGTTACGCCGACGGATGTTATTGCGCTGGACTGGATCAATGGTCGCCGGACACCCGACGCGAATCACACGCTCAAAGCAGCCATTTCGGGGCTTAATCTTGGTACCGATGCGGCTAAAGTGTTCAAAGCGCTCGTGGAAGCAACGGCCTTCGGTTCGCGGAGCATCGTGGATCGTTTTGTTGAGGAAGGCGTCCCGATCAAAAAGGTAATTGCCATTGGCGGAGTCGCCAAAAAATCGGCTTTTGTTATGCAAACGCTGGCTGATGTATTGAATAAGCCTATTCAGGTTGCCAGTGCCGATCAGGCCTGTGCACTGGGGGCCGCCATGTGTGCCTCGGTAGCGGCTGGTGTCCATCCGACTATGGAAGCGGCTCAGCAAGCTATGGGTTCCGGCTTCGACGCCGAATACCACCCCCGGCCAGCGCATGTGGCGACGTATGAAGTGCTTTATCAAAAATACCTGGCTCTGGGCGCCTTTATCGAAGGGAAATGAGTAACGGTAGTGCTGTCAGCCGGGTCGCCGGCCGTCCGCGGCTGCGGTGCGATTCTTAAAACTGACACCATATGAAACGTCAGCTTTAGGTAACTGACGATATATACAAAATACATTTTTCAATAATGCTTGATCTGAAACAATTTGAAATTTGGTTCGTAACGGGGAGCCAGCATCTATACGGCGAAGAGACGTTGCGTCAGGTAGCGGACCATTCGCAAATCATTGCACAATCGTTCGATAAGTCGCCGACCATTCCGGTGCGGGTTGTTTATAAACCCGTTGTTAAAACGCCGGATGAGATTTATGCCCTCTGCCAGGAGGCTAATGTAGCGCCAAATTGTGTAGGTATTATCACCTGGATGCATACGTTCTCGCCCGCTAAGATGTGGATTCGTGGCTTGTCTGTCCTTAAGAAGCCACTTCTCCACCTGCATACGCAGTTCAATCGTGACATTCCCTGGAGTTCTATTGACATGGATTTTATGAACCTCAACCAGTCGGCCCATGGCGACCGGGAGTTTGGGTTCATTATGTCCCGTATGCGCCTGAATCGAAAGATTGTTGTTGGTTATTGGGAGCAGGACGATGTGCTAGCTAAACTAGCCGACTGGAGTCGGGTAGCGGTAGCCGCCTACGAGCTGAAAACCATGAAAGTGGTGCGCTTTGGCGACAACATGCGCCAGGTAGCCGTTACGGATGGCGATAAGGTGGCGGCTGAAATAACCTTCGGCATGTCAGTCAATACCCACGGTATTGGCGATCTGGTAGCCGTTATCAATCAAATATCCGACGCGGAGATTGACCAGTTGGTGACCGAATATGCGGATACCTACACGCTCATGGATTCGCTGCTGCGTGGCGGGGCTCAGCACGGCTCGCTGCGGGACGCGGCAAAGATCGAACTGGGCTTACGGGCCTTCCTGAAAGATGGTAATTTCTCCGCGTTCACAGACACCTTCGAGGACCTCCACGGTATGACCCAACTACCTGGCATTGCGGCTCAACGGCTGATGGCCGATGGGTATGGCTTTGCGGGCGAAGGCGACTGGAAAACGGCGGCTATGGTCCGTACACTGAAAGTAATGGCGGCTGGTCTTCGTGGTGGCAATTCGTTCATGGAAGATTACACCTATCATTTTGATCCGTCGAACCCGCTGGTACTGGGTTCGCACATGCTGGAAATATGCCCATCCATTGCCGCCGACAAACCCAGCTGTGAAATTCACCCGCTGGGTATTGGCGGTAAAGCGGACCCTGTTCGGCTGGTGTTCAACGCGCCTGCTGGCCCGGCCATCAATGTGTCGTTGATCGACATGGGCAATCGCTTCCGTCTGCTTGTCAACGAAGTAGAGGCTGTTGCCGTAACCGAATCACTGCCAAAATTACCCGTAGCCCGCGCGTTGTGGAAACCCATGCCCGACATGCAGACGGGTTGTGCGGCCTGGATACTAGCCGGGGGCGCTCACCATACAGTGTACAGCCAAAACCTCACGACGGATCATATCGAGGACTTCGCCGATATTTTTGGTGTCGAGTTAGTCGTCATTGATCAGAATACCAACCTTCGCCAGTTGAAAAACGAACTGCGCTGGAGTGAGGTGTATTATAAATAAATCGCGTGTCGTTGATAGGGCGACTGTTTTCGTTCGTGCTATTAACGCTTCTTCCCCTTACCATCCTCATGAAAAAACAACTCCTTACCCTTGCGTTTGCCTGTTTTGCCCTTGGCGCATCGGCGCAGAACAAGGTGACGATCAATGCCGGTGACGGAAAAACGGTCATCAGTAAACACATTTATGGCCATTTCGCCGAACACCTGGGGCGAAGTATTTATGATGGCTTTTACGTAGGCGAAAACAACACGAAGATACCCAACAAGAATGGCGTTCGACTCGACGTTGTCAGCGCCCTGAAAAAACTTAAAATCCCGAATCTCCGCTGGCCGGGTGGCTGTTTTGCCGACACCTACCATTGGAAAGATGGCATCGGACCGAAAGCAAAACGGCCCAAGATCGTCAATACCTGGTGGGGGGGCGTTACGGAAGATAACAGCTTCGGTACTCACGACTTCCTGAATATGTGCGAACTACTGGGGACTGAGCCCTATCTGGCAGGAAACGTGGGGAGTGGAACCGTACAGGAATTGTCGGAATGGGTCCAGTATGTCAACTTCGAGAAGAACAGCCCTATGGCTAACCTGCGGCAGCAAAATGGCCGACAGATACCCTGGAATGTCAAATATTGGGGGGTAGCCAACGAAGCCTGGGGCTGCGGAGGCAACATGAAACCCGATTATTATGCCAACCTGTATCGTCAGTACAGCACCTTCATGAACCCTGTCGTAGGTAAAGGGAAAATTTTCCGAATCGCATCGGGAGCCAGCGACAATGATTACAACTGGACCGAAACACTCATGAAGAATATTCCTGCCAATATGATGGAAGGGCTGGCCATGCACCACTACTCGGTACTGTCGTGGGGCGAAGGTAAGAAAAGCTCCGCCACGCAGTTCTCGGACCAGGAATACTTCAAAACGATGCAGCAGGCGTTGTTAATGGACGAACTGATCGAGAAGCATTCGGCCGTTATGGACAAGTATGACCCGGAGAAAAAAATTGCGCTGATCGTCGATGAATGGGGCGGTTGGTATAACGTTGAACCGGGCACGAATCCGGGCTTTTTGTATCAGCAAAACACCATGCGCGATGCTGTACTGGCTGGTGCAACGCTCAACATTTTCCACAAACATGCCGAACGCGTTCGCATGGCGAATCTGGCGCAGGCCATCAACGTGTTGCAGGCGGTCATTCTGACCAAAGGCGACAAAATATTGCTGACGCCTACGTACCACGTTCTGGAAATGTACAATGTGCACCAGGACGCGACCCTACTGCCGGTGAGTGTCAAATCCGACGATTTTACGTTTGAGAAAGACAAGCTCCCTGCCGTTTCGGTCTCGGCCTCCCGCGACAAAGCTGGTAAGATTCACGTTTCGCTCGTCAACATCGACCCAACCAAACCGCAGAACATTTCGGTAGACTTGAATGGCCTGAAAGCGGCTGGCGTAACCGGACGAATTCTAACGTCTGCCAACGTACGCGATCATAACACCTTCGAGAACCTCACCAAAATCAAACCAGCCGCTTTTACGGGTGCCAAATTGACCGGCGATAACTTAACGGTAACGCTGCCCCCGGTATCGGTGGTCGTGCTGGAGCTTTAAAAGGTGAAAGAGTGAAAGAGTGCTAAAACTCGCGCCAGCCTTTCACTCTTTCGTTCTTTCACTCATTCGCTCTTTAATCATGTACAAGACGCTAAAAGAAGAATGTTACGAGGCCAACATGCAGCTCCCTAAGCTGGGGCTTGTGCTGTTTACGTTTGGCAATGTCAGTGCGGTGGATCGGGATCGGGCGGTATTTGCCATCAAGCCCAGCGGAGTGCCGTATGAGAAACTAACGGCTGAAGACATTGTGATCTGCGATTACGAGGGGAACGTGGTCGACGGGCAATTGCGGCCTTCATCGGATACGAAAACCCATGCGTTGCTCTATAAAACCTGGCACACCATCGGCGGTATTGCGCATACGCACAGCACCCACGCCGTTGCCTGGGCTCAGGCGGGTATGGACATCCCGATTTTTGGAACGACCCACGCCGATCATACCCACCAGGATATTCCGTGTGCCCCTGCCCTCACCGACGAGATGATTCAGGGAGACTACGAACACGAAACGGGCCACCAGATCTTCAACTGCTTCGCGCAGAAAGGATTAGTGAATACCGAAATGGAAATGGTACTGCTACAAAATCACGGCCCGTTTACCTGGGGAAAATCCGCCGAAAAAGCGGTGTACAACTCAGCCGTTCTGGAAGAGCTGGCGCGCATGGCCTACCTCACGCTCCAGATCAACCCCAATACACCCCGCATCAAGGATACCCTACGGCTCAAACATTACGAGCGAAAACACGGAAAAAACGCGTACTACGGGCAAGGTTGCTAATCGCTATAGTATGAATACCCGCAACTATTCTTTACGTAGAGAAATGTCCTACAGTTCGAACTGTCCGGGTGTTCGCCGGTTAAACCAGATAGTAAAAACACAATATATCTCGTTTAGACCAACGTATTGCTCCGGTAAAATCCTTAAATCTTAATCGTTCAATGAAGCTTCTGCCTCAACTCTTATCGCTGGCCCTGTTAACAAGTTGTTTAACTATGACCTCCTGCTCCTCTAAAAAAGAAGACCAATCCGACGAAAAAAAGCCGGGTATCGAGAAAACAGCCTACGGTAAATTACCTGATGGCCGGGAAGCCGACCTGTATACGCTGACCAATGCGTCGGGCATGACGGCCCAGATAACGAACTACGGCGGTATCATCGTAGGGCTGAAAACACCCGACAAAGACGGTAAATTTGAAGACGTTACGCTGGGGCTCGACTCGCTCTCTTCCTACGTAAAAAACAATCCGTTTTTTGGGGCTCTGGTTGGCCGATATGGGAACCGGATTGCCAAAGGGAAATTCACGCTCGAAGGCAAGACCTATAATCTGTTCATCAACAATATGGGCAACCACCTGCACGGTGGTAAAGTAGGCTTCGATAAAGTTCTCTGGACAGCCACGCCGGTAGAGGGCGACGAACCTAGCCTGAAATTAGCCTACACCGCCAAAGATGGGGAGGAAGGCTACCCAGGTAATCTGTCGGTTGAAGTCACGTATACGTTGCAGAAAGACAACGCGCTCAAGATCGACTACAAGGCCACAACCGACAAACCCACGGTTGTGAACCTGACTAACCACACCTATTTCAACCTGACGGGTGGTGCCAAGCGCGATATTCTCGACCACGTTGTAACCCTCAACGCAGACAAGTTCATTGCCGTCGACCAAACCCTGATTCCGACGGGCGAACTGAAGCCGGTAGCGGGCACGCCGTTCGATTTTCTGAAGCCAACGGTGGTAGGATCTCGCATTAACGACTCGACCGATACCCAGATCAAATATGGTGGCGGGTATGACCACGGCTGGGTTCTGAACGGTCCGGCGAACGAGCTGAAACTGGCGGCAACGGTATATGAACCCACCAGCGGACGGGTTATGGAGGTTCGCACCACCGAACCGGCCGTGCAGTTTTATACCGGCAATTTCCTGAATGGGCAGGTAGTGGGTCGGGAAGGATTCGCGTATAAGAAACGCTATGCGCTCTGTCTGGAAACCGAACATTATCCGGATTCCCCTAACCATCCGGCCTTCCCAACCACCGAGTTGAAACCTGGTCAAACGTACAAGACCACGACCATTTATCAATTCTCGACAAAAAAGTAATAGCATAACCAATTTTTAACCGCAGAGGCACAACGAACACGGAGAATGCCCCTCAGGCAACAATCCTCTGTGTTCGTTGTGCCTCTGTGGTTAAAAATTGTTCATTTTAGGGCGTGTTAGCACGCCCTGTTTTTATTTCCCTTATTTATGGCTGATCAATACATTACAGACCGGGCCAAGATGCCGGTTGCGTACAATCCCGTTCTGGAGCGCAGAACCGTCGAGAACGCGAACCGAAATCTGCTCACCTATTTGCGACCGGGCCTGACGGTACTCGACGTGGGTTGCGGTTCGGGGGCTATTACGCGCAGCATTGCCGAGAAAACCGGGCCTTCGGGTCGTGTACTGGGTATCGATCCGAGTCCAACCCTGATTGAGCAGGCTAAGCAACAGGCTAGTACGATACCTGGCCTATCCTTTCAGCAAGCTGACGTATACACATTTGACACAACTGAGCGCTTCGATCTGGTAACCTGCGCCCGTACGTTGCAATGGCTGGCCCGGCCCGAGGCTGCCCTTATCACTATGAAGCGGCTTGTCAAACCAGGTGGCCATTTGGCCATACTTGACTTCAACCACGAAAAAATCACGTGGACACCAGAACCACCTGAAGCGATGCAACTCTTCTATGATGCCTTTCTACGCTGGCGTCAGGATGCAGGTTTCGACAATGCCATTGCCGACAACCTTACCGAGCTGATGCACCGCATCGGTTTTCCAACGGTGCAGGTAACCGAACAGTTTGAACGAACCCAGAAAAGCGAACCTGACTTTGGCATCGCCAGCCGTTTATGGTCCGAAGTAGCCGAGTTGCGCGGTCCCCAATTGGTGGATGCCGGGTACATTACCGAAAGCCAGCGCCAGCAAGCCATTACGGATTATGATCACTGGATTGCAACCGTTGGAGAATCGATGACGGTCTATTTATTAGCCGTTGACGCGCAGCAAGCTTGATAATCCTTTTCTGCCTCGCGGCAAGAAAACCATTTTTGCTCATCGGGATAATCGATGGTCCATTCAGCTACACGAAACGAATGCGTAGTCAATATAATGCAGCCTATTAAATGGACTGGTCAAGCTGAACGAGGTTCATGGTGCCTCGGTTAGGGATTAACTGGTAAGAACTGGTAAACGTAGTTATACGAATCAACCGGCTGGTCTGTTTGTCACAGCACATCTCCACGTAAAAATCGTTAAATCGGTAAAGGTGATGAATAGAGCGGTTATCGGTCCATTTAGTCAGGTGTACGCCCCATAAAAATAAAGCTCCCTGTTTAATTAGCAAGGGTTTCAAGTTATAGGCTTCGCGAGTAATATACATTGATCAGAAATTAATATAAATGACCCAATGGATCATTTATGTACGAAAAGAATAGGCAAACCAGCATACTTCTGGCCAGGCGCTGGCAGCCGTTTTAAACCTGTCTGGCTCCGTAAGACAGGCCAATCAAGTCAACTTGTCAACGATCAGGAACTACATAAAATCGTTGAGTTAGTAAAGGGTAAGTTAACAAACTAACGTCTTGCTGAAAAGGTATCCTAAAACCGACCGTAGACAAAGTGTGTACATCTCGACTAACTTATTGATTAGTAGACGTATAACTTTGTACGAAAAAGCGAACGAACCAAGTACGAATAAGTCATCCTTGAACTGGGCTATTACTTATTTGTTCCGCTACGATTCCTCGAATCTATTCATGTGCCTTTAGTAACCGGCCAAGTTGCCTGATAGGCGATTCGCTACAACTCCATTTTGTTTATGCCACAAAGGGCAGCCACTCTTTCGAATGGCTGCCCTTTGTGAGACAGGTTAGTTGTTGGCTTTAGTTAATGGCTACCAGGCGACTGGGGGCGCTGGGCTGCGGGGTAGACAACGTCACCGAATAGGTCGTCAATTCTACTCCGTTGTTCATTTGAACTTTGTAATCGCCGTCGGGCAGGTCACTCAGCGTCAGGCGAAGACGAGCCACCGTTTCTTTTTTGGCGACCCGCTGAGCAAACAGCACTTTACCGGCTGCATTCACCAGTTGAATATCGACCGCACCCGTCGCTTCTTTGTCGACGGCGATTTGAAGTTTGCCTTCTGCCGTGGTGTACATTCCCGTTTTGTAGCTGGCCACCGTGGCAGGGCGTCCACCAGGATTGGTGTCCGCAAATGAAGCCTGGAACGTAGCGATGGTTAAGGAAAAGGCAATGACGAGGGGATTAATGAGCGCTTTCATGATCTATGTGTTTTGTGATTAATGATCTGTTTTGATAGATCAAAGGTCGGCACACAGCAGAGGAAGCCCTGTCACAAATGAGTCAATCGCTGATACTTTTGAGAATAGATGCGCTGTCCCTCCTGCTACACCTTTTCTTACGGAAATCTTATCCGCATCAATCCACTCCGCGACCGGCTTCCTGTACCAGATCGATCAAAGAAGACCCATCATTTAGTGGATTGAGTTTACGTTGCATTCATGTGACTAAATACGGCCGTATATAGCATTAACAGGACAGTCAGGCTATTTGCGAGAGTTGGCTGGCATACAAATGGCTAATATAGATTCGTCAAATCATTTGGTATCATTCAATAGCCTCACCTGCGTATGCGACAATTATTGTTACTCCTCGGTCTGTTTACGGCAGCTATACTCGGCTTAGCGCTCTATTTTGTCACATTTGTGGATTGCGTTCACGACTATCAAACAGGCATGTTTGTCAGCCAGCCTACAAAAACTGGCCTGGAAACAGCAGGTCTGCTTCTTTACTCATGGCTAGGTCTGAAATTTCTCAAATGGCGACTTATGCACCAGCCTCGTCCGATCAACAAGGCTAATAACTCCGATTTATAGGTAGCCTTTGGATACCCTTCACCCTTTCTGCACACCTGTTGATCACGGTATTCGACCGATTGTGCCATCCAGTACTTTTCACTTCTCTGAACGAATGAGATCCGTTTCCTATTTGTCAATTCACTACTGGTTGACCCTCTTATTTCTGCCTCTTTTGCCTGCAGTGAAAGCCCAGCCAGTTGCTTTTGAGGGTGCTAATGTCATTGTCATCACCACTGACCTAGCCGATAAGGAAGCTTACCTTACGATCAGCCAGGTATTGATGGAACAGAATATTCCAATCGAGGTTGCCAGTAACTGTTTACAGATAAGCGTCCCCCTCAAATCGACTCCGTATTCCTCGTCAGCAGAGCCACTACTGATCAGCCAGTTATCAGTCCATGCTGGTCTGGTCAAATTAACCGGCACCATACAGATGGCCCCATCTATTAAGAAAAGTACCGGACTGGCTTCTAAAAAAGTCATTCAGGCATCGTACCACAAAGAAAAAAGTAAATCAGCCCTCTCCCGGCTGGGCTTTCTTTACCTCAACGACTTAGCGCAAAAGCTTCATCCCGCCCTGCATGGCGTCATCAGTTATAAGGTTCAACCCATACCGATGGACTAACCGCTTATGAACCAATACTGCGAAAACCGTCGACTGGGGTATCAATCATTTTAAGTTATTTTACCTATTTATCAAACGCCTTCCAGCCACACTACAGGGAGAAATCTCAAGCTGTGCTTACAGAACCGTATATCGTTAGCCAGGCTAAAACCCATACGCCGAGCCGCCCGGCTCCCATTTCTCCAGCCCCTTTCGGTGATGGCCAAGACACTAAGTAGGTGCGCCAGCTTAGGTACTTTTAGTTTCACCAGGTTGTTACAGTCAACGTAACAAATCTACGGCAATCGCAGTTGGGTTACTATACCGCGGTTAAACGCAACTCCTGATCAGACAGAAACTGGTCTGCTCACTGCTGAAAACACTGAAAAATTCATGCTTGGTAAAGTCCGTAAATATTGTGCACCCCGCCGTATTGCCTATCCCCTACAATTTCTGGATCTATTCGTAGACAACTACGTACGGGGACGGACATCTACCGAGCTTAAAACGCACGACACAGTTGAACCAGATAGTCCCTCTATCTTATTGATGACGGCGGGTCATTTGGGCGATGCCCTCGTTTTATCTTATACTTTTCCACTCATTCGGCAGCGTTACCCAAATGCTCAGATTGATATACTGGCGGGTAGCTGGTGTGACCCCATCTGGCGACACAATCCGTATGTCCGGCGCGTCGTTCACCTCAATCACGTTTCTACCAACCGAAGCACACGCTCCAGCATGGACAAATGGCAGACGTTTTTCAAGTCGACCCGTTCAGCCATCAAGTCCCTGGAAGATGAAGTGTACGATTATTCGGTTGACATTCGCTATTCCGATTCGCCTATGCATTTTATTCTGCCTTTCCTGAAGGTCAAACGCAAAATCGGCTTTGGCTCACGCGGGTTAGGTGGCTTGCTGGACAACGAATTTTTTCTCCCCGATCAGGAAACGAATAATTTTGATTTGCTACTTATGCTGCTCAAGCCCATGGGCGTCGAGGGCGAGCTCCGAACCGTTAAACCCTATTTTTTTCACCCGGCTCAGTCAGCCCAGCAACTGTGGAGTAAACTAGGGCAACCGGCGCCGGCAAGCAAAACGATTTTACTCTGTCCCGAATCAGGCAGTGCCATTCGCATGTTATCGGTTGATTATTGGTGCCAGCTCGCCACCCGGCTTTTGGCGCAAAGCCCGTATGGATTGGTGTTTAGCGGCCAGAGTGAATTCACCACAGCCCTTTACGAGCGTGTTCGGCAGGAACACCCAACGGCTGCTGATCGGCTATATTCAGTCGTTGGTCAGTTGACACTTGACGACCTGATCACGTTGAGCGAACAGGCATTGGCGGCCTTCACGCTCGATTCGTTACCAATGCATTTATGCTGTTTAGGTTGCCCGACAGTGTCGTTTCAGAAAAATGGAATGGGTATTCAATTTTTCCCCATTGGAAGTCAATCAACGCTGGTGATTCATAACCACGATCAAAGTCGTATGCTACAGCTTGACCGGCCTGGATCAGCCAGCGAGTATGTGACGGTGTTCGATGAGACTGTTTTGGATCGGGCTATGCGGTGGTTTTGGATGATCGAGGGGCAATCCCACCTAAATTCTGAATAGCCTTCAGCTGGTAGATTACTATGTATGGGCCAGTCCCAAAAGTATACACCATACCGGTAACTCGGGAATGGGCTAACAAGGCCCATACATCATTCATCAGCGCTGTTTTACCCGTATTTTTCTGCAATGAGACGTAACCTTTAACCACCTGATCAGGGCATTCCGCTGATGCAAAAGGCGATTCCGCTTACTTCATTTGCCTATCGATTGCTAAACGTTTAAGTTAGCTAACTAAATCGCTAATAGGCAGACCGGATGGTATACAGTCGGCAAGTGTGCTTTGAAGGGCCCCCGCCTTCTATTCCAGACATCATCGAGCGTGTTCGTCAGCGTACCGGCATCGACGCCACGTACGTAGCCAGCAAATGGCTATTAACCAACCCACTTGACTCAAATGACCTATTCAGTTTATACGCAGAAGGAGAAAGTTGTCTCTTACTGATCAATGAAGGAACCGAAACGGATCTTTTACGAGCCACTCTCTACACCTTGCTTGAGTTGGGCGGCTACTACAAGGATTGGTACGAGTAAGGACCTCCGGGCAGCACCGCTGCCCAAAACTAGCGTATATACTTTATCAGCTTATACTTCCTGGTTTAAGAGCGACGAAATTAAGGCCGGAGAGCCGGAAAAAGGGCCCGATGAACTGATTTTCGCGGCAGCCAGGACCGAACCAAAGTCACCGGCTTCTTCGATGGAACTGCCTTGCAGCCGTCTCCAGAGGTAGCCCGCCATGTAGGTATCTCCACAACCCGTTGCGTCGACTACGGCCGTTGGCTGTGCGGCCAGAATCGGATAGAATGTACCATCTCTATAAATGAGTGACCCCTTGCTGCCAAGCGTTATGATGACTTCCCGAACGCCCAGATCCGCTAAATAACGGGCGCCATCGTGTGCATCCGTTTGCCCCGTGAGCACGTTCATTTCAAACTCGTTCGCTTTCAGCGTATGCACAAAAGGGAGCACTTTCTTCTTGTCTGACCAGTCCTGATAAACAACTTTTTTCTGCCTGACATGCCTTAAATACCCTTGCACATCTAACGAGACAAGGCTCTTTTTCGATAAATTCTCGATCAGCTTCGTGGGTATGTCATCGTACAACAGCGGCCCCAGATGAACAATTCTGGCGTCTATCGGTGGTATGTTGGCAACCCGGAACGGTAACGCCTTTTGCTCAACTCGTTGATCACGGTGATCCTGATCCTCGCTATAAATGTTTTCGAAATAAACGGTATGCGGGCTCGGTAAGGCATCAACCTCAACGCCTTCTGCTCGTAAGTCGTCAACGAATTGATGTTCCTCGAACGATAAAGCCGTTACCAGTTTATACTTTAACCCTGAATGGAGCAGGGACTTGGCCATGTAAATAGAGGTACCGCCCGGCTTAAACGCCACCGATTGTGGCGTAACTATTTTATCCAGCGATATATGGCCTATGATACAGATATCGAGCATTGTGTAGGTGATCGAAATGGTAACAGTTGGTAGCTGACCAAGGCAACGCATGTGTGTGACGGCAGCTTTTACCCGATTCTCCACGATTCAGGTATACAAACGCCCCGTTTCATACGTCTGTCTTTGTCAGAAACAACCGAAAATGGTTAACACGACCCTATTCAACCTGTTGTTACCCTCAGCGACTTTCTGATCGACTTTTCGCTGAGTACAAACTGGCGCTGGAAGCCTCACTGATTTCATTGGCCAACGGTCACGTTCGCATTGGCAATCAACTTCATTGAGGTACGACGCACATCGACTCGGTTTCGATCGGGTCGATAGGCACCGCTCCAGCCTGACAAGTGAACTTCTTGGGGTCGGTAAAATTTTAAACCGCTACGGCGGTCCATTCGTTCGTTGTGGTAAGTTCTTTTAGCCAGAAAACGGCAGGAGTTGCAGCCTGGCGACGAGAACATAACTAGAGATCTAAAATCAGAATCAATACGTTTAATGACTACAGGTAATAGAGCTGACTAGGTTACGACGTCCTCCGGGAGTCATCGACGCCCTAACCTAGCCCTACGATTCTTATTCCTGAACGACAAAACTCTCATTCGGATTGACCTGTATAACGAACGTTTTAGTGAGGGTTTGAGTACCTGCTACCAGCGCCAATTGGTAAGTACCGGTGCCTAGACTTGAGAGATCGAATTGCTGACTCAGCCCTTTTTGAAGATTTACAGTTTCCGTATAGACGGATTGGCCATTGGCATCCCGAATCATCAATTGGCCTTTCGCTGGAATAGGTTGGACATAAAATTTGATTTTATGTTCGGGGGTCATCACCAGATGTGTCTGAGCGGCTGTGGATTTGTCCGGCTCATTGGTTGTTGCGAATGATGCGGTACTGGCTACCAGACCCAGCATCAGAATAACTACTTTTTTCATGGCTGTTTTTGTTTATTTCGTTTTTGACGGTAAGCCCGCCCCGGCCTACCGGTTTCGATGTGACAAAGGTGCTATAGGATGATTCGCTCAGAAAATGAAAGGCGACGAGCAGTCAAATTGGCCTGACGAGTGTCCGTTTTTGCCGGACGAACAACCGCATAGACATTGACAATCAGCCGGTTAATTAATAATACTGACCCCTATTTTAACGTGAATAATGAGGTTAAGCGTGGGCGGGGGTCCTTAACCTTGTGGCGCATACACGTCTTCTTTCTTACCGAAAAGCCCTGTCAAGGGCGACCTGTTACTAGAATCGTGAGGATGAGCTTTATGTAAAGCGCCGTTGGTGCGACCCAGATGAACAAGAGTAGGTCGCGCCAACGGCGCTTCAGACCAGACATAAGCCAGACAACTATTAATAGGCCGTCCCTAGCGGGATTGGGCAAGTCCTTAAGCTAGTATTCGCGTTATTTTGCCAATCCTGGCAATCGTACCCGGCTCAACCGTTTACCGCTAAGGGCCATCAGGCCGATGAGTAGTATCATTTACGGCGCTCATCGGCCTAAACGCTTCACTCGTCAGCCTGATGTGGCCTTTCGGTAGCGTTGATTTTTGAGCGGCCGACCTGGACTCTATTTTTGATCGCTCAACTAAGGGCGGGAAACAAGCCGTGGAAACGCAACTTTTTTGTAAGCTAGTAGCCAACGGACATCTTTATCTTTTCACTAAAAATGGACAATGGTCGAAAAGCTGACCTATCAACAAAAATGGCAAGTGGTGATTCGGTTACTATTGCTGTATTCACCTCTGCTGCTGTACGTTAACTTGCCTAACTCCGTCCGACACCCGGCCAAGCTGGTAGAGATATCGCCCTTCATCGCGATCTTTATTCTCATTGCGTTGGGCTTATACTTCATCTGGATTACGGCCACTGACTGGATTCAGATTCAGTTATTTCGCTGGTTTGGGGAGGACTTTCTGCTCGATTTCAGCTGGCAGGCACTGGTGCTGACCATGCTCATTTCGCTTGGCTTGGCGGCTCTGTACGCACAGGTCTTTCAACTGATCATATCGACACTTTTTTCCTTACTCTTTCACAGCGATTTTTTAAAACGACCCTCCTCCCAGACGCCACCGTTCAGCCCCGAAGTCTTTACGTACCTGCAACGGGTAAATAAAGTGTTCAATTTGGTCATTATGCTTTCGGCGTTCTACCTGACCCTTATTTCCCGCTCTTACCAGCAGCTAAAGCATGTGCAGCTCCGGGCCGAAAAATCAGAGAAAGAGGCCGCCATAAGCCAGGTCGAAGCCCTGAAAAATCAACTCAGTCCCCATTTTCTGTTCAATAGCCTTAGTATTCTTACGGCCATGGTCCATGAGGATGCCGACTTATCGGAGCAATATATCAAGCAGTTAGCCAGAGTGTATCGCTACATCCTCGAACAGCGGGACCAGGAACTGGTTCTTCTTAAAACTGAAGTAGATTTCATTCGTGCTTACACATTTCTGCTTCAGATCAGGTTCGAGAACAAATTCGAGGTCGTTATAGAGCCGAGTCCAGCCCAGCAGAATCAGTATCGAATTGCGCCCTTATCCCTTCAGTTGCTGGTTGAAAATGCCGTCAAACACAATCGAATGGCCATTGACGAACCGCTACGCGTGCGTATCCATTGTCAGAATGATGTGTTGATTATCGAGAATACCTGGCTACCCCGCGACCAGCCCGAATCTTCAACCGGCCTGGGATTACAGAATATTGTCAATCGCTATTCGCTGCTCACCAAACGACCGGTGTGGTATGGTCATCAGGATAATTTGTTTGTTGTCAAAATCCCTTTACTCGTATGAACGTCGTCATTATTGAAGATGAAGCCCGTACGGCCCGTCAACTGGAGCGAATGCTGAAAAAGTATGATGGCTCGGTTCATATCTTAGCCCAACTGCCTTCTGTGAAGGAATCTGTTGCCTGGTTCAGTGAGCCTAACAACAACCAACGGCCACAGCTTGACTTAGCCTTCATGGATATCCATCTGGAAGACGGCCTGGCTTTTCGTATTTTTGACCAGATAAACCTGACCGTGCCCGTTATTTTCACAACCGCCTACGACGAGTATGTGCTCAAGGCTTTCAAGGTAAACAGTGTCGATTATCTGCTCAAACCGGTGGAGTATGACGAGCTGGTAGCCGCCATTGAAAAATTCAAATCCACCCGAAGTCAACCCGTATTGCCCGACCTGAAGGCCCTGGTCCAGCTGATGCAACAGCCCGCGTCGAACAGTTTTAAAGAACGGTTTATGGTTAGTATCGGCACCAAAATTCATAGTGTGGAGGTGGCCGATATTGCGTACTTCTATTCGGAGGAAAAAGCCACGTTCCTCATCACCAAAGGAGGGCAATTGCTGCCGCTCGAATACAGCCTCGATCAGGTATCGGGCCTGCTCAATCCGGGTCACTTCTTCCGGGTGAACCGCCAGATTATCATTGCCCGAACCGCGATCCAGTCCGTCCATGCCTATTCAGCCGGAAAGCTCAAACTGGACTTATTGCCCGTTCCCCGTCAGGATGTGTTTGTCAGCACAAGCCGCCAGTCAGAATTCAAAGACTGGCTGGGTCGTTGACTAGTGTTGTCTTTCGAAACAAAGGGGTAAATCTGTCTGGGCCAAGCTCTGGCTTGGCCCAGACAGATTTACCCCTTACTATACTGAAATCAGCCGGTCGCGGGAGATGGTTCGCCACTCACCGGTTGCGTGACCGTTTTCGATGGTGTAAGCCCGTTCGTACAGAGCTACTGTCGGGCAAATATGGTTCGGTATGCCATAGAATATGTCGCCAATCTGATACGGGTGTCCGGCTCCGGCTTCAACCACCAAATGTTCCTCACTCTGACCAATCGCCTTTAGTTCCGGCGCATTCAGAAACGTAATCCGCTGGGCAAGTTCGCCCTCGGCAGCAACGGACTTATGGCCAACATCGAGGCATAATTTT
The DNA here is from genome assembly GCF_054776595.1 of Spirosoma horti. Taxonomy (NCBI): domain Bacteria; kingdom Pseudomonadati; phylum Bacteroidota; class Cytophagia; order Cytophagales; family Cytophagaceae; genus Spirosoma; species Spirosoma horti. Next base: position 846,885 of record NZ_BAAHBQ010000001.1, read on the forward strand.
GTCGCATCGGGCAGCGAGATCACCCGCGAAACCACCAGCGCAGCTGGTAAAAATGGTTGCTCGGTCAGCACACTCTGGTAGCCTTTATCCCAGTAAATAAACGTACCGGGACTGCACTCCACATCCGGCCGTTTGGCATGAATCGGGAACGTCGGGCTCCCGCCTACCACCAGCACGGGTTTGGCGAACCCCTGCGAAACAAGCGTATCGCGCAGGAGTTGAACGGGCCAGAAAGCCGCATCACATTGGGTTGTGCGAATGGCCATATCCGGGTCGCGCAGGTGTCCGTCATACGCATGCAACCCCACGGGACGAACGCCCGGTAATTGCTCCAGTTCGGCATACAGCGCCAGAACAGCGCCACCCGGTGCCATCCCAGTGCGGTTCATACCCACATTCAGGTCAATATAGACCGGAACGACCCGACCAGCCGCCACGGCTAGATCGGACAGTTGCTGGGCGGTTACGCGGTTATCGACCAGACAGGAAAATTCCGTATCGGGATAGGTAGTCATCAGGTTGAGCAGCCGGTGCATTTTGGCTTCGTTTGGCTGATAAGCCAGCAGCACATCGGGCGCGCCGATCATGGCCAGCATTTCAGCTTCAGCGATGGTCGCACATTTAAACTTTCGAATCCCCGCATCGAGCATCAACTGGCAGGCCTCCCGCGATTTGTTTGTTTTCACGTGGGGCCGCAACCGACTCACGTTGTCGATTGCCTTTATCAGCGACGCAATGTTTTGTTTGACCCGATCCGGATAAACCATCAGGGCAGGCGTATCGAGTTGGGTTATGTCGGCAATCGAGTACCAGGGGGCTTGTTCCATGACTTAAACCAGTTCAAATAAGGCTTCTATCTCAACCGGAATATTGTCGGGCAACGAGCCCATGCCCACTGCCGACCGAACACCGATGCCGTTGTCAGCTCCCCAAACGGTGGCGAAAAGTTCACTGCATCCATTGATAACGTACGGGTGCCGACCAAAATCGGCCGTGCAGTTCACCATGCCGAGGACTTTAATGACGCGCTTTACCCGATCAAGACTACCCAAGTTCGTTCGGATGGTCGACAGGATGGTGAGGCCCACTTGCCGGGCGGCCAACTTGGCCTGCTCGATATCCAGATCAGCGCCAACGCGGCCGATGATCAGGCTTTTATCATCCTGCACCGGGCCATGCCCCGACACGTACAGGTATTTACCGTCAATCAGAAATGGTTTATAAACACCCAGGGGCTGGGGTGCGGGGGGGAGCGAAAGACCGGTATCAGCAAAGGCTTTTTCGGGCGACATAGGGTTAATCTGCATAGGAAATGAAAACAACGTTTAGTCAAAAAATGGATCTGCTCCGGTTAATGTCAACGACTAGGCTGGTCTGACAACACCTGAAGCCGTACATTCGCAAACTTAACCGAAACTATCGGGTTAAGCGGCTACGAAGCCAAAAATCAGTTCGATTTACCGTACTAACGTTTATGAAAAAGAGACTACCCATCCTGTTGTTTTTCCTCGCTGCTCTTTTCTGGATGGCTGCTACCCAGGTTCAACGTCCCTCCCTTTACCTCATCGGCGACTCGACCGTTAAGAATGCCAACGACAAGGGCGATGGCGGCATGTGGGGTTGGGGGCACTTCATCGACGCTTATTTCGACACAACGCGTATCCATATAGAGAACCACGCCATTGGCGGGCGAAGCAGCCGCACCTTTCTGACCGAAGGCCGCTGGGATAAACTGATGACCCGGTTAAAACCCGGTGATTTTGTTATGATCCAGTTCGGGCATAACGACGCCAGTGCCGTCAATGATACCCTCCGCGCCCGGGGTACCCTCAAAGGTACGGGCAATGAAACGCAGGAAATCGATAATCTGCTGACCCGGAAGCATGAGGTCGTGCACAGTTACGGCTGGTATATCCGTAAATATGTGACCGATACCAAAGCAAAGGGAGCCATACCGATTGTCTTGTCGTTGGTTCCACGCAATGCCTGGAAAGAGGGGAAAGTGGTTCGTGGCGATACCGATTACGGCAAATGGGCTGCCGAAGTAGCCAGCGCCGAGCAGAATGGCAAAAATGGCGTTTACTTCCTTAACCTCAATGAGCTGGTTGCCCGAAAATACGACGTCGTGGGTGATTCCACTCTCCTGCAAGCTACGTACTTTGTTAAGGACAATACGCACACAAACGCTGCCGGAGCAAAAGTCAACGCATCGTCGGTAATTGATGGGCTCAAGTCCCTGAAAACCTGCCCGTTGAACAACTATGTGAAGGAGTAAAAAATGCCGATGCTTAGTTCGTGCGATTGAATAAACCCGGTGCAGATGAACGTCCTACAGTAAACAGATTAGCCGATTTTCTTTTCCAGCCAGCACTACACTCAAAAGCATGAAACAGTTTTGCATTCTTCTGACTCTGATCTGTTTAACTGGCGCCGTCAAACACGAAGCGGTTAGCTGGGTGGCCATTGGGGATTCCATCACGTATTTGAATGACCACCTGGATGAAACCGGCAATCGAATCACCAAAGGATACATGACCCGAGTCACTGAACGGCTCCCGTATATGCACTTCACCAACCAGGGTCATAATGGCTGGACCTCGGGTGGTATTGCCAAAGAAATCGACAACCTGGGTCTGGTTAAGGCAGATATATATTCCATCTTCCTGGGCACCAACGACTGGTGGTCAAGCCGACCTCTGGGCCGTCTGGCTGACTATCAGGCCAATGCGGGCAATACGACGGTATACGGGTCGTTCCGGATCATTATTAATAAACTCCGCCAACTGAATCCGCAGGCACCCATCATTTTGATCACGCCCATGCAGCGGGCTGATTTTGTCTACCTGACGAACTTCAAGAACAACGCCTATGGCTCGTATAAAGCCAAAAACGGCCAGTATCTCGAAGCATTTGCCAACGCCATCGACTCCATCGGCAAATTAGAACACCTGCCCGTCCTGGATCTTTACCATACGAACGGGTTAAAGGTAAAGAAGCTCGTTAAGTTCAAACGCCTGAAAGATCCGAAAACCGGCCAATACACCAACTACCCGTATCCGGATTTTATCGACATTCCGTTTAATCCAGAAACCGATGAGTACCCGTATCCGGTGGAGGCTATCGATATGACTTACGACGGCTTGCATCCATCCGATAAGGGGTATGAAGTGATTAGCCGCCAGCTAGTCAAAATTCTCAAAAAATACTGAGTCAGCTTTAGCTTTCGCAGAGAGCCAATTTATAGGAACAAACTAACCATCGCCTAACATGAAACGCATACTCTTTGCCGCTGCCCTACTGATCCGTTCGGTTTCAGTTTCGCTTGCCCAGCAACCAGCCCCGGCCGCATCAACCGCAGCCCCGCCGATGCGATTAACCACCACGGCCTTCCCGGATGGGGGCCTCATTCCGATCAAGTTTACCCAGGCGGCTCCGGGTGCTGCGCCGGGCGGTGGCGCTTCTCCGGCGCTGACCTGGACCGATGTGCCAGCCGGTACGCAAAGTTTTGTGCTGCACATGCACGATGTCGATGTGAGTCGAAATAAAACGATTGACGACAATTTGCACTGGCTGGTCTGGAACATTCCGGCTACGTCGACCGGACTCCCCGAGGCCATCCCCGCCGGGGCGCAGTTGCCGGATGGTAGTTACCAGGTAAATGTATTGACGCCCTCCTATCGGGGACCGGGTGCGGCTGCTTCGGGGCCATTGCACCATTATGTTTTTGAGTTGTATGCCCTGGACACCAAACTCGATGTAAAACCAGGTACCGAAGGCTCAGCCACACGGACAGCCGTGCTAAACGCCATTCAGGCCCACGTATTGGGCAAAGCGGCCTATGTCGGCCTGTTCAAGCGGCCTCAATAACGCAGGGATTACCGAGTTGCCCGATACCCCGTTCTTCTTACTCCTATCTTCTTCGCAAACACGTCATGAACAGACGGAATTTTATCAAGAGTAGTTCCGTAGCCAGTGTATCGGCTGCGTCGCTGACCGTAGCAGCCTGTAACACACCCAAAAAGACAAGCACAGAAAACGACACTCAACCCTTCACGGATGAGTTTGAGCTGAATGAACTGACCATCGGTGATCTCCAGAAGAAAATGCAATCGGGCCAGGCCAGCTCGGCCACCATTACCCAGTTGTACCTGGACCGTATTCAGGCCATTGATAAAAATGGCCCCGGTCTGAATGCCGTTATCGAAGTCAATCCCGACGCGCTGACCATTGCCAAAGCGATGGATGAAGAACGCAAGTCGGGTAAGAATCGAGGGCCGCTACATGGCATCCCGGTGCTGATCAAAGACAACATCGACACGGGCGACCAAATGATGACAACCGCTGGTTCGCTGGCGCTGGAAGGCCATAAAGCGGCAAAAGATGCGTTTGTCGTCACGAAATTACGGGAAGCCGGGGCGGTCATTCTGGGCAAAACAAACCTCAGTGAATGGGCGAATTTCCGATCAACGCGCTCCAGCAGTGGGTGGAGTAGCCGGGGCGGACAAACCCGAAACCCAGTTGTGCTGGACCGCAGTCCGTGTGGCTCCAGTTCGGGGTCGGGCTCAGCCGTGGCCGCTAATCTATGTGCAGTGGCCGTAGGAACAGAAACGGATGGTTCGGTGATTGCGCCATCCTCGTTTTGTGGCGTAGTCGGCATAAAGCCAACCGTCGGGTTGATCAGCCGCAGTGGTATCATACCCATTTCCAAAACGCAGGATACGGCCGGGCCAATGGCCAGAACCGTCACCGATGCAGCCATTTTACTGGGCGCTATGGCGGGTGTCGATCCGGCGGATGCGGTTACCAGCGAAAGCAGCGGCAAAAGCGCGAACGACTACACCACCTTTCTCAAGGCAGACGGGTTATCGAGCAAGCGCATTGGTGTCGAGAAATCATTCCTGAAAGGACACGAAGGTGTGGTTGGCTTATATAAACAGGCCATTGAGGTACTGAAAAAACAAGGGGCAACTATTGTTGAAGTCGATCTGCTTAAGTCACTGGATGACATTGGCGGGGCCGAACTTACCGTCCTGCAATACGAGTTTAAAGACGGCGTAAACCGGTATCTGGCAACGGCCAATGCCCGCGTCAAGACATTAGCGGAGGTGATTGCGTTCAACCAGCAGAACGCGGCTAAAGCCATGCCTTTCTTCAAACAGGAAACCCTGGAGAGCAGCGAGGCTAAAGCCGGACTGGATAGCAAGGAATATACCGATGCGCTGGCCAAAACCCGGAGTTCGCGCCAGCTCATCGATAAACTCATGTCGGATCATAAATTGGATGCCATTTGTGGGACCAGCATTGGATTTGCGGGCTGTATCGACCTGATCAACGGCGACTACGACACTGGTTTTTACTTCTGTCCACCGGCGGCTATGGCGGGTTATCCGCACATGACGATTCCAATGGGGAGCGTCCACGGCTTACCCGTCGGCTTTTCGCTCATTGCCGGGGCGTATCAGGAAGGTGCCTTATTATCAATGGGATACGCCTATGAACAGGCATCGAAAAAGCGGGGACGGCCAACGTTTATCAACTCCCTGATTCCGGCTTAGGTTGCAAAATAACTCCCCTACCCAACCGACTCTACGAACTCTCGGGGCGACAGTCCGGTCAGTTTCCTGAAAGCCCGGTTGAAGGTTGCTTTTGAATTGAAGCCACAGTCGAGAGCAATGCCTAACAAGCTTAAATGTGCATTGGCCGGATCAAGCGCCTGGCGTTTGAACGCATCGACCCGGTATTGATTGACAAAATCATTGAAGTTTTTTCCTGTTCCGGCGTTGATCACCGGCGATAATACGGAGGTGTTCGTTTTGAGCCGCCGGGCGAGGTCATTCAGCGACAGATCGGGGTCCAGATAAGGCCGTTCGTTCTCCATATACGCCAGCAACGTATCGCGCCAGAGTACTAAATCCGTCGCTAAAGCGGTGGGCGTTTTACTCAACGGCCGTGCCGATCCGCTGGCCACCAGTGCCGGGCCAGCTACCCGTTCCAGCTCCTCTTCTACACCATCGGGCAATGATGCCAGAATGGGCGCAGGTGTTTGCACAAACGTTAACCGCCGACCGGGCTGGATTTGGGCATAGCCGTGAATACTTACATAATAGATCATAAAAACGCCCGCCAGCTCATCCCACCAATCCTGCCAGAATGTAAGCGTGAAGATCAAATCGAGAACCATCATGATTAAGCTGAACAGGAACGTGGCCGTCAGCGCAATCAGGAAATTGCGGAACCAGCGAAAACTAATAACCTCTGTATCGGAGAATTGCGTTTTTATCCAGGCTCTATACTGCCGGTAAAGCCGTAATGACAGCATCAGGTAATAGACATCCAGACCGATGCTCGCAATCGTCTCCAGGTCATTGATATGGTACGGGTAGTGTACGGTGGTTTTCCAACGCTCGACGAAGGCTGGACCCATGGAAAAAACGCTGATGTGGTAAACGACGTACATCAAAAACGGAACGGCATGCCAGATGTCGTGCCGGGTGAACCGGAAATCGGCATTGATTTGGCTTTTGAGGTAGAAATAGCATAAAGCCGGGAACAGAAAACCGAGCGTCCGGGGGAAAAACTCGAGTTCACGCCAGAGAATCTCAATGCCGCCAAAGCCCAGCATGTATTCCCAGATGTTCAGACTAAGGCCCACCAATACCCAGCCCAGCAGCCAGTCGGACAGGCGTTCTTCGCGCCAGGCCCGTATCCACAGCAACAGGGCGTAAATCCAGCCCTGAATGAAGCCAAATAACAGGGGCGATGAATAGGCGTTGAACTCAAACGTCATGGATACATCTATTTTCAGGCAAGATACAGTCTGTTTTATTACCGAAAGATATTGATGGTTTTGCCACCGTCCTCTTTTTTGACGACCAGAAACGGCTTGCTCCCGTCGATCCGCTTCCCACTCATAACGATATCAACCTGCATCTCATCGGCCATGTAAACTTTCGTACCGACGGGCAATTCTTGCTTCGTATTGTCCATTGGCATGAGCATCATTATCTTCGTCCCGTTTCCTGGTTCGTCGGGCCGATACGTAATGAGGCTAATCTTACGAGGCATCATACTATTGTTCCGGAAACGAACGGTCACCAGGGGAATTGACGAACGGGTTGTTGTTTCGGGCTTCGTCAACAATGTCTTGCCTGCGTCATCGCCCGTTACGGTGAAGATAAAGCCCTCAGTCGTTTCGCCGTCTTTACTAAAATAGAGCTTGCTGCCGACCGGCCAGTTTTTGGGCGTCGATTCGTTGCGGTTCATGGTAAATCCATAGGCCATCCCCGGCCCTTCGGCGCGGAACATCCGGTGGTAGCCAAGGTTGTTTCGAAGGGTAAACGCCACGCGGGCAACCGCATCTGTTGGCTCCGTTTTCTGCCCAAAACCAATAGAAGAAAGAGTTTGTGTAAGCAGGATCAGGGCAAAACAGCCAATTTTCGTGTTCATATTCTTCAGTTTATAGATTGCTTTTCGTTTTGATTCGTTCTGCCTCCGTTCCGGTCTGGCGCTCGCGGGCCGCTTTAATGTCTTTGCTGCCAAAGCGATAGCTGAACCGAATCGTTGCCCGGCGGCTTTCCCATTTTCGGTCGATGTTGAATTGCTGGGTCAGAAAATCAGCTGACTGTTTCCAGCGCATGGTATTCAGCAAATCGTCGATTCCTAAGGTGATTTTACCACGTTCCTGCATGACTTTCTTCTGGAGGCTCAGGTTCAGGGCACCCAGGCCGCCAATATGATAAACCGTCTGCCGGGTGGGAGCACTCCAGAAGCCCGACACCTGCGCCGACCAGACTTTCGAGAGGGTAAACGAATGCTGCATATACCCCTCGAAGGCAAACGCCCGCTGATCGAATGGCTCATCAGCCGACAGCTTACCCTGAAACCGATTCCAGGTGGCCCCGGCATACGCATACACGCTCCACCCTTTCGTAAACTGATACGGTGAACTGATCGATACATTCAGCGCATCGACCCGACCCACGTTGGCAACCGTTTGATAAGCCATGAGGCCTTCCTGCCGGATCACGTCGGTGGCAAAATCGTCGGTATGGCTGAAAGCTAGTTTAATCGTCGACGCCCATTTGTAGGTATAGCTGAATTCAACATTGTGCGTATAAGTCGGGCGCAGATAGGGGTTGCCCCGCTGGCTGGTGTAGGGGTCCATCTGGTACACAAACGGATTCATATCCTGGTAGTTGGGTCGCCCAATGCGTCGTCCGTAATTGATTGAAAACTGGCTGTTGTCGGTAGCCCGATACTGCACAAAGGCCGTTGGAAACAGGTTTAGGTAAGTGGTATCCGGCGAGTTGATGGCTCGTTGGCGCAAATCGACGGAGCGCCCTGTCACGTTCGAGTGTTCGGCCCGTACCCCGCCCTGCATCGACCATTTCCCCACCGACCGGTTCAATGACGCATACACGGCACTGACGATCTCCCGATAGGTGAACCGATTTGTCCGGTTGACGTCGGGTTGCTCAGTCGTTTCTGCATTATCCGGCCCGGTGAATGCCAACAAGTCATTATCGGTGGCGACATCGGTACGTTTAAGGCCAGTTTCGAGTTTCAGATGGCGGCTTTTCCACTCCTTCACAAAATCACCTTTCAACGTAACGATGGTGATGTCGGTTGCCGCATCGAACCGGCGTTGCCGCCGAAACAGCGGCTGGCCATTTGGATTTACATAGTGGCTGGTGATGGCGCTGGGTGCGGTGTTGGTAAAGCGCGTCACATCCGCATCGAGGTTCAATTCCAGGCCCAGCGTATCGGCGTAGCGGTAATTCAGCGCGGCATTGACCCGGTTGTTTCGCGCGGGATGTGCGGCCGTTCCGGTAGTCGATTGGTTTATGAGGCTCGAATCCAGTGCGTTTTGACTGTTGATAATTCTCGTCGTGGTGTATGTTCCAAAGCGATTGGCCGTCGAGTTACCCGACACAATCAGGCCGATCGTTTGCCGGGGCGATGCCTTCCGATGATCCAGCGTATAATCTACCCCGGCTTTATACACAACGGCCCGGGTTCCGTCGGAGTCATAGCCGCGCTGGAGAAACTGCGACCCACCTGACATTCGGTCCAGCAAAACGTTCGTAATCTGGAAATTGTCGCTGACGGCGGCATTCCCGAACAGGTTTACACGGTTGGCGCGGTAATTCAGGTCGAGAGCCGCGTTGGCCCGATGGTGGTCACTCTGCCCATAGCCTGCGGATGCATTTCCGTTTAGGCCCAGGCGCTTATCCCGCCGGAATTTAATGTTGATAATCCCCGCTCCGCCCTGAGCATCGAACCGCGCCGACGGGTTCGTAATTAAGTCGACTTTATCAATAGTCGACGCGGGTGTGGCCCGGAGCAAATTGGCCAGGTCAGCCGCCGACAAGTTGGTCGGTTTTCCGTCGATAAACACGTTAACGCCCTGTTTCCCGGCCATCCGAATGTTATCGTTCGGGTCAATGACCACGCCGGGTGCCTGTTGCAAGAGTTCGTAGGCCGTTTTCCCCTGAGCCGTGGCATCGGCCGCTACATTGAGCACGGTCTTGTCGACCTGTTGCTCGACGAATGACTTCTGCGCCCGTACGGTCACATCCGCCAGCGTTTGCCCGGCAGCGTTGAGCACCAGCGGCTCCAGTGCGGTCGACTGCCCATCCTGCACCGAAACAGGCTCACTGGTGGTGTTTGCCATGCCTACCAGCGATACCTGAACTCGATAGGTACCAGCACTTATTTGAGCAAATACATACTGCCCGGCTTCGTTAGCGAGTGTTCCTTTGGCGAGTGTCGAGTCAGCGGCCCGAAGCAGCTTGACGACCGCAAACGGCATGGGCTGGTTTGTAGCATTCCGCACGGAACCCGTTACGGATTGGGCCATTGACCAAATTGTAGTTAGCGACAATAGTGAGAACGTAACGAATCGTATCATGGGGTTGGCCGTTTGTGATTGACGATCCAAAGGTGACAGATCCGTACCCATCACTTCGACCCAAACTAGATTTGAGACGCCCCAAATGATGAATTGAGCCGTTTACAAACACTTACCGGTCTTTCCGACAACAGAAGCCATATTAGCGCCCTTGTAAAAAGCAGGACCTTTGCCTAAAAAATCAAATAAATAAGCAAACAATCGAACGGGACTTCAGTTGCGCGGCTTTTATATATGACGTATATTGATTTTCAAAACCATATACTATGATCAACGAAAGTTTACCCACCGCAACCGCACTTGACACGTATACCCCCATTAAGCCTTTTACCGGGTACGTGGCAGTGAGTCACACCTTAATGCAAACAGAAGGATTTGCCGACTTTCTGTTTGATAATTTCCGGATGATTCGGGATTTGACGACAAGCCGGGAGGGCTCATTGGGACTGAATCGATTTGAAATGCAGTCGATTCAGTTTACGGGAGGCTATGGCCAGTACAAAATCGTTGTTGAGCGATTACGCAACGGCGAATTCGTTATTGGCTCCGTGCGCAAACTTGTTTAATGGCTGAAAGCCCGTGCTGCCGTTATCCAGAGACAAAAAAGCCATTCCTCAAGACGGGAATGGCTTTCGCATTTTCTTAACCTAAACTAAGTCCGTTATCATTTGTACTGTAGGACGTCTGCTCTGGCGTCTGGCATGATTTACGCTACATCCGCCACCCTACGGCCTATATCATACATCTTATATCTTTCTAGTTGCCTGATTTCACCCGATTCTGTTCGGCCGATGTGGCTGAATTCCGCTGGCGGGCGCTTTTCACGTTTTGATTGCCAAAGCGGTAGGTGAACGTCAGCATAATCCGGCGGCTCTCCCAACGCGATCCAACCCGGAAGTCAATGTCCTGAACCGCAGCGCGACCTCTAAATTGGTTCATCCAGAACGGGTCGTTGACATTCAGTTTCAGGTTGGCTTTTCCATCCATCAGTTTCTTCTGAACCCCGATACTGAACGCACCCATAGGCTGTGCCCGATAGAAGCCATATTGAGAGGCCGAATTATACCAGCCCGACACCTCGGCCGATACTGTTTTGCTCAGCGTAAAATTGTTGGATGTGTACAGATTGAACGCCACCAGCTTCACCTGGTAAGGGGTATCTGAATAAACGGTCTGATAATTCTGGTAGTAAGTGCTGATGTTGTTCTGCATGCGCCACCATTTCGTTACGGGCACCGGGAAACTCATGTTCAGGCTCAAATTGTCCAGATGACCCAAGTTTTCGGGCGTTACATAGGTGATATTCTGAGCGGCAATTTGCCGGGGGGTTTCCTGGTTGATAAAATCCGTTGTCCGGCTGAAACCAAGTGTGGTCGAAAAAGCGCCCTTGAACACGTGGGTCAATTCAACTGAGTTGGTGTACTGGGGCCGTAAAAATGGATTTCCTTTTTGGTAGGTATAGGGGTCCAGGTAGAACACGAATGGATTTAGGTTCTGGTAATCAGGCCGGTCGATCCGGCGGCTGTACGACAGATTCAACACGTTGTTGGTATCGAGTTGACGGGACAGAAACACCGTCGGGAACAGATTCAGGTAATTGCGGTCAACCGTTTGGTTCAGCGTAACCGACGTCCCCGTCGAGTGGGTGTGTTCAGCCCGCAGTCCGGTCTGGATTTTCAGCTTACCCACTTTACCCGCGTAATTGATGTAAGCTGCGTTGATATTTTCGTTGTACTTGAACTGATTCGAGCGGCTGGCGTCGGGCAACCACTGCCGGGTTTCCTGTTGCAGGGTGTCATAAATCGTATTGTTGTCGGCATCGACAAAGCTGCTTTTCAAACCGGCTTCCACCTTGCTGCCGTTTTTCATGGGATGTACATAATCCGTCTTGAAGGCCAGGATGTTAATCACCGATGGCATGTTGTTGCGCACATCCTGACTCGGGCGGTTCAGCGTATTGTCGGGATTGTAATAGATCGTGCTGAGGTTGTTCGAGTTCTGTCCGCCATAGTGAACGTAATCGGCATCGACAGTCCATTCACGCCCTTTTCCGTCAAAATCGTACTTGTAGTTTATATTCCCCGTCACGTTCGACATAAATTCACGGGCATCGGTTTTGGTCGTGGGTCGGCTGGTCAGCTGCCGATTCTGATCGCTGATGTACGTATTGTTCTGGCCATTGGAACGCCAGTCGTTGGTGAAGCCATTGAACAAAACGCCAATCGTACTTTTCGTATTGATAAAATAATCCAGGCCAGCTTTATACGAATGACCAGCAAACTGGTTCGGCCGGAACGAATACTGGTCGAAGTAGGTCGTCTTGCCATTGTACGGAATAGCCCGGTTAATTTCGTTCGTCTGGGCGCTCTGCCGGTTTACATAGCTATAGTTGCCAAACGCGTTGATTTTGCCTTCGCGGTGGTTCAGGTTTAGCGAGGTGTTGAATTTTGGCAGATCGTCGCGGGCGCCCACTAGGTTGTTCACCCAGCCGTAGCCAGTGCCGAGGATGAATGTGCCATTAGTACCAAAATTCTTGTTCTTCTTCATCTTGATATTGATGATCCCCGAATTACCAGCCGCATCATATTTAGAACCCGGATTGGTGATGATCTCAATACTGGCAATGTTATCGCTGGGCGTGTTTTTGAGTAAGTTCGACACTTCCTGCTGCGAGAGATAAGTCTGTTTGCCGTCGATATAGACAATGACACCAGCCTTTCCCTTCAGTTGAATTTGGTCATTCTGCCGGTCGATGGTGACGCCGGGCGCCTTCTCCAGCACTTCCAGCGCGGTGTTACCGCTGGCAACGATGCTGTTTTCCACGTTCATTACAGTGCGGTCGACCTGTTGCTCGATGAATGGTTTCTGGGCAACAACCTTTACCTCGGTCAGGCTTTTGGTTTCATCACTCATGGCTAAGGCGGGAACGCTAACCGTAGGATGGGCCTCGTCGACCGCGAACGGTGCGCTATACGTTTTGCGGTAGCCTATCTGTTGAGCTGCGATCAAGTAGTTACCGGCCCCAACATTTTCAAAAGCATATTTCCCATCGACGTCACTGATGGCGCCTTTCACCAATGTAGAATCGTTGGCTTTCAGCAGCATCATGGTTGTAAACTCAAGCGGTTTCCCTGCTGCGGAACCGACTTGTCCATTTACGGTACCCCGTGTCAGGATTTGTGCAAACCCAGATGATAGAGCAAATAGGCTTAAGAGTGTGGCCGATAAAATAGTTTTCATAATGATAGACTTTTCAGGAGGTTGTGTTCTTCTCTTCAGAAGTACATGGCAAAGGTAGGTAGTGGGCATCACAAAGTACCTGTTCTTACACAAGCGGTCTGAACGGAAGGATAAGCGGATTTTAATGCGGGATTAACTTCTGGAGGGGGAATTCAGACGAAAGACACAAGGAAGAAGTAAACGTTGCACGTTACGATACTTTTTATTTGTACTTTTCGGCAACGTATACATCACATCGTTCATGGCAGTACTTTATACAATCTGGGGGCTCTTAAATATTGGGTTAGGCATTACGCTGTTTGTCGTTTCGTACCGATACTTCCGCTTTTTCTCACAACGGTATGGTTTACTCGCCACCGGCATTCTGTTTCTGCTAACGGTATCCATGTGCCAATCACCAGAAACTAATCAGTCCGCACAAGCTAATAAGGGTCTTTCGACGACAACCGTTTTGATTCCTAACTTTTCCGCCGAGTGGGTAAAACCGTATCAGGCTCGCTTAGTTGATTTGGGTTCATTCCAACTGAATCAAGATCTGATGGTACACCGAAAAAGTCAATCCGATTCGACGCAAATCACTAGTGCAGTCTATTTAACCGGCTTTATATCGGGCATTTTATGGAAACCCATAACCTCAGTTGTAACGGTTGGCCAGGATCGGCATATTCATTACACTTCAGCCGGTGTGCTGGAATGGCGATTGCTCGGCTTACCTCTTTATAATCAGTTGCAACAGTTCACCGGCAGTGTACCCCTCGACAGTTTGCGAACGCAATGATGCGTTCAGCGAAAGCATCATTGCGAAAATCAGAGTCAGTAAGCAAAAGCATAAAAAACTGGTTTAGATTTTGACCCCCACGGCCCATACGCTGGCGTCCGGGCCTTGTCCGGTGCGGAATGGGCTCGTTGGTTCGTACCGGAAGAATAGTTTCGAGCTACCCCGGAAACCCAGTTCGGTGGTAAGTCCCCAGCGTACGGGATTCAGGTTGTAGGAACCGTGTGTTCGAACGGCCGATGCACCTTCTGGCTTCACTTTGGTATAACTATCCAGCCGGATACCGGCATACGCCCCTACCCCCAACGTTAGTCCCGACCGAAACGCGACGTTGATCATCACCGGCAAATTCAGTTGAGCCGTTACGAGTTTCGACTTACGCAGATCAACGTCGGCCTGTTCGATGCTCAGTTGGCCATTCCGATTGACCAGCGTGTTTCTGCCTTCGAACATGAAGTTATTCCAGGCAACTTCGGGGCCGGTAACCAACCGGAGTTTGGTGGCCCCTTTCACCGAAAGCGGAATGCGTTTTTGCCAGGACAGCGCCACAAAGCGAGAGCCAATAGGCCGAAAATCATAGCCCGAAGGCAGCGATCCACCGAAATTATTGAAGCCCAGATAAATGCTAAAATCCGAGGTAATCCGCTCCATCGTTCTCCGGTGGCGAATCGTTGAAACCGTCGAATCAGAGTTGATAATAACGGTCGTCGTTTGGGCAAACGAAGCGACTGATGCGAACAATAAAGCCGAAGCGAGGAGGTGTTTGATCGTTTTCATGGCTGTAGTCAAGATTAGGGTTTAGGAAAATTGATGTTGCGTTTTCTTCAGGTTGTATTCTTTGTGTTAGTTGACAGGAAGATGTGAGAACGGTGGGAAGAGGTTGCATGACTATTGAAAAAATTATCAGTTATTTAACAAAACCGCCCAATGCACAGACTTAATAAATTCGTTATCAGAGTACTTATCAAAAAAAAATAGCTCCTCATCTCAAGGAGCTATTCAAATCTATCTCAGGTTCATTGCGGAGTCAGCTAGCGTTGTTCGCGGCTTCCCTGGCGGTCGGCATTCCTGCCCTTGTGTGTAGTCAGTTTTGAGAAGCGGGCGGCCCCGCTGACTTCACGCCCCCCTCCCCTTTTTTTAGTGGAGGAGCCGGAGGTGGGGTACCCTTACTCTTCTTCGCTGTTGTTCAGTTTAGATAGCAGCCCATACCCACCACGAATCACGATCGGCGTCTTTTGGGGGTCAATGTCGTTGGGCAGCGTAACCGCGATATACCCATTTTCATGCACCCCGGTCTTGATCTCTATCTGCCGAAAATGATAGACGGCGGCTTTAGTATCCTTACGATCAAGTACATAAACGTATGACTTGCCACCATATTCAATGATAGCGGCTTCGGGTAACGCTGGCAGGGGCTGTGTTTTTACATCAACTTGTGCTGATACATAAGCGCCCGGAATAAAATCGCTGCCTGTGCCTTCAGGGTGAGCGAGTACCGAGATGGTCCGATCGGCCGCAATGGCTTTTCCAATCAAAAAGATTGTTCCCTGCCGATTGGGGGCGGCATCACTCCCCATGCCGAAACGAACCATCTGCCCGGTATGAATGCGGCTGATATCTTTCTCGAATATATTCAGCCGAACGTGTGGGTGGTCAACATTCGTGATCTGCACCAGTACATCGGCCGGGTTCACAAAACGGCCATTGTTCACGGGTACGTCGGTCACGTAGCCCGACACGGGCGCTGGCACGGTAATGGTTCGGGTCATGCGGTCGGGGCTCAGGGTAGCTGGATTGATCCGCAGAATTGCCAGCCGCTGCCCCATACCCGCCAGCTGCGCCTGTAAACTTTGCCGACTGGATCGAATTTGCTGGAAAACCTTCAGGGCGTTGACATTATCGCGGCTCAGTTCCTGCTGGCGGGCAAACTCCAGGTCCGCAAATTCCAGTTTGGCTTTGGTATCCAGATAATCCTGTTGCAATTGAATATACTCAGGGTTTTCGAGGACAACCAGCGTTTGGCCTTTCCGGATGCGCATGCCCGGTTCAAGCTGAATCTGGCGGATATATCCGCCAACCGGCACCGACACCGACACCATGTTTTGAGCGGGCACGTCGATAGCCCCATTTACTTTTAAGGTGGTACTAAGAGGCCGAAGCGTCGGTTGGCCCAGCGCAATGGCAGCCATATCATATTGAGCCTGCGTCAGCGAAACGACAACCGGGCCCGAGGGTGCCGTTGCCCCGCCCGAATCGGCTTTAGCGGCTGGCGACTTCTCGTCTGTTTTGGTCTGCCCTTCCTCCGACGTTCCTCCGGACTGGCAGGCCATCGTCCCAATAAAAACGCTGATGAACAAGACAAACAGGCGGAATAACTGAGTTAAATTTATTGAAGAATTCATACGAGTGCAGGAGAATAGCAATGGGCCTATGGATTACCCAGTAAATAATTAATGTAAAGAACCGATTGGTTGTACTGATTCAGCAGATCAAGGTAGTTTGACCGGATTGTGAGCGCCTGCTGGAGAGCCAGCGAAAACTCGACATAGCCAATGTCGCCACTGCTGAACGCCCGGCGGGCATTGGTCTGGATCAGGCCCGCCTGTGTCAAGCCGTTCTGCTCATAATACGTCAGCGCATCCCGGTACTGCTCGTATTGCTGTACCGCCTGCGTCATTTGCTGGCTCAGGGCAAACTGCTGTTGCTGCAACTCCGTCTGGGCGATTTGCTCCCCAATGCGGGCTGCATTGATGCGTGCTTTCTGGGCCTGTCCCAGCAGAGGCAGCGAAATACCAACCTGCCCACCCTGAAAACGATGGCCCGGCCCAAAGTATAATTCCTGGCCGTCAATCAATTGACTACCAACGAGTGTTTGCGTAAATACCCCCACCAGAAAGTCAGGTTTTAGCCGCGCCTGTTCCACCAACCGGCTTTGTTGAGCCACCCTGATTTGCTGGGTCAACTGCCGCAGCAATGGGTTTTGCCTCAGACTAGCGGTATCGGTCGGCATCTGGAGCGACAGTTTGGCCAGTGGCTGATCCACAATATCAACAGCGGACGAACTATACAGTAATGTCTGCAATCGCGTTCGAGCCCCTACCCGATTGGCCTCGTTCTGCGCCAGCCGAACCTGCTGGTCGGCCCGTTGGCTTTCGGCGGTGGCTTTCTCCAGGCTCCCCGTTTCGCCCGTGCGAAACCGAAGGTTGGCCGCCTGTACGAATTCACTCAGCAAGGTGTCCTGTTGCCGAAACAAACGACTCTTCTGATACAGGTAGTTCAGTTCGTAATACGTCGATTTGACCTGGTACTGAATGTCGTTGCGGGTAACGAGCACGCCCGCTTCCCGGCTGGCAACGGTCTGATCGTTCAGTTCGGCTAACCGGCGCATCAGCGCAGGATTTGGAATCGTTTGCGTAACCGTCAGGTTATTGTCGAATCGGCGGGTATTGTATTGACCAAGCATCAGCGTTGCCGATAACCGGCCCGCATCGTAGGCCGTTCGGCGAAGAGCCTGCTGCTGACTCACGCCCAGTCCTGCAATCTGTACCTGTGTATTTCGGCTACCCGCCTGCTGCAATGCCTGCTCCAGGGTGATCGTTTGCATCTGCACACTTTGACTTTGCGCCCGGTAGCCCGTCGACAGGAGCGCCAACAGCAACATCGTGGCTACGGTAGCCGGCTTTTTCGTGGCCGCTTTCGCTTCTTTTTCCAACGATTTCTTTTCCATCAGCGAATACAATATGGGTAAGACGATGAGGGTGAGCAAGGTAGCCGTGAGCAGCCCACCAATTACGACGGTGGCCAGCGGTTTTTGCACTTCTGCCCCCGCCGAATTGGAAATGGCCATCGGAATGAAGCCGAAGGAAGCTACCAGGGCCGTCATGATCACGGGACGCAACCGAACCTCGGCCCCCTGCCGGATAATTTCGGTCATATCCGTTAGCCCTTCCTCGTGCCGGAGCCGGTTGAATTCGGCAATCAGCACAATTCCATTTAGGACAGACACGCCGAATAAGGCGATGAAGCCAACGCCCGCCGATATACTAAAGGGCATATCCCGTAGCAACAGGGCGAAAACGCCACCAATGGCGGCCATAGGAATGGCCATAAAAATGAGCAGACTCTGCCGGACGGAGCCGAACGTAAAAAACAACAAGGCAAAAATGAGCCCCAGGGCAATGGGAACGGCAATGGTCAATCGCTTTTTGGCATCCACAAGGTTCTGGAACTGACCGCCGTAGGTGATGTAATAGCCCGGTGGGTATTTGATTTGCCGACCAACTTTCTGCTGAAGTTCAGCCACGATACTTTCCACATCGCGCCCCCGGACGTTGAAACCCAGGGTAATCCGTCGATGGGTGTTGTCGCGCTGAATCTGGTTAGGGGCCTGCTCCATCGTCACCGTAGCGACTTGACTGAGCGGAATCTGACCGCCTGAGGTGGCAATGTAGGTATTGCGAATATCGTCCAGGCTCTGCCGCTTATCGGCGGCTAACCGCACAACCAGATCGAATCGCTTTTCGCCTTCGAAGACAAGACCCGCCGACTGACCGGCAAAGGCAGTGTTGATCACCCGGTTCACCTCCGACACGTTGAGGCCAAACTTGGCAATCTGCGCTCGGTCGAGCTTGACCAGAATCTGCGACAAGCCACCCACCTGCTCGATGTACAGATCCTGCGCCCCATTGATCGTTCGGATAATACGGCCCACATTAGTTGCGAGCCTGGTCAGTTCCTTAAGGTCTTCGCCGTAAATCTTGAGGGCCACATCCTGCCGGGCACCCGTCATCAATTCGTTGAATCGCATCTGAACCGGCTGTTGAAAGCCAAACGTAACGCCCGGAATAACCGACAGGGCTTCGGCCATCTTGGTAGCCAGTTCATCGCGGGTTTTGGCCGACGTCCATTCACTTCTGGGCTTCAGAATAACCATCTGATCGGCCGCTTCAATGGGCATCGGGTCGGTAGGTATTTCACCGGAGCCGATTTTAGCGACCACCTGCTCCACCTCCGGAAATTGCTTGAGCAGCACTCGCTCGGCTTTTAAGGTCGCATCCACGGTTTCGGAGAGTGAACTCCCGGTAAGTGTGCGCGTATCGACGGCAAAATCCCCTTCGTCCAGTTGCGGAATAAATTCACCGCCCATTCGGCTGAAGAGAAAAATGGTAACCACCAGCAACGATACGGCACCCACTAGAATGAGCAGCCTATGTTTCAAGGCACGCAGCAAAACGGGTTCGTAAAACCGGTAGATCCGGCCCATGATCTTGTCCGAAAACGTTTCTTTATGAACGATCTTTTTATTCAGCATCAGCGCCGAAATCATGGGGACATACGTCAGCGACAGGATAAACGCCCCCAGAATAGCGAAGGCCACCGTCAGGGCCATAGGCCGAAACATTTTTCCCTCGATGCCCGACAGGGCCAGAATGGGTAAATAAACAATCAGGATGATGATCTCGCCAAAGGCCGCCGACGAGCGAATCCGGGCAGCCGACAGAAACACCTCTTCGTCCATTTCGTCCTGTGTCAGGGTTTTGTCCTTGTTGCGGAGCGTAATGTGGTGGAGCGTGGCTTCCACAATGATAACGGCCCCGTCCACGATCAGACCGAAGTCGATAGCGCCCAGACTCATCAGGTTACCCGATACGCCGAACAGGTTCATCATGGCAATGGCGAACAGCAGCGCCAGAGGAATAACGGAAGCTACGACAAAACCAGCCCGAAAATTACCCAGTAGTAACACCAGTACAAAAATCACGATAGTCGCTCCTTCCAGCAGGTTTCGCTCAACGGTGCCGATGGCGCTGTCAACCATTTTTGTTCGGTCCAGAAACGGTACGATCTGAACGCCCTCGGGCAGTGTTTTCTGAATTTCAGCGATTTTGGTTTTCACCCGTTTGATCACTGCCGATGAGTTTTCGCCTTTGATCATCATCACCACCGCCCCAACGGTTTCGCCCGTTCCGTTGCGGGTAACGGCCCCATACCGAACGGCCGACCCGATCTGCACCGTGGCCACATCCCGAACGCGCACTGGTAAGGCTTGCGTACTGAGCCGGATCACGATGTCGCCAATATCGGCCGGCGACGTAATGAGTCCTTCGGACCGGATAAAGTAGGCGTTTGGTTTTTTATCGATGTACGCCCCGCCCGTGTTTTGGTTGTTCTGCTGCAGGGCCGTAAAAATATCGGTGATGGTGATGCCCATACTCTTGAGCCGGTCGGGATCAACTGCAATTTCGTACTGCTTCAACAGGCCCCCAAATCCACTCACATCGGCCACACCGGGCGTACCCAGCAGCCCCCGCCGAATCGTCCAGTCCTGAATGGTTCGCAGGTCGGTGAGGGAATATTTGGATTCGTACCCTTTTTTGGGCGTAACCGTGTATTGAAAAATTTCACCCAGTCCCGTTGTAACCGGAGCCATTACGGGTGTGCCCACACCGGGCGGAATCTGGCCCGCCACGTTCTGAAGCCGCTCGGCAATCTGTTGCCGGGCCCAGTATACATCGGTCGCATCGGTAAAAACCACCGTCACGATAGACAGGCCAAAGCGCGAAAAGGAACGAAGTTCAGTAATGTCGGGAATGTTGGATAAGCTGACTTCGATGGGAAATGTGATCAGGCGTTCGATGTCCTCGGCAGCCAACGACGGGCTGCTTGTAATCACCTGCACCTGATTATTGGTAATATCCGGAACGGCGTCAATCGGCAATTGGGTGACCGACCAGCCACCCCACCCCACCAGGGCAAGGGAGAGCAGGCCTATGATCAGCTTATTGCGGATGGAAAACCGAATAATTGCATTTAACATGGGAAAACGGCAGAATAAAAAATGAACAGCACTTGCCAACCTGGCCGGAAGGCTACATGGTACAAAAGCGAACAACACCGAGTGTGTCAGCTAGTCGCTGTAGAAAGTAGAAATTAGTCTAAAGAAGGCGGTTCATGCACCCGTATGGGCACAATGAGGCTTACCAAATCAACCGATGACCGTTCGGGGTGGGTTGATGAGCGAGAAATCCGACAGGAACGAGTACAGGTCGGCTTTGCGAAAAAAGTCCGCTTTGCTGGCTAGGATGGCCCCAACTGTTGATGAGAAATGGAGTCGGACGGCATTGGGAGAAAAGACAGGTACGGTATGACCACCCGTAGGCAAGTTTTGATGGCTGTGTTTGGGATGTTTCTGGTGTTCTGAATTAGCGCCATAGTGCATGGCCAGAAAATCTATAAAACTCAGCTGAGCATCGGCTACGCGATGCTGCTCATAGTGTTGCATCAACTCGACCCACTTAGCCGATTGGTCAATACTGAAACCAGGCAGCAAACTGCTTCCCAGGATCAGACCAGCCAGTAAGAATGCAACAATTGACTTCATACGAATTGCCTTTCAACCCATTAACGCCGAATGACGTTCAAAGTTTCTTCACTTGCCTTATGCCCGCTAATTTAGAACTAGTCCAATGGTTTGTAGGCGTTTAGAACAGCCTGTCGTGAGACCAGTTCAATGAGTAAAAGCCCTTTACCCGTTAATGGGCAAATAGATCAGAAAGGCAGCGCCTTCGCCCAGTTGGCTGACGGCCGTGATGGCTCCACCGTGATTGGCCACTACTTTCTCACAAATGGCGAGGCCGATACCCGTACCGGCATACTCACTGCGGCCGTGCAACCGCTGGAACACCTGAAAGATCCGGTCAATGTATTTCTCATCAAACCCAATGCCGTTGTCGATCACCTGTATACAGTGATACGCGGCAGCCTCGCGGGCTGGCTTAACCGATGCGGGTAATTGACTGGGCAGAACACGCTTATTCTGAACATGAATGTGTGGTATGACACCCATCTTGCGAAACTTCAGCGCATTGCTCAACAGGTTCTGAAACAATTGCCGCAGTTGCGACGCATCGCCCCGAATAGTGGGTAGTTCATCGACCAGAATTTTAGCACCGGCCTGCTGAATGGCCACTTCCAGATCATCCAATACTTCGGCCACCAGTACGTTTAGTCGCACGGGAGTCGTTCTTTCCTGTCGGGTAGAAATCCGGGAAAAAGAAAGTAAATCTTTGATCAATAAAGACATTCGCTCGGCAGCCACCTGCATTCGCTTTAGGTGGTTAGCTCCATCGCCTAATTGGCTACCATACTGGCTTTTTAGAATGTCGCCAAACGATTGAATTTTCCGAAGCGGCTCCTGCAAATCATGGCTGGCAATGTAGGCGAACTTTTCCAGGTTATCATTGGAACGACGGAGGTCATAATTGGAAGCTTCCAGCTCTTTAGTACGTATCTGCACCTGCTCTTCCAGATTGGCTGCCAGTTCTTTCTGCTCATGAATATCGGTCGCCGTTCCTACCCAGATCGTAATATCCCCGTTCTCATCCCAAATCGGAATAGCTCGGTTTAGATGCCAGCGGTACATTCCATCCGAACCTCTTCGATACCGGTTTTCCACAACAAAATTCGTTCCGTCAGCGAGGGCTTTCTTGTAGGCTTCCAATGTATACGCCAGATCGTTGGGATGCACAACATCCTCCCAATTAATGGATTTCGCCTGCGCGGCATCCAGTCCGGTATAATCATACCAGCGCTGATTGAAAAAATTCATTTCCCCATCGGGCGTGTTGGTCCAGGTCATCTGCGCAATAGCTTCCATGAGTGTACGGAAGCGCAACTCGCTTTCTTCGATGGCACGGCGCGTTATCACCTGTTCGGTCACCTCGATAGCCATGCTCATGATGGCATACACCTGGCCATCGGCATCACGCAGGGGTTTGTAGGTAAAGTTAAAATAATAGCGTTCCAGCTTGCCATCCACCATAATATCGGCGGCCGCTTCCTGAGCCGAATACTGAACACCACTCACATAAACGGTATTCAGAATGTCCAGAAAAGGCTGTCCCTCCAGTTCAGGCAGGGCTTCGAGAAGGGGTTTGTTGAGAACGGTATTGCCTTTGCCCCAGAACTTGAGCATGGGCTCGTTGGGCATTTCAATGACCAGGTTCGGGCCAACGAATAAATTCATAGCCACGGGCGACTCTTCGATCAGGTTGCGAAACCGTTGCTCACTTTCCTGTAATGCTTTTTTTGCCTTTACCTGTTGGGTTACTTCGGTAGCAATAACGATGATACTCGCCGTAGCATCTGTAAGATCCTGTACCGGCGCATAGACAAAGTTGAAATAGGCTTCTTCCAGTTTTCCTTTGCGATGTAGCCAGGCGGGAGTCTCATAGCCGTAGTGGGCATTACCTGAATTAAAAACCTCCAGTAACAACTGGGGAAATTCCTGCTCTTTAATTTCAGGGAGCGCGTCAAGTAAGGGCAGGCCAATGATCGACACATCTTTTCCCCATATCTCTAACATGGGTAGGTTCGCCGTTTCAATGACCATATTTCGCTCATTCAGAATCCCAATAGCCACGGGAGCCTGGTTAATCATTCGCCGGAAACGCTCTTCACTGGCCCGGAGCCTGCCTTCGGCTTCAACCCGGTCGCTAATATCCAGAATGGCGCCAATATACCCGGTAAATGTCCCGCTGGCGTTGTATTGTGGCGTGCCCGTACAAACAACCCATCGAACAGTACCGTCTACGTGCGTTACCCTGAACTGGCTTTCATGATACCGACGTGCCGTAAAGTCGGCCAGCAGCTCTTCGGATGCGCGTTGCCGGTCGGTTTCCACTACATACATTAGCCATCCGTTACCCAGGTGATTGTCGAGCGGAGCGCCCGTCCAGTCGATCCACTTTCGGCTTACGTACGAAATAGCCAGGTGTTCGTCGGTAATCCAGAGCGCTGCCGTTGAGGCATCGGTGATGTTTCGAAACAGCGCTTCACTATCAGAAAGTGCCTGGCGCGTAGCCATTTCGGCACTGATGTCGTTGGCAATAACCAGCAGACCATGGGTATCGTCGCGGGCTTCAGCGATCCGGTTAACATTCACCTGCACCCATCGTTCGGAGGTATCTTTATGAATGTACCGCTTGACCAGACTGATGAAATTCCGTTCACCACGCATAAGCTCCCCGAAGAGCCGACGATTCTCTTCCCGGTCATCGGGATGCGTTAAATCCAGAAAGTTAAAGGTATACAGTTCCGGGGCCGGATAACCCAGTAGTTGTATGAATGCATTGTTCGCTACGGTAAATTTACCGGTATCGTCGGTAAACGTCATGCCTACCGACGCATTGTTAAAGGCAACAGAAAAGCGTTGTTCAGCCTCAAGAAGTGCCTTTTTTTGTTCTTTTTGTTCGGTAATGTCCAGCGCAATACCCGAAAGCGATACGGGTTCACCGGCTGAGTTGAAGAGGTACTGCCCAATTACTTTGACCCAGTGTATGGAGTTGTCCTTCCAGATAAAACGGGCTTCGTAATTTACAGTATTGGTCTGCTTCGCCGTTTCGTACGCCTGATCGCGGATGGAGCGATCGTCGGGATGAAGGTGATCAATGAATGTGCTTCGGGATATAAGACCTTGTTCTTCCCCCGTAAATATGCGGGCGAGCGAAGGCGAATAGAGCATCTGATCCGTCTCGACGTCGATCGAAAAAGAGCCGGAACCAGAGCTTTCAATAGCTATTCGGGCCTGTTGTTCCATCAACGCAGCCTGCTCCTGAGCGCGTACCTGGGTTGTTATCTCCTGTGCTACTCCCGAAAATCGCTGGACATCTCCCGTTTCGGTAAAATGAGTTTGACCAATAAACCGTACCCAGTGTAGCGTACCGTTCTGGCTATTAATTGTCCGGAAAGTAGTATCGTATCTGCCCCCAGATAAGGGATTTAGCGCCCACTGTACTTCTCTATCGACCCGCCCTCTATCATCAGGATGGATATTTTTCAGTGAATCGGTATAACTGACGTTGCCCTTAACCCAGCCTAGTAATCGTTCACAACGCTCGTCCCAACTGGCCAGGTTACGGGCAGGATCGAATGACCAGGTACCCATTTGCGCCGACTCCAGCGCGAAACGAAGTCGCTCTTCGCTTTCGTTCTGTTGCTGCTGCAGGGCGACTCGCTCGGTTATATCCTGCATAGCGCCTACCATTCGCACGGCACGGCCTTCACGATGCACAACGTATCCCCGATCTAAAACAGTAGCCATAGTCCCATCGGCACGAAGAAACCGATATTCAGCTGCCCAATTTAGACCCCCCTCATCAATGAGCTTATGAATATCGTCGACGACCTGTTTCTTATCGTCGGGGTGAATGAAGGTATACCAGAACTCTGGTCCACTTGTATTATCCTGTATGTCGTGGCCAAATAAGGTCTTAAGGCCCTCATTCCACCAGATTGTGTTCGTATTCAAATCCCAATGCCAAACCGCATCACTCGTAGCTTTGGCCAGTAATTCGAATAACTCGCTGGTTGTCACTAAATCGTTTGTCAACTCTTTGCCTCCGCTATCATGTAAAACTCCCCTAGCCCTAAAGTTAAGCAAACAAAAGTACGGAAACGCCCGATTTGTGATGGTTTTACTACTTGGGAAGCAGCAGGGCAAGGGTCAGAAGGCGTTCGGATCCGTTGAGTTAGCTGGAAGCGGCCGAGGCCAAATCGAGCCGAACTCGAGCGTTCCGATTTAACTGATTTAACCGACGTGTATGCTTAATAAAATAAGCGAAATGCTGACTGGAATCCTTTTGTCTGAACTCATCGAGCTGGTCCATTTCATGAATTAATTTCTCTAACTCCGCCTGCCTGGGTAAGACTAGATTCAGTAACGAAGGGATCAGTTACGTATATCTGCACCGACAAAATCGCCCCCTGACGCTCAACAAGATTACCGTGCAGGAAATCTATGAATCGCCATCGTTTTCCTTCCCCGTTTTAGAAAACAGTAACGGGCTGCTGACGGCGATGGCCCTCAACAACGACGTAATAAAGGCTCGACAACTCCTGATCAAGCAACGTTAACGCCATAGATTCAACTTAGGCGGTTCGTGAATGGGGTGAACGAGTATGAATGACGGAATAAAGAAGAGAATGTCCCTCATGTTACTTCTTGTTTATATCGGTAACAATACAGATATTGTCCGTTACTTATCTCTTGAAGAAGTTAGCGAAGAATAAGAAGCTGATTATTAGCCCAAGTGCTATTATACATTTTATTCGTATACGAAATATGAACATGGACTACTGTATTGTTTACCTGAGTTCGTCTAAAGGTATCTTTTCCGATGAAGACTTAAATCGTATCCTCTTTCATAGTCAGAAAAACAACCGTGCGTTAGGTATTACCGGTATCTTACTCTATTTCAACGGCAGCATTATTCAGGTGCTGGAAGGACCTGAAGAGCGGGTGAAATCCCTATACGAAGTTATTCGTCGGGATCCCCAGCATACACAAGTGATTAAGTTATATAGTGATCCAATTGAACAACGATCTTTTTCAGATTGGTCGATGGGTTACAAAACGTTATCGGCCCACGAGTTAGACCATCTCAAGCAAGAGCTTCCGTTTATAAGCGATCCGTATATACCCATAGTCGAGAAAATAGAGAATAATACAATTATGGCGTTGGTAGAGGTATTCTACAAAACCAATTACCGAAATTGAACCCCAAGGTATCAGCGTTGAATCGAGTTTACCCGGGTACCTAACCGAGCTGACTTAGCGTAAGTGCAGGATTGGCTATTGCCGAGTAGCGGCAGCATTCATCACTGGATATCTTTCGCCTTTTAACTGTTTAGTTGCTCAAAGCGTGTTAATTGACCGTAAACAGGCCGATTTCAGCCACTTCCCTCCTGGCTGGCTACCGTTCAGAAAAACCGCCCAACAGTTTCAGGAAAATAGCCTGTGTATCTTCCTAAAATAAGTTGTTCCCGGAACAACGGAGGCAGCTCACATTCATGTGAGCTGCCTCCAAATACCCGTGTTATAAGGATTCAGGAATTTGAAGGTGTATATATTTGTGGTACCACCCGTTTTCTGAGGTAGGACTACTCAAGTCTAGCTGAAATTTAGAATAACCAGGAACGGTGTTAGTCCTTCTAAAATACACCGTCCTGATGTTCTGGTCTACTTTGCTGGCACTCCAGACGCTGGCGATTCGCTCCGGGTACTACGGTATGGCTACCAACCCAACTAAAGACCACCAGTAAGGTAGCCAATGCAATCCCAAACGATGTATAAACAGTTGATTGCATGTTTCCCCTTGATTTATGTGTTTAGTAACGGATCATCTGAACGGCGTTGACCAGACGACCCGATGGCTTGACATTAATTTATGGTTTTATGTATCCCGCCTGGCCTATAATAGTAAGTTGCTTACTGAGCGTCATAATCATTAACTCCTCTTCAGTACAACGTTGAATGGCCCCTTCATTCCCCATATCGAGCACTTTGGCTAATTTCTGACTCTTCCCTATCTAAGCACCCATCCACTATGATGGAGTTAAGCGTTGGAGTCTCCAAACCGATAGAGCCTTATGACGTTGACCTACTAAAAGTCATGACGGTTGCTAAGCATTTAAAGAGGCATTTACCTGGTTTTTCTCCCCGCTAAGCTCCTTTTTGTGCTTTGGCACGCTTTTAGGAAGCCTACGTTCTTGTTGAAGGCGTCTAACCGTTTTGTTATAAGTCCCAACTATGGCCTAGCGTTTAACTTGTCACAACTTTTATGCGTATTCATTCGATTAATGTTGGTTTGCCTCGTGCAGTGGGGCGAACGGTCTATCCTGACCGGTATCTTCAAAGAGCCTGTGCCAGGGCCAGTATCCATCGAGTTGCACAATCTCCAGGGGGATCGACAGGCTGACTTCAGCGTACATGGTGGTCCTGATAAAGCTGTGTATACCTATGATACCACTCATTATAGGTACTGGCGAAACGAAATTAGTCTGGATGACTGGACACCCGGTTTATTTGGCGAGAACCTCACAACAGTGGGGCTTGTCGAATCACACCTGGCAAAGCGATACCCTAGTGACGCCCGACGGAACGATTCTTGATATTACCGCCACGCCAGCCAGACATAGCCCTGCCGGAACGGAGAAAATACAGGGAGACGTCACGGGGTTTCTGTTGTCGATCAAAGGGGAGCAGGAGGCCGACATCTACCTGACCGGCGACACGGTGTATTACGAAGGCATTGCCGAAGTGGCTGACCGCTACAACCCGGCTTATGTTTTTATCTTCGCCGGAGCGGCTCAAACCAGGGATCCATTCAACGTAACGATGGGAACGAACGACGGCCTGGATACCGCCCTGGCTTTCCCGAATGCCACCATAATTCCGTTGCATTACGAGGGCTGGAAGCATTACACGCAAAACAAGAAAGACCTGCAACGCGCCTATCAGGTCCTTGGTATCGACCAGCGCTTAACCATTCTGGCACCGGGCACAGAAACGGCATTTGAACATCCATCCCATTGAAAATCAGGCTTCTGCCTGGCCTTCATTTTCCACTTCCCCTAAACTTCTTTGCTTCATATTCTACTTAAATCCACTGGCGCTCAACGCGCTCGTGTCTATCCTTATGGCACTTTCTGTCACCGATTCAACGCAGGCACAATCGGCCTCATCACCGGCCGATCAACAATCGGCACGGGCCATTCGGGGCGCTGCGGCCGTCGTCCCACTGGCATCAGAACCACCCGCCAAACTGGTGGTCGATGACCCATTACCCGAGCCGTTGGCCCTGGGTCGGGTCGTTGTCCAGTACCGTACAGAGAATCTGCACATCGTGCCCGTCTATGGTCCGGCGGCCCTGGATGTTTCTCCGCGCATTGGTCATCTGCACGTAACCGTTGATGATGCTCCCTGGCACTGGCTTGACGCAAGTAACGAACCAATCACACTGAATGGTTTTCCGGCGGGTCAACACAAGCTGCTGATTGAGCTGGCTGACCCCACCCACAAAATTATTGCTGCTAAATCCATCACTTTCATTGTCCCTGAGCGAAACTAAGCCAGGCGATTCCATCACCTTATCATTTTCACCAAAATCTATCACAATCATGTTACGTCTCAATCAACTTGCGCTGGGCGCTCTGACGGGTTTGTTTTTTGCTTTTCTCTCCATCGAATCGGCCCAGGGCCAGGTCAAGTCTAGGGGTTTAAAAAATGTCGTTTTGGTTCATGGAGCCTATGCCGACGGTTTCAGCTATAATAAAGTAATTCCTCAACTGCATGCGAAAGGCCTCAACGTGGTGGCGGTACACCTCCCCCTGACGTCGTTGGGAGACGACGTCGCGGCCACCCAGCGGGCCATCGCCCGCATGAAAGGTCCTGTATTGCTGGTCGGCCATTCGTGGGCGGGCATGGTTATCACGCAGGCCGGTAATGATCCTAAAGTAGAGGGCCTTCTCTACATATCGGCGCTGATACCCAACGATGGTCAGGCAGTGGTCGACGTGGTAAAAGGGTATCCGGATTCGCCCGGCGGTGCTGAAACGCAGGAAGACGCTTCGGGCTTTTTGTACCTGAGTGAAAAAGGAATGAACGAGGATTTTGTCCCGGATTTGTCACAGGTTGACCGGTTAAACGTGTTTGCCACCCAGGGGCCGTGGGCAAAAAAAGCCTTAAGCGATAAAGTGACCAGAGCGGCCTGGAAAACCAAGCCATCCTGGGTGATCATCGACAAACAAGACAGGATGGTAAGTCCGGTTCTGCAACGGGATCAGGCCAAACGCATAAAAGCGACAACGCTCGAACTCAACAGCGGGCACGTATCGATCCTGTCCCATCCTAAAGAGGTCGCCACCTTTATTATCGAAGCGTCTCAGAAACTGCCTACCCAGATCAGTAAACGATAAACAGTGCTACTCTCCCCAGTAACGGAAGTATTATCACTGTGAATCAACTAACTACACAAAACAACCTACCTGATGACACGTATTGCCTTACATGGCTTTGGCCGGATTGGACGGCAGTTCCTGCGAATTGGTCTTCAGAAAAACCTGTTCGTTCCAGTTTCTATTTCCGACATTAAAGACGCGCCGACTTTAGCTGCTTTATTTGCGGTGGATACGAATTACGGTCGTTGGCCGGAACTAGTCTCGGCTAGTGCCCTCATGTGGTGGCCGTAACGGGCAAGGCACCCAATCAGGCGCTCACCGTTGCTTCACCCAGTGGCTTTGCGAAACTAATTCGTAGTGCCGGTACGCCCGGTAACGTTGACAGCCAGCCCCCGATGAATCGAATGAAATGAGCTTGTTTTTGACACTCTCCGAAGAAATCGGCGACGTATTGATGGAACCGCCCGGCAGTCGGCCAGCGCTAAGAACCGAAGACTATTGATCCGTGGTAAAGCAGTAAAGTTGGGTACATGTATAGCTCTCCACAAAAGCAATCACTTTTGGCTAACTTGACTTTTGTTTACTACAAGAGTTTATCCTGAACGAAAAAATTGGTAATGGCTGAACTGTGTTGATAGGCAGTTGGTAGTCAAACGATTAAATAGCTAACGTATTAAATGCTAATAGGTCAATGATTGTTATGTACTAGCTAGTCTTCTTTTGATCAACACAGTTCAGCCATTACCAAAAATTAGCCATTACGAAAAACAAAATTGCCAATAAAGGATATTTTTTCATTCTTACTATATGAATCTAATACTTTAAACATATTATTGATATACACATAATGCTCAGACCATGCACCACTTGCATATTTATCCAATAAGCTTTCTAATAAAGTAGCGAAGTATGCTTTTTCCATTGGCGAATATTGCGTATAATATAACCAATCGTAACACGCTCTAGCTAAGAAAAACCACGCATCTGTATCAAAGGAGTAATTAAGTAGAAACTCCTCTAATTCCTTAATACTTTCTATCGCTTCATTAAGTTTATTATTATCCCCTAAAAATCTGACATAATAATAAATTGATTTAGCCCCAAGTGTAATCATTTTTTGATCTTCAAGATTAGAGCTTACTAAATCTAATAACTCATCATAATAAATTTTAAAATTTATTAAATCCTTTTCTTTCATAAACATATAGAATATATTATACTTAATTGAAGCGAATAAATAAGTAATTGATTTGCTATGAGAATACTGATTCAGTAAACTAAAGGCATTATCTTTGATATATAAAATAGACGCTAGTTTTCCATTCTCGCCATAGTAATATATCAAATTATTAACTGTATCTGCATAATTAGAAATTACTGATTCAGTATCAGGATTTAATAATGCAAATTCCAATAGTTGATTGTATTTTGAATCAATAAAATTCCATATTCTTTCTTTTAAGTAAACAAGAGTTAGTTCTTTCAAAGCCATTGAATAATGATTTTTGACAATTTCATTATGACTAGAAATAGCTAGATCTTTTATATAATTCAATTTTTTCTCACACATTTCCCAATCTTTCGCATATACATATCCCATCAATAAATTATAGACACCTTTAATTTGACAGACAAATAGTTCCTCATCTTTTTTATAATTGTTACTAAGTTCTTCAATTTGTTTAAATTTCGATTCAGCATCATCCCATTGATTATTCATACAATAGTAGACAATAGCCCCCAGGTTAGAAGCGGCTATCTGCAATTTTAATAAATCAGTTACAGGGCCTTTTTGAAGCTGAGCATTAATTGACTCTACATCGATAGTGGACAAAGGATAATAAGATAAAGGGGGCCACAACCAACCCCATTCACTCCATACTTGTTCATTAGAATTTTGGGGAGGTAGTGTTGTCCATAAATATTTATAAGCACTTCTTAAATGATGAGGAAAATTTTCAAAATCACGAAGTATTCGTTCAACAGTATATCTGGTTTCTTCCGGTTTTAAAACCCAAGCTGTTTGTATTAAATCTCTTACGGCATTAGTGCCATCAAATTCTCTCAACATATTAGATAGGTTTTCCAGTATAAAGTACTCTCCAACTATATCTGGCTCCATCTCTTTAAAAATCAAATCCCCAACGTCTTCTTTACTCTCTTGTACTTGAGACAATTTGTCATATATTTCTACAACTGGTAAGCTTTTAAACCAAGCATGTTTTTCTAGATAAATATTATGTAATAAATTTTTTGATATACTTCTAGTCAATGTAGTTAATACAACTAAATTTTTGTGTGTCTCCCCTAATTCATTCCATTTATTACTTTTGCTCCAAATTTCTCTTTCCTCCCGACTAAGTAAATTTTTGAGTAAATCATGAATATTCCAGTTTTTAATTTCCTCACCTTCAGCTAAAGCCATCCCCACAATAAAGGCAAATAAAGGACGACCTGAAGGATCAATTTTGCTCAATGCATTCAAAGCATCTTCTTTTCTGACTCCTACCGTTTTCCCTTGTTTTCTATGAACTTCTAAAATTATTTTCCAACTATCTTCTCTAGAAATAGCCCCGAGTTGAAGAGTATTTTTCGGCTCCCCAGCATTATAAGAACTTGCAAAGACATCCCTATTATTAACAAAGCCCTCCCACCAATTCCCTCTTATTTCCCGTTCTAAAAGTAAAACCCGAACAGGTTTATTTATATTATTTACATTTCTATTCAACTTACTTATCATTTCTCTTACATCATCAGCGTATGAAGATACGTAGTCAATTATTATAAGTGTTGGTTTATCAGGCTGCCATTTACTCCAATTGAAGTTTTCCAATTCAGAAACTTCTAAAAAGCCAGCATATATATCTACAGCATCTGCTTGCAAACAAAACTCTAAGCTTAATCTACTTTTTCCCACACCAGCAGGACCCTCAACAATCCACCAACTAAACTTATTTGAATTATCATTATTTAGAAATTGCCACAATTTATCTATTTCATTATCTCTATGAAGAAAAGTCGTATAACGCAATACATATTGGTAACTAAAATCTCTAGGCAGTGATGTGTACCGATCTGATAGAGTTAAAATTAAGGCTGGCTCTAACTGTTTACTAATTCGTTCTTGGTATCTTTCATTATCTACTACGTATTTTTTAAAATTTAATTCACTAGCCCTTTGTTTATCTCTTATTAACTGCAAACCATGACCTATATTATATAATGTCTCATTACTTCTATTTGCATTATTAATTAAGTCATTAAGTACAGTTGATATTTTATTTAATTCTTCTTGATTTTCATTCAAAGTACGAGCAGCATATTCTAAAATGTGAACAAAGTAATCTACCTGCGCCTTACTATCTCTTTTTAATTGTTCATTTAAGTGATCTTTCAATTCACTATCAAACTCATTTACAATAAAATTAACTAGATCAGTTAAGATAATGTCATTTAAATCAGGAGTATATACTTCACCACCTCTATTTGAACAGATTGACTTGAAAAAGGATAACTTATCTGATATATAAAGATCAATGTATCGCTCATTAATCTGCTCTTTATTAAGTTGAAAAGAAAGAGAGTCAAAAAACAATTTAATTTTTTGACTCTCTTCTTCGGTTAAATTTCGCTGTTCAATATATCTAACTGATAAAGATTTTGCTAAATTCTCAATCGCCTTTCCTATGGCAGATTCAAGATCATTGCTAATTTTATAAGTAGGAAGTTCTCTGATTAATTTATAATAATCATAAAATCTTTTTGAAGCAAGCCCCTTAACGAAGTCAATGAGCCCATCATCAATATTTACAGAATCAAGTAAATCTATTTTATCATGGTTCTGAGTTAAGGCCACCACTCCTAACCAAGCACCCATCTTACTAAGCGAACGTAGTACCTTACTTAACATTTTATATTTGGATAGAGGTTTTATATAGCAATTTACACACTTTTAAATACTGTATTGAATCGCAGTATACTTCCTGACTAAGTAAGATGAGAGAAGATTGTTGTACCTAATGTTGTGCCTAAACGCAAATCAGCTAGCTAGCAACGAAGCTAACTAGCTGATTATCAAGGTGATCCCGATTGGATTCGAACCAATGACCGCCTTCTTAGAAGGAAGATGCTCTATCCAGCTGAGCTACGGGACCAAATTTGGAAACTGGCTGCCATCGACAAACCAATCTTTTTCTACACAAGCAGGCTGAGCTTTTCCTTAGCAGAGTGTCTAGAAGCATCAAAATTACGCCCATTGATACGATAATGCAAAAAAACTAAGCAACCAGAGCCATTTTTAAATTTAGCAGTAACTGATCGGATCAGTGCCGCACATCAAGGATGACCCGAGTTATCTCCGAATCTGGACGAGCTTTTGCGTAAACGCTGCCAGTCGAATCAGATTGAGGTGAGCGAATAACATTTACCTGGCAAAGAAGTTATCTACCTGTCGGTATCCTTAATCCCACTGATAGACCAATGAGTAGTAACTCCGAAAATCTGAAAGTTATTTTTTTCGAACCTGCATCTGAAAGTAAGGCGGGTCGTATTATCGCTGATGCCTATTTTAGCTTCGTACCCACGTTTAAGGAAGGCGATGAAATAAACATTGCCCTTTCCCGAAAAGAAACAGCCAATGAAGCTGTGCACGATCCGATTGGGCACAAAACCCACAAAATCGTCAAAACCGACTGGGTGATGATGATTGATGAACAAACAAAAGAAGCGCTGGCTACACTTGTTGTCTCGGTTTCGTTGCTTACTCAATCGGCCAATGTCATCTCAGAATTCCCAAATATAATCGGCACCCATGCTTGACGTATAGACATAGTAACCAGGCAAATTGCCGGATACTGGTTATCAGCATGTAGTATGAATACAGGTAGAAATGCGTTTTGTAATCAGAAATAGTTACCTTGTAGGTTAGGCAAAACACCTTAACTATGGCTAGATTTATTGAAGTGACAGTTAGTGAGCGAAATACCTTATTCGATGCAGGTCATATTGCAAGCGTGATGGACATGGCAGCGGGTTGTTATGTTTATGTGGTAGGCATTGCACAGCCGTTTAACGTAACGGAAACATATCAGGAGGTTGTCAGCGCGCTCAAAAGAGCTCCCGACATTGCTGGTTTTGTCTATTCCATTATTGACAAGGCCAAACAAAGCACTCCACCAGCAACCGTGGGCTGGTAAACGCAGTATGTTCTACAGTGAGCTGAGCAAAATAGACTATAAGCAGAAAAGCCCGTCCAAACTCCGACGGGCTTTCTTTTAGTCACAACCTGCCTATTCCCATCTGCCTCGTGTCTCTCCTATATCCAGATGTCAACTGAATCCGTTAATGGGCAGCTTATCGCTTTTCATTAATAATTGCCGCGCTATTTAGAAAAGTCAACGTGCTTCAGGAAGTTGACCAAACTTTAGTTCAGGTTAAATACATTGATCCAGCCGCCATGTTTCGCGAAGATCCAGCACCATCTGGCCCAACAGGTCCATAGTAAGCGGTTTAGTCAAAAACTCGTTTGCCCCTAAAGCAAAAGCACGCTGACGATCAACGGCGTCGTTGGATGTGGTGAGAATTACAATAGGTTTATTCGCATACAAAGAGTGGTGTCGCAGCAATTGCAACGCTTCCAGACCATTGATGCGAGGCATATTCAAATCAAGTATGATCAGGCAGGGCTCCGTATTAACTTCCGACAGCGCATCGAGTAAAGCTAACCCATCTTCAGCAAATAGCAAATGACATTCAGGGCTGTACCGAGCGAAAGCGTAGCGCAAAAGCAGCCTGTCGTCTTCATCATCATCTGCAATAAATACACTATGAGCCGGCAAATCTTTCATGGACCTGGATAATCGTTACGGGGTTTGTTGCAACCAAGATACAACAATGAACTCAATTACCCTTTGAACATATATAATTTATAGATTTACTTAAGTAAACAATTACCCACTATCTCGTGTCTATGTACATACGACAACCTGTTCAACACGGATGAATACATCAGCTTTTTGGGTAGCCCTCCTGGATGAGGATGAGGACGATTTTGTATTCTGGCAACACGGCTTTCGGACCTGGGCTACCGAAGGCGAATTAAAGTGGTACTCGTCGGCCGAGCGCTTCCTGAACGAAGCGATAACCGCTCCCACTAAACCTTCCGCCATTGTACTCGATGGCGTAGTTCCCAAAGGAGAAGAAGTAGCCTGGCTAAAAACCTTACTGAGCCATGTTTGCTGCGAGAACACGCCTGTGTTTATGCTCGTTGGCCAGTTAAAGGAAGAAGACCGGCAACGTTATCTGGACCAGGGTGCCACCGACTATCTGATCAAGCCTACCTCTTCTGAAGAGTTAGAGAAAATAGTTAAACTACTGGTTCCCAAGACCAACCATACATCTCTTTAAACATCCTGACTTCTCGAGTACCCGGCTCGGTCGCGAATAACTTAAGCCAGATTACTTAACCTTGACGCGTCAGGCAGCGATCACGAACCACAGATGCTGGTTGCGGTTCGGTCTTACACGGGCAGATATACATGGAAGGTAGCGCCATGACCGAGCTGGCTCGTAGCCGTGATCGCCCCTCCGTGATTAGAAACTACTTTTTCGCAAATGGCCAGACCAATACCCGTTCCAGAATAGTCTTTTTTTCGATGCAGCCGCTGAAAAACCTGAAAGATCCGGTCAAGGTATTTCTCATCGAAACCAATTCCATTATCCGCTACGGTGATGCAGTAGTAAGCCCGGGCGGTGCGCGCGGGCCTTATCGAAGCCGGTAAACGTTTTGCAGTCAGGTATCGCGTGTTTAGCTGAATAACCGGACTTATGCCGGGCTGCCGGAACTTTAAGGCATTACTGATCAGATTCAGGAACAGTTGGCCCAGCTGAGTGGCGTCACCTAGCAGAGTTGGTAGTTGGTCGACATGGATGACAGCGCCCGTTTCCTGAATACGCATCTCTAAATCTGCCAGAGCCAGCTTGACCACTTCCGACAGGTCAACCTCGGCCTGTACGTCCTGCTTCGTCGAAATAGTTGCAAAGGCCAGTAAATCACTAATCAGCGTAGACATCCGCCCAGATGCGGAGTACATCCGATCCAGCAGCCCGATTCCTTCTCCAAGTTTATCCGCATACTGATCCTTGAGCAATTCGGCAAAGGCCTGAATTTTGCGCATCGGCTCCTGTAGATCATGACTCGCTACATACGCAAACCGTTGTAAATTTTCGTTGGACCGATTTAATTCAGCGTTTAAATCACTAAGATCGGTATTAGCCACGAGTAACTCCTGGGTTCGTTCAGCTACCCGTATTTCAAGTGCCGTGGCTAAAGCCCGATAATTGGCTTCACTCCGCTCGACAGCAAAACGGGCTTGTTCAGCCGATTTGCGCGCCTGGATAAGCTCCGTTTCGTAACTCTGGCGCTGCCCGATTGGCAAGTAGGCGCAGTTCATCTCCCACGCCTTGTTGTGCTGCCGACCAACGGCGTTCAGCAGTATTGGAATTTGTTCACCATGCCGGGTCAACAACGTCAGCGCGACTTCGTCTGCCCGCCCGTTATGATTGACAAGTGGATAGAAATTATTGTGGTAAAACAGCAGACTCGCTTTTGTTAAAATCTGACTAATATGCTTCCCGGCCAATTCGGACGGTGCATAGCCAAGGTGTTGTTCGGCGGTCGAGTTAATACTGATGATTGAGCTATCTTCACTAACCCGAATAACTCCACAAGGAAGTTGGTTGATCAAATCATCCATAACTGACAAACTAGTTCTGTTGAAGAGTGGATAAATAGTCCCTCACCAAAGCAACTGTTTCAGCCGAAGCGCTCATGTGTGGATAATGGCCTGTTGCCCGCATATACCGCAATGTACTGTATGGCAAATGCTTATGAATATATTCACCCACAAACAAGGGCGCAACAATATCCTGGGAAGATTGCAGAATCAGGGCTGGCACCTGTAGTTTCGGCAATTCAGAACGGCAATCGGAAAAATACGTAATACGGGCGAACTGCTGCATGATGACCCAGTCTGCCGCGTAAAAGCTTTGCGCCAGCTCCTGGCTTAAAGCAGGCCTGTCCGGATTAGCCATAACTGCGGGCGCTAAAGTCGTTGCCCATCGCATGTAGTTCTGATCCATCATATCCAGCATCTGATCGATATCAGTCTGCTCAAAACCACCGATGTAATCGGGTTGGTCATTTAGGTAAC
Organism: Spirosoma horti; assembly: GCF_054776595.1. Taxonomy (NCBI): domain Bacteria; kingdom Pseudomonadati; phylum Bacteroidota; class Cytophagia; order Cytophagales; family Cytophagaceae; genus Spirosoma; species Spirosoma horti. The sequence continues at coordinate 884,758 of NZ_BAAHBQ010000001.1, forward strand.
GGGCCGATGGAGCTATCATAACAAGCTGATCAAAGTATTGCGGTTGCTGAATAGCCGCCAGAAGGCCAATCATTGAACTGACCGAGTGGCCCACGAAGACTACCTTTGTCAACTCCAGAGCCTGGCATATATCCAGCACATCCTGTGCATAACCAGCAAGATCATTGTAGCGAACTGGATCATACTCAGACCGGTCGGACTTGCCCGAGCCAACGTAATCAAACAGAATCAGGCGGTAATTCTCTTCAAAGGCGGGTGTAACGTAACGCCACATATGCTGGTCGCAACCGAGTCCGTGGCCGAAAAGCATAGGCTGGGTCCCCTCACCGATTATCGTTACGTTATTGCGTTTCAGAACATCCGAGTTCATGCTTTCTTGGATTAAATGACGCCAAGCTGACTAACAGATTTTTGTTACTACTTTTTGGGGTAAAATTTCGAACAAGTTAAGCTATTTTATTTATCATAAACAAAATCAGTAAAGCTTATTCCTGTCAGAGTGAAGCCATGATACAAAAGACCTCCTTGCCGGCTTTGGCATTGGGCTGATGCTCAGCGATGAGAAAAGAGAGTTTTAGTTAATTCAGCCCTGTAAAATCCAGAGAAAAACAAAGGAAGAAGGATTCGGTTAATCCAGTTGATCGATGCGGCTTCTCCATTGCGAGACACCCTTATCTACTCGTACCTATCATTCGTATGAAAAAGTTTCTCTATGAAAATGGCCTTTCCCTCCTCCTGCTCTTTATCACCATTTTGACCTTGTCGGGGCAACTCGTTGTGGGCTGGCACGAGTTCAACAACGAGTTGAGCGATTACGGACGCTCCCCTTTAACATTTGGTGCCTACCTGACCAGTGGCCATTGCATTGAAGCTGTTTTCGAAAACTGGGAGAGTGAGTTTTTGCAAATGGGCTTGTATGTACTTCTAACCGTGTCACTCCGGCAGAAAGGTTCCTCTGAATCCAAAAGTCTGGATTCAGAAGAGGAGGTTGATCGGGAGCCCTCGCCAACGCGAAAAGGCGCTCCCTGGCCCGTTCGGCAGGGGGGCTGGGTGCTGGCACTGTACAAGAATTCGCTCAGCATCGCCTTTTTCCTACTCTTTGGCCTTTCCTTTTTCCTGCATGCCATCGGGGGCGTAAAACAGTATAATGCAGAACAGGTCCTGATGGGCAAACCCGAGCAGCTGTCGCTCTGGCAATTTCTGGGTACGAGTGAGTTCTGGTTTCAGTCGCTTCAAAACTGGCAGAGCGAATTTTTATCCGTGTTGTCCATTGTCGTACTGTCTATTTTTCTGCGGCAGAAAGGTTCTCCCGAATCCAAACCTGTCGATGCCCCAGATTCGGAAACGGGCGAATGAAATACCCTCCATTTTATCTCAACATGAAAAAACTTCTTCTTTTCTGGACATTCGTAAGCTGGAGTCTAACGGCCCTGGCGCAGCAAACCATTTTTAGTGTACCGTCTTCAGACATAACGCCAACCCACAAAATCCTCGCCCAGCAACAGCTCGACATTAATGGGGAACAGATCCGGTCGTCGACAACAGTGGATTTTGGGCTGGGGCACAATTGGGAGGTCGGACTGAATATCTATAACCTCGACTATTCACCCAAACAACGTAGCTGGCAACGCAATGACACGACCTTACAAATGCCCTACGCGCCTTTATTACTGATCAATGCGCAACGGACCATTGACCTGACCGAGACCCTGCACCTGGGCCTGGGCGGGCAAACGGGCCTCAATCTGTTCCCAACCACACACAGCAGCGCCTGGGTAGGCTGGGGCTACGCGAATCTGGGGGCTAGTTTCGACAAGGAACACTATCAGGTTGTTATCGGGGCCTATGCCGGGAATCAACGCTACCTGGCCGAAGGTTCAACCGTTGGTATGCACCTGGGCATCGATGCCGGTATCTGGTACGAAAAAGTTCACTTGCTGGGCGATTGGGCCACTGGCACCCACGAATACGGCCAGTTGGTGCTGGGCGTGGAAGTTTACCTACAGAAACATCTCCCCCTCGCCCTGGGCTGGCGCCGATCCAACCAGGATGGTAGCCAGGGGGCTATCGTTCAACTTACCTATACGCCCAAATAACTCCGGTAGCCTGACAAATACCCAAAGACCGTTACCTTACTTCTCTCACCTTGTACTACACTATGGTCTGACGGAGCTGGTTTCATGAGAACGTGGTTTCCACGTTCTTAAACCAACGTATGGTATGAAAAAGGTAGGTATTGTATTCACCATGGCACTACTGTTAGGACCGATGAGCGTATGGGCTCAGGCTGGTGGAAACACAGGTAGTAATGACAAAGGGAGCAATAGAGGAACCCAAAGTTCATCCCCTCAGAATAACGCCCGACAGGCCAACACCAGCCAGACAACAGGCAGAGGAGTTCCGTATAATAAAGACGCTGAACAGAAGGCAAGCTCAAAAGGAACAGGCTCTGCTTCGGCCAGTGTATCGGCGAACTCAGGTTCATCTTCGTCACCAAAGGGAAAGAGTATGACGGGCAGCAAATCGGGCGGTAAAAACGCCGGGCAGGGCAGCACCATGCAAGGTAGTAAAACAGGCGGCACATCAGGAAGCTCCAACAACCAGTAGACATACGAGCACTCAACTAAAAACCTGATATATGTTAGCGATGAACTACCGAGGTCCGTTTCGAGTACGGGCCACTCAAAAACCCATTCCTGAAATTTTACACCCCAGCGATGCCATTGTTCGGGTCACCCGTTCCTGCATTTGCGGGTCTGATTTACACCTCTATCACGGTCTGGTTCCCGACACACGGGTAGGCATGACCTTCGGCCACGAATTCATTGGCGTCGTTGAAGAGATCGGATCGTCGGTCCAGAACCTGAAAGTCGGCGACAACGTCATTGTACCCTTTAATATTGCCTGCGGGAAGTGTGCCTTCTGTAAGCAGGGACTCTTTGGCAATTGCCACGAATCGAACCCCGAAGCGACAGCTGTGGGCGGCATATTTGGCTATTCACACACGGCGGGTGGCTACGACGGTGGTCAGGCCGAATTTGTCCGGGTGCCGTATGCCGATGTTGGACCGACCATCATTCCCGACTGGATGGACCATGATGATGCCGTTTTGTTAACCGACGTAGTACCAACAGGCTATCAGGCGGCCGAAATGGGCGGCATCAAGCCGGGCGACACCGTGGTCGTTTTCGGCGCTGGCCCCGTGGGCATTCTGGCGGCCAAGTGTGCGTGGCTGTTCGGTGCAGGACGTGTCATCGTTATCGACCACCTCGAATACCGGCTTGACTTCGTTCGTAAATATGCCCAGTGCGAAGCGTATAACTTCCGGTCGATGAAGGACCCCGTTCTGTTTATCAAGCAAACCACCGACTGGTTCGGAGCCGATGTTTGTATCGACGCCGTTGGGGGCGATGCCTCCGGTAGCCCGCTCCAGACTATTACCGGGAAAAAGTTACTCCTGCAGGCCGGTTCGGCAACGGCGCTTCACTGGGCTATCAATTCCGTTAAAAAAGGCGGTATTGTCTCCATTGTGGGTGTCTATGGCCCTACTGACAACCTGGTTCCTATTGGCAACGTGGTCAACAAAGGCATCACCATTCGGGCCAACCAGGCATCGGTCAAGCGCCTGTTGCCCAGACTCATCGACCACATTCAGGCGGGTCGGTTGAACCCAAAAGAAATCATTACACATCGGGTGCCTCTGGAAGAAGTAGCGGACGCCTATCACATTTTTTCAGCCAAGCTGGACAACTGTATCAAACCAATTCTAATTCCACCTTCTGCCCGAAAATAAGAAACGTATTATGGAAGCAACTCCGATAGTTGAACAGATACCAGGCGATTATTCGCACATAAATGGCTGGGGAATAGATGCCGACCCGAAAAACGAGCCGACCTACCCCATGAAACATTACACGGGTGACGACCACCAGCGCTTGAACTGGGAACGGCCACCATTACAGCCAGCAACGGTAGAGGTACTTCACTCCAACGAACGCCCTACGCTTACGGCCGTTTTTGGCACCTCGTCGCCCCCTTCTGGCCTGAGTGGCGCCCTGCGCCGGTATGCCTTCACCTTTAGTGAATCCGAATACGGCCACTGGCTTCCCCTCCTCCTCGCCGACCGGATCAATGTGGTAGAAGGGATCGTGGATGACTTGAAGCAAGGACATATTCCCAACATTTTTGCCGAAAAGGGATGGAAAGCCGACTGGAAATACAACCGGAAAGGACTCGTGCAAAATGTACTGGTCGGGGTTGTCGTTACCACAGCCGTAATCGCCTTATTAAGTCGCAAAAAGAAGCCTACGGTGGCCCATAAACGGAGACTTAGCTGATCCAGCCCATTAATTCTGGCTGACAGGAATATATCAATACCTCATGAAGATAGGTGAACGCCTGCTCAAACACCTCAACAAAACGTACGAGCCAAACCGGATGATTGCCTTCCGGTTTGGCCGATACGACGTAGCGGCAAAGACCAACGAAGAAGGTAATCCAATTCTTGTGTTTGTCGGTACTGCCGATGAGCGAGGCATTATCAAAGGAGATTAATTTGCCCGCCGATTACTGAAAGACGCCAATGGGGCTGTATCTAAAGACCATTGGGACTATAAAGGTAAAGTATAAAATATAGTCGTTTATAATCGCATGAATGTCACGCTGAAAATCTGGCGGCAGAAGAATGCCAGCACCCCCGGTAAATTAGTCGAATACAAAATGGCTGACATCGACCCGGATATGTCATTTCTGGAGATGTTCGACATTCTCAATGGCCAGTTAACACACAAGGGGGAACAAATAATAGCCTTCGATCACGACTGCCGCGAGGGCATTTGTGGCTCCTGTTCCATGTACGTCAATGGGCGACCACACGGGCCGCAAACCGGAGCGGCTGTCTGTCAATTGTACATGCGTAGCTTCAATGATGGCGATACCATTGTGGTAGAACCCTGGCGGGCGCGAGGATTTCCGATTGTCAAGGATTTGTCGACCGACCGATCCGCTTTCGACCGGATCGTGCAGGCGGGGGGCTATATTTCGGTGAATACCGGATCGGCACCTGAAGCCAATGAGATTCTGGTTTCCCGCGAAACGCAGGAGACGACCATGGACGCGGCCGCCTGCATTGCCTGCGGGGCCTGTGTAGCGGCCTGCAAAAATGCATCGGCGATGTTATTCGTGGGCGCTCAGGTATCCCGCTTTGCATTACTTCCGCAGGGGCAGGCTGAACGTCGGCAGCGCGCCGAACGCATGGTTGCCCAAATGGATTCTGAGGGCTTTGGCGCCTGTTCGTTTACGGGTGCCTGCGCGGTCGAATGCCCGGCTTCGGTGTCACTGGAAAACATAACCCGCCTGAATCGGGAGTATCTGGGCGCCAAGATCAGGTAAAGGTAAAGAAGCCGTTTGAGAGGAAAATATGACTTTCTGAATTAGGTCATCTTTTCCCCTCAAACGGCTTCCTTGCTAATCTAAAAGCCTAAACAGCCTCCATCATCCTGGGCTGTGGCTGACTCTTTTTATGGTAGAAACTATAAGAACCATACCCGATCAGTAGTAACACCAACATGGGTATCCAGTCGGTAATTGGTTTGCCGACACTGTAAACGGAATAGGCTGCCCCCAGCAAATCGAAGAACAAACCGGCATACGCCCACTCTTTAAGGCGCGGAAAACCCGGAACGAGTATGGCAATGACGCCCAGGAGCTTGGCGACGCCCAGAAACGGAATCAGATAGGCAGGATAGCCTATCTCTTTGAATCCCTGTACAGCCATTGGAACCACCATAATGTCGGGAATGGCCGAACCTACCATCGCGAAGGCAAATAAGCCCGTAAAAACCCAGTAGATAATGTTTGTTTTTTTCATAGCCTTTGCTGTTTGTCAGATCGCCAACTAGGGGATAATAGCTCACCAATATAGTATCGTTTTTACGGCTGAGACTACACAGACACGCATTGCCGGATCGGTAGGTGGCTTTACAAATATACTACAGTCTGTTGCGACTGAAGGGGGCTGATGAAGGCAATTTAAGGGGGAATTTGCGACATATTCGTCGGTACCTGAGCCTGATTTTATCGGCTAGCCGAAGCTCGTATGCCAGCTAAGAACGATCAGACACAGGCAGTTTACCTGGCTAAGCCTAAAGTCAGTTGAGAAAACAGCTTAACAACTATATGAAACAAAGTAGCTCGCTCAAGGCACTATAGCCTCCAGACTAATTTGATCTACATAGGGCAGCAACTGGCCTGAACAACCTGCCTTATCGGCAAAGCTATTTACCCGAGAAGGCTCCCAGTTTGCTCCGCTTCCCCGGGAAGAGGGCCATCGATAATAGATTTCCAAAAAGACATTACCCCAATGATAGAGTTTGACTAGTTGTTTTTTGGCTTGACGCTCAGCAACAAAGCGGCCTTTGAGGGGAATGAGAACTACCTGCTCGGCGATGGTCAACCGATTAAACTGATCCACATTCATAAACAAAAGAATTTACTAGTGAAACACCAATCAAGCTGTGGATAAAGAGATAGATTCTGGCAAAAGTCTTTCGACTCACGGCTGATGCTTGTTTTTGGCTACATCTATACCTTTTATAGGATCACTACTAGTCGGTATCGAACTCTTCAGTAAGCCCTGGTAAAATCAACCAGATCTTTAAAACATGCCAACTTAAGAATAACTCCAATATACTTAAAATTATTATACGAAAATATAGTATATACGATATACAGTTATTATATACTAACAAAATCACAGATATTTAACCTTTTGCTATATTAAAGCAATTTAACTTATACGAATACAAATAAATGGCCTATATGTTCTATTTATCAGTAAAACTGCAAACTACATAAGTTATGTGCAGTATCAGCACAATTGATTATCCGGGAAATTATTTTTTCAACGTTCAACGGGCGCTGCTTTGTTGCGTATGAATCTTGTCGATTAACTAGTGACAAGGCCAATGGAAATGGAATGCTGCCGGGCGTCGGCACTATGAGCAAAGTAACAAGAAGCCACACCTTTTGCTTCGATGCGGGCCATCAACTCCATAGTCCGGGCTTTGTGCTTCGCGTGAATCTGGCGAATGTAAACACAGCGTATTTGCCGGGTATACTGCTGAACAACAGACTCATAAATGATTGGATCCTGCTGCGAGTCGTCACCGAGTAAAACAAACTGTCGATCAGGATAGGTGTCCAGGATCTGCGCAATTCGATCAAACTTCGTATGGTGCTTGCCTTTCCCGGTTTTCAGCACCTGCGATAATCGTTTAAGCTGGCTCAGGCGATATACGCCTTTGGGTAAGCCATTTTTCCGGGAAAACTCCAGAATATAGTCGTATAGATTCCATTCGCTGCTCGACACATAAAAAAACGGATTCGCAGCATGCGGATTGTTATTCGCTCCGGCAAGCAATTGATAATGAGACACAACACCATCGAATGGCATCCGGCTGTGGGCATTTTCGGTGAGCAATACCAGCAAGCGTTTCGCAATGGTGGCCGAATGCGAAACCAGAAAGGTATCGTCGATATCGGAAATGCACATAAACGGGGATGAATGCGGCAATAAAACGTTCCCTTCACCCTCGGCGAGTATGGTCTCGGGCGCTAATGTTTGGGAGATAAGTTGCGCTCGAACAGCATGCCAGCCAGGAAGCAATGGCGCTGGCAGCGGTATGTCGACCTGAAAACACCCATCGGCGTCCGACATGACCTGCACAGTCTGGTTTTCTACGCGCAGCCGAACCAGGGCGTGCGGATAAGGCCGCACCAGAAACAACCGTAATACAGCCAGCAGGTTGATGAAGTCAATATCCCGGTATTTTTGTCGCGGCATTGCGCTTCGTCGAAGGACATGACCGTAAACTGTGGCGTACTTATCGTTCCCAAAACCTCTATATACTTTAACGACCGGCTGATCTGTTATCCGGAGCAATGTTAATAAATAGTGTTTTAATCTACCCTTCAGGCTTATTTTTTGTTTATACCCAAAAGGGGGTTGCACAGTGTCCATAACGTTCAAGCAGTTTCAGCCCTTGTATAACCTATAATCTGTTTAGAAGTTGATATTTTTATTTGCAATCAACCCGGTATCAGGTGGGACGGACAAAAGCGCCTGGGAAGAGGGTATCACTAATTTTTTCGCCGACTTACCGCATACCTGCCATCAGTTCCACCTCAACGGAAAAACAGATGAGGCTACCATCCGTCAGCAAATCGATGAGCACAAGCCCGACTGCGTTGTTGCCGTTGGGGGCGACGGCACCCTTAAGATCGTGGCTACTGTCTTGCTTGAAACGGATATTCTCCTGGGCGTATTGCCAGCCGGATCAGCCAATGGTATGGCCCGCGAACTGGGCATCCCACCCGATATTAACGGTAGCCTTGCTCTGTTAATCGACGGTGTGCCCAGGGCAACTGACATTATTACTGTCAACGAAAATGACACCTGCCTGCACCTGAGCGATATTGGCCTGAATGCGCAACTCGTTCGCTATTATGAAAAAAATAACCTGCGGGGTAAGCTGGGTTATTTGCGGGGAGTAGTCAGGGTGCTGCAAAAACGGCGATTATTACGGGTTTCCATCACGGTTGGTGACGAGCGCATTCAGCGGGCAGCCTTTATGGTGGTGCTGGCCAATGCGCGGATGTATGGAACCGGAGCCATTATCAATCCCGAAGGAGATCCTTTCGACGGTCACTTTGAGGTCGTTATCTTCCGTCGGTTATCGTTTTGGGAAATCATCAAACTTTTCTGGCGTTACCGGCCGTTCGATCCTAAAAAAATAGAGATCCATCCAGCAACGTCCGTGGAGATCGAAACCCAGCGACGGGTCTACTTTCAGGTCGATGGGGAATATCGGGGCCGTGTTACCAACCTCAAAGCCGCCATCAGACCTGGAGCACTGCGCATAATTGTACCCAATAATGAGGTGAAATAGGCCGGTCATCAACCAATCCAATGGCCCTAAAAAAAGATAAGGTTCCCCGATCGAAGCGGAGAACCCTATACTGACTATTCCTAAACCCTTAACCTTTTCTACATGAAAAACTAACTTTTACTCTTTTCTGTTCCAAATCCAAAAGAAATCAGGATTTGATTTATCTTACTGAATGTCAGCGGCTTCAACAGCAGATTGATTAGCATTCCAAAGGAAATTAATCATGCGTGTTGTGTGATCGGCCTGGTGCATCCAAAGACTAGCGTTCGCATCTTTTTGCTTGGCCAGTGTATTCGTTACTTGAGCGGCTGCTTCGTTAAACTTAGCGCGGTCGGCAGGACTGATGTTCAGAACGGCCGCTGGGCTTTGGTTATACAAAGAGACAACACTCATAAAGTTTGTCCAATTGGTAGTTTGCGCAAACTTGCCAACGTTTTGTCCAATGTATGCAGCAAACTGCACTTGTGAACCATTGACAAGCATAGCACTTGCCGGCTTGGTGGCTGCCGGGCTATCATCAGTGTTGGTGGTGGTAGCCGCGTTTGCCTGAGTGATCACTAATCCTAATCCAAGAACTACTGATGCAAAGATAACACGCGATTTCATTGTTTTGTTCTATTTTGTTTTCAATTAGATAACGCACAAAGGTCTATAGAAAGTTTGAAAGTGCAAACGCCCATTATGTCCTCTACGAAATTTTCTTCCGAATTTTATGCCGTTTTATTTTAAATAATCACTATCTGTCAAAACAAATTGAAAACAAACCAAATAAAATTTTAATATTAAGATAATATACTATGCGTTTATACTATTCAGGAAAAATGCAATTTTCTTTAAATAGTTATATCATTGGTTGTAATTATTCATGGCCATTTGTATTCCCATAGTACAAAAAGCGAGTGCAGCGCTGCCTGCCCGGTCCAAATAGTCGGGCAACTGAATCAATTCATCCTCCGGAAACTCCCCCAACACAAAATCGACCTGCCGTCCTTTCGAGAAATTATTACCAATCCCTACCCGAAGTCGCGCATATTCCTGCGTGCCCAGCAACTCGTCAATACTGCGCAGGCCATTGTGACCGCCCGGCGATCCTTTAGGCTTCAGGCGCAGTTTGCCAAACGGCAAATCTTTGTCGTCCGTGATAATCAGCACATTGTCGACCGGAATATTTTCCTGTTTCATGTAGTACAGCACGGCCTTTCCACTGAGGTTCATAAATGTAGTGGGTTTGACAAAGAACAATTGCTTGCCTTTGTGCTGCCACTTGGCCGTATAGGCCAGCCGGGTCATCGTGAACGTAAACCCGTGCTGAGCCGCTAACCGATCAAGCACCATAAAACCAGCGTTGTGCCGGGTAAGCGCGTACTCTGGGCCAATATTGCCCAAACCAACAATCAGAAATTTCATAAACAATCAGTATAAAAGGGCTACCGACTGGCGGTACGTCATGGGTGTTCCATCCGGAAACTGGCAATCGAGCCGGTACGCATACATACCCGCTGGCACTGCCTGACCATTGAGTTGACCATCCCAGAGCGGTTCTCCACTGGAGAGTGCAAAATTAGCACGATTATACAGGACTGTACCCCAGCGATCATAAACAATGAAGGTGGTGACGGTAAGGGATGGAAACGAAAAATAAACGGTCAGGGCGTCGTTCATCGAATCGTGGTTAGGCGAGAAGGCCGTTGGCAGATGGAGAACAGGGGCGCAGTTGAGCGAAACCTGGACGGATCGGCTGGCCATACAATCCTTATCGTCCTTCGCTGTCAGCGTGTACAGGCCTGCCTTTAGCCCGGTAAAATCGCTGCTTTTCTGAAACGGCTGTCCGTCGATGGAAAACAGCAGATTTGCCGTTGTTGCGTTCGGTGCTATATGGATAGCCCCATTCTGCTCATCACAGGTTGAGGCTGTGGTTTGAATAGCTCCGAATTGAGGGACCGTGCTGGCAGCCACGGTTACAGCCTGCCTAATGGTACAACCCGCACTGTCTTTAGCCAAAAGGGAATAACTGCCCGCTGGCACCTTTATAAATAAAGAATTCGCCTGAAACGGACGGTTGTCAAGGCTGTAGTATATAGGTTTTCGACCACCCGACGTTGTCACAGCCACCTGCCCATTGGCCTGTCCACACGTAGTAGGTACGCTGGTCAGGCTATTTACCTCTATGGGTGTGGCCGTAGGCACTGTAACGGCTTTATCCACTTCACATCCATTTGCATCGCGCACCCGCAGTGTATAGGCTCCCCCGGCTAGTTTCGAAAAGACCGGGCTGGGCTGAAACGTAACCCCGCCGTCAAGAGAATACATTAACGGTCCGTTGCCACTCACGGCTACAATGCTTACAGCGCCGGTGGCGCTGGCACAGCCAGGGGGTGTCGTTTGTACATTCCTGATGGTAATGGCCGTATCAGCCGCAGCCGTAATGATGCCCGTATGAGCGGCCTGACAACCATCGGTATCTCGGGCAACAACAGTGTAAGAGCCCGGAGAAAGGTTCGCAAACAGGGGGCTCCCCTGAAAAGCACCCGCGTTTAGGCTATACTGCCAGTTGGTTGCATTGGAAGCAATTACCTGAATGGACCCGTTGTTTTTAGCACAGCCTGCATTGGTAATCGCAACGGTAAAAATGGGTTCAGTGATGGTAACGGTAACCGGCACCGCCGGACTTTCAGATTGATTCAGTGTTTGCGTAACGTAAAACGTCGTTGTCTCATTAAGCCTTGGTGTGTATGTGTTGCCCGTTGCCAGCAGGTTAGTTTTAGCCTCGGATGAATACCACCGGATATTTTTGCCCGTAACGGTCAGGTGTGCGGGTGTACTTTTACAAAAGGTTGTCCCACTTTTCAGCGCGATTCGGTATAACTCGACTCGACCGTTCGGAGCAGTCGAACAGTATATATTAGTACTAATATTTTCAAACGTACCGATCAGGCTTTCGTCTACCGGATTATACGTCATTGTTCCCCGCCAGTAACAACTACCCGCTAAACTACCATCCTGACTAGACTCCGTAAACGTCACCGTCGATCCGTTCAGTTGCCCCGATACAGCGGCCTGCCTGCCGAATGGACCGGCCAGGGTAGCCGTCTGCGTAGTGCCATTCAGCGTACTACCCGTTTGGGTCAGCGTCATGGTGTAATCATACAGAAGCTTTCCCGTGGTCGATGAATACGTGGCTCCCAGCCAAAGGCCAGCTACGTTCTGGGCGTTGCCATGGGTGAAACTCAGAAAAAGAAGTAAGACTAGACCAGTACACGTGCGAACCCCCATACTTGATGGATTTTATATGCTTCCATCAAAGCTACAAAGAAACAGTTGCGGGCCGAACTATTGTCTTTGCATGATTTTATGAGTTTTAACCCGTATCTGAACGACTTACGACTATTTTTACTCCATGAATCAACAACGCCTAATTTTATCCAGTCCGTTGCTGGAAATTGTTGTGAGCCGACTCGCCCAACAACTCATTGAAAATTACCAGAATTTCGACGACACGGTCATTCTTGGCTTACAGCCGCGGGGCATCTATTTTGCGGAACGTGTGGCCCGTGAACTGAACCGGGCGCTGGGGCATGATGTGCCTCTTGGCTATCTTGACGCGACCTTTTATCGGGACGATTTCCGGCGACGCGATACGCCCCTGCGGCCCAACACAACGCATGTTCCATTCATCATCGAAAACAAGCGCGTCATTCTGGTGGATGATGTACTGGCTACGGGTCGGATGGTGCGGGCCGCCCTCGATGCCATGACCGCCTTCGGGCGTCCTCGAAAAGTGGAACTGCTCGTGCTGATCGATCGGCGCTATAACCGTGATCTGCCCATTAAACCAGATTATACCGGCAAACGTGTTAATACGCTGGAGTCCCAGCAAGTACTGGTGGAATGGACTGAGCAGGGAGCCGAAGCGGATCGAATCTGGTTAGTTGGCTAACAGGCCCAATCAGTCGATAAAAAATTGATTTAGTAAAAATTACTTACTCCTGACGAATAAAAAATAAACGGCTAACTCCATACTGTTCATAGAGTAGTTTTAACAACTCATCGTTTTTTAATGTCGATTCATCTGATGTAACCCCTGATAACTACCTGTATTTGGTTATCTTCGCCATGCGAATTAGAACGACAAGACGACAGAACGCTTGAAGACACAGTTACCTCCTCTAGTAATCTTTTTGTGGTTAGTACTTAGCGTAGCCGTAACCGCTACTCAGGCGCAAACCGTCTATACAGTTACCGGGCTGGTTACGGATGCCCACACGGGTGACCCAATACCGTTTGCCAGTGTATCGCTGGTGGGGCGACGCACTGGGACGCTAACGGACGAAAAAGGCCGTTATACGCTCGTAGCCAAAATACTGACAGATTCGATAGCCGTTAGCTCAATGGGCTATAAAGTGAACCGTCGGGCTATCGACCCGGAGCGGACAAGCCAGGCGGTTGACATCAAGCTGGAATCGGGGGGCAATTCCTTACAGGAAGTCACGGTTAAAGCCGGTGAAAACCCAGCCTGGCGCGTGCTACGGCAGCTTCGCAAAAACCGCTCGATCAACGACCGAAAACGGCTCTCCGCCTATGAATACGACAGCTACGTAAAAACGGAAATCGCTCTCAGTCACGTTTCGGATCGCATGCGCAAGAATCCGCTCATCAAACGGATCAACGAAGCCATGAGTAAGCACGACTCGATCATTGACAAAGATGGGCATCGCGTACTGCCGCTATTAGCCTCCGAATCGGTATCGCGCTATTATTTTAAAGCCAACCCCCAACACAAACGGGAGGACATTCTGAAAACACGCATTAAAGGTGTCGCCGTTGACGACGCTGGTCTAAGCTCGCAGTTATTAGGGGGAACCAATCTTGTCAACCAGAATTTTTACGATAACTATATTCCCATTTTGGGAAAGGATTTTGCCTCGCCCATCGGCGATAACTGGAAAAACTGGTATGAATTCTTTCTGGCCGATACAACCCAGATCGGCGACCACATTTGCTACGAAATCCAGTTCGACCCCAAACGCCCCGAAGACCTCGCTTTTGTGGGGAAAGCCTGGATCGACACCACTTCGTTTGCCCTGTGCCAGATTGAAACCCGCATTGGATCCGGTGCCAATCTGAACTACGTACGTGAAATCACCATCGAACAGGAACTGGAAACGACGACCGATTCGGCGGGTTCATCGGTTACGGCGGGCTGGTTACCCGTCAGCATTCACCTCAAAGCCGATCTGACCGGCGTTGGGAAGCAATCGCTGGGGCTGCGGGCACAGGTTACGCTGCGGAACAGTAATATTATTGTGAATCATCCGCACCCGGCGGCCTTCTATGAACAACCAATTGAGCCGAGCGATACGGTTTCAACCAATAATGAAGCCTATTGGCATACTGTCCAGAGTACATTGGCTGGCGCGGATTCGCTCAATAAAGAGGATCAGAAAACCCGTCAGGTCATCGAAAAATTACGTGCTGTTCCGGCCGTAAAAATGGCCGAAGCGGTGGGGCAAGTGGCCGTAACGGGGTTTTATAAAGTGGGCGGGTTCGACATTGGCCCCTACCCCTATCTATTTGCCGTAAACAGTGTAGAAGGCCTGCGAACACGAATCGGGTTCCGGACCAACGAGCAATTCAGTCGCAACTGGGTGCTTCGGGGTTACGTTGCTTATGGGACACTGGACAAGGAATTTAAGTATGGGGGCGAGATAAATTACCTGTTTTCACGCCAGCACTGGACCATTCTGGGTGTTCGGGTAGCCAATGACCTTGAACGACTCGGCCTGACCCCCGAGTTGATCGGCGGCAACCGGATCTTTTACGCCCTGAGCCGGTTTGGCCGCTTCCGCGGTGGATACCAAAGCTATCAGAAAGAAGTTTTCTTTAAAACGGAGCCCGTCAGAGGTATCTTGCTAACGGCCACCCTGGGTAGCCGAACCTTTGACCCACTCTTTCCTTTTCACTACCGAACCGAACCGGAACTGGGCGATCAGTCGGCGCTGCGGTCCGATATTTTTGATGCCTACTGGTCCATTGAAGCACGGCTGGCTCGCAAGGAAAAATACCTGATGGATGGCAACGACCGAATCACACTAGGTACCAAACGGGCGCCTGTCCTGACCATCCGGTATACGCATGGGTCCAAATCGTTGGGGGGCGAATACAATTATGACCGGCTGACCCTACGCGCTCAGCAATCCTTACGACTGGGGGCCCTTGGCCGGATGACCTATCTGCTTTCGGCTGGCTACACGCCCTCTACATTACCCGCGCCCCTGCTGTTCCCGCACATTGGCAACCCGACTCCGCTGTTGACAACCAACACCTTCAACCGAATGCAGTTTTACGAATTTGTCAGCGACCGTTTTGTGGCTGTTCATATTCAGCACCGATTTGAAGGGCTGCTGTTTAACCGGATTCCAGGTATTCGGAAACTGAACTGGAGGCTGGTCGCTAACATCGACGCATTATGGGGATCGCAAACCAAAGCCAACCAGGATGTGGAGTCATTCAAGCCCCTGCCGGGCGGCACAAGGCCTGTTTACTTCGGCACCCTGGATGGCCAAAAGCCCTACATGGAAGTAGGCTACGGCATCGACAACATCTTCAAAATAATTCGGCTTCAGGCTATTCACCGGTTGAATTACCTGGACGACGGCCCCAACGGTATTCCACTCAATTCATTTGCCCTGAAAGCGTCGGCCTCGTTTAGTTTTTAATCCCGCCCGCAATCATTTAACGGTGTATTGAGTTACTATAAAACACGGATTTTCTGGTAACTCAATACACTGTTCATGTCGCTCGTTGCGCCCGTTATCGTTCATAAAATTTCTGGAGAAAGCCTCACCGAGGCTCCCGACTTGCTGGCGGTGGAAGAGCCTTTGGAGATCCGGCTGGGTTTCGGACCGGTAACCGACCGGCAGCAACGACCCGTATCGGTGACCATGCGCACGCCCGGCCACGATGAAGAGCTGGCTATGGGCTTTTTGTTTACCGAGGGGATTATTCACAAACCGACCGACATCGTGTCGTGCCGGCACTGCGTGCAGGATGCCCATAAAGAAGGTAACGTACTCCGGGTTGAACTCCATCCCGACGTTGTGGTGGACTGGTCGCGGCTGGAACGAAATACCTTTACCTCATCGAGTTGTGGGCTCTGCGGCAAAGCCACTATAGACGCCGTGATGGCGCTCACCCCTGGCCCGATCGTTGGCGACTTCTCAGTTGATCCGGCCATACTGCACGCCCTGCCCGAGCGAGTTCGCCAGGTACAACGGGCCTTTGCGCATACGGGCGGTATCCATGCCTCGGCGCTGTTCGACGCAACGGGTAAGTTGCTGATCGTCCGGGAAGATATTGGTCGCCATAATGCGCTTGACAAACTCATTGGGGCTGCTTTCTGGCAGAACTGGCTTCCGCTGAGTGGGTTCGGCATTTTTTTGAGTGGCCGAATTGGCGTCGAACTTGTTCAGAAAAGCTGGCTGGCGGGTGTCCCGATGCTGGCCGCTGTCGGTGCTCCATCGAGTCTGGCGGTTCAAATGGCGAAGGAAGCACAAATGACCCTGGCCGGTTTTGTCCGCGATAGCCGTTTCAATCTCTACAGCGAACCAGCGCGGATTTTGAGTCAGCTTGCTCAGGAGTGAGCCATTCCGGTGTACTTTTGTAGAGGTTTGGTTAGCCTAAATTCTTACCAGCATCTGAAACCGCCACCACCTTTATAGCTTCACAATCCGTTTTATGATCTGACGATTGCCAACCCGAATCCGCAGGAAGTAATTTCCGTGTGGGTAGTTCTCCAAGTTTAAGACAGTCGTATCGCCTTGTATTACATATTTCTGTAGAGGCCTCCCCGTTAACTCCACCAATTCCAGAACGGCAGGTTGTTGAGGTGACACACCACCAACCTTCACGTACAGTCGAGAGGTCACTGGATTAGGGGATACCTCACTGTGCGCTTCCAACAAAGCATCCTCTACGGCTACTAATGGATTGATGCGGACGCTAATACCTACACGCTCACTTTCGCAGGACCCCACTTTTTGGGCGACATAATAGGTAAATGTACCACTCTGGCTGGTAGACGGCTGGGGGGCCGTAGGAGAGCCGATGCCGCCGGTTGCGTTGGTGCCATACCAAACTAAAGAGGCTGAACTATCAGTCGTTGAAGCGGTCAGGAAAGTCGATTGCTGACCCTGATAGTAGTCGATCAAACCAGTAGTAGTAGTTGGTTTAGTTGGTGTGGGATTGACGACTACGGTCAAGTAGGTAAAGGTCAGGTAGTTTTGGTTTGCACAACCTTTGCGGGAATCAATGGGAACTAAGTTCAGGATATAACCCGTAAGACCCGGTGTGCGGGTGTCGGGAGTAGGCGCAAGTAAGGACAATGGGATAACGGATTGAAACCCTCCCACCCCGTAAGCAACCTGGAAGTTTTCGGATGGCGGCTGGTGTCCGTTGACATTGAGAGGATACGCCTGTTCGCCCTGGCAATAGGTTACCCGGCCGAAAGTGGGAGAACCGGGTAAAGGGTTAAGCGGCTTAGGACCACCACCCGCTTTCCAGACTATTCGTAATTTGCTGGCGACCGGTTCACTTTCACAGCCATCAATGTACTGAGTTATGTAGTACGTGTGTTCATAAACGGGATACACATAGGTCGGTGACGTTAAGCTGGCCTTGTTAAGCTGAAAGTAGCCTCGCTGCTTATCGTGTACATATTCACCATTTTGTTGTTGGGTTTCATACGGAAATTCGGCGTAATCGCTAAAGCGGTTCCATTGGTCATTGTAGTACAAGCGGGGGGTAGCGCCTGCTGCTACCTTAAAATTTAAGTACGAGTAAAGCCCAGACATGGATGATTGGTTGGTTGACATACAATCCCAGGTTAGCGAATCCACCAGGGGTGGGGGCGGCTTGGCCTCGTTTCCTTTAATAAATAATCGGGTCGAGCTGGGGGTTCCTACAACATCGGGATTGGTGGTTCTTATTCGAACCGAATAAAAGCGACCCGGAATTACATCGGCGGGAACAGTAGCCGTTATGGGTATACCGTACGTATCATAAGTGCCTTTCGTGGGAATATCTTTATAATCTCCCCCATCCGAGACCTGTACCGTAAAAATGGTATTAGTCGAATAGCCTACGTCTACAGGGCTAGACGAAAATGGAACGATGAATGAAGAACCTGGACAGGTGACACTAATACTTAATGGCTGGGTGATTAGCGTGGACTGCCCTCTGGCAAACGGACTCAAAAGAATTAACACATAAACGAGCCCCAGTAAAGAAATTCGACGGTTCATGATAGATAAAGGCTTAATTCCGTCCTTTTATAGCGCATGTGTCGATAAGGTAAGTCTAAATGGAGAAACTGTTTTAACTTTTTAAAAGCATACTTGATAGGCACTTCTTCATGTAGCTCGTTGTATAAGTGCTATGACTGTTACAAAAGTGAATTTAAATCGCCCTGATGGCCTTCTCAGCAGCCACGGTGCTAAACTAAAGTAGACCTACTTTTTCAAGTACTTGAGCAGGGCCAGAATACCCAGGATACCCAACGTCAGGCCCACCACATAGGAAAGAATGGTGAGAATAATGAATACCACTTGCAGGTACTGAAACGACTGATTCATAGCTAATGTCCGGTTGTGTAATCAATGTGGCTGAGGCAGAAATATACAATAGGCCAAACTCAGGGAGCAAAGTGCCTGTTTTCGAGTAAACCGAGTCAAAGCACAGCCTTTGGTCAGCTAAACGAGTTTTACAGAAAGCTACGACCAATTGGCAACCTTAGTACGTTTATAAAGAGAGTTTCCTGATCAACGCTTTCTCAAGAGTTCTACTAAAACCAATTTACCTACTTTTGTTACTCAACGCTTCGATTGCTCTCATGAAACCATTCGTGCCATTTCTATTCCTTTTCGCAGCCCTGGGTTGCTACGCTGTCAAAGCACAATCCACGCAGCGCCCGGCCAGTAATAACGTTACCTTTTCTAATCCCCTACCCGTTCAGTTCGGTGACCCATTCGTGCTGTTTACCCAGGGCAAGTATTATATGTACGGCACAGGAGGAGCCGATAAGGGCTTTGCCGCTTACTCGTCCACGGACATGGTCAACTGGAAAAAAGAAGGACAGGTCTACTTTCACGACAACAAAAATGGCTGGAGCGATCCCAAAGCCAGTTGGGACGGTGCTTACTGGGCACCCGAAGTGTATGAAGTGAAGGGAAAATATTACCTGTTCTACAGTGCCCAGTGGAACGTGAACCCAACGCATGAAAAGGAAAACTTCCGCATTGGGGTGGCCGTTGCCGACAAACCCACGGGCCCCTTTGTTGACCTGACTAACCGGCCCGTCTTTGATCCGGGCTACCCGATTATCGATGCCAATGTATTTTTTGACACCAATGGCAAAGCCTATTTGTACTACTCGCGTTGCTGTTACAAGCATCCGGTCAAGAGCGACGTTTCCGAATGGGCGCGCAAAAAAGGCTGGTACAACGAGATTGAAGAAAGCTGGGTATATGGCGTCGAGCTGAAGTCTGATTTTTCCGGCGTCATCGGCCAGCCGGTTTTACTGTTGCGCCCCCCCGTTAAGCTCAGCGATAAACAAGCGCAATGGGAAAGCCTTTCCGTTACGGCGCATGAAGCGAACCGCCGTTGGACGGAGGGTTCGGTTATGTTCAAGAAAGACAACGTGTATTACATAATGTATTCGGCCAATCATTTTGGCGGTCAGCATTATGCCATTGGTTACGCTACTTCCTCGTCGCCGTTGGGTCCATTCAAAAAATCGGCCGACAACCCGATCCTGGCCAAAAACATCGATAAAGGCGGAGTCGTGACGGGCACCGGGCACAACAGCATCGCTTACTCGCCGGATGGCAAAGAGATGTTCTGCGTTTACCATGGCCGGACCGCCAAAACGGGCGACGATCGTGTCGTGTTTATTGATCGCATGCAGGTAAAAAACGGTAAAATAACCATTTTGGGTCCAACGACTACCCCGCAAAAGCTTCCGTCGGGCGCAGCAACGTCGGGCGGTGAGTAGCGATTAATAAAGCGCATACGCTCCCTACAGGACCATTACCTTTCTTTGTGAGGTAGTCTGGGCGATTGTTCTGATTCCTTTTGTCTTAGTAAAGCCTTTCAGTGGCGACAGCGGTTAATCAACGTAACCAGTGCCCTGAAATGCCTGATTCAAGACAATATGAAGAACAATCGCCTTGTCATTATCTCGTATCGGTTGCCCTTTTCGATCAAAACTAAAAATAGAACAACCACGGTTACGCCGTCAGCCGGGGGGCTGGTAACGGCCATTAAATCGCTGGAATTGGGAACGTCTCCGCAGAAACCACTCTGGATTGGATGCGCTGATTTTACCCAGCGGATATGGGAGAATCACAAACACGAGGTCAATGACGATTTCGAGTACGTCCCCGTGTTTCTGGACAAAGCCACCAACAAAGGCTTTTACAATGGCTTCTCGAACTCGGTACTTTGGCCGCTGTTCCACTATTTTCCGTCTTACGTAGACTATCACGATGAGACATTCAGGGCCTATCAGGCTGCCAATCAGACCGTTTGCGAGAAAGTGGTTGAATTACTACAGCCCGACGATATGGTCTGGGTACACGATTACCACTTTTTAGCGTTGCCCCAGCTAATTCGCGAACGGGTTCCGGAGGCAACCATCGGCTTTTTCCTGCATATCCCGTTTCCGTCCAATGAATTATTGCGGCTTTTGACCAGGCGATGCCGAACGTATTTACTGAAAGGTCTTCTGGGCGCTGACCTGATCGGTTTTCATACCAACGATTACTTGGTCCATTTTCTGGAATCCGTACAGCTTAACCTCGGCCTGTCGCACAGCCTGGCGAAAATTCCACATCAGGACCGGTTTGTACAGGGGCAGGCCTTTCCGATTGGCATTAACTACGATCTATACCATGACGCCTTCGACCAGCCCGATGTAGTCACCGAACGCGACGAATTGAAAGCGAGCTATTCAGGCAAGATCATTTTTTCGGTAGACCGCCTGGATTATACCAAGGGAGTGATGCAGCGTCTGGACGCCCTGGAGGCCTTTCTGGAAGCACATCCCGACTGGAAAGGGAATCTGGTGTTTATTCTGGTCGTGATTCCATCACGGGATGAGATTCAGACCTACGGCGAACGGAAGCAAATGATCGAACAGGCCGTTGGGCGCATCAACGGGAAATTCGCCACCCTGACCTGGGTGCCCATCGTGTATCGGTATGCCTCACTCCGTTTTTCGCAGTTACTGGCCCTTTACACCGCCTGCGATGTCGCCATGATCACGCCCTTGCGAGACGGGATGAACCTGGTAGCGAAAGAGTTTATCGCATCGCGTCAGGACGAGCAGGGCGTCCTGCTGCTCAGCGAACTGACGGGCGCAGCCAATGAGCTGGGAGAATCCCTGCTGGTGAACCCGCTGGATGAATACGAAGTAGCGGAACAAATGCTGGTGGCGCTCACCATGCCGCCCGACGAACAGCAGCGTCGGATGAGGGTCATGCAGCAACGCATTCGGGAGTACGACGTTAAGCAGTGGGCAAATGACTTTTTCGATAGGTTACTCGCCACACGCCAAGGCAAGCGGTTAGGCCATAGCCGCAGCCTGCGGGGGGCTGGTAAGCACAAATTGCTGGAGGCTTATGAAAAAGCCCAGTCGCGGTTACTCTTGCTGGATTATGACGGTACACTTACTGAATTCACCGACAAACCCGAGCAGGCCACACCGTCGGCAGCCCTCCTCAATTTGCTGAACGAGTTGGCAGCCCTTCCCAACAACAAGGTCGTAGTGATAAGCGGTCGGGATCATGACACCCTCGACCGCTGGCTGGATGGACTGCCCATTGACCTTGTGGCCGAACACGGCACCTACCTCCGCCAGGAAGGCGTCTGGCGCAGTTCGGTACTGGATGATGATGCCTGGAAAGAGACAGTGCGGCCCTTCATGGCTGATTTCTGTAGCCGTTGCGCCGGTTCATTCGTCGAGGAAAAAAGCCACTCGCTGGTGTGGCACTACCGGAATGTAGGCGAAGAAATTGGCTTCGACCGATCACGGGAAATGATTACCACGCTCGACGTGCTCCTGCCCTATCAACTTCGCGTCATCGACGGCAATAAAGTCGTGGAAGTTAAAAATGCGGACACCGACAAGGGCCGAATGGCCAGACAGCTGGCCTTGGCTTACCCCTATGAATTTGTTCTTGCCGTTGGCGATGACCGCACCGACGAAGACCTGTTTTCGGTCCTGTCGGGCCCGGAGCACCACACGATCAAGGTTGGCCAAGGTGCCACTTCAGCCCTGTACCGGATCGAATCGGTGCCGCAGGTGCTGGCACTGCTGCGGGAGTTCGTCAATCATCACCAACTGACAAAGGCAGCTGAACTGCCCTGATTTCAACCCGTAATTCGTATAAGGCATAGCAACCCTTTATGAAAACGCACACACAATCCGTTAACTGTCCTCCAGTTATATTTATTGCCGATGACGACCAGCTCGACGACCAATATCTGTACCGACAGGCATTTGGCGAAGCTTGTCCGATGGCCGTTCTCTATTTTTTTACGCAGAAAGCGCAACTACTCGATGCGCTGCGCGGGAATGTTTACCCGGAACCATCCCTGTTGATCATGGATTGGCACATGGCCCTTCGGAAAGGCTATGCCGCCCTGACCGTATTGGCCCAGACACCCGCCTGGCAAACCATTCCGGTGGTCATTATGGCCACTAACCAGAGGCCCGTGGATGAAGCCAAATGCCAGCAACTTGGCTACGAATTAGTTCTTCCCAAAGAAGCGCAGTACGACAAACTGGTAAAGCAACTCTCGGGCCTGATGCATGCCCTTGTCTGATTGGTCCGCTGCCTCATCTATAGAAGAAAACAGCTCTCGACGAGTGATCGAATCAGTAGAACCGTTTCCTCACTCATTACGCATCACCAAAGCTTTTCACCTTACTGATCGGTTGAGGTGGATGAGTATCTAGAAACATAGACTCATAAACCAATTCAACGTATGAAAACAGTAATCATGACGGTTGCCCTGCTGACAGCAGTAGCCGTGGGCACACAAGCCCAGTCATCCACGAACACCAAAAGTGGAAGTTCATCTTCCCAAGGCTCTACCGGCTCAGGCACCCAGTCGGGCAGTGGCTCCGGTAGCCGGTCAGGCACCTCCGGCTCGGGCCGCAGCGGCTCAACGGTTGGTTCAGGCTCGGGCAGCTCCTCGAGCGGCTCAGGAAGCGTTGGCAGCCAGGCGAGCGGAAGCACATCAGGCCAGGGTTCAATGGGTAGCAAATCGGGTGCTAAGCAGAAAAACAGCAAAGCCAGTGGCGGCACCACGGGCAGCGGTTCAGGAAGTAGTGGATCGGGCGGCAGCGGCACGTCCGGCACGTCCGGCTCGTCGGGTAGCGGAGGTGGCCGTCCTTAAGTAGTACAGGCTTCTTTTATCCGATTTTTACACGAACGAGTGAGCCTACCAACGCTCACTCGTTCGTGTAAGTCATTTAGTAAATCAGGATTTCTAAAACTTACTCCGACGGTTGTGCAGACACGATGGACGTGCTGTCAGCCGGGTCGCTGACCGTCTGCGGTTGCCGTGCTTAAAACTGACACGGGAGGTTCCTAAAAACCTCGTCCAGTTGACCGCCTATCCAATAGGTTTCTTGAAACTGACAGCACGGTAACTCAAACAGCCCTCGGCGCCTGATCACACCCTATATTTAACAGACAGCCCTATGCGTGAGGAGCGGGTTACCACCTGGAGCCAGTTAATGGATTGCCTGTATGAAGACGCCTGGTCGCCGACCATCCAGCGTTTTCGGCCACCTTTTGCCTTTCGGGGAATGGCCGATGCGAGTTATACGCTCAACACATCGTTGATGCGGTTGGGGGACGATTATGCCCATAACGAGCGGCATTTACTCCGAAACTTCAAAAAGTACGCGCTTCGTAACCTAGCAGAGCACGACTCGTTCTGGTACTGGCTTTCCGTAGCGCAGCACCACGGCTTACCCACCCGGTTGCTGGACTGGACATTTTCGCCCTATGTTGCTCTGCATTTTGTGACAGCCTCCCTGGAGTTATACGACCGGGATGGGGTCATCTGGTGCCTCGATTACAAGAAAGTACATCAGCAATTACCTGATTCGCTAAGCCAGTTGCTCAAAGAGGAAGGAGCCGATATTTTTACGATCGACATGTTGAGTCACCTTCAGTCACTGGATGCGTTCGATAAACTGGCCGATGATCGTTTTGTATTGCTTTTCGAGCCGCCCTCGATTGATGACCGCATTATCAATCAATACGCTTTGTTTTCGGTCGTATCCAGCCCTTGCATGTCGCTGAGTGAGTGGCTCGAACAACGGCCGGACATGTATCGAAAATTAATTATCGACTACTCCCTGAAGTGGGAAATACGCGATAAGCTGGATCAGGCCAATGTTAATGAGCGCGTACTTTTTCCCGGTTTAGACGGCCTGAGCCGGTGGTTGCGCCGACAATATGTGCAGCCCGCAGCCTACCACGTGGCCCACCGTTACGAGGCCTCGTCGGACGAACTACTCTCGTTCCACCAGCATGAATAAACCTCCCCTCTTTTACTTGACCGATCCCGCAGGATTCCGTTAGATCAGCAATGGAAGATATTACAGTTGTTATTGTTACGCGAAACCGAATCGACACCTTGTTGTGGACACTGGATAAATTAACCAGCCTCCCGCAAAAACCACCCATCATCGTTGTCGACAATGCCTCTACGGATAACACCCCCGACCGTGTGAAAGCCGCTTATCCCCAGGTAACGGTGCTGGCTCTCGACCAGAACAAATGGTGTGCGGCTCGTAATGATGGCGTCGAGTTGGCCAAAACACCCCTGGTATCCTTCTGCGACGATGATTCGTTCTGGGAGCCGGATGCCCTATCCAAAGCCGCTACTTATTTCCGAAAGTATCCGCACCTGGGCGTACTGGCCGGCAAAATACTGATTGGTGACTCTCAGGAAGTAGACTCTGTTTGCGACGCCATGAAGAATAGCCCCCTGACCGACCCTCGCCCGCTACCCGGCCCACCCGTACTGGGATTTGTTTGCTGCGCCGTTGTTGTTCGGCGGGAAGCTTTCCTGAGCATAGGCGGTTTTGACAGCCGGTTCGCCATAGCAGGCGAAGAGCGGATGTTTTCGGTCGACATGCGCACCCGCGGCTGGAGTTTAGCTTATGCCGAAGACATGGTGGCCCATCACTACCCCTCTCCATTACGAAACGTCGCCCAGCGGACCCGGCATATCACGCGCGATACGCTCTGGTATTACTGGCTGCGTCGGCCAACGTATTTCGCCTTCCGGCATACACTGCTTATTCTTAGGCAGATGGCTTCGGACATCAATATGCGTAGAGGGTTTTGGGAAGCCCTGAAGTCTGCTCCATCCATACTGCTCGACCGGGCAGTTGTTCCCCGGCCAGTTGAAGAGCAACTCCTGAAGATCGAGAGTTTTTATTGATGATTTCCATCCTCAAAAAAGCCTAAGACCAAATCCTTACTTTTTGCTGAAGTTCCATACGCTCATTGGCCGATAAAGTTATATCGCTAACAAAACCAACAGAGCACTCATGAAAACAATACAGGAATTTATGGAGCACACGATCCAGGATCTGTACTCCGCAGAAATGCAGGCTCTCGAAGCCATGCCTCAACTGATGGAGCGCGCCCAGAACGATCAACTGCGCCAGGCATTTCAAACACACCAGCGTGAAACCGAGCAGCAGGTAAAACGGCTTGAGCAGATTGCCCAGCAAATGGGCATTGATCCCGATGGCGAAACGTGTATGGCCATGCAGGGGTTGATTGATGAAGCAGAGGATCTGCTGAGTCAACTCGAAGATGATCAACTGGCCGACGCAGCCATCATTGGAGCCGCTCAGAAAATGGAGCACTATGAAATTGCGGCCTATGGTACTGCCCGGACACTGGCCCAACAGGCGGGTCAGAATGAGGTAGCAGATCTACTGGAGCAAACCTTACAGGAAGAAAAGTCGACAGACGAGAAGCTGACGACCATTGCGACCAGCAATGTCAATCAGCAAGCGGCCCGGTCATAAGCATACGCATGTGCAGGGAGGACGGCGCATGATCGTCATGCACCGTCCTCTCCCATGAACTTACTGACTATCGATGAGCTGATTATACCTTAGCTGGATGCCCTACTGACCGGCCATTTTCTAGCCGTCCAACCCTTGATTTATGGAAAGTAAAGCAAAGCTGGCGCGTCACCCGGCGCACCCGATTCTTATCGTATTCCCGCTTGGCCTGCTGGCCACGTCGGTTATTTTCAACATCGTCTATCTCGTCAACGACAACCCCACGATGTCCGTTGTATCATACTGGATGACGGTTGCCGGTCTCCTCGGTGGCCTTGCTGCCGCAGTGCCGGGCCTGATCGATTGGCTGGCCATACCCACCGGAACTCGCGCCCGACAAGTGGGTGCCTTTCATGGGATTGGCAACGTGATTGTGCTGTTACTCTTCGGGTTGAGCTGGTTCCTCCGGCGCGACGAACCAGCCTACCAACCGTCGATGCTGTCGCTAACGGCTTCTTTTCTTGGCTTTCTTGTCTCCGGCGTTACCGGCTGGCTAGGGGGCGAATTGATCGACCGGCTGGGTGTAGGCGTCGACGATGGAGCTCATCTAAATTCACCCAACTCATTATCAGGACGTCCGGCATCAGACGGTGCTATCCGCTAAGCTGACTGCCTGATCGACCCTTGATCATAGAACGACCAACAACTATGAAAAACAAGCAAAAACCCCTGTCGAGTGTACTCGGTATTGGCGAGCTTGAGCCAGACAATACGGGCTCAAGCCAGGTAAATATAGGCGCAGGTGAACGAATCCTGTCCGTGGCGGGCGGTGCCCTATTGCTCTCATCCGGCCTCCGTCGGCACTCGCTGGGCGGACTCGTTACAGCGGCCCTGGGCGGTTACCTTTTTTACCGGGGGGCATCAGGCAATTGTCTGATCAACAGCGCTATTGGCCGTAACACGGCCGATTCAACCGATACAACGAAGGCGTTGATCGAAATTACCAAAAGCCTAACGGTCAATAAACCCCGCGAAGAAGTATATGCCTACTGGCGGCAGTTGGAAAACTTACCCCGTTTCATGTATCACCTGAAGGAGGTTCGGCAACTGGACGATAAACGCTCGCACTGGGTAGCCCAGCTGGCCGATACGAAGCTGGCCAGCATACTGGGAACCGTTGAGTGGGATGCCCAGATCATCACGGAAGTCGAAAATGAGCAGTTGGTCTGGAAGTCGGTCGACAACGCCAGGATCGACAACGCAGGCGAAGTACGCTTTGTGGACGCGCCCAGTGGGCAGGGCACCGAAGTTCATGCGGTTATTCAATATCGTCCACCAGCAGGCCAGTTGGGTGGAGCCATTATGAAACTGTTCAATCCGGCCTTCGAGCAAATGATCAAGCAGGATCTGCGCCGGTTCAAGCAGTTGATGGAGACCGGCGAGATTGCTACCATCGAAGGGCAGCCATCGGGCCGCGAAAGCGAACAGAAAACGAGTCAGAAACCTTCACTTGAATACGCAGACGCGGACCAAAAACATGAAAGCGGTATGTTATAACGGCATTGGCGACCTGCGCACCGAGCGGGTTCCCGATCCATCCATCATTAACCCCAAGGATGCTATCATCCGGGTTATTTTATCGTCGGTGTGCGGCTCGGACCTGCACTTGCTCAATGGCTATGTGCCCACCATGCGCGAAGGCGACATTATTGGCCACGAGTTTATGGGCGAGGTGGTCGAAATCGGCTCCGAGGTGAAGCAGCTACGGAAAGGCGACCGGGTGGTCGTCTGCTCGATTCTGGGCTGTGGCGAGTGCCAGTACTGCAAAGACACCAACTGGTCGTTGTGTGATAACTCGAACCCACACGCCTGGATTCCGGAAAAAGCCTATGGCGATTCTCCAGCGGGCATTCTGGGCTATTCACACGCCTTTGGGGGCTATGCCGGTTCGCATGCCGATTATATCCGGGTTCCGTTTGCCGACCGGGGTTGTTTTGTGATTCCGGAAGGACTCCCCGACGAAGCCGCCGTTTTTGCGTCGGATGCGATGCCGACGGGATTTATGGCGGCTGACCTCGCCGATATTCAACCGGGCAATATTGTGGCCATATGGGGCTGCGGAGGAGTCGGCCAGATGGCGATTCAGAGCGCTTTTCTGCTGGGCGCATCCCGCGTGATTGCCATTGACCGGGAGCCCGAACGGCTCCGTATGGCGAAGGAAATTAGCGGAGCC
This sequence comes from Spirosoma horti, assembly GCF_054776595.1. Lineage (NCBI taxonomy): Bacteria > Pseudomonadati > Bacteroidota > Cytophagia > Cytophagales > Cytophagaceae > Spirosoma > Spirosoma horti. Next base: position 913,040 of record NZ_BAAHBQ010000001.1, read on the forward strand.
GAAGTCCTCGACTTTTCGAACGTAAACATTCACGAAGCCCTGCGCGAACTAACGGGTGGGCGCGGTCCCGACCGCTGTATCGACTGCGTAGGCATGGAGGCCGTGAGCGAAGGGCTGGATTATTACTACGATAAAGCCAAGCAATATGTCCGGCTGGAGTCCGACCGGCCCATTGTGCTCCGTGAAGCCATTATGGCCTGCCGAAAGGGCGGCACGATCTCCATTGTGGGCGTATACGGTGGTCTGATTGACAGCGTTCCCATGGGTGCGGCTATGAACAAAGCCCTGACCTTCAGGATGGGACAGCAACATGGCCAGCGCTACATTCCGCGTTTGCTGGAGCATTTGCAAAAAGGTGAACTGAACTCATCTTTTCTGCTGACACACAAAATGTCGCTCGATGAGGGTATGAAGGGCTACGATCTGTTCAACAAAAAAGAAACGATGCGGGTCGTTTTCGCTCCCGGACTGTGATAGACAAAACTGGCTGACAAAGCCATTCTGACAACCTTAACGATGAGAAAACTAAATCTCTTTTTTATTGGGTTATGCCTGATCGCCTGCTCGACGCAGGAACGGGACAATATCGACAACGGCAGCGCAGCCGGTACGGGTGATGATGAGGTCGCCAAACGCGTAAGCGGAACCTGGCTTCTCAGCACCGATTACCATTATCAGGAGCGCTGTAATTACCTGCCCGAAGAATTTGTCCGGAATCTGTTTCAACTGGGCGAAAACGTAGAACTGGCAAAGTACAGCGAGATCAACAGTTGCGAGTTGCGGTGGGGATCCAACAAAGTGGGTATTTACCTGGAAAGTAACAAACCGTTCGAGTCTACATTCCAGTCTGAATATTTCTTCGATAAGCTTTTTCAACCCGAAGCTAAAAAAGCGGCTGATGAAAATGCAGTAGCCAAACCAACGATCTACGGGCCGCAACCCCAGGGAACAAATGCCGAATTACCGGCCAGTACTACCACGACCAGCGCTAAGCAGGACTCGGCTCGCGGCAATGACCCATCGGCTCCGATCGATGGCATGACGAATCCGACTCCGCCCATTGCCAGCCCGGCCAAAAATACGGCGACTGGCGTGGCGGTTGAGAACGTAGGCGATAAGGCGATCTGGGAACCCGGCAAAAGAGCCCTTCATGTGTTGTACAACAATCACGTATTCAGTGTCGTAGCCCAAATTCCGGGTGGCGATGCAAAAGCGAAACAGGGTGCGATCGGTCTGGCTAAGCTGGTGACGCATAGCCTGGATGATGATACCGATTAAAGCATGGCGTTTTAACTCATTAAACCGATCCACACAAGCCATGGAAGAGGTAAAAATGATATATGGAATAATTGGTTTATTGCTGGCTTCGGGTCTATTGACCTACCTGACACAAAAGTTAAACCCAGCTTCTGAGAACGAGTTTGTCAGGGAGAAGAAACACAACAAAAAACGCCAGGCAAAGTCCGAACTCCAGCTACTCGGCGACCAGGATACGTCGCCTTTCTCCGAGAAAGATCCCAGCCTCACGATTAAAAACTTATAAGCCAGGCCCGCCGGAGCGGTTTCAAAAACCTTATAGGTTTATAGTGAACACGTATCCTTACTAGTTGAGACGGCCACGCCCCACCTTTCAAGTAAACTGTCTCCCACATAAACAGCGTACCGCCACCTATCTCTCAGAAACCAGGACAACAACTTAGTAATCAATCATTAAAAGTCTCATTGTATGTTACTTACAGGAGTACTTGTGATCTCAGCTATTTTTTTTGGCTGGTTATTCGCCGGGTCGGCCAGCATGCGTCTGGGCTTAACAACCCCGCGAGCCGATGCTCTTTCGACCGAAACGGAGGCCCATCACGCGGTTCATGCCGAACACGAACCCCAAAGCCGGTGGCGGAAATATTTATTTTCCGAAGACCATAAAACCATTGCCCGGCAATACCTGATTACGGGAATTTTCTGGGCGGTCATTGGTCTGAGCTTATCCGTTTTTTTTCGACTTCAACTGGGATTTTCGTCCATGAAGCTGGATTTTCTACGTCCGATTCTGGGTAACTGGATCAATGAAGCCGGTAAACTGGATCAGGATTTTTACCTGGCGCTGGTCACCATGCACGGCACCATCATGGTGTTCTTTGTGCTGACAGCCGGCCTGAGCGGTACGTTTTCCAACTTTCTGATTCCGTTGCAGATCGGTGCCCGCGACATGGCGTCGGGCTTTCTCAACATGCTCTCCTACTGGTTTTTCTTCCTAGCCAGTCTGATCATGTTCTCGTCGCTGTTTGTTCGAACGGGGCCAGCGGCTGGCGGCTGGGTCATCTACCCGCCCCTGAGTGCCATACCGGAGGCTCACCCGGGTTCGGGAATAGGGATGACCCTATGGCTCATTAGCATGGCGTTCTTCATTATCTCTCAGCTACTGGGTGGCATCAATTACATCACCACCGTTATCAATTTGCGCACGCGGGGTATGTCGTTCAGCAAACTACCCTTAACGATCTGGTCCTTTTTTCTGACGGCGGTACTGGGCTTGATTTCCTTCCCTGTTCTACTTTCTGCCGTGCTGCTGCTCATTTTCGACCGGCACTTTGGCACCAGCTTTTATCTATCCGAAATTTATATCAAAGGGGAAGCCCTGCCTAACGTTGGTGGAAGCCCCATTTTGTTTCAGCATTTATTCTGGTTTCTGGGTCACCCGGAGGTATACATTGTGATTATGCCAGCACTGGGTATCACGTCCGAAATTATTGCGACAAACGCCCGCAAGCCAATTTTCGGGTACAGAGCCATGATTGCCTCGCTGATGGGCATTGCGTTTCTGTCGTTTATCGTGTGGGGTCACCACATGTTTGTCTCCGGCATGAATCCATTTCTGGGCTCCGTGTTCATGTTCCTGACGCTGATCATTGCGGTGCCGTCGGCGGTTAAAGCATTTAATTACATCACCACGCTCTGGAAAGGTAACATTCGGTTTACAACGGCCATGATGTTTTCGATCGGGCTGGTTTCTTTCTTCATTTCAGGCGGTCTAACGGGTATTATTTTAGGCAATTCGACGCTGGACATTCCGTTGCACGACACGTATTTTGTAGTGGCTCACTTTCACCTGGTGATGGGGGCCGCTGCGGCATTCGGACTTTTGGCCGGAGTCTATCACTGGTTTCCCAAGATGTTTGGTCGGATGATGAACGAGCGGTTGGGCAACATCCATTTCTGGTTGACCTTCGTTGGCGTTTATCTGACGTTTTTCCCGATGCACTACCTGGGCATTGCGGGTTTTCCAAGGCGGTATTATGCCTTTACGAGCTATGACTTCATGAAGGGTAACTTTTCGGGCATGAACACCTTCATTACCATTGCGGCCATTATGACCTTCGCTGGCCAGTGGATTTTCCTGTGGAATTTCTTCTATAGCATGTTCAAAGGCAAAAAGGCAACGCAAAACCCGTGGCGGTCGAACACGCTGGAATGGACGGCTCCTATCCATCCCGGACACGGCAACTGGACCGGCGAGCTGCCAGCCGTTTATCGGTGGCCGTATGAGTATAGCAAGCCCGGAGCCATGGAAGATTTCATCCCGCAAAACGTACCCTTCTCCCAAACGCCGGAGTCCAATCTACCGCACGAAACAGAACAGGTCGAGCTGGAAAAAGTCATTGAAGCACAAAATCTCAACGATCAGTTCAAGCAACCACACTAAGGCAATGATCAGGCTACCGATTAGCCTGGAGGCCTGATTGATCCATCAACTTAATCTATAAACTCATGACAACGCAGGACGACGAGTATACCAACAACAAGCCAGATGCCAAAAACAGCCCTACTCCCGGCGACCCCAGAGAAGCGGACATGGCTGAAGAAAGTGAGTCGTATGTGGGGAGCCATGCCGGCAATTATGACCCGGAGAACACCGCCGATCCTGATGGCCCCCGCGACAAGCCCAGTGGTGAAAACACCAAAAACAATGGCGTCAATGGCGGTGGTTTATGGACAAGCGGAGGCCAGATAACGACCGGTACAGGCATGAATGATCCGGGTCAGCCGAGACCTCAGGGCGGAGATCCGGACTGATAGGCCCGCATGCGTTTCGACGTATTCACCCTTAAAGTCAAACTCCGCACCCACGTTCGCTGAACGTGGGTGCGGAGTTTGACTTTAAGGCCGTGCGTAGGCTATCTGGTTAGTTACTTATAGGCTAAACTGCAAAGGTGGCAGACTAACCGTTTCCCACCAGTAAGCCCGCAGTTCCTGGAAATAGGCGATCCATTCTTCGTAACTGCTTGGTTTCGTCACATAAGAGGAAACTCCGAGTTTATAAGCATCCATAATATCGTGGCTGCTCGTAGAGGAGCTAAGCATGAGAATTGGTATCTGATTTAAGGGGGCAGGCATATCTTTTATGGCCCGCAGCAACGTCCAGCCATTTTCCCGCTCGGGTACATACAAATCCTGCACGATCAGCTTAGGTAGTTCCCACTCCTGGGTTTGCCACTCTCTTAACCAATCAAGTGCCTGATCAGCAGTAGTTGCCCGTACGGCCATCACTTCAGAAAGACACACCTGCATAGCCTTTTTAATGAGGAGCCAGTGATCATCACTATCGTCGATGACCAGTACTTTGGCCTGGCTAAAATTAGCCTTAATTCTGGCTTGATCGCTTTTACTTTTCATACAGTTGAAGGGAGATATTGGTCGGTTACAGATAGAACTAATCTACTTGACCAATGGATTATAAAGTTATTCCATTTCAGCCAAAAATCATGCGCTTTTCGTTAGTTTTTGGTTTAATTTAACGCTTGTGGCTAGTACAGATGAAGTAAATTTCCGCTTAGTCTAACCGCGTTACTAGGCAATTTTACGGAGGGCTACGGGACAAAGCCTAGTTGGCAACTGTATTGGTATTGTTATGCAATGGGTTCAGCGCTGGATTTTGGTTAGGCTTTATTCAGGGGTTGCAATTCCCTGGAAAGCCCTTGAATCAGGTAACGGCGCTTGGGCACAGTGCGGAGCGTTCTAGCTATTTTATGCAGCGAAGGCGTTTCCGATGGAAACGCCTTCGCCGTGTGTCGAACGTCTAGCTCAGGCTTGCTTACCTAGCTATAGGGTGGCTTACCGATGTCGACTTTCCCATCACGATTTCGATTTGGATGCGTCGTTGTTGCCTCATCATCATTCAGTTCATCGTCGGATGGCGATGTATCCATACCACTGAGCGGGGTATCTTCAGGCGTGTTGTTACCGGGTAAAGTAGTGGATTTGTCGGAGCGGTCGCCCAACCCTGCGGGCGAAACGGCCTGTTTAGCCCGAATGATCGCTTCTTTATCTTCGTCTTCCATAGTACTAGATGTTGAGTAATGAACAACCTATTTTCATCCGTTTAACTAACAGATACGAAGAAGGTTTAATAGCCTTTTCGACGGAGAAATGCATCTCCAGACGTTTACCGATGATTAACTACGAACACTACTAGACCATCAATAAAACGATTTTTATTTTTTTAGCAACATCTGATATCTCCTACAAATGATTGAGAAACATAATTATATACATTTGTAGGTAATCTCACTAAGTCTCTATATGTCGTATCAGCCTACTACCAAAGCGGATACTAAGCGAAAAGCATCTATCCTGATTATCGAGGACAATCCCGATCAATAGTTTATTATTCGATGGGCTCTTTTACAACGTTTTCCGGTAGTGGAGGCCGTCTGGATGCCCGATGCAGCTCAGGCAATTCATTATTTAGAGAACTGTTCACTGGAGCAAAAAAAATTACCTAGCCTGATTCTGCTGGACCTGTATCTGCCTTATCGCGCAATGGGCTGGAATTTACTTCAGATTTTCAAAACCCATCATTTATACCGGGAGATTCCAGTTGTTATGTTAAGCTGCTCCAGCGATCCTACTGATATTCGGGACTCCTATCATTATCGCAGTAATTCCTACATTGTTAAGCCCAACACGTATAAAGAATGGCTGGATTGTTTCGATGGGTTTCGCCACTATTGGTAGGGTGCCGTTACCCTACCCAAACCAACCTGAAAGGAACCCGTAGGCATAATTGATGCGGAGCAGTTTCCTCTTCCGGGCTGCCAGGCCCCGTTCCCTTACTCTTTCCGGCGACAGTAAACAGGAATCGTACGCAGGTCGTTGCTCAGAAGAAACAGCAATTGTTCCAGAATCAATACTTAAAAAACGTTATGAAAACTAAGTCAATGGCTTTCGGCCTGTTAGTCTCTCTGTCGCTCGCAACAGCATCGCTGGCGCAGCAGACCAATACAACAATGAACGCAGGCTCGACCACTACTGTGGGTAAAGAAAGTACGTCGTCGTTCGACAACCAGAATAAGAAAGGGGCTGCCGCTGTAGCCGCCGTGAAGGCTAGCCCCGAGAAGCTCTCCGGAGCCGATCAGGACCTTATGCTTCAGGTAGCCAAAGGGGGCGTCATGCAGTTGGAAGCCAGCAAGCTGGCCGTACAACAGGCCACCAATCCCGAAATCAAACTTCTGGCGCAGGCCGAGGTCGAGGAACAAACCGGTTTGTCGGCTAAACTCCAGGAAATTGCCAGCGCTAAAGGGATGACGCTGCCTACGGGACCGGACGCCGAAACACAGACCATGTTGAGTAAACTGCAAAGCGCTACAGGAATGTCTTTCGACCGCCTATACCTGACCGAGAGTGGGGTTAAAGGCCATGAGAAACTTGATACGGTTATGTCAACTGTTCAGTCAAGCGCATCGGATGCTAGTCTGAAAGCCATTGCAAAAGCCGCTCATCCGCTGGTAAAAACCCATTTGAAAGTAGCTCGGCAGATCGTCGATAAATTATAAGCTGCAGTACACAAAAAAAGGCTGGTTCGACTTACAAATGGGCGAACCAGCCTTTTTTTGTGTATTTTAACTATGTAAAAAGCTCATTAGTAGAGCGTTCTAATTGTCCGTTTTAAGCAACTGACACTGTCTCTTAGGTCCGTTTCCTTAAAGACCGCACATCCGGCAAGTAAATCTGGCTAACCCTCCGGCGGTTCGTGAAGACACGTAGAGTATGCACACATCTTTTGGGGTCGCGTAGCGGCTAAATGTTTGTCAAACTGACACCTCTTTTCTCCTTTTTTGGTCACATCGCGATCAAACCCTTGCTCCGTTCGATCGCGACCAAAAAGACCGAAAGATGGCCTACTTTTTCTACCCCACGGGCGGCTCCGAAATATCGGATGCCTACGGCATCAGTCGAGATGGGTGTATAAGCTACTTTAACGTGAATAATAGATTAAAGACCTGCCTAATCCCGCGAGGGATGGCCTGTTAATAGTTGTCTAGCTTATGTCTGATCTGAAGCGCCGTAGGTGCGACTTACCTTTGTCCATCTAGGTCGCACCTGATAGGGCTTTTCTGTAAGAAAAAAGACGTGTATGCGTCCTAAGGTTAAGGACTCCACCTCACACTTAAACTCATTATTCACGTTACTTTAGGTGAGGACCCGGACCCGGGAGACTCCTGTTTCGTAAACTGTTCGTTCATTATTCATTAATAGGATTGCATACTGTTGGCAAATGACGTTCCCAGACAGGAGAATTGATGCTCCACCTGCCACCAGCCCAGGCCAGGAGGCACCAAAGACTCAACGGGTTTACCTGCCGCCAGCCCCTGTAGCATAGACACCAGCGCCGTTGGTTCGGGATGGCCACAGCTCACATTGAATACGCCGGGTTCGTGTTTATCTTCCTGACGGGTCAGCAAACAGTGCCAGTCATATAATCCCATCAGGGCCCAGCACGTAACCGCCCGCACATCGACACCAAGCGCTTTCGCCTGCTGCGCCTGTTGCCAGATTTCGCCCAGCCAACGCATCTGCTCCTCTTCCCTATCGCCCAGGTGAGCCTCAGTAATGACTATGGGAATACCGTAGCGTTGCCAGGCTTCCAGCAGCAACCCACCAAGCCCGGTCCGCTGATCGGGAGCTCCACGCACGACTTCCGTATCGATATAGCGATGGCGACCGTTCCCCCCACACAGATGAGGAGGGTACTTATGCACCCGATGGTCCAGGTATCGCTCACTAGTTACGTAATGATTAACGCCAATCTGTGAGGGCGGGCAGGCGTTCTCGACCAGAAACCACAAGTCGCGCTCGTTCGCTCCAGATTGGCGCAGATAGTCCCATAAGGGATGATTAGGCGTTACTCGCCCACAGAGCAAATCCCAACTCAGCCACCGACGTTCATTTTCCATGTCAGCCTGGTAGCTTAGGAGCGCGGTGCTGTGCGTCTTCCCTAAATCGTCGGTTTGAATGAGCTGAGCATTGGGCCTGACCTTCCTGATCTCAGCCATAGCCAGAACCGTAGCCCGGCACTCCCTTAGCAGTAAATCGATAAATATCCGGCTGGAATGACCGTGCGGATACCAATGGCCATAGAGTCCCCCAAACCGGGCAGTGGTAAGTGGCTCGTTGATGGGCGTATAGGCATCTACCCAGGGATATCGCTCCGCAACACGTCCCGCATACCGGGCCAGCTCGCTGGCAAAGGCAGGTTTGTCGTAGGTGGCATAACGTGGGCCACAACCGTGGTGCACCAGGCCAACAATTGGCTGAATACCCAACTCCTGCAAGCGGTTCAGTCGTTCGTCGGGCCAGCGCCAGTCCAGTTCATCCGGATGGTTGGGAGCCGTTCGCTCCCACAAAACGGGATAACGCAGGGCGCTGATACCCAGACTGGCAATTAGGTCTAAATCCTGCGGTCGATGATGATGTCCGCTTCGAATTACCTGATCCTGATACGCATCACCGACCCGATTAACGGTACACTCCAGGCCGCCCCACAACGCCAGCTCGGTTTGCTGAACTCTGTTTTGCGGCCATCGATTTATAGTACGATTACTCATTGTAATTGTTGCCCGGCTGAAACCCGTTCAGGCCAGGAGTCCAGTCATTGGTTAGATATCTTCAACACGGGTCTCCTTCAGTACGGCTTGCCCGTTTATAGCCTAGTGAGGCAATGGTCCTAACCGTTGATGGCTCCCTGTCGAGCTGATACATCCCCTACCCGTTTACGCGCTGTTCCGCTCGTGATGTTCCATCGTATCCAGCACGTTCTCAGGGCGTATATCCTTGGCCAGTTCGGCTATCTCCGGGTCATGGGCAGCCGGAATATCCATTTTCCTGGCTATCTCAGTCACCAGCGTTACCAGCCGTGTAATTTCGTGTTCCGCCAGTAAGCTTACCTGTAAATCCAGATCGGCGCGTTTGTCGGCCAGCGCGGCCATTCGGTTTTGGCTGATGAGAACAAATGTCGACAGGAAGATGGCTTCTACCGATGCTGCCATGGCCAGCACAACCAGGGACGGATCAAACGGCCTGAGCCCCAGCCAGCCTACGTTCCAGGCAATCCAGCCGCCAAACAACAGCATATGAATCCAGACAAAGGGTAAGCTGCCCGCAAAAGCCGTGACCGTATCGGCCAGTTTATCAGCCATTTTTTTCCCTGCTTTCTCCTGCTGTCGGCGCACCAACAGGGCCTTTATATTGCGCTCGACAATACCGGCCATGCGTGAACTCGCTCGCGGATTAGATTGAGCACGATCTGTTTCCATCTATCAGATTGATTTAGCGATGCATTTCCTGACTACTCAACCGATCAGGCCAGCCGGGTACCCGGCAAATAAGGGAATGGTCCGATGGCCGTTACCTTATTCGGAGGCCTCTTCAGAATACAGACCAGCCGGCGTCAGGTTATGACCGGTACGTATTCAGAAAAATCTCTCTGAGCGCTAAAACCAGATAACCTTATGAAACCGATTCCAACCAAAGTCCATGGTTTGCTGGACTATACGACGGGGGCCCTCTTTATGGCATCACCCTGGTTGTTTGACTTTGCCGACAACGATAAGGCTCGCCAGGTAGCGCTTGGTACGGGTGCAGCCGTGTTGGGCTTATCGGCCTTTACAGACTACGAAGCCGGGGTCGTAAAAAAAGTACCTATGACAACGCACCTAACCGTCGATACGCTGAGTGGTGTCCTGGTTGCGGCTTCGCCATGGCTCCTGGGTTTCGCCAAACGCATCGTCTGGCCACATCTTGCCTTCGGCCTGCTCGAACTGGGGGCAGGGTTGCTGACTCAGCCTAAACCTACATCGCAAAAATTAATCTAGGCTCATTAAAAGGTGACCGCTACCTCATTTACACTCAAATTTATTGGCCTGGCAGATACGGTTGCAGTTCAATTGACAGCGGTTCTAGACAAACAGCCGCACAGTTAGTCAAAGTTATAACCAATAGTCCCCTTACTCAAACATTATGTTCTATCACGACAAGAAACTACAGTATAACGTACGGGTTGATAAACCAAACCCGCAGTTTGCACGCGCGCTTCAGCAGGCCATCGGCGGCATTGAGGGAGAAATCCGGGTGTGTTTACAGTACCTTTTTCAGGCATGGAACTCGCGCGGTCCTGTACGCTATCGCGATATGCTATTAGACACAGGCACCGAAGAAATTGCCCACATTGAGATGCTGGCTACGGCCGTGTCCCTCAACCTGGAAGGCGCGTCGAGTAGCGTGATTGACACGATTGTGGGGAACGATCCAATCATGGAGAAAATCGTTGGTGGTGGCGACCCACGGCATTTTCTGTCGGGTGGTCTGGGTGCTTTGGCTTCAGATGCCAACGGCGTCCCCTTCAGTGGTTCCTGGGTCGTGAGTTCGGGAAATATTGCGGCCGACATGTATGCCAACGTTATGGCTGAAGCGACCGGCCGAACGCTGGCAACGCGCCTGTATGAACTAACGGACGACGCTGGCATGAAAGATATGCTGTCGTTCCTGATTGCCCGCGACACCATGCACCAGCAGCAGTGGTTAGCCGTTCTGGAAGAGCTGGGCAATGGTGACGCCCGTAATGTACTGCCAATTCCAAACAGCTTCCCGCAAAAGCTGGAGAATCAGGAATTCAACTATGCCTTTGTGAATACAAATATTGATCCTGCAGAGCCAACCGTTGGCGCCAATCGCCGATGGACCCACGGCCCATCGCTGGATGGCCGGAGCGAATTCCGGGAGGTGAAAGCGCAACCGATGGGTGGTGAACCTATGTTGGGGCCACCAACACCAGCGGGCCATGCTCAGACGGAACAGATGGAAGGAGCAGGCGAAAAAAGCTGAACGACTCTTTTCTTAAAATAACACAAAGTCCATTCGTCTGTTACTGAGCATGACGGGTGGACCTTGTGCTATTCGCATGATTAGCCCTGGAAAACGTTAAGTAAATGCACCGAAGCCATCAGCAGCGGAGCCACTCTTGAGCGTTAGTTTTTTAGCATTCCCAAGTAATTTGACGGAGGGGGGTTTGTATGATTTTTTAGGAAATGAATGGACGGAGGGCTTCGCTTTTATAGCCATTTTTAGAAAAATTAAAGGTTGATAACTACGTTTCAGATCACCATTTTAACCGCGCAGTGTTCATTGAACAACTACTTTCAGTGACTTATGATCCAGGTTATCCGCGCTGGAAAGTTTAAGCAGGTAAATTCCTTTGGCCAAAGGTGATTGGGCAACGACCGAAACTACATTCGGATCTCCCGTTTTCGTGATCGTTATGGGCAATTCAACCCCGGCTTGGCTATACAGATGAACGGTTGCCGACTGAGCCCCCAGCATCGATAGCATAAAGCTTCCCCCTGTGGTGGCATTAGGATACACGTTGACTGGTATATCCTGGTCAGCTATATACCGAACGGCCACGATTCGGGAATAGGTAAACGTCCCATCTACATCGTTCTGTTTCAAGCGATAGTAATACGTTTGTCTTGGCTGGACATCCTGATCGGTAAAGTCGTACGTAGACGTCTGGCTAGTAGTGGCGTTCCCTTTCACTGCACCAATTCCCTCAAATGATTTGGCATTGGTGCTTTTCTGCACGTCGAACCCGGCATTCGTAGACTCCCATTCGGTCACCCAATTCAGGTTTATCCCATTCGGTTTTGTCGTACCGTAGAACGAAACGAGTTTAACGGGCAGAGGACCACTAAAAATCTGTTGAGAGGTGCACGTACTAGCGCCCTGTGCCGAGGTGCTCCCTGTCATCACCAGGTTGCCACTACCGCAGGGCAATACAACGGTAGCTACCGGAAAAACCTGATTTACTCCACCCGGCATGGCATTGAACGAACCACTGCAATTTACGATAGCAACCGGATTGTTGGCGTAACAAACGGTTACGCTAGTAGCACCAACGGTGAAGGTATACCGTACCAATTTAACTGAAGCTCCTGATTGAATGATGGTCACGGTGGGTTTAAATAGAAAAGTACAATGACCAGCTCCATCCGTTGACTGATAAGTGAGTGTGTAACTCGTTGTAAAGGCGCAATCAGTCGGCTGGGCCAAACTTTCCATACACACGGACAGCGCAAAAAAGAGTAATAGTTTTCTCATTAAGTTTTGGCGTAAGTACTCGTTAATGAACAGAGTCGATCTGTCCTAGTGCTAGGTGTATCGCTTGATTCTCGTAGCAGCACTTTAGCCGATCAGCATACAATTTATAACAAGAGCATAAAATCATAATACACATTAATCGCCAAATATAATTACTAATTTATATACAAATAAAACGATTATGTAAATTAATGGAATTAAATGAAACTTGTCAAAACATCACTCAACAATTTCGTGATTACTGGAGCCTATTAATTGTCCATGGCTAGTCCACCAGCCGTGTAAGCATGCGTGTATTGCCATGAAATGGGGATTGACCTGGAGAAATGAGCACCCCGACAAGCTACTGCCTGACAAGTGATCACGTAGACTGGCTAACTTCGTTAGTTGGGGCAATAAGGCTCACGCCCACAGAAAGTGTGGGTGATCGGAAAATCAGGTTGGCTAAATTGTATTAATTTGTTCTGGTAAAAGCCAACAGTAGCTGGTCACCCTTTGCCGTTACTGAAACTCGGTAGTCGTGCTGACTTAACTGCATGTCAAACGTCTGCACATTACCTTTCTGGAGGCCTTCCAGACAGTGGCTAAGCAATGTTCTAGCATTGGTATTGTGGAACGCACTGGTTAAGGACTGGCCAATCACCTGGGATTTTGACTGGCCAATGACCTGTTCCAGAGCTGAGTTAGCCTGAAGGACCTCAAAGTCGACTACGCGTTCAGGAGATCCCTTATCTGCCCAGATCGGCTCGACAACCGCTATTCCCGTCGGAATATGTTCCAGAAGGGCATCCAGAAGTTCAGCCTGCTGATTAACTTTTTCTTGGGCTTTTTTGATCGCTGTCGTATCATTATAGGTAACCATAATCCCTTCTGGTATGGGGACAATCTTCCCTTCCCGCCAGATGTCATACTCAGGATAATAGTGTTCTACCTGAATGATCTGGTTTGTTTCGCAAGCCCGCACATATTGCTTGAAAAGACCATTGATGCTCGTTGCCGGATACATTTCCCAGATGGTACGGCCCACCACATCGTCGCGTTGATAGCCCGTCATTCGCAGGCCGGCTTCATTTACCATCATCAATCGGAAATCGCTGATCTGGTTATGTTCGTCGCGGATAGCCTTAAAAATGGATATTCCATTGACCGATTCATCGAAGACCAGTTGCATTGTATCGGCCATTTCCACCTCACCGACCTCTATTTTCGTATCTGTATTATTCGTAAACGTAATCAGGAGTTTTTTTTCCAACCGCACAACGGATACGGCTAACCAAGTGGGCCTGGTCTGGCCAGAGCGAAAATAACGAACCTCAAACTGAGCGGATTGCCCTGTATCCAATACCCTCCGATACAGTTCCAGCAAGTTTTTTTCTGCCAAATGGGGAAATGACTGGGAAAACAACTGACCTAAGGCTTCAACAGCCGGACAATCCAGCTCCTGTTCGGCCACGGCGTTTATCATCGTCATGTACAGGTCGATTATTCTGCCATCGGCACTTCGAATAGCCTGAAGAACCAGCACGCCGTTAGTCGACGCCATCATTACGCTTTGCAATAACTCTGTTGAAGGCAGATTCGTCCGGTTCATTTTGTTAGGTCAAGGGTTCATTTTGTTTAAGCAAATATAAACATTATCAAAGATTTTCTATAGCGCCAAACAAAACACCAAACTACTGTATGTCAGTATCTTAGACAGGGCATATAACCTGCGCTGTGTCATTAAAACAACAGGCCTTGGCTTCTATTTGCGTATATAAACGATAGTATAACGCTTAGCAAGTGAGCTATATCAACGGCACGCTCAACCGAGAAGCAAATTAGTAAATTTGTCTATCATCATATAATAGCTCGTTAACGGGAATTTTTGATCGGTTTACGCTACTTTTAGGCAGTCATCTAACCGCACAGCTTCCTCGACTCCTATGCCTTATACGTTTATCGTTGTTTTTCTTCTCTACCTGACCATACCCGCTACTGGACAACCCGTCCAGCCCGATACCTCCTTCCGGCAAGTTGCCCGAAATCAAGCCATAACAACATACGAGCGAACGCTTTATGAGCAGGCTCATATTTACGAAGGCAACGAATACATTCCTCACGACCACCGCATAAAAATCCATCCCTTCTATCGGATCGACAGCCTTCAGATGGGTACTATTTTTTACAATGGGGTGCACTATAATCAAGTGCAAATGCTGTATGACATTGTTCGGGATGAACTAGCTATTCAACCACCAGGCGGTGGGTATCGTCTTCGGGTGCGGAACGACTATGTGGCGGCCTTTTCGCTGGGAGACTATCAGTTTTCACGCATTGTTGGTGATAGCGCAGTGGGTGTACCAACGGGCTTTTATGAAGTGCTGTACAATGGCCGAGCCAAAGCCCTGTCGCATCGGGTCAAAACCATTCACGAAGATATTTCAAGTGGCACCTACCGAGCAGATTATGTACAGAAAGATCGCTTCTATATCCTGAAAGAAGGGCTCTATCATGAAGTAAAAAGTAAGCGTTCGTTGCTTAACCTGTTTCCCGATCAGGCGAAAAATCTGCGTAAATACATCCGGACCAACAAACTCAAGTTTACCGAGGACCAGCGTGAAACAGCCGTTACGCAGGTAACAAAACGGTATGAAGAACTAACCAAGTAATTATGGCCCAAGTTTACCGCGCCTGTCTCCTCTTTCTCGGACTACTTTGTTGCCTGACAACCGTATCGGGGCAGGTAGTACCTGACAAATCCATTAGTGGTGATTTTTCAAACCTGCGCTTTAGCCAGTTCGTTCAGCGGATTGAGGCCCAAACGCCCTATCGCTTTTTTTATAATCCAGCGGATACCGATAGCATTGCGGTCGATATGCGGGTCGAAAAGCAAACCGTCCGATCTGTGCTCCAGCAACTTTTCAAGGATACCAGGTATTCGTTTGCCATTGATAACCAGCAACGGGTTTATATCACAACGACCCGGCCTATTCGTACTGAATTACCCATTGGCTTCTTTGTGCGGGGACGGTCGGATTCGGGCGTCGACTCAACGTACCTGACGGAGAGTCAAATTAAACGAGTAGAGCCCGAAACGAAAGTTTTCGAAATTGGTAAGCGTATAAATCCGATTCGGCCGGGGCGGTCTACGCTCTCGGGCTACGTGCGAAATGTCTCCTCGGGCGAGCCCATTGTGGGAGCCGCCGTTTATCTGGACAATCCACGCGTTGGTACTCTTTCCGATCAGTTTGGCTTTTACTCCATCACGCTGCCACGCGGACGGCATGACCTCAAACTGCGCAGTATCGGCCTTAAAGACACCCGGCGCCGGATTATCCTGTATGCCGATGGCAAGTTTGATATCGATATGGAAGATGATATCATTGCCCTGAAAGAGGTCGTGATTGAGGCCGAAAAAGATAAAAACATCTCCAGCCTTCAAATGGGGCAGGAACGGGTCGACATCAAAAGCATCAAGCAAGTACCCACGGCACTGGGTGAAGCCGATCTGCTGCGGGTTATTCAGACGTTGCCCGGCGTAAAAACCGTGGGCGAAAGCTCGACCGGGCTCAACGTGCGCGGGGGCGCTACTGACCAGAACCTGATCTTATATAATGACGCGACGATCTATAACTCATCGCACTTGTTCGGCTTTTTTTCGGCCTTCAACCCCGACATGATCAAGAGTGCCGAGCTTTACAAGAGCGCCATTCCATCGCGGTTTGGGGGCCGGTTGTCGTCCGTTTTGGATGTGCAGACGCGAGATGGCAACAAAAAGAAGTTTGTTGGATCGGGGGGAATTGGCCTGCTCACGGGCCGATTGACGCTGGAAGGTCCGCTCCTCAAAGATAAAACGTCATTCATTGCCGGGGTTCGTTCCTCCTATTCCGACTGGTTGCTGAAACAGCTGCAAAACGCGTCTTTCCAGAAAAGTCAGGCGCAATTTTATGACGTCAATCTGCACATTACGCATGACTTTAATGAGAAGAATACGATCTACCTGACCGGCTATTTAAGCCAGGATCGGTTCAAGCTCAACAGCGACACAGCCTACCGGTATCAGAACCAGACCGCAACCCTGAAATGGAAACACATCTTTACCAATAAGCTCTACAGTGTATTTACGGGAAGCTATAGTGGCTATAAATACGACGTGTCGAGTGATAAGAATCCGGTCAATGCCTATAAGCTGGCCTTCTCCATCAAACAATCGCAACTAAAAGCGGACTTCAATTATTATCCCACCAATCAGCATGCCGTTGATTTTGGGATCAGTGCCACCCATTATAGAATATCTCCGGGTACTTTTGGCCCTAGTGGCGGGGAGTCGTTGATTGTGCCCGATGTGGTCCCTACCGAGCAGGGCCTGGAAAGTGCGGTCTACATTGGCGACCGCTTCGATGTCAGCCCTAAATTGTCGATCAGCGCAGGGCTGCGCTATTCCTTTTATTCGTATTTAGGGCCGGGATCGGTCTACCAATATGCGCCGGGCTTCCCGAAGTCGGTGAACACCATTATCGATACCCTTTCGTACAACACCAACAAAGCCATTTCTACGTACCACGGGCCAGAGTACCGGCTGGCCATCCGGTATGCCCTGTCGAACACGGCTTCCGTGAAAGCGAGCTTTAACCGAACCCGGCAGTATATTCAGATGCTGTCGAACACAACGGTTATTTCGCCGACGGACATCTGGAAACTCAGCGACCCGAATATCAAGCCACAGATAGGTGATCAATATGCGGTGGGTATCTATAAAAACAACCGCAATAACACCGTTGAACTATCCGTCGAAGCGTATTATAAAACCCTTCAGAACTTGCTCGACTACCGGAGTGGTGCCACGCTGATCCTCAACCACCATATCGAAACGGATGTCGTGCAGGCCGAGGGCAAAGCCTACGGCATCGAATTTCTGCTCAAAAAAATGACGGGCAAACTGAATGGCTGGCTCAGTTACACCTATGCCCGGACGTTGCTGCGTACCAACGGGCTCAACAACAGCGAAAATATCAATCAGGGCAATTTTTACCCCAGCAGCTACGACAAGCCGCACGATTTTACGATGATCAGCAATTACAAGTTAAGCCGCCGGTTTAGTGTATCGCTGAACTTCACCTACAGCACCGGGCGACCCATTACCCTGCCGGTTGGCAAGTACATACTCGACAATTCGGCCCGGCTGCTTTATTCAGAACGCAATCAGTATCGAATTCCGGACTATTACCGCGCCGATATCGCCATGAATATCGAAGGCAATCATAAAGTAAAAAAGCTGGCCCACAGTTCCTGGACCGTTTCGGTCTATAATCTGCTGGGTCGGCACAATGCGTATTCGGTGTATTTTAAAGCCGAAAATGGCCGCATCAACGGCTATCAGCTATCCATTTTTGGCAACCCTATCCCATCCATCACGTATAACTTCAGATTTTGAGAAGATTATTCTTTTTTAGTAGGGTTGGGTTCTTAAACACGACTCAACGAGGTTTCTTAAAACCTCGTTTATTCCCTATCAATAGGTTTTGAGGAACCTAACGGGGTCAGGTTTAAGAACCTGACCACACCGAAAAAGAATGACACAATGATTAACGCTTTACACGTATGAAAAACGCAGCTATAAAAATCTTCACCTGGTGGCTCATCCTGCTCGTTGGCGGGTGCGTAGATCCCTACCGTCCACCCGAAATTACATCGCCGGGTAGTTATCTGGTGATGAACGGATTCTTCAACAGTGCAGCGGGCGCCACATCGACGATTCAGTTATCCCGCTCCCAGAACCTGACGGATACCAAAACCCCGACCGTGGAAACGAAGGCCATCGTGACAATCGAAAGCCAGAGTAAAGCCACCTTTCCCCTGGTAGAAGGCAACGCTGGCACGTATACGCTGTCGGGTGTAACGCCCCAAGCGGGGGAGACGTACCGCCTGCACGTGCGAACGGCCAAAGGAGTGGAGTACTACTCGGACTATGTTCCGCTGATTAAGACGCCCCCCATTGATAGCGTTAGCTGGCGGATAGAAAACGACGGCGTCCAGATCAATGTGAATACCCATGATCCAACCAACAATACACGTTATTACCGCTGGGAGTACGACGAAACCTGGGAGTACTTTACGCCTTACTATTCAACGCTGGAGTTGAAGAATAACCAAATTGTTGACCGCCAGTTCAGCGTCAATCAATGCTGGCGCAGCGGCAGTTCCACCAACATCATGACCACCTCCACAACGCGGCTTAGCCAGGATGTTGTGAGCCAGTTCCCGTTGGTCTTTGTCTTGGCTAATTCGAACAAGCTGAGCGTCAAATACAGCATTCTTGTCAGGCAGTTTGCCCTGAGCCAGCCGGGATTCGACTATTATGATCAACTGGCTAAGATAACGCAGAACATCGGCTCTATTTTCGACCCTCAGCCCTCGCAGATTACGGGAAACCTACACTGCACCACCAACCCGAACGAACTGGCGCTGGGCTTCTTCCGGGTAGGAACGGTGGAAACCAAACGAATCTTTATTACTTATACTGACGTGCCATTCCGTACGGTCACGGGCTACGACGGCTGTGTGATCGATACCTTTACGCAGGCTGATATCATAAAATTTCAGTCTGCTCCAATCAAAAAATATGGTGAGACTAGTAGGTACCTGGTCTCCTCTGAGTTTTGCGTGGATTGCCGCTTACTGGGCGGTGTACTGACGAGGCCCAGTTTCTGGAAGTAATTACTCTCTGCCGAACAAGCTTTCTTATGCCGATTTCTCTACAACGCGTATTCTTTGGCCTGCTCCTTGCCAGCAGTCTTTGGTCCTTTGGTCAGGCTCCATCGGCCAATACACTTGTGCAGTCATTTGATACATACCGACGTCAAGCGCTTCAGGAAAAGCTGTTTGTGCATACCGACCAGGCCTTTTACCTCACCGGCGAGACGATGTGGTTTAAGGTGTATTATGTCGATGGAACGCGCCATCAGCCCCTTGATGTCAGCAAGGTAACGTATGTCGAATTACTCGATAAGGAACACCAGTCCGTTCTCCAAACGAAAGTGACCCTCGGCACGGGTGGCGGTAATGGCACGCTGTTTCTGCCGTCCTCGCTCAATTCAGGAACGTATCTCCTGCGGGCCTACACCAGTTGGATGAAAAATTTTAGCCCCGGCTTTTTCTTCGAAAAGACCCTTACGCTCGTCAATCCATTTAAGCCACTGGGACTGCCTTTGCTGCAGGAAACACCCAACTATGAGATTCAGTTTTTCCCCGAAGGTGGTCATCTGGTACAGGATCTTCCCGGTAATGTGGCGTTTAAGGTTGTCGATGCATCGGGTCATGGTGTGGCCGTTCGGGGATGGCTGCTGAACGAGCGAAATGATACGCTGGCAAAATTCTCACCTCACAAGTTTGGTATCGGAAAATTTGCCTTTACGCCACTGGCCAACACCCGTTATCGGGTCCTGATGACCGACGAAAAAGGGCGGCTAGTCACCCGGCCACTCCCACCAGTGGACTCTCAGGGCTATACCATGCGGCTCGACGAAGCGACGAACGACCAGCTTAAAATAACGGTTAATACCACCCTGGATAGGGCCTCGACAGTCTATTTGTTTGCCCATACCCGAAATGAAGTTAAAGCCGCTGAACAGCGGTCTATCCAACGCGAAACCACCTTTATAGTGGATAAAAAAGCGTTGGGTGAAGGCATCACTCACCTGACTATTTTCGACGCCGATCGCAAGCCCGTTTGTGAACGGCTCTATTTCAAACGCCCCACAACACCCCTGACGATTGGCCTCAAACCTGATCATAAACAGTATGCCTCCCGCACCCAGGTCACGCTTGATGCGCTTGTCGAAGCGTCTGCGGCACAGCCAAAACAGGCTGCGTTGTCGGTATCCGTTTATCGGCTCGACTCCCTGGCGGGTATGGATTCGGGCAATATCCTAAGTTATTTATGGATGACCTCTGATTTGCAGGGACAAATTGAATCGGCCGACTATTATTTACAATCCGAAACGGCCGAGGTTGCCCAGGCAACCGATAATCTGATGCTCACCCACGGGTGGCGCCGGTTCCGGTGGAACGACATTCTCGGCAGCCAAACCACAACGGCATCCAAACGATCATTTATTCCCGAACATAACGGATTACTCATTCAGGGAACCGTAACGGACCCCGCATCGGGCAGGCCCATGCCAAACGTGATAACCTATCTGTCATCGCCCGGTAAACCACTTCGGCTGTATGTATCCAGAAGTAATGCCGACGGGCAAATCCGTTTTGAGATGCAGGATTTCTACGGACCAAAAAACGTTCTGGTACAAACTAATCCAAAGGATAGCCTTCTGAAACTGACGATAGCGAATCCGTTCTCGGCCTCCGTATCGACCACGCATTTGCCGGAACTGTCCGTCATGGAGTCGCAAGCCGATCAGCTCCTTAACCGCAGTGTGGCCATGCAGGTACAGGCTACGTACGGGGGCGACCAGGCCATCCGATACCGATACCCGCTAGTAGACAGCTCCGCGTTTTATGGAAAACCCGTAGAATCCTATGCCCTGGATGCGTATACGCGTTTTCCCAGAATGGAAGAGGTCTTGCGGGAGTATGTGCTGGGCGTAATGCCCCGAAAAAAACAGGGCCATTTCCGGCTCTATGTTCCCAATGAACCGTATCGGACTTTTTTCGAAGACCCATCACTGGTGCTGCTGGATGGTGTTCCTCAATTTGACATGGATAAAATTATTGATTTTAGCCCCTTAAAAATCAAGCAGATCGATGTCATCACGAATCATTATTTCATTGGTCCGGCTTTATTTCCGGGCATTATCAGTTTCATGTCCTACAAAGGTGATCTGGCAGGGTTCCCGATAAGCCCCAGTGTGCTCAGGCTGGACTATGACGGATTGCAGCTACAGCGGGAATTCTATTCACCCCGTTACGAGACGGAAAAACAACTCAGCAGTCGCCTTCCCGACGCCCGAACGTTGTTGTACTGGAATCCTGACCTTAAGACCGACGCCCAGGGCAAAGGTCGGGTTCAGTTTTATACCTCCGATCAGACGGGGACCTATGTTGTGGACGTCAATGGTTTGACGACCGATGGCCAGGCCGGTAGCCAGCGTGTGCTGTTTGAGGTAAAAAACAACCCGAAGTAAGTGAGTACGGGCCGTCCGTACGTCGCTCGTTCATTTGTTCTCCTGCAATTTCCATGAGATCCATTTTCCTCGCTGGTCTGGCACTGGTTTTAGGACTGAACACATCGCGGGTTTCCTTTGCCCAGGCTCGCGTAACGTCGGTTAATCAACAACCTGCACCCAGCACCGCTCGGCCCTGGACCTATTGGTGGTGGATGGGAAATGCCGTGACCGAAGCCGATATTACGAACCAGCTCGAACAGTTTGCGCAGGCCGGCATCGGGGGCGTTCACATCATCCCGATTTATGGGGTAAAAGGCTACGAGAAAAAGTTTATTACCTTTCTGACGAATCGCTGGCTGACGGTGTTTGCGCATACGGTTCGTGAAGGAAACCGGCTGGGCATGGGCGTTGACCTGACGACCGGAACTGGCTGGCCTTTTGGTGGACCCGGTGTCTCGCCCCATATGGCGGCTAAAAAGTGGGCGCTGGAAAATGGCAAACTGACGGCTACACTGACCAATCAGCAGGTAAAGCGACCAGCACCGGGCGGACAGGGGCTGGTCATTGACTACTTTAGCAAACAGGCCGTAGAGCAGTACCTTCGCCGGTTCGACTCCACCCTGGCTCATTTGCCCGAAAAACCCCGTTCCGTTTATAATGACTCCTACGAAGTATACGGTGCCAACTGGACGGCCAATTTCCTGATCGAATTCAGGAACCGGCGCGGCTACGATCTCAACAGCCAGCTGGCTGCTTTTTTGGATACCACGCAAACCGAAACCAGCCAGCTCGTTCATCAGGACTATCATCAGACACTGGCCGAATTATTACTCGATGGCTTTGCCAAACCCTGGGCCAACTGGGCGCACAAAATGGGTTATAAAACCCGCAACCAGGCACATGGCTCGCCCGGTAACCTGATCGACCTCTATGCAGCCGCCGATATTCCCGAAACCGAATCGTTTGGCTCCAGCCGATTTCCAATTCCTGGACTGCGCGTGGATGCCAACTACGAAGTCGACCGGTTTGGTACGCCGAATCCGCTGGCCATGAAATTTGCTTCGTCGGCGGCTCACCTGCTGGGAAAACCGCTGGTCAGTTCAGAAACCGGCACCTGGCTGGCCAACCATTTTCAAGTCTCGCTGTCGCAGATAAAGCCACAGGTAGACGAGCTGTTTACGGCGGGTATCAACCACGTTTTTTATCACGGCATACCCTATTCGCCACCAGCCGAGACCTGGCCCGGCTGGTTATTTTACGCATCGACCAATTACGGACCCACGTCGCATTTCTGGCCACATCTGCCCCTGCTGAATCAGTACATCGAACGCTGCCAGACACGCTTGCAAACGAGCAAACCCGACAACGACATACTCGTTTACTTCCCTATCCACGATGTATGGACCACACCCGCCAAATCGGCAGGCGGCATCCACCAACTGGAAGTTCACCATGTAGAGAACTGGTTATTACCTCAGCCGTTTGGTCGGTTATGCGAGCAATTGACTGAGAAGGGCTACACCTTTGATTATGTCTCCGACGCATTACTGAACAGCCTGACGGCCAGCAGGCAGGGTGTTCGTAGCCCCAGTGGCGCCATGTATCCGGTTATTCTGGTGCCCCGGACTACCTATATTCCCGAAACTTCACTGAAGCAACTAGCAAAACTGGCTCAACAAGGCGTACGAATTGTTTTCGAGGGGCAGTTGCCCCAGCAGGCAGCCGGTTTTTATAAGCATCAGGCCCGATCGGCAGCCGTGCAGCAACTGGGTAAAATGCTTCGAAAGCTTCCGTCGGTCGTGGTTAGTACCGATGTTTTCCAAACGATGGAACACCTGGGTATCCGAGTAGAAAGCTGGGCAGCTCAGGGTTTATCGTTCATTCGTAAACGACAGAAAACCAGTAATTCGGCAGATACCATTCAGTACTTTATCACGAATCTGGGAAATCGCTTTCATCAAGACTGGCTTACACTTTCGGCGACGGGTCAGGCCGTTCGCTATAACCCACTGACGAATCAGCAGGAATTTCTCTCCATCCGAAAAGGCAAGAACGGGCGGAATAACGTTTTTTTACACCTTGAGCCGGGAGAGTCCTGCTTCATCAATGTCTGTTCAGGCACACCCGCTTATATCGATGCGGCCGGACAACAACGACTCACTTCGGAGTCGACAACACCAGCCATTCCATTACAAAACCCCTGGCAAGTGCAATTCGGGAAGGGGTATCCGGCTCAGGGGCGCCCGGTATTAAGCACGCCTGCCAGTATGCCGAACTTGGTTTCCTGGACTACGCTTTCCGATTCAGCAGGTTATTTTTCGGGTACGGCCCACTACACGACCACCTTCGATTTGCCCAAGGGTGCAACCGCGTCAACGTATGTGCTTACGCTAGGCGATGTGCGCGAAGTAGCCGAGGTACAGCTAAACGGCCAACCGCTGGGGACGGCCTGGTGCATTCCTTTTCAACTGTCCATTCCAGCTAATCGATTGAAAGCAAGCGGAAATACGCTGGACATTGCGGTCACCAATCTGTCAGCCAATTACATACGACTCTACGACCGGCAAAACCCCGGCTGGAAAAAGTTCTACGATATCAACATTGTCGACATTCGCTATAAACCATTTGATGCCACAACATGGGATGCTCTACCCTCAGGCTTGCTTGGCCCCGTGACGTTAACGCCAAAGACAAGATAGGTTGTTGACGACTTCATTTATAACCGTATACCTACCAATGTGGCAGATTACGCCATGATTGTATAGATTAGCCCTTCATGAAACGCACGAGCCCTACTTCGAGCAGCATAAACGCCAGAGCAGCTAACAGAAAGTACTTCCACAGGCTTTTACCCAGATTCTGCTGCTCCAACACCTGCACGAAATCGCCATCCTGAATGCTGTCAAACACTTCGACATTCGGTTGATTAGCGAAGACTTTGCGTAATTCGTCCGCTGAATAAAAGTTCATTGCCGACTCCTGATTGCCGTGGTTGAAAGCCAACAATCGCTCGGTTTTGTCTGATCCGTCATTACGGGTTAGCCGTAGCTCATAATAGCCGGCTTCCACTTCCTGACCGGCAGCCAGTTCGTTACTTTTAGGCATTTCAAGCTGGAGTTGGTTGCCAACAATGCGCTGAATAGGTATAATTTCTAACTTGTCATGCTTGAGCTTATAAACCGCCCGCTCCGATGGGTTGCTGACTGGAATCGTGATCAGGTTGTCATCGAACGAATAAGCCGTGCGTTGCGCCCGAACACTGAGCGCAGCCATTTTATACATAATCGGTACAAACAACGCATGTTCAGCCAGATTACCGTATGCCGATGCAAGCGGACTAGCCAATAGGTAGACGCTTCCTTGGGCCGTACCGCCAATCACTTTCGACTGCGTTAATAAAGGATTTCCGTCACGCAGGCTCAATATGCGCTCACCAGCACGCCAACGCCAAACGGGAGCGGCCGTTGGCATATTCAACGGCTCCGATTGATAACTTTGTTGAAAAACATCCCGGAAAAACGGATTTCTCCGGTCGGGGTCAGCCACGGGTAACGTGGTGGGGGCATCCCCCGCTGTTGCCGTCGACTGCACACCGCCTACACCCAGGGCTTGCAAGAAAGGGCCATACGAGTTAACATTCGGGCTTGTGGGTGGGATAATTGTTAAACTACCGCCCTGCCGGACAAACCGTTCCAACTCCGTACGAAGTGTACCTGTCACATCGGTAACGCCTTCCATAATCACCAGATCCGTTTCTTTAAGCTGGCCCACATCAAAGTTTTGCACATTGAAACTCCGCCGGACAAACAGGCTATCATTGGAATAAACCGCATCGACATAATCGGCTGAACGATCTGACGGACCTGACTTTTGCTCGTATAAATGCAGCACCCGAACCGCCGGAGAGGCTTCAATGACGAAGAAATACTGGTTATCGAACGTAATGGGGTAATCTTCAAACACAATGCGGCCCCGGTGGTAGCCTTTTGACGTTACGTTGAAATTAAGCGAAACCGTGGCCGTACCATCGGGAGCTATCGTGGCTGAAGCCGTTGATGTTTGCGTATCGTCCAGATACAACCGTATGGCCAGGTTTTTCACATTCTCCCGGCCCGCATTATTCAATTTTACGTTCAGGCTGTTGTTCTGCATCTCACGAATGAAGGGTGTAGAAAGCCACACCGAATCAACGTAGACGTTTTTCGTTGCTTGTGCATCCAGCGGTACAATAAACAGCCGATCCGTTGTATCAATCCTAAGTCTGGATAAATCGCCTGCGGTGCTCTTCTGAAAATCAGAAAACCAGAAAAGCTGATTACGACCACCTGGATTCAACGAACTCAACAAATTCCGTTGCCGACGATAAACTGTTTCTAGCGTGCGGGGGGTATGGGCAAACCGGATGGAGGATACACGATCCCGAACCGATTCGGCGGTTCCGGCCTGCTGCTCGGCGGCCGAAAAATCGTTGGTTAATAACTGAAGCGAGGTCGCGTTACGAAATAGTGAGAGTAGCTCGTCCAGTCTGCTGATGGCAATATCGAGGTATCGTTTCGTGTTCCGTTCATTCTGCATGCTGAACGAGTTATCGACATACAGACTCGTTACACCTTGCCGGGATAAACCGAGCTTATTCTTGCTGGGAATAAAGGGTTGAGCGAAGGCCAATACCAGAAACGCCAGGAACAAACAACGACAGGCCAGAATGAGCCAATGTTTCAGCCGACGAAATGATTTCGTTTCGGTTTGCACTGTCCGCAGCAGGGCGACATTTGTAAAGAAGACCCGCCGAGTTCGCCGAAAATTAAACAGGTGAATGGCAATCGGAACCGATACGGCTAGCAGACCAAACAGAAAAGAAGGATAGAGAAAATTCATTCAGGGTATTTTCGGCAAACAGGTTTTTTATACTAACGACCGGCTATAAGCCTTTCGTTTCTTTAGTTCCCAAGTTAATCAGGTATTATGACTTCGTAAAATGCCGTTTTGGTTTGTAACACATCCGTATAAGTAATAGAACCCGTTTCGTTACCTGTTGTTGTGAAGTCGGCTACGGGCGTATGGCCAACAACCTGCTGAAAGCCAGCCAAAAAATCCCTTCTTGTTTCGGAACGGTCAGCCCATACGGGTCCACTGAACGCATCGGAACCACCCCGAACAGGGCCAACCTCGAATAACTTGTCCCGGTCGCTTCCGGATAGCTGATTTGTCTCATTCAATAATCCGGCCAGATTACCTGCCGAACTGATCTCAGATGCGTTATTACCGGTTTGGAGCAGAAAACGAGTCAGCCACTTATTGGTCACTCCGGCATGCGTAAAGAGGAAATTACCCTCTTGATGAGCAATCTGAAACAGATTCTTGTATTCCGCAAACAATGCGCTTAATTGGGGCTGTGCCCGTTCGCGAAATCCCGAACAGCGATAGTAGGGAAAATGCAGGTATTGCGCATCATGATTACCAATGAGCAGCACAAACTTATCGGGCTGACGGCCTTTACACCGAATGATCTCTTTCAGATTAGCATAAATCGTCCCATCATCGAAAACATGGCTATCGGTATAATCCCCTAGGAAAATAACTCGGTCATACCCTTCTGTGTGTGCTTCTTTCCAGACGGTTCGCCCGTGCAGGTCGCTTATGGTTAGAATATTCATCCCGTTAAAATCGAACCATAAGATACAAAAAGCCCCGGCAGGAAAACCTACCGGGGCTTATATCTGAATCTGGATTTGTGTGATTTTTCTGACAGACTATGATTCTATTTTCAGAGTGATCAGAAAAACCACATAAATCCAGGTTCAGATTAAAGTGTCCGTTTCACTTCTTTCAGTTCGAAGCTTTCGATCACGTCACCGACTTCGATGTCGTTGAAGTTCCGTACGCTCAGACCACATTCGTAGCCGAACTTCACTTCACTAACGTCTTCCTTGAAGCGTTTCAGAGCGCTGATTTCACCCGTATGCACCACAATGAAGTCCCGAATGATCCGGATTTTGTTATTCCGCTTGATCGTACCTTCGGTTACGTAACAACCTGCTACAGTACCAATTTTACTGATCTTAAAGACATCTCTTACCTCGATGTTACCAACAATGACTTCTTCCACAGTCGGAGCTAACAGCCCTTCCATAGCGTCTTTCACTTCGTTGATCGCATCGTAGATAATTGAGTAAAGCCGTATTTCAATCTGCTCCTGCTCGGATAGTTTCCGGGCACTGGCCGATGGCCGGACCTGGAAGCCAACGATGACCGCATCTGAAGCTGACGCCAGCAATACATCCGACTCGGAGATCTGTCCAACCGCTTTGTGGATGATGTTCACCTGTACTTCTTCCGTAGACAGTTGCAGGAGTGAATCCGAAAGAGCTTCGACCGACCCATCCACGTCGCCTTTCACAATTACATTCAACTCTTTGAAGGTACCGATTGCCTTCCGGCGGCCAATTTCTTCCAGTGTGATGTGCTTGCGGGTTCGCAATGTTTGCTCACGCAATAGCTGTTCCCGTTTGTTTGCGATCTCACGGGCTTCACGATCAGTTTCCATCACGTTAAATTTATCACCCGCCTGCGGAGCACCCGGCAAACCAAGAATCTGCACAGGTTGCGATGGTCCCGCTTCTTTAATCCGCTCACCCCGGTCGTTTGTCATAGCCCGGATGCGACCATAATGAGCGCCAACCAGCATGATATCGCCTTGGTGAAGCGTACCGTTCTCAACCAGAACGGTTGAAACGTAACCGCGACCTTTATCGAGCGACGCTTCAATGACCGTGCCTAATGCCCGACGTGACGGGTTAGCCTTCAGTTCAAGCAGTTCAGCTTCGAGTAATACTTTTTCAAGTAGATCGTCAACACCAAGACCGGATTTCGACGAGATTTCCTGCGCCTGGTATTTACCGCCCCACTCTTCGACAAGCATATTCATAGACGCCAGCTCAGTCCGGATTTTTTCAGTATCGGCACCCGGTTTGTCTACTTTCGAGAAAGCAAATACAATCGGAACACCAGCTACCTGAGCGTGGTTAATGGCTTCGCGTGTTTGCGGCATGATGCTGTCATCAGCCGCAATGACGATAATAACGACGTCAGTTACTTTAGCACCCCGTGCACGCATGGCCGTAAAAGCTTCGTGACCTGGTGTGTCGAGGAAGGTGATCATCCGATCGCCATTGTGTTTTACGCTGTACGCACCAATGTGCTGCGTAATACCACCGGCTTCCCCGGCGGCAACTTTCGCCCGACGGATATAATCAAGCAATGATGTTTTACCGTGGTCAACGTGACCCATGATGGTTACGATTGGTGCCCGTGGTTGTAACTCACCGGGCTCATCGGCTTCAACATCGATACTAGCTTCTGTTTCGTCTTCCGCTGAGATGAACTGAACATCATAACCAAATTCATCGGCAATAACAGTAATGGCCTCCGCGTCGAGACGTTGGTTGATCGATACGAACATACCCAGGTTCAAACAAACTGAGATTACTTCATTGATCGACACGTCCATTAACGAGGCTAAGTCATTGGCAGATACGAACTCAGTAACTTTCAGCGTTTTTGCTTCCAGTTCCTCCTGTTCGTTCATCAAACGACGATCATCTTCGCGTTGGCTACGGCGATCGCGCCGACGGTCGGCTCCACGGTTCGGCGTGTTACCGCGCATCCGGGCGTTCGTCTGTTGAATGGACTTTTGAACGTCTGCCTGTGTAGGTGCTTCCCGACGACCGGTTCCTCCCCGGTTAGCGTTGTTGCCCGTTCCACCCCGGTTGGCATTGTTGCCGCTCCGGTTGGCATTGTTGCCCGTTCCACCGCCCGAACGATTATTATTATTAGTGTTGGCGTTGTTACCCGTTCCGCCCCGGTTGGCATTGTTGCCGCCCTGACCCGTTCCAGTACCCCCAGCACGATTTGCTGGTGCAGCGGTACGATCACCCTGGCCTTGCGGACGGTTACCATCACGTGGTGCAGCGGTACGATCACCTTGGCCAGTTGCCGGAGCGCGGTCGCCTTGTGGACGATCGCCCTGTGTCCGGTTTGCCGGGCCACGATCGCCTTCACGAGGAGGACGATTACCGCCCTGTCCTTGTGGTTGACCGCCACCCTGATTTGGCTGACCGGGGTTGCTGCCGCCTTCGCGACCACCGCGAATACGCTTACGTTTTCCTTTCTTATCGACGTTGTTGCCGCCACCACCCTGACGTGGGTTATTAACGGGTAACTCAATTTTGCCAAGGATTTTCAAACCACCTAGCTGGTGACTACCGGCTGCGCGGATCGTTTCCGTTGCTGCATCCGGCTCGTCAGCGGGGGCCGGTTTAGCGGCTGGCTGAGCATCTGGTTTCGGCTGGTTGTTTGCAGGTCGATTCTCCCTTGGCTTTTCCTGTGCTGCTGGTTTCGGTTCTTCCTGCCGAACCGGGGCTGGAGTTGCTGGCTGTTCGACAACTGCTTTCGGCGGAGTCGGTACAGGTGTTGATTCAACAACTACTGGCTTAGGCGTCTCCACAGGTTTGGTATCTGCTTTAGCAGTACTAGCTTGTGGCTCAGTTACAGCTGGTGCAGAAACGGGTGGTGTCGAAACAGGTTTTGCTTCGACAGGTGGTGTTGGCGTGGGCTTTGGCGTTTCTACAGCAACCGGCGGTGCTACGGGAGCAGGCGGTGCTGGAGCAGCCACAGGCTTTGGCGTTTCCACCGCAACTGCCGGAGCAGGCGGGGCCACAGCCGGAGTAACCACGGCCGGTTTCACCTCCTGTGGTGCAGGAGCTTTCGCTTGCGGAGCAGGTTGTGAATAGGCAGGCTTTGCGTTCAAATCAATTTTACCCAACACTTTCAACCCTGGCAAACCGGTCTGAGCGGTTTGTGGAGTTGGTTTCTGCTCTTCTGGAGCAGGTTTAGGTAAATCAGCTGGTGCTGAGTCTGGTTTGTTTTCAACATTTGGACGTCTCGCATCATCACGACGGTACAAAACGACATCCTCCTCCTGACGACGCGGTGGCTCGGCGGCTGCAACCGGCGGTTCAGCCCGGCGAGTTCCGTTCAGGAGTTCCGTAGATTTATACTCCTTCGCTAACACCTCCAACTGTTCTGTGTTGATTTTGGTGTTAGGATTAATTTCAACCTTAAACCCTTTGGCAGACAGACTACTCGCAACAGAGGATAGTCCCTTGTTGAGAATTTTTGCCACTTGGCTCAGGCGCATTGACTTTTCTTCTGCCATACTTCGGTCTATATTCGGCAAATTTAATAGTTGTTGGTAAGGTATGAACACCAGTTCCAACAATAAAAATCCCTTCTCTTCAATATTGAAGCGTTTAGGGTGTAAAAAGAGGAATAAATTAACAAACGCCTATTCCTCTTTCTACAGTCACTGCATTTATTCAAATTCCTGTTTGAGGATATTCAAAATTTCTTCGACGGTGTCTTCTTCCAGATCCGTTCTCCGAACGAGTTCTTCTTTGTTCAGTGCCAGCACACTTTTGGCCGTATCAAGGCCAACCTTACGCAGTTCCTGAATCATCCACTCGTCGATTTCATCGGAGAATTCCATTAGGTCGACGTCTTCATCATCTTCCTGGCCTTCGTTGTCGCGGAATACATCGATTTCCATATCAACCAACCGGCCGGCCAGTTTAATGTTCTGACCACCTTTACCAATGGCCAGCGACACCTGATCGGGTTTTAGAAAAACGGATACGCGTTTCGTTTCCCGGTCGATCTGCATCGAGCTTATTTTGGCCGGGCTAAGTGCCCGACTGATAAGCAGTTCGAGATTTTCAGTGTAGTTGATTACGTCGATGTTCTCATTACCAAGTTCACGAACGATACCATGTATGCGCGAACCTTTCATACCAACGCAGGCGCCAACAGGATCAATGCGGTCGTCATAGGATTCAACCGCTACTTTAGCGCGCTCGCCCGGCTCCCGAACGATCTTACGAATCGAAATCAGGCCATCGTAAATTTCCGGTACCTCAATCTCAAAAAGACGCTCCAAAAATACTGGCGACGTACGTGACAGGATAATTTTTGGGGTCCCGTTCAGCATATCGACCCGGCTGATCACCGCTTTGACGGCTTCTCCTTTCCGATAACGATCTTTAGGAATCTGTTCCGTACGGGGCAGACTCAATTCGTTATTTTCGCTATCGACCAGAATAATTTCGTGCTTCAGGAGTTGATATACTTCAGCCCCAACCAGATCGCCAACCTGGTCTTTATATTTTTGATAAAGGAGTTCTTTCTCCATGTCCTTTATCTTCTGGATGAGCGTCTGACGAGCTGTTTGCACAACCCGGCGGCCAAAATCGTCCAGTTTTACTTCTTCAGCAACCTGTTCGCCTACTTCAAAGTCATCCTGAATTTTACGCGCTTCGGCGAGGGGGATTTTATCATAATCCCAAATATCTTCCGAATTATCGTCAACAATTTCGCGCGTCCTCCACATTTCCAGATCTCCACTCTCGGCGTTGATAATAACGTCGAAATTTTCGTCTGTCCCGTATTTTTTACGAATCATCGTCCGGAAGACATCTTCCAGAATAGCGATCATGGTAGGCCGGTCAATGTTCTTCGACCGGGCAAAATCAGCAAACGATTCTATTAATAGTCCACTGGTCATGGTAGTAAACAGTCTGTAAGTCGTAAGTCTGTAAATCAAGGGTAGTAAGCCGTGCGGCACCGATAAAGCGGGCAGCAATGGGTTAAAACGTATCGACTTATTCCTTACTACTCTATTTAAATGATACTTCTACTTGCGCTTTCTTTATCTGCTCGAATGGAATCGGTGTAAGCCCGACTGGTGGAATTTCAGCAGTTAAATCAGCTTCTTTTTTCTTTTTACTCTTCGATACTTTTTCAGCCTCTATATCCAGCACGATATGATCGTTGGCGACAGAATCCAGCCATCCTTTTCTCGTTTTCCCATCCGTAAGCGTGACCGTTAGCTGCCGACCCACGTTTCGCGTAAACTGCCGTGGGAACGTTAGCGGATAATCAACTCCGGGCGATGAAATTTCGAGTGTAAATGCCGAATCTCCAAAAAAATTCATTTCATCCATCTGCCCACCCAGCCTACGGCTGATATCGGCGCAGTCATCAATTTTGATGCCTGCATCGCTATCCAATAAAATAGTGACCTTTAAGCGGCCACCTTGCCTTCCAGCAACCTGAATATCAACGATGTAAAACTCATCGCCGTTCAGGTAGGGTTGTAGTAATTCGGTAATTTTCGCTTTGTCGTCCATAAGGTAAGGCTAACAAAAAAGGGAGTGCGACTCCCTTTTTTAATCAATGCCGTATGGTTTTTGTGCCACAAAGGTAATACGTTTATACATGCATCGCAAGCCCTTCTACTGGAGCAATTGCAGGCATTCCGGGCATTATGCCTTATTTTTGGCTTTCTCAAGGTATTAGTCTCGCTCAATAACGACGATATGACGCTCAGAATGCGAGTTGGACAGTTCATCGCCTATTTTTTTCGGTCGTTGCTGTGGTCAATTAATTTACTACTGGTTCTATATACGTGTCTGGCCTATTGGCTGCTGTACAGTTTGCAGACAGAGCACTGGTCGGCCAGCATGATTATGATTACGTTACCCGTGGCCTGGGTGCTCAACTTTATCGTCGTTTGCTTATGGTTAACGGCCAGACCCTGGCGTAGCTGGCTCTCAGGCGTTACATTAATCGTCGGGCTGATTTTATTCGGCTCCCGAACATTTGTCTGGCATAGCCCCACCGACTATTCAGGAAAGGGCCAACCCCTTACGGTATTCAGTTACAATGTCCAGTCATTTGACTTGACTGCCTCCTATGACCTTTATCAAAGTTCGCCACGGGTCCGCCGAACGATGAACTATGTATTGCGTTATGACGCGCCAATTAAATGCTTCCAGGAGTTTTACAATTCGACAACGATACCCGACTATAATCTTGTCAAACGATTTGGGGAGGCCGGTTATCACTACACAGCGTTTCTGTTCCCGGAAGCGGCCCAGGCAAAGGATGGTGATATTGGGGTCGCCATTTTTTCTAAATACCCCATACTAGCCTCTGGCCGTGAGGCATTTGGACCGCAAAATGGCATTGTGTGGGCTAACATTAAACTAGGCAATGATACTATACGGATCATTAATGTTCATCTTCACTCAATGGGCATTCGGGTTGGGAAGGTCCTAAAACAAAAAGAAATAAAGGGCGTCCAGCGCGAAACGCGTGGCGTCTTGAGCGCGCTGCACAACGGTTTCACCGACCGACGGGAGGAAGTAATCAAAGTGGAACGATACATTCATGAGAGCCCCTATCCAGTTATTGTTACCGGCGACCATAACGATACCCCCTATAGTGTAGTCTATGAGCGACTACGCCGAACCTTACCGAACAGTTTTGAAGACGCTGGTCGAGGCTTTGGGTTTACGTATAACCATTTACCGGGTTTCATTCGTATCGACCACCAATTCCACGATCCGAAATTCACGTTGCTGAATTTTGAAACCATCAACTACATCAAGTATTCCGACCATTACCCCATCGTAGGCACCTACCTGCTCAAATGAGGTAGTATATATGATGTATCCCCTATATCATTTACGGGTGTGCGTTCACCCACGATTCGCCATCGGTGAAAACTTCTTTTTTCCAGATGGGTACTGTTTGCTTAATGGTATCTATGATATACCGACAGGCTTCGAAGGCAGCCGCCCGGTGGGCAGTGGCCACACCGATCAGTACCGCAATTTCACCAATTTGTAAGGTTCCTTTTCGGTGGATAATCGTGTACCGCAAGATAGGCCACTGTTGCTGCGCATCATCTGCAATCTTTTGCATTTCAGTGAGTGCCATACGGTCATACGCTTCGTATTCGAGCCGATCGACCGGCCGTTCCTGTGTATTATCGCGAACAACGCCGAGAAAAAAATCAATGGCCCCTGCCTGCTCCGACTGAAGGTATGTTAGGGCAGCGGCAACATCAATGGGGTCAGAAGTAAGAGCAATCATAATAAGGTAAAGCAGAAATCAGCCTCCGCTGACGGGTGGAATAAGGGCTATTTCGTCGTGGTGAGCGAGTAGTTGTTCAGGTTCGGCATATTCGCCGTTAACCGCCACCAGCAGCGAGCGAATGCCCGCTAAAGCAGGGTAAGCCTGGTGCAGCTGACTAAGCAGGTCGCCAACACTAGCCCCTTCGCTAAGCGGTACAGCAACCGCCGACTGGCCGGTTAGATCACGGGTGATACCAAATAAAAGCACCGAAACAGATTGGGTCATGAGTACGGGTAAGGCCGTTTGATAAAGCAGTAAGTTGTCAGCAGAACGCAGCAAAGGTTAGTTGA
Organism: Spirosoma horti; assembly: GCF_054776595.1. Classification (NCBI taxonomy): domain Bacteria; kingdom Pseudomonadati; phylum Bacteroidota; class Cytophagia; order Cytophagales; family Cytophagaceae; genus Spirosoma; species Spirosoma horti. The sequence continues at coordinate 947,901 of NZ_BAAHBQ010000001.1, forward strand.
AGTTCGCCAGATACCAACAAAAAACTGTGCCACTGCTTTAAGGTAGTGGCACAGTTCCATTTATTGATACCGGATGACTTAGTTCGAGTTGTCCATTTTCCGCTCAGCTTTCTTCATCTTACGATCCGCTTTGTTGAGGGTTTTGTTTGTCCCGTCTTTAATATCCTCTTTCGTATTTTTAGCCGCATCGGATATTTTATCACCTGCTTTGTCAGCCTCACGACCTACCTTTCTACCGGCAGCCTTCGTGGTTTCTTTAGCTTGATGCGCCGTTTCTTTCGCGTTTTGCTTTGTATCCTGAGCCGATACCAGGGCAACTGAGAAGAAAAGCGCAGCTGCCAGCATTGTTAACTTTTTCATGGAAGTTGAGTTGATTTGTCCTCAAAATAACTCCACGAATGAACAATTGTTTAGGCCGGATTCTTTTTTTACTCGTTTCCTGAATAGACAGAAACTAGGTTATTTGTTAGTCCTTGTGCTTGAATACTTTAACCTGGTACACATAATCCTGCATGCGCTTGATCTGCTGTTTACGGGACAAGTGCGACAGTACATTCTTTTTATTCAGCCGGAGTGGCTGGCCTTTGAGTGAGTCAGCCGGAATGTTGTTAAGCGCTTCGAGCATGTAATTTGTTTTCACGGCAAAGCTAACCCCTTCCGACGTCGTTTGTTTACCGCTGATGATACCGATCACATTCCCTTTTTCGTCCAACAAAGGACCACCCGAGTTACCAGGGTTCACACCAATAGCAACCTGATAAGCCGTGGAATCACCCCGATAACCAGTGCCCGAACTGAGGTAGCCTTCGCCATAAACAATTTCTTCACGCGGGTAGCCGAGTGTGAACACCCGCTCACCAAGGTCGGACGGACGCGCGTCGAAACTATACGGAACGGACGGCATTGACCGAAACGCACTGTCGTCACAAAGTTGCAGAAACGCCAGATCATGGGCTTTATCAGCATATACGACGCGCGCTTTATACACTTCGCCCTTCGTACTCTGAACATAAACCGAGTCCGCATCCCGGACGATGTGGTTATTGGTTACAAAATAGCCGTCACCCGTAATTAAAAATCCTGACCCTGCTACTTGCGCCGGGTTCGTACTCAGGCGTTGTCCACGGCCATTGTAATCGTTCAACAACTTACGTTGTGAGGATTTAACCGCCTGAATTTCCTTGCTCAACAGGCTATACTGCTGTTCCTGCTTATGGCTCTGCTGATAGGACCGGTAAAGAAAAATAGAGCTGAACGTGGTGATGATAGCTGCCGAAGCAGCCACAGCCAGTGTGGTCCGATAGGTATTCCAGAGAGAACGCATCTGCACAGCCGGTTCAGATCGGTAATTGGCGGCATCCTGACGAATGACGTTCATGTCCGTACGTGCCTGCACAGCATTCAGCTTTTGCCTGAACTGAACGCGTTCGCCATACATCTGCAGTGCATTCTCAATATCTTTTTCTTCGTCCATCGCTAAAAAGAGTTATCGAGTTATCAGACAAAAAGGTATATAGTTAAGCTACGGTAACCCTTTATACCTCTCTAATCTGACAACAGTTACTGTTTATATTCCGAAAAGAACAACCGCTTCAGCCGCATCAGACACTTATATTTCTGCGTTTTGGCATTGTCGGCATTGGTATAGCCAAATTTTTCGGTAATCTCCTGCATACTCATATGCTGAATGTAAAAATCATCCAGCAACGTTCGACATGGTTCGCCAAGGCGGGACAGTGAATCTGCCATCAAATCGAACTGACGATCCCGTTCTTCATGATCGGTTAGATCGTCGTCAATCTGTCCGGCCGCAAATTCGTCCGTAGCGGGCCTTTCCACATCGCGTACCATATATCGGCTTCGCTGGGCTAACTGTTTCAACCACAAGCGCCTGCCAACCGAGTAGAGGTATGTTTTCAACTGGCAATGCAATTCCAGCGAACCACTCCTCACTTTTTCATACAGCACAATTAAGGCTTCCTGATAAATATCCTTGGCGTCATCTTCATTCCCACTGTTGCTGGTGACGAAATGGAGAACCATCGGAAAATATCGTCGGTACAATTGCGTCAAGGCGTCGTCGGAGCCATCGGCCAACCCCATCAGCAATTCGTCATCGGTGAATATGGGCGACCTACTTTCCTTCATTGAGTTGAGTCATTACTTAATACAGAAACGATTGAGACGTAACCCATAAAAAAATTAAAAAAAAGTTGGGTTACCTTTCTCCCTATAGGGTATTAACACTGACATTAATTAGTAATCACTAAACAAAAACATCCCCAAAAATATGAAAGCAATCACGAAATCCGCCTTCTTTTTCATGGCTATGATCGCCCTGGCTACGTCTTGCAGCTCGAAGAAGACCGAAAGCACCGAAACGACCACCACAACGACTGCAGATTCTGCTTCGATGATGGCTACCGATTCGACGATGGCTACGGATTCTGCTTCGACGATGTCTGCTGATAGCGCGAAGTAATTTTTGCTAAGGCACAACTGCCGGTACATCTTACCGACATCGCTATAAACGGTTAAAAGCCTTCTGACGAGTCAGGAGGCTTTTTATTTTTAAGGATATCAGGCTAACACACCTGTCAACAAATTCATTTCAGTTGTGGGAGCGGCCCGTTCATAAAGAATAGCATAAACAGCATCTGTAATCGGCATATTGACGCCGAATTGCTGGTTTATTTCATAAATACTCTTTACGGCGTAGTAGCCTTCAGCAATCATGTTCATTTCTGCCTGCGCCGATTGTATGGTATAGCCCCGGCCAATAAGCGTACCAAATGTCCGGTTTCGACTAAAGGGCGAATAAGCCGTCACCAGTAAATCACCCAGATAAGCGGAACCGCTCAGATCGCGGTGTTTGGGATACACGGCATCCACAAACCGCCTGATTTCCTGCATGGCATTCGATACAAGAACGGCCTGAAAATTATCGCCATAACCCAGACCGCGGGTAATACCACAAGCCAGGGCAATAATATTTTTCATAACCGCGCTGTATTCGATGCCATAGATATCATCGACGGGTGTCGTTTGTACAAAGCGACACCGGAGGAAGTCAGCTACGGATGCAGCACAGGCCGGGTTTTGAGAAGCAATGGTGAGGTAAGATTTTTTTTCGAGGGCAACCTCTTCAGCATGACAGGGGCCGGCAATAACTGACATTCGCTCTACCGGAACACCATATTGTTCACGGACCCAATCGGTCACTAACTGATTCGCACCCGGAATCATGCCTTTAATGGCTGAAACGACCGATTTACCAATAAAATCCGCGGGTTTCAAGCCTGTCAGTGCATCACTGATGAAGGCGGCCGGAACGGCCAGGATAACGTAGTCACTATCCTTAAATGACTCTTTAATTTTTGTGCAGACTTTCACTTTGCGGGTATTGATCTGCACGTCGCTCAGGTAGCTTGGGTTATGTCCGAAGGTTTTAATATGGTCTGCGTCGGATTTTTTACGAAGCCACCATTTGACACTGACATTGTTTTCGGAGAGGATTTTGACGAGTGCGGTTGCCCAGCTTCCTCCACCAACCATTGTCAGCCGAATCGGTTGATTTACTTTCATGGGGTAAAGAAAAGAAGAAAGCAGTTGCAGGCCAAATCTACCATTGACCCCGGCCTGAATTAGACTCTATCAGTTGTAAAATGGGTTTCCTACATAAAGCAAATGGGTAAGACAGCCTAGCCTTACCCACTTGCCTTATGTGCGAACAGTTTTACTCCTCTTTCTCGTCCTCTTTTTTCTTGTTCTTATTTGGATCACGCTTCACCACCAATTCGCCATTTTTAAGCTTCTTCGACACGGCGATGAACGGGCCGGATATGATTTGTTCGCCCGCTTTGAGACCCGATAAAATTTCGATATTTTCAAAGTCGCTGATGCCCGTTTTTACCTCCCGCTGCGTGGCCTTACCGCCAACATTCACAAAGACAATTTCTTTAGGCTTGTCTTTCTTTTCGACAACATCGGCGGGTTTCTCATCAACTGTACCATTCGATCTGTCCTTTACTTCCGCCGTATCGATGGCCGATGAGTCGGCAGCACGGGTGGTTACGGCCGCAATAGGAACGGCCAGCACGCCCGACTTACGGTCCGTAATGATCTCGACCGAAGCCGTCATTCCGGGTTTGAAAGGATATCCTTTTTTATCTTTTAGGGCCAGCAGATCGGCATATGACGTATTCAGAATTTTAACTTTTATCTCAAACTCCGTAACGGCATCGGCCGATAGAGAAGCAGCCGCTCCTGATGAACTCGTCAATCCGTTGGCCGTATTGGCTATTTCGTAGACAACACCTTTAAATTTACGGCCGGCGGTCGTGTATGAATCCACTTCGATATCAGCGGTATCACCAAGATTTACCCGTACAATATCATTTTCGTTGACATTGACCCGTACTTCCATATTCTGCAAATTGGCGATCCGCATAATTTCGGTACCTGCCATTTGAGACGTACCCACTACGCGTTCGCCTAACTCGATGTTAAGCTTGGAAACCGTGCCATTAACGGGACAGTAAATTGAGGTTTTACGCAGGTTTTCGTTGGCATCGCGCAAGCTGGCTTCAGCACTCTGAATGTTGAACTGCGAAGCTCTCACGTTGGCATTGGCCGCTTCAACTTCCTGCTTGGCCACATTGAAGTTGGCCTCACTGGTTTCCAGATCGGCAGACGAAACTACCTTATCCGCAAACAGTTTACGATTACGATCATAATCAGCTTTGGCCCGAATCAACCGGGCGCTCGACTGCGCTACAGATGCTTTTGACTGTTCTAACTGCGCCCGGCTCTGGTTGACGGCCGCCCGCGCCCGCGCCAGGAGTGATTCGTAGTTGTCGGGCCGGATGCGGCAAAGAAGCTGCCCCGCCTTAACGGGATCGCCTTCATTAACGTATAGGCCAATGATTTCGCCCGATACGTCGGGACTAATTTTTACTTCAACCTGGGGCTGAACCCGGCCGGAGGCACTAACATGTTCGGTAATATCGAGACGCCTGACTGCGGCAAAATCAACTTCCGTTGATTTGGGTTTGCCTAGCATACCCGCCTGTTTTGCGGCTACTAATCCTCCAACGAGCAGGACCAGCAGCCCACCCATGATCCACCAAATGCGACTTGACTTCTTTTTCATGATTAGGGAATTAGTGAAAGAGCAACGGAATGAACGTGTGGTATATATTCACTCAATCACTAATTCACTAACTTAATTAAAACTAAGCGGTTTGTTCTGATAGTAATCTAAAATTTTTGTCCGAAATACGTAATCGTATTTGGCCTGCACCAGGCTATTGCGAGCACGATCCAGGTTGGTTTTGGCAATGCTGTAATCCGTAGCGTTGATAGCGCCAGCATTCAGCCGACTTTCAGCAACCTGAAACGCCTTTTCCAGCGATGCTACCTGCACCTGAGTGGCTTTAAATTTATTGGCAGCCGCCTTCATGCTGGTGTAAGCCGTCTCAATTTGCTGACGAAGTGTCAATCGGGTATTTTGGGCCGTTAGTTCAGCGTTTTGTTGTTGAATTTTAGCGGTTGTAATCCGGTTACGGGACAAATTACCCTGAAAAATAGGAACTCGTAAAAATAAGGAAGCTGACCGGTTGAAGTTATTCTGTAGCTGATCAAAATAACTAACATTCACAACATCTGCCCCATTTATGGTTGTATATACGGGTACCTGAGACCCATTCGCATCCGTAAAGAACCCAGTAATTTGTTGGCGGGTTGTTCCATTAGGTATCTGTTGCTGATTGGCCGCACTTGAGTACACGCTGCTTAAGTTACCGTTCAATGTCAATACCGGATAAAGGGCCCCTTTAGCAACCTGCACACCCAAAGCAGCCCCTTTGACGCGCAAGTCGGCCCCTTTTACTTCGGGCAAATTGCCAACAGCCACATCGAAAAGTTGCTGTACAGATGCTTCGTAAGGCGTTAAACCTGGATCCGGGACATTGATCTGCTCAACCTCAAATTCCTGATTGATGGGCACATTCATGGCCTGCAATAACGAAACTTTTGCCAGGTCCAGCGTATTTTGCGCCGTTACAATATCCACTTCATTACTGGCCAGCGTTGCCCTAAGCTCATACAAGTTTGCTTCCGGCGCCGAACCGGCATTCACCAGGCGCTGTGTCCGGTCCAGTTGTGCCCGGGTTACATCGGCCTGCCGCTGGGCTACGGCCAACTGTTCTGAACCGACCAACACATTCAGGTAATTTTGAGCAACCGTTAACGATACATTGTTTTTTGTTGCATTCAACTCTTGATGGCTCGCCTGTAATATCAAGTCGTTTTGCTTGATGGTATTTCTTAACACCATCCCATTATACAGCGTTGCCGAGGCATTGAGCTGGTAGTTACCCGAAGAAATGGATTGCTGAATAAATCCATTGGATTGCGGGTTGATGCTCCTACCCCCGTTCAAGCCCTGATTGGCCTGGAAGTTAGTTGTCGGTAAGAGATTTAACCGCGATTGGTGTAACTGTAAATCACTATTGGCAACCGTCAACTGTCCTTGCCGAATCTGAATATTGTTCTGTTGGGCAATGTCAATACACTGTTGTAGATTCAGCCGATTCGATGCATTCGTTCCATTACCGGGCGATACAGCCGAGCCTGTATTCTGTGCGTATGTTGCCGACAAACCTGTCGTTAGTAATAGGGTCATCACAACCCGCACCTGTTTCCACGCCACTTGCATACTCATAGTATTTGATGGTTCAATGATACAAACTTACCTTCGGCGCGGCTATCGTTTTGGGATAAACGGCGCAAACTAAGCATGTTTCTGGTTTATAATTCGGATATACTTTCTGAAGGCGACTTTCGCCTGGCAATCAATGACCGCGCTTTTCAGTATGGCGACGGCCTCTTTGAAACAATTCGGTATGAAACCAACCGCGTATGGTTCTGGCCCGACCACTTCGCCCGCCTGTCGGCTGGCATGTCAGCTTTTCACTTTACACCCCCAAAAAGCTTTTCGGCCGAAACCATTCACGAGGCTATTCTTCACCTGCTGAGTAGTAATGGACTTACTCATCAACCCGCCCGATTAAAGATTCAGGTTTGGCGGCAACCGGGTGGCTTATACACCCCTGCCACGAACGAAGTCAATCTACTCATCACAGTGCGGCCAGGGATTCCCTTTTCAATCACAGAAAAAGCCCAAACAGGAATTTATGACGCCTTTCGGTTGTCGCCCTCCCCCGTTTCGGCTTTTAAAACCCTGAATGCTCTTCCTTATGTGCTGGCGGGCGTGCATAAAGAGTACCATAAACTCGACGATGTCATTTTACTCGATACCGACGGTCACCTCGCCGAATGCCTGGCCTCTACCCTATTCTGGTACGCTAACGAAACGCTCTACACGCCTTCTCTGCAAACCGGCTGCATCAACGGTATTATCCGTCAGCAACTTTTACGCACGGCTCCGGGGTTGGGAATTTCCGTACAGGAGGGATTATACAAACCCGAAACTCTTCGTGAAGCCCAAGCTATATTTTGCGCTAATGTCATGGGCATTCAATGGCTGAATGGCGTAAATAATGACAACATACATCAGTCGGAAAAGGCAAGAGAACGACTCGACGTATTATGGCGTCACATCCAGCGCTGAGGGCTCCAGCCAGCCGTCTTTCAGGCGGATGATCCGCGATCCATATTCGGCGTTTGCTTCGGAGTGCGTGACCTGAACAATGGTTACGCCATCTTTTTGATTTAGCTCCCGGAATATATCCATAATGTCGCGGGCCTGATCGGAGTGAAGATTACCCGTTGGCTCATCCGCAAAAATAACGGATGGATGTGCCGCCAGTGCCCGCGCAATGCCCACCAATTGCTGCTGCCCACCCGATAACTGAGCGGGAAACAAATCTTTCCGGGCCACGATGTTGAACCGGTCGAGCAATTCGGCCACGCGGCTTTTGCGCTCGGAGCCACTTAATCCCTTGTAGAGTAAGGGCGTTTCGATGTTTTCATAAACGGTCAGCTCATCGATCAGGTGATAGGCCTGAAACACAAAGCCGATCTGTGTCCGGTGAAGTTCAGTGCGTCTTTTTTCGGACAGTTTCTGCACCGGATGATCGTCGAGCAGGTATTCTCCTTCTGATGGTTCTTCCAGCAGGCCCAGAATGTGCAGTAACGTGGACTTACCCGAGCCCGATGGCCCCATGATCGACACAAACTCGCCCTGGGCAATATCGAGGGTAATGTTACGCAGCACATAGACCCGTCCGAAGCCAGCCGGGTAGTATTTAGAGACGTTGTGGAGTTGAATCATAATTAATTACTTTTGAAAAGGTTTTTACGTAGGTTAAGACAACGTGAATTTCTGGTGATTATAGCATTCTGGATGAGTTCGTTCAGGATTACAACACCCGGCTTTTGTAGGGATATACGAAAGCCAATGAGGGTTTGACCAAACACGCATCTTTTTCGCTGGTTCTACAATTAGATTTAATTTCTTTTCTTTAGCGGTTCAAGCGTCGTGCCAGATTCATAAAACTCTAATTGACAGAATTTTATCACCTACGCTAGTACCAGCAACGTCCGCTTACGGACAAATATACCGTTGAAATCGGACACCTTTTCCGTTCGGCATGCAACGCAACAGTTTTTTTCATCATCTATTGATAAAGCTAAAAACACCAACACAATGAAAGCAATTGCTCTAGTACTTTTCATGCTGGTAGCGGGTTCGCACACCGCCAGCAGCCAATGGAAAAAAGACCGGACGGTTTCTGGTTTCACGGGTCTGAGCGTAACCAGTGGCATAGATGTTTACCTGACGCAGGGCAATTCCGAAAAACTGACCCTTGAGGTAAAAGGAATGGAGGAAGATCAGATCGTTTCGCGGGTGAAAAACGGGGTTCTCGAACTCTACATCGACCGAAAGGGCATGAACTGGAATTTCAACCGGAACAACTCCGTGAAAGCCTATATAACCTTCAAGCAGTTGACCAATCTGCAAGCCGGGGGCGGCTCCGATGTTTTCGGCCAGGGGACGATGTCATTCGATGAGTTGAACCTGGATGCATCGGGCGGGTCCGATGTGAAACTAGACCTTAAAGCGGAGCGGTTAAATGTGACGGCATCGGGCGGAGCGGATGCGGTTTTGCAAGGATCGGCCCGGACACTGAATGCAAATGGTTCGGGAGGCTCCGACCTCGATGCACGCAAACTCATCGCGGAGATCTGCAATGCCAACTCATCCGGCGGCTCAGACGTATATGTCAACGCCAGCAAAGAACTGAGTTTGAAAGCATCGGGCGGTTCTGATATTTATTATTATGGCCAGGGCCGCGTACTCGCGAGCAGCAAATCGGGCGGCTCCGATATTAAGCGGAAAGATTAGAAAAAGAGCGAAAGAGTGAACGAGTGAAAGAGTGAATAGCTAATTTCGCTCTTTCACTCTTTTTTTCGTACCGGCGACCCGGTCTTTCACCATTTTGACACCTACTATTGGAATTCTTGGCGGGGGCCAGTTGGGCCTGATGCTCCTGCAGGCTTCTATTGACTGGAACCTCCGCGTTCATGTACTCGACGCCGACGCCGAAGCCCCCTGCCGACACCTTTGCACCCAGTTTACACAGGGCTCTCTCACTGATTATGATACAGTCTATCAGTTTGGCCAGTCCGTTGACGTATTGACCATTGAAATTGAGCGCGTCAATGTGGAAGCCCTTGAAGCTCTCGAACGAGAGGGAAAGCGGGTGTTCCCCCAACCCTCCGTCATCCGTATCATTCAGGATAAGCGAGTACAGAAGCAGTTTTATCGCGACCATAACCTGCCAACCGCCGATTTTATTTTAACGGATAATCGTGCCGATGTGGCTCTCCTGGAGATTCAACAACCCGATTTTCTACCCGCTTTTCATAAACTTGGCCGCGATGGTTACGATGGTCGGGGCGTTCAGTGGATTGCCTCGGTGGCTGATGTGGGAAAAGCGTTCGACGCCCCCGGTGTCCTGGAAAAAGCGGTCGATTTTGAGAAGGAACTGGCCGTCATTGTGGCCCGCAACGAGCGGGGCGAAATGCAAACCTTTCCAACGGTGGAGATGGTGTTCCACCCTGAATTAAACCTGGTAGAATACCTGTTTGCTCCGGCCGAGATTTCGGAGTCCATAGACCGGCAAGCACAGGACATTGCCCGAAGAACCACCGAAGCCTTTGGCATTGTGGGGCTACTGGCCGTCGAATTATTTCTGGATAAACAAGGCAACGTGCTGATCAACGAAGTCGCTCCGCGTCCGCACAATAGTGGTCATCACACCATGCGCGCCAATGTTACCTCTCAGTTTGAGCAGCATTGGCGGGCTATTTTGAACTATCCCCTTGGCGATACCACGGCCTATCAACCAGCCGCTATGGTCAATCTACTCGGCGAAGAGGATCATACAGGCCCCGCTGTTTACGAGGGCTTGGAAAATCTGCTGGCCATGCCGGGGGTATTCCCATTTTTTTACGGGAAAGCCATCACCAAACCATTCCGTAAAATGGGCCACGTGACCGTTATGGACGATTCATTGGATTCCCTGCGCGAAAAAGTGGCCGTGGTGCGAACAGGGATTCGGGTAATTTCATAACTGGTTTTTAACCGCGAAGAACGCAACGAGTAGCGCGTTTTGCGTTCTTCGCGATACCCCTTGCGTCCTGGCGGTTAAGAAATAATATTACGCCACTACATTTTCCAGCGTACCAATTTCATCAATCGTAATTCGAACCACATCGCCCGAGCGAAGGGTAAAATCATCGGGTGGCACAATGCCCGTACCCGTCATCAGGAAGCAACCGTACGAAAACGAACACTCGCGGTACAGGAACGACACGAGTTCGGTATGCTGCCGTTTCATCTGATCGATGGCGATGCTGTTGGCGAAAGCGGCCTGCTCATCACGGATAATTTCCAGCCGGATCTGTGTATCAGAAGCAATGGGTGCTCCTGGCACATACAGGCACGGCCCGAGTGCCGCGGCACCGTCATAACTTTTGGCCTGTGGTAGATACAACGGATTTTCGCCTTCGATACTCCGCGAACTCATGTCGTTGCCACACGTATAGGCCACGATTTTTCCCGATGATGTAATAAAAAGGGTTAATTCGGGTTCGGGCACGTTCCAGCTCGAATCGGCGCGAATGCGTACTTCTGCGCCTGGTCCCACTACCCGCTCAGGTGTCGATTTAAAGAATAACTCTGGCCGCTCAGCATCATAAACCCGATCGTAGAAATTGTCTCCCCCCGATTTTTTCGACTCTTCCATTCGAGCGTCGCGGCTGCGTAGATAGGTTACGCCCGATGCCCATACTTCCTGTCGGCCAATGGGTGCGAGCAAGCCAGATGTCGTTGCAGCCTGATACTCATCCGATGGCTCAGCCACGGCAGTCAGGGTATTTAAAAATTCATGTAAATCATCTCGGTTGATCAATTCATCCCAGTCGGTGGCAGGAACAGAATAAAATTGATTTTGCGAGTCAATGACGATACCGGTACGAGTTTTGTAAAGTTTCATGAGCGACGAACTAAGCGATAATTGGCCAATAAACAGACCGATTTATCCCAAAAGGTGTTATATTGTATAGTTTACTGTCAACCTGAGATGCTGCAAAAAACACGGGGTATTGCCCTCAGCTATATTCGTTACCGCGAAACCTCCATCATTGCCCGCGTATACACCGAAGAGTTTGGCCTGCAAAGTTACATTGTCAATAGTGTGCGGACAGCCCGGAGTAAAAACAACCGCATTGCTCTTTTCCAGCCATTAACACTGCTGGAAATGGTCGTTTATTATAAAAACGACCGTGACCTGACACGGCTTTCGGAAGTTAAAACGAACTATCCATTTCAGAGCTTACCTTTCGAAGTCGGCAAGTCCACCATTGCCATGTTCGTGACAGAGATGCTCAATAAAGTGCTGAAAGAAGAAACGGGCAGTCCGGTACTATTCCGGTTTCTGGTCGAGTCGGTGGTTTTTCTGGAAGAAGCAAAAACAAATTACGAGAACTTCCACCTGGTTTTTTTACTAAAGCTTTCGTTCTTTCTGGGCTTTGGGCCCGAGAGTGCGCGTGAGTTTGAGAGCCAGCTCCGCGAAAACTCTTATCCTTTCTTACCCGATGAAGAGATGGATGTTGCGCTAAACACGATGCTGCGCCAGCCGTTCGGTACGCCAATCAAGCTAGACCGATCTGCGCGGAATGAACTGGCCGACGCCCTGGTCACCTACTACCACATTCATATTGATTCGCTTGGTGAAGTAAAATCGCTGCCGGTGTTACGGGAAGTATTAGGGTGATAATTGACTTTTTTATGCAGGAGATTACGTTTGAAAACTTGAGTGATTTCATTCGGTAATACGCTGGAATTTCCAGCAAGAAGCCCATTTGTCCATCTACTCAGTTTGAGAAAGATCTGGGTATTACCGGTGATGATGGTGTGGAGTTACTGGAAGCCGTGGAGAACCACTTCGGTGTAGCTATAGGCAACAATCAAACTGGTGTCCGAGAACCGTTTAAATTGAGTCCCAATGAGTATCTGTTTCACAGTGAAGGGTGGGATATTCCAAGTTGGTGGTTTGGCTTCGGTCAGAAACCTGTCGTTCGTGCGTTTACGGTTGGTGAGTTATATTCAATCCTTCAGACATTGCTGGCCAATTAAATTTTGCGTTTGAGTTCGAAATGCTGTCCCAGATATACCCGGCGTACCTGTTCATCGTTGGCTAACTCTTCCGCCGTTCCCTGCTTCAGAATTTTCCCCTCGAACAACAGATAAGCCCGGTCGGTAATGGAGAGCGTTTCATTTACATTATGGTCGGTAATCAGAATACCAATATTCCGGTGTTTCAGTTTAGCGACAATACTCTGAATGTCTTCAACGGCAATCGGATCGACACCGGCAAAGGGTTCATCGAGCAGAATAAATTTGGGATCGACGGCCAGCGCCCGGGCAATCTCCGTTCGTCGGCGCTCCCCACCAGACAGCACCTTGCCTTTGCTTTTGCGAACATGCGTCAGGCTAAACTCTTCAAGTAGTTCTTCTACCTTTTCCTTTTGCTTATTTTTGGGTAAATCGGTCATTTCCAGAACGGCCAGCACGTTTTCTTCAACCGACAGGTCGCGAAATACGGAGGCTTCCTGCGCCAGATAGCCCAACCCAAGACGAGCCCGTTTGTACATCGGCAGATCGGTCACGTCCATATCGTCGATAAAAACTTTCCCGCTATTGGGTTTCACCAGGCCAACAGCCATGTAGAACGACGTTGTCTTACCGGCTCCGTTTGGCCCTAGCAACCCCACAATTTCGCCCGTTTCAACCTGATAGGATACGTTGTTGTTGACCAACCGCGATCCATATTTTTTAATCAAATTTTCAGTTCTGAGAATCATTCTTCTACGTTCTTGCTAAACGCTGGTGCGCTATCGACCGGTAGCACAAAGTTCGGGCTAATCCCAACGACTGACAACTATATTTGGGTGACTACCCACCTAATCGGCATTAATTAACAAATATTATGGCGGCCTCCTCCATCCCCTGGCGTATCCGGTCATTCAATGCTGGCCGAAACCCAGTATTGATGCAACGAAAATATGCGGCCATGCGCAAAGACCCCTTCCGCTTTTTTCGCGGAACCAGCCACCTGTTCAATCATGATATTCCAGCAGATTCCTTTCTTTGGAATGCGCCGAACACGTGGAATGTCGGGGATCTTCACATTGAAAATTTTGGCTCCTTCAAGGCTGACAACCGGGTTACGTATTTTGACCTGAATGACTTCGACGAATGCATTCTGGCACCAAATCTGACTGACCTGGCCCGCCTGATCTGCAGCCTGTTTGTAGCCGCCGATGATCTGAAGCTGAGTAACAGTGAGCTAAACCACCTGGCTAGAACCCTCACCGATGCCTATGCGGTTACCCTGTCCCGTGGTTACGTTCGGCAATTGGAACAGGATACGGCAACGGGCATTATCCGCGACCTTCTTCGGTCGGTCGAGTGCCGAAAACGGCATATGTTTCTGGAAAACCGGGTTGCGTACAAAAAACGTAGCACTCAATTTCGAAAACGCATCCTGCCTACTCCCAAAATTGATCAGGCGACAAAAATACACATCAGTAACACGATCAACGGTTGGGCAGAAAGTCAACCCGATCCTCGTTTTTTTTCTGTCCTGGATGTTGCCCGTCGCGTGGCCGGAACGGGCAGTCTGGGCATCGAACGGTTTATGATTCTGGTTCGGGGACTGGGTCGGCCGGGCAAGGAGTATCTGTTGGACCTCAAAAAAGCCAGGCCATCGACGCTTCAAGCCCATTTGGCGGCTCAGCAGCCCTTTTGGTTCAGCGAAGCTGAGCGGATTGTTGAAATCCAGAAACGGGTTCAGGGAGCGTCGCCTGCGCTGCTTCATCCGTTAATGATGCCGGATGGTACATCGTATGTATTGCGCGAACTTCAACCCAGCGAAGACAAAATTATCCTGACCGAGTTGATTGGCAAAGTAAAGAAACTGGAAAACCTGGTTGGTAGTCTGGGACGCTTATGCGCCTGGGGCCATCTCCGTAGCAGTGGCCGCCAGGGGTCAGCCATTGCCGACGAATTGATTGCCTTTGGACTGGACTACAACACTTGGCGTGACCAACTTATTGAGTATGCCCGTCAGTACGCCCGGCAGGTTAAAACAGATTATGCCGCTTATTGCTCCGCCTACGACGATGGCTACTTCAACGTATAGGTTATAAATCAGCTATTGTATCAGGGCTTTCCGGGGAATGAGGCAATAGGCAAGTAGCTTTGTTCAACGAAAACTTATTCGTCCCCTAAACCTGTTGTCTCAAATCCTTTAACGATTGTGCGACTAAATTACGGGCCTCCCGTTTAGTGGCTCCGCCCGCCATTAATGATTCAGTGGATAAATGATTTCATGGTTAGAGATCCGCCACTGGAATTGGCGACTGATTGTTAGCGTAAAAGGCGGTCCTTTGGTTTACCTATTGACCAGCACTAGCCATTTATGAAACTTTAACAATATCTTTCTCCTAAGCGCCCCCTGCCTTTGTCTCGGATGGAAGCGATTATTGAGACGAATAATTCATGAGTAGTTAGTCTACCATTTTTCGTAGTTTCGCTAAACTATAACTGGTTTTCAATAAATTTATGAATTGAAATAACTTGCTGTAAACTAAATTGTTGTATTTATTGGCATCCACCATACAAATAGATTTGCCTCGTTTATGGGTTGGCTTGTGTCCCTTTGTGCCATCAATCTTCTTGCCTGAACGCTATGAAAAAATGGTTTCTACTTACCCTGTTTTTCCTCTTACCCCAGCTACTACCAGCCCAGCCAACTCGGCCAATTGTCATCGGGCAGATTGATAGCCTGACCTCAAAAATTCTCCATGAGACCCGTCGACTATGGGTGCATGTCCCTGACAGTTATAAACAGAAAGGACCGTCCAAACGACGCTATCCGGTCGTCTATCTGCTGGATGGCGAAAGCCACTTTCCCTCGGTGGTAGGCATGATCCATCAACTAAGCTCCGTCAATGGCAATACAATTTGCCCCGAGATGATCGTGGTGGGGATTGCCAATACCAACCGGGGGCGGGATCTGACTCCCACACCGGGGGGCGGAATGATTCCCTCGGCTGCCGACAGTACACGACGCAAGAACTCGGGCGGAGGGGAGATATTCACCGCCTTCATCGAAAGCGAACTGATTCCCCACATTGACTCGCTGTATCCCACTGAGCCCTACAAAGTATTCATCGGCCATTCGCTGGGCGGGCTGCTGGTCATCAACACGCTCATTCATCACCCCAACTTGTTCAACGCCTACGTGGCTATCGACCCCAGTATGTGGTGGGCGGATCAACAGTTGCTCAAGACCGCTAAGCAGGTCATAGCCCGCCAGCAGTATGCGGGCAAAGTCCTGTTTTTGGGTATTGCCAATACGATGGAGTCGGCGATGGATACCTTACAGGTACAGGCCGATACGAGTGGCTCGACCAAACACATTCGCTCCATCTTAGCCCTGGATCGGTTGCTAAAGGCCAATGGCCAAACCGGCTTACGCTACCAGGGGAAATATTACGGCCTGGATGACCATAGCTCGGTGCCACTCATCACCGAGTACGACGCGCTCCATTTCATTTTTGACGCCTACCGATTAAAGCTGACCGACCAAGACTATGAGCAAGACAATACCCAACTAGCCGATAAACTGACAACCCATTTTAGGGCCGCCACCCGGCAGTTGGGCTACCTGGTGAAGCCCCCGGAAGGTCTGGTCAATGAACTGGGCCAGTATATGGTCTCCCAGAAGAAGTTTAAAAAAGCGGAAAGTTTGTTCAAACTCAATGTGGTGAATTACCCAACCAGTTTCAACGTCTATGACTCGTATGGGGATTACTTAGTGACCCAAAAAGACACGGTCAATGCCAGCGTTAATTTCCAGAAAGCGCTTTCTGTGAAAGAGGCATCGGCAACGCGAAAAAAATTAGTGGCCTTACAAATCCCAAATATCCCTGGCCCACCCTCCGCCAATAAGCCGAAAAAATAACCATCTAGTTAGAAACAGAATCTATTATTTCCACGCGGTCCAAGTGGTTATCTAAGTGGCGCGGTGATCAGTCGTGTAGACAAGGGTTTAAATAGACGCCCATTTAAAGAGCGAATTATGAGACGCATACTTTAACATCTGTCAAACGTAGTAAGTCGCCAACGGTCGAACTGAGGGTAAGTCGTATGGTTAAAAGGCCTGCTAAGCCTACCAACCCGTTACTCTACCTGCTCATATGCGTAGTTAACCGCTGGTATGGCCCCTGCCTGTGGCCTATCTTTGAACCACTAGCCACTGGGTAGCCTATGAAATTCCTGATACCCCTTCTAATAGGAGGCCTATTTTATTCCCTATTTTCGGGTCTCTTCCTGCTCTCTTATTATCGATTAGTAAGCAGGGCCCATAAGGCAACCGGAATGATTACCGGTTTCGATCGAAGTGATTTCTTTTTACTTCGCAAGCTTTTTGTCCCGCTAGTTCGCTTTAAGACGCGCGATAATACCTGGATTGAGGGTCAGCCAGACCACTCGATATTCCATGAACTGAATTATTTTGTCCGTCAGGGAGCGGTGACGGTTTATTATCAGGAAGACAAACCAGAAACATTTGTTATTAAAGGTGGGCTGGAGGTATTTGTCAACTGGATGGTTATTATCCTTACTCTTGGAGGTATAGTCTGGTTATTTGGCCAATAAAGGAGCTAACAAATGAACTCCTCCGTCTTACACGGGAGCATTTAATGAGAAGACTTTATGGACTATATTTACGCTGATTCTCATTACGGCTGGATCGCTACTGGCTCAACCAGCCATACCCACTCCCTCCCTGTATCTGAATCAGAAGCCGCCGGGTCTAGTTCCCACCCGATTCGCTCCCAACGGGGTCTCCTCAACAGAGCACTATGAATATGGGTCCGTCTTTTCAAAAGACGGCAAGGAGTTCTATTATGCGGTCATTATCAATGGGAACCCCCAAATTCGGTGTATAAAGTTTGACAAGAAGGCCTGGACAGCTCCCAAAACTATTATCGGCAGCGATCTATACGAGTACAATGATCCGTTTCTATCGCCGGATGGTCAGCGATTGTACTTCATTTCGGACCGAGCCGCTGACGGGCGGGGTAAGAAGAAGGATTTTGACATCTGGTACATCGAGCGAAAAAAGGGGGGTGGTCTGATAAGCCGGTTAATGCCGGACCCAGCATCAACACGGCTAGAAATGAATATTACATGTCCTTTACCGCTGAGGGAACGATGTACTTCTCCTCGAATGGTGGCACCGATCCGTCTACTGACAAGAATTATGACATCCGGTTTTCCCGGTACGACAAGGGTCAATTTCAAGCTTCTCAGTTCTTAACGAATCGAGTCAATACGGAGCATTACGAAGCGGATGTATTTGTCGCACCGGATGAGCAATATCTTATATTTTGCGCCGAACGGCCGGATGGCTTTGGCCAAGGTGATTTGTACATCAGTTTCAAGAGCAAGGCTGGCGAGTGGCAGCAAGCTCAGAACATGGGTTCTGTGATCAATACGAGTGGCTATGAGTTTTGTCCGTTCGTGACCGGAGACGGAAAATACTTTTTCTTTTCAAAAGACGGCGATATTTATTGGGTAGCAGCGTCGGTCATCGACTCACTGAGGTAAAGTGATTAGGGGTTAGATGAAGGCAGTGAATAACTACTGCATCGAATCTTTTGTAACAAGACAGTCTCAGGTAGATGAGTGCGGCTGTTGCACAACTCATCTTCGGTTAAGAACATAGTTAAAAAAGCCGCTTACGGTCAAAATTCCGTGCTAATGGAAGGCTAAAACGGCTCTTATAGCAAATCATGAATAGCGGACTGCCCTACATTCCGAGTTGTGCAACAGCCACGTCATTTATGTAACCAAGTTTAAATAGGACAAATCGTACAGAAAACCTCAGCCCCATTCAAAACGCTGAACTATTAAACTGAACGGGTTTATTGAACGCAAAAAAGGCTGTTTCAGGCACTTCCCTCCTAGCGGGCTAACGTTCAGAAAAAGGTCCAGTTGTTTTCAGGCCAAAACAATTTTTAATATTGCAAAACTTTACGAAGAGGCTAACCCATTTGGTCACTTATCTCTGACCGCATATCCAGCTGATGAAAAAAAAGGAATTACAGGGAGTTAAGGAAATAGCCCGACGTGCTAACGTAGCGATTGCCACTGTTGACCGGGTAATCCATAACCGGACTGGCGTTTCGGCCAAAACACGGGAAAAAATTAACAAAATCATTGCCGAGCTTAATTACCAGCCAAACCTGTTAGCTAGGCAATTAGCGTCAGGGAAGACTATTTCGATCGCCGTTTTAATTCCTTCTGTCACTGAGGAGACCGACTTCTGGGAAGCTCCTTTACAGGGTATTCAGCAAGCCGAAGCCGAAATTAGATCGTATGGAATCAACGTAAATCTGTTTTTTTTTGAGCTAAGTGACCCTAATTCTTTTATTACACAGGCAAATCGAATTCTGGATTCTACCGTCGATGGCATTGTCTTAGCCCCTTCATTTGTTGATGAAGCCCAGAATTTTACCACTGCCTGCCAGACAAAAGGTATTCCCTTTGTATTTATAGACGCTGACATACCGGGCCAGCAAAGCCTCTCTTACATCGGGCCACCTTTGTTTCAAAGTGGTTATCTGGCCGGAAAGCTAAGCACTTACAAACTTCGGGAAGCTAGTAAATTACTGGTTGTCAATATTGCTACGTCGCTGGATAGCTTTACCTACAAGCAGATTGAAGAGGGTTTCAGGACTTATTTTACAGATCATAAACTGAAGTACCCAATTATACGGACCGATATTCGGCAAACGGATTTTGCATCTATTGCGAATCATCTTCAACAGTTGTTCGATGCGAATACCAATATTGATGCGGTTTTTGTCAGCAATTCCAGGGTATTTTCAGTAGCTCGCTTTCTGGATGGTCAACGATCACTTCCCAAACCTCTCCTAATTGGCTATGATTTTGTCAACGAAAACATCCGTTTCTTAGCCAGCGGAACCATCGATTTTCTGATCTGCCACCAACCTAAAGACCAGGGATATCGCAGCATCATGGCGTTGTATCAGCATCTGGTTCTATTAGCTCCTGTTGCCAAAGAATACTATATGCCAATCGATATCGTCACTAAGGAGAATCAGGCCTTTTATCGAAATTGATAGACAGAGCTATTCCGCATCCAGGCAATATTTCCTACCGCCAGATCCTATCATGGCAAAATTTTAGCCCACTTTCTTCCTAAATTTCTTTCTTGCTTAAGATTGTTTGTATATTTACGGGTACGTACCCGTAAATATGCGGATTGCTATTTTTTAGCCCCTTCTTAACTATGACCAGCTCGATTCACAACCGGCGTTTTTTTTTACGAAAGGCTACATTGGGTGGCTTGGCATTGGGTATTGCACCACTCACCTGGCCATACAGTAATATAGTAGAACCCGGCAAACGAGTTGGCATGATTGGTTTGGATACGTCCCACAGCGTGGCATTCACCAAAGCGCTTAATACTACGGAAGCAAGTTCCACTTATGCTGGCTACAAGGTTGTGGCTGCTTATCCCTATGGCAGTAAAACCATTGAGAGTAGCGCGAAAAGAATCCCGGACTACACCAGCGAAGTCAAAAAACTGAATGTGGACATAGTTGACACAATCGACGAGCTACTCAAAAAAGTCGATGTAGTGTTGCTGGAAACGAACGACGGACGGCTTCATCTTGAGCAGGTAACGCAGGTACTTAAAGCCGGGAAACGTGTATTTATCGATAAACCAATTGCTGCATCCCTCGCCGATGTACTGGCCATTTTCGAGCTTGCCAGTAAATACAACATTCCCGTTTTCTCCGCGTCCTCCCTGCGCTATATCAAAGGTATAGAGGGGATCGATAAAAGTCATGTTTTGGGAGCCGATACCTTTAGCCCTGCTGTTCTGGAAAAAACACACCCCGATCTGTTCTGGTATGGTGTTCATGGGGTAGAAACGCTCTATACAGCCATGGGAACTGGCTGTCGGCAAGTGGTACGGGTTCATACCGACGGAACCGATATTGCTATTGGGACTTGGGCCGATGGCCGGGTGGGTACGTTCCGGGGTACACGTACTGGAAAACACGAATATGGCGGAACCGTTTACACGCAGGCTGGAAATACGAAGCTGGGGCCTTATGGGGGCTACGAGCCGTTGCTGAAAGAGATTATTTCCTATTTCGAAACGGGAAAATCGCCGGTGACGCCAGAAGAAACCATCGAAATTTTCGCGTTTATGGAAGCCGCTGACGAAAGCAAACGTCAGAACGGGGCCGCCGTGTCGCTAGAAACTGTGCTGGCAAAAGCGAAAAAGAAACTGGCCATTAAATAACTAGAGGTCAATTAGTGGTATATAGTCCGTTAGAAGCGTCCCCTTCTACAGCAACATCTCGAAGCAAAGGGGTACCATTCTGAAATTTTGCTCAGCATACGGTTGGAGCGCTTACCATTGATCCCAATAACGGACACATCAAAAACAGCAGGGAAGCAGAAAAACTCGGGCATCGGACCTATCAGCCGCGCTGGGAGCCGACGGTCTAATGTGTATCCTGCATTACAAGGTCATCAGCTACAAAATGGGATTTTTAAAAATAACCAACGGGACGCTCATTACCCCCTTTCGCTACATTCGGGGTGGCACCATCATTATTCAAGATCGGCGTATTACAGGCGTTCACGAACGGGATGTAGATGTTCCGGGAGCCACTGTTCTGGATGCACAGGGCATGTTCGTTGCGCCAGGATTTGTTGACATTCACGTGCACGGCGGTGGCGGCTACGATTTTATGGACGGCACGGAGGAAGCATTTTTGAAAATCGCCGAATTACACGCCCAATACGGCACTACGTCGTTGGTACCAACGACGTTAACAGCCGAAAAGGAAGATCTCCTCCATACACTGGATATCTATGAGAAAGCCAAAATAAACAACAAGGGCGCATCATTCCTGGGTATCCATCTGGAAGGCCCTTACTTTGCCTTAAGCCAGCGGGGTGCACAGGACCCTCGGTACATACGCAATCCTGACCTAGCCGAGTACGAAGAAATACTGGCCTATTCGGCGTCTATCGTTCGCTGGAGTGCCGCTCCTGAACTAACTGGTGCTATCGAATTCGGTCGCCGATTGCGTGAAAAAGGAATTCTAGCCGCTATCGCCCACACCGATGCGGTGTATGCCGACGTACTCGAAGCCTACGAAAATGGGTATACCCTGGCCACACATCTATATTCGGCCATGTCGGGTGTGACCCGCCGGAATGCGTTTCGGTATGCCGGAGCCATCGAGAGCGCCTTACTGCTGGATATGGATGTCGAACTCATTACGGATGGTATTCACCTGCCACCACCGTTGCTCAAACTGGTCTATAAAATCAAAGGCGCCGACCGCACCGCGCTGATTACGGATGCCATGCGGGCGGCTGGTATGCCTGAAGGGGAAAGCATTTTAGGCTCACGGGCTAATGGCTTACCCGTAGTAGTCGAAGATGGCGTTGCTAAGCTGCTGGACCGTAGTTCGTTTGCGGGTAGTGTCGCGACAGCTAACCAACTCGTGCGCAACATGGTCCAATTGGCCGACGTATCGCTTCTGGATGCAGTGCGAATGGCTAGCACGACACCCGCTCGAATTATGGGTGTGGACGCCCGCAAAGGTTCGCTGGTTGCCGGAAAGGACGCCGATCTGGTAATTTTCGATGAGAACATTACCATCAATACAACCATCGTCAATGGCCAGATCGTCTATACTAAGGGCTAGGTGAATACGAATAAATCCCTGTTTACAGCGCTATTAGGCTCGCCCGATCCTACAGAACTGTTTATTACCAATACAACTGCTTTCTCCAGTTTCAACAATTTCCCTATTCAAAGGTATGCAGACAAAAATCCAACCCGGACTAGCCGTCCCAGACGGACACCAAACTGGCATCACTAGTAGTGGATCAATCCCTTTAGCAACCTCCCCCCGATTGCTGTCACTCGATACGTTGCGGGGCTTTGATATGTTCTGGATTTCTGGCGGAGATAAATTCATGCATGTGTTGGCCGACGTAACGGGTTGGGGATGGTCGCTTGTGCTGGCAGAGCAGTTTACTCATGTTTACTGGAACGGCTTTCATGCCTATGACCTAATCTTTCCGCTTTTTCTGTTCCTAGCGGGTGTTTCCACACCTTTTTCATTAGGCAGTCGGCTTGAGAAAGGCGTTTCTCCAAATCAATTAATCCGTAAAGTCATTCAACGGGGAATTATTCTCGTTTTGTTGGGCATTCTGTATAATAACGGCCTGTTCAAAACCGAATGGGCAAGTATGCGCTATCCCAGCGTCTTGGGCAGGATTGGATTGGCAGGGATGTTCGCGCAGATTATCTATCTGTATTCATCCAGAAGAACTCAGTACATCTGGTTTGGAGGTCTACTCATCGGGTATTGGCTAATCATTCAGTTTGTGCCCGTTCCCGGATGCGGTGCTGGCTTAATTACTCCAGAATGTAATCCCGCCACTTACTTGGATAAAGCACTACTGCCCGGACGGATGTATAACACGATCTATGATCCCGTCGGAATTTTGTCGACACTGCCGGCCATCTCAACGGGCTTGCTGGGTATTTTTGCCGGGAACCTACTTCGGACAAATGAGCAAATGATGCCGAAGTCCAGAAAGGCGTTGTGGCTCGCCCTTAGTGGCCTTATCTGTTTGGGCATAGCGCTTCTCTGGAACATCGTTTTTCCCATCAACAAAATACTCTGGTCAAGTTCATTTGTCATGTTGACGGGTGGGTTCAGTCTGTTACTGCTGTCGCTTTTTTATACGATTATCGATGTACTCAATTGGCGCCGGTGGACCTTCTTTTTTATCGTCATTGGCATGAATTCAATTGTCATTTACATGGTTGGTAAATTCATCGATTTCCGATACACAGCCAATGCGCTGTTCGGTGGTATTCTTGGTTTCTTTCCAGAGCCGGTTCAAGCGCTGGGCTCAGTTGTAGCAGCCATTGCTGTACTTTGGGGCTTTATGTATTTTCTCTACAGACAGAAACTGTTTCTTAAGCCGTAAAGCTAACCCCTTCTAAGGACGCGATTACTAAGTACTAACTTATTGCTCTGCTTTTTCCTATCCTGTTATAGGAGCGAAAAGAAACAGGGAGATTAACAGCCCTGCCCTTTTAGAGGATTCTGTCATTATTAAAGCAGTTTACAAGAACAAACCATCCTTCATCAATAGGGGCACTGACAAAATTTTACGTAGATATCGGCGCAAAAAATTGACCATTAATTTCCTAACAGGCTTATAAGACAAAATAATTTTCTCATATTTTTTGTCAATCATTATTTTTTTTCTAATTTTCGGGTACGTACCCGTTCATTAGTTACGAATCCCTCTTATCAATGAATTCTCTCTTAATAGAAGCCCCCATTGTCGAGGCCATTTTGTGAAAATTTAGCCTAAATAAGTAAGCTTCTATTTTTTTACCCAATTTACGGGTACGTACCCGTAAATCGATAACGACCTTAAAATGACGGCTACAGTACACTTACTCATTAACCAATTGGCTCACTAACTAAACTATCTATGAAGCGAATAAGACTACTTATGCTGAGTTTGTTCTGTCTGACATTTCTGATGGCTGAAGCCCAAATCAGAAAGCTGTCCGGTAAGGTACTGGATTCGCAGAATACAGGCTTGCCAGGAGCTTCGGTCCTGGTCAAAGGAAGTGCTGTCGGGACCGCCACCGATGCGAATGGGGACTTTTCGATCAGTGTGCCGGCTAATGCGGTGCTGGTAGTTTCGTACACCGGTTATCTAGCCAAAGAAGTGACTGTTGGGCAATCGTCAACCCTAACGATTAGCCTTGACGAATCTCCCCAAATGCTGAGTGATGTCGTCGTGGTTGGTTACGGTACCCAACGAAAAAGGGACCTGACAGGTGCTATTGCATCCATTTCGCAAGCCGAGGTAAAAAACCTGCCTATTGCCCGCGCCGACCAAATTTTACAGGGCCGTATTAGTGGCGTACAGGTAACGCAGACCAATGCCGAGCCGGGCGGGAATATCAGCATTCGTATTCGGGGAACCAACTCCATCAACTCGGGCAACGAACCACTCTTCGTGATTGATGGCTTTCCCGGCGCAGGGGACCTCAACTCCATCAACCCAAGCGACATCGAGTCGATGGAAGTCTTGAAAGATGCGTCGGCCACGGCCATATATGGAAGTCGAGGGGCCAACGGCGTCGTGATCGTGACAACAAAAAAAGGATCTACCAAGCAATCATCCGTCAATTTTGAAGCGTATCACGGTGTGCAGACGGTGAGCAAAATGTACGAGATGATGAACGCCAAAGAGTTTGCGACGTATTTAAATGATGTTCAGACCCTTACTAACCAGGAAACACCGGCATCGGCCAAAGCTCTGCCGTATACCCAGGACCAGCTTTCGGCACTGGGTGAAGGCACCAACTGGCAGAAGCAGGTGCTACGGTCGGCCCCCATCAGTAACTACCAGCTTAATTTCCTGGGAGGCAATGCCGATACCCGCTACAACTTGAGTATGAATTACTTCAACCAGCAGGGCATCGTCATTAACTCTGGCTTTCAGCGCGGCTCGATCCGGTTGAATCTGGACAAAAAGATAAGCAATAAAATCAACATTGGGTTTACCTCGCAACTGACCCGCTCGGTCGAGAATCGGGCGTTGGTCAACACAGCGGGCTCTACCGAAGCGGGTGGGGTCATTCTGGACGCCATGCGTTTCAATCCGGCCCTGCCCGTTTACGACCAGACGGGTGCCTATACGTACCTCAATGGCCCCTCTGGCTACGTCGAACTGGTTGGCAACCCCGTAGCTTATGCCAACAAAGTCAAAAATCAGTACAGTAATTTACGCGGTTTGCTGAATTTTTTCGGCGAATATGAAATCGTGAAAGGCCTAAAACTCAGAAGTACGGCTGGAACGGACTTCAATTATTCCAGCCTGGATTACTACCTGCCCTCCGATATTTATGGTGGCTCGAACAGTAAAGGAACAGCAACCCGCACATCGGGAAGCCGGTATAGCTGGGTGAACGAAAATACGTTGACCTACGACCGGGAGTTTAACAAATCACACGCGCTGACGCTGTTAGGCGGTCTTACCTTTCAGGAATTCAATTTCACCGACTTTGCCACCTCGAACAGTAACTTTTTCACCAACCTGCTGGAATCCGATAACATCGGTATTGGTGCCAACGTCTTGCCGCCAAGTTCGAGCCGGAGCAAAAACAACCTAATGTCCTACTTCGGACGGGCCAATTACCGGTTCATGGACAAATACCTGTTCACGTTCACGATGCGTGCTGACGGTTCCTCACGCTTCGGGCCCAACAACAAATGGGGTTATTTTCCATCAGGAGCCTTCGCGTGGCGTGTCATTGATGAGTCATTTATGAAATCGGTTCCGGTCATTTCCGATTTGAAACTACGGGCCAGCTATGGTGTTACGGGTAATCAGGAAATAGCGTCCTATTCATCCTTTGCCCGCTATACCAGCAACGCCTATACACTAGGTGGTAGTACGCGGGTCATTGGCCTCTCGCCAAACAACATTCCGAACCCGGATATTAGCTGGGAATCCACATCCTCGCTCGACTTTGGCATCGACCTGAGTGTGTTGAGCAATCGCATTACGCTCACTGCCGATTACTATTACAAACGGACGAAGGATTTGCTGCTGAACGTATCGGTTCCTGTTTCGTCGGGTTATAGTACGGTTCTGCTGAACGCGGGAGGTGTTCAAAATAAAGGGTTTGAACTGGGCATCAATAGCGTCAACATCAATTCGGGTCGCTTCAAGTGGACAACGGCAGCCAACATTTCGGCCAACCGGAACAAAGTGCTCGATCTGAACGGTGAATATGAACGCTTTGTGGGCACATCGAGCAGTAGCATTTTTCCCAGTGCCAGCAATGGTGCCACTAGTCTGTTGCGTATCGGCGAGCCTATCGGCGCCTTTTACGGATACGTGTTCCAGGGAATCTGGCAAACCCAGGACGAAATCAGCGCCAGCAAGCGTACGGGTGTCCGGCCGGGCGATCCGCGTTATGCCGATTTGAATGGTGATGGGCTGATCGATGCCAAAGACCGCACGATCATTGGGCAGGCGCAGCCCAAATTCATTTATGGCCTAACCAATAACTTCACCCTGGGCAATTTCAACCTAAACGTTTTCCTCCAGGGAGTTCAGGGTGATAATGTGCTTAATATGAACCGTTACTACCTCGAAACAGGGGGCTATATCAATGGCAACAAGCTCCAGTCTCAAACCCAGCGCTGGACCGGTCCCGGCACCAGTAACACCATTGCCAAAGCGAACAGCACGCTACGGCGGGGAACCGGCATAACCAGTGATATTGTCGAAGATGGCAGCTTTCTGCGGGTCAAAACGGTGTCGCTTTCGTACACGATCCCGAAGATTACCGCGATCAGCAGCGTTGTAAAAACTGCTAATATTTACGTGACGGCGCAGAACCTGCTCACATTCACCAACTATTCAGGCTACGACCCGGAAGTCAATTCGTTTGGCGCTTCCAACTTGAGTCTGAACACCGATTTAAACGCTTATCCGAACGTACGAACCTTCACGGCTGGAATTCGGCTTGGCCTTTAACCCTACCTACTAACCAAGAAAACCATGAAAAAAGGTATTCTGATCCTACTGGGAGTCCTTTCCCTCACCATCGTTTCCTGCGAAAATTTTCTTAAGGAGGAGCCCTACGATTTTATCAGCACCAATAACTTCTACAGCAGTGAAGCCGACGCGACAACAGCCCTGAACGGGGTGTTCAGCCTTATGCAAAACGGCCTGTATTATGCCCGGACTTTCTGGATTTTGTCGGAGCTAACCGGCGATTTAATGAAGGTCGGCAATCCGCAGGCTGGTCGGCCGGAACTGGATGAAGTGAGCTACACCTCGACGAATGCCGAGATCAGCAACTGGTGGACCTATTCGTACCTGATGATCAACCGGGCGAACGACGTCATTGCCAATGTACCAAAAATCCAGATGGATGCGGCTCGTCGCGCCAACATCGAGGGCAACGCCCGGTTTCTGCGCGCGTTGGCTTACTTTGACCTCGTCCGTAGCTATGGTGACGTTCCCTTGCTGACGAAACCAACGGGAGCCGACGGGAGCCTGAAACCGGCTCGTTCACCTATTAAAGATGTCTACAAACAAATCATCGAGGATTTGACTTTCGCCGAAGCCAACTGTGTTCCCGAGAATAAAATCACGGCGGGTGAAAAAGGGCGCGTGTCCAGCGGGGCAGCGGCTTCGCTGTTGGCAAAGGTGTATCTGACTCGTGCTGCGTCATCGGCTGTTGAAACGACAGATTACAAGTCGGCACTGGACGCAACGAATCGGGTCATTAATTCAAAAGTGTATTCGTTGGTGCCGTATGCCAATGTGTTCGATATTGCGACTGAAAATGGTCCCGAACATATCTTTTCGGTTCAGTTCGATCTGCCGCCGAATGCGGGCAACATTACCCCACGGATGCATTTACCCGCGTCGTTGGATGGCAACCAGGCCTTTTACGTAGAAGAATGGTTCTACAATTCTTTTGCTCCCGCCGACACCATCCGTAAAAACTGGACGATGACCAAGAAGGCCGGGACGCAAACATTGGCTAATGCGTACTATATCAAGTTTCGCGATCCATTGCGCCAGGGAAACAGCGCCCGCAACAACACTCTCATTTTACGGTACGCCGATGTACTGTTGATGCAATCAGAAGCGCTGAATCAATTGAACGCGGGGGACCCCAGCAAGTTCGACGGCATCAATGCCGTGCGGACGCGCGCTGGAATTAGCAAACTGAGTCTGACAACGACCCCGACAAAGGAGGATTTTATTACCGCGCTGGTGAACGAGCGGGGCTGGGAATTTAGTGCCGAAGGACTTCGACGATTCGACCTGCTTCGGTTGGGCCGATATAAAGAGGTTCAGAAACGGGTGTATAATCGGACAATTGATGACAAATTCCTCCTTTATCCGATTCCACAAACCGAAATAACCCTGAATACTAATCTTGTACAAAACCCTAACTTTTAGGCTATTGTATTGAGCCAGAATCAACTTTCAATTTAACAGGACACAGTAGAATGAAGTCAACAATAGAGCAGGTAGATGCCCTGCACGTGTGCGTCTTTGACACCCGACAGGCGATGGGCGTTGCCGCTGGAAAGGACGTAGCGGCTAAAATAAAGGAGCTACTTACCGAAAAGGAAAGTCTACGCATCGTGTTTGCGGCAGCCCCTTCCCAGAATGAAATGCTGGATTTTCTGGCCAGTGCCGAAGGTATCGACTGGTCCCGAATTGACGTATTTCATATGGATGAATACGTAGGGTTGCCCGCAGATGCCACCGAACGATTTGCCTATTTTCTGAACACGAAATTATTTGCGAAAGTCTCGCCCCGCACGGTCAATCTTATCGACGATTCGGAGGGAGCGGATGCCGCCTGCCAACGGTACAAACAATTGCTTGAGCAGGGTCCCATCGACATCGTTTGTTTAGGCATTGGCGAGAATGGCCACCTGGCTTTCAATGACCCCCCTGTGGCTGATTTCAATGACACTGAAATCATCAAGCGCGTACAACTTGACGACATTTGTCGGCAGCAACAAGTGAATGACGGGTGTTTTGCTACGTTCGACGACGTTCCGAAAGAAGCCCTGACGTTAACAATTCCTACGTTGCTTTCCGGCGATCATCTCTTTTGCGTGGTTCCCGGCAAGACGAAGCATCAGGCAGTACAAGCGATGTTGAACGGGCCCATTACAACAGCTTGCCCGGCCTCTATCCTGCGCCAGCACCCGGATTGTACGTTGTATGTGGATACGGATTCTTACGGGCAATAAAAGTTTTTACCCACGGGCTTCAGCTCGTGGGTAATAAACTCAATTTAAAACATTGAACTAACAGGTTTCCGTTCTGGCATCGACATATGGTTACAACAAACACACTGGACAGTACCCCTGGCGTAAGGCAAAGCACAATTGGCCCCATCCTGATTATTGGCGTCATGTTTTTTGTGTTTGGCTTTGTTACCTGGATCAACTCGATCCTGATTCCTTACTTTAAAATAGCGTGTGAGCTTACTCATTTCCAGTCTTATCTGGTCGCCTTCGCATTCTACATCTCTTATCTGGTGATGTCCATGCCCGCGTCGATACTGCTAAAAAAAGTGGGGTTCAAACAGGGAATGATGGTCGGCTTTTTCATCATGTCCTTCGGGGCACTGCTCTTCGTGCCGGCGGCTTATACCCGAACATACGGCCTTTTTCTATTGGGGCTGTTCACCATCGGCACGGGTTTGGCCGTTCTACAGACAGCGTCGAACCCTTACGTGACCATTTTGGGTCCAATTGAGCGGGCTGCCCAGCGGATCAGTATTATGGGCATCTGTAACAAAACGGCTGGTATTGTTGCCCCCCTACTGTTCGCTGCTGTGATTCTGAGAGCCTCCGATGCCGAGTTATTCAAGCAACTACCGCTCATGGCACCCGGCGACCGAAGCATAGCCCTGGACGAACTGATCCGGCGCGTTATGGTTCCATATGCCTGTGTGAGTGCCGTGCTGTTTGGCCTTGGTTTGTTCATCCGCTTCTCCTCTCTGCCAGAGATCGATACCGAACACGAAAGCGAAGAAATATTTGCGGCTAATTCGGACAAATCGAGTGTGCTGCAATTCCCGCATTTGGTATTAGGTGCGTTAGCGATTTTTTTTCACGTCGGTTCCCAAGTTATCGCGATTGACACTGTCATTGGTTATGCGAGTTCGATGGGTGTTTCGCTATTGGAAGCCAAGGGATTTCCGTCGTACATTCTGTTCGCAACCATCTGCGGCTACCTTATTGGTATCATTACCATTCCCCGCTTCATGCGACAAGTCAACGCACTGCGTATCTGTACATTGCTGGGCGTATTATTTAGTTTGGGGATTCTGTTTGCACCGGGGAACCTCACGTTGTTTGGCCACTCCATGAAGCTATCATTCTGGTTTCTAGTGAGTTTGGGTTTACCCAATTCGCTGGTGTGGGCGGGCATCTGGCCGTTAGCGCTGGCTCGGCTGGGCCGGTTCACCAAAGCAGGTGGATCACTGATGATTATGGGCCTCTGCGGAAACGCGATTATGCCACTGGTATACGGGTATTTTGCGGATAGCTTTTCCCTTCGGCAAGCCTATTGGGTACTCCTCCCCTGCTATCTCTACCTGCTGTTTTATGCCGTATATGGGCACAAATTGAAAAGCTGGCGCTAATCATTCCGGCAAAACGAACCATGAGAAAAACCTTAGTAGTCTGGCTGTTGATGTGGCTGGTTATTCATCCAGCTTTGAGTCAGCAGACCAGTCAGCCTGTCCCAAAATCACCCGTAAAAGGCTTTCACCTCGACTTACGCATCCAGGTGATGACCATGCCTGCCCTGAAAGAGCTGGCGCAGAAATTGCAGAAACAGGGCATAAATACCCTGATCATGGAATGGGAAGCCACTTATCCGTTCGAAAAGCACCCCATGATTCCCAACCGATACGCCTACAGCCGGTCGCAGGTAACGTCTTTTATTTCCTATTGCACTAGCTTGGGGATCGATGTCATACCGTTGCAACAGAGTTTTGGGCATGTCGAGTACATTTTGCGTAATCCTCGGTATACGGCGATACGGGAAGACCAAAAAGACTTTTCGCAGGTATGTCCCATCGAAAGTGCGTCGAATAAAGCGTTATTCACGGAGCTGTTCACGGATTTGGTGTCTACGCATAAATCTCCTTATTTTCACATCGGCGGGGATGAAACGTATTTACTGGGTCACTGCCACAAATGCCAGGAAAAAGCCGCTAAGGAAGGTAAATCCAAACTGTTCGTCGATCACATAAAGATGCTGTGTGACATTGTGACCAGTCTGGGCAAACGCCCGGTTCTGTGGGCCGATATTGCGCTCAAACACCCTGAAGCCTTATCGCTTTTGCCGAAGGAAACCATTCTGGTCGACTGGAATTATGGCTGGGCCCTGAACCGGTTTGGTGACCCAAAAAAACTGATTGAAACGGGCCTCGAAATCTGGGGAGCACCCGCGCTACGGAGCGGTCCCGACAACTACTTTGTGACCCAGTGGGAAAAGCATTTTAAAAACATTCGGGATTTTATTCCAATGACGAAACAATTGGGTTATCAGGGACTTGTGATGACATCCTGGTCAACATCGGGGTTGTACTCTCCTGTCTTTGAATCCGGCACCGATATTGTTGACCTCTATGCGATTCGGCATGTGTATCCCCTATCGGGTTTTAATATGCTCCTGGCGGCCTATGGCGAAAGCATAAAAACAACGCAACCCTTAGATGTTCAGCAGTTTATCCAGGCCTATACGAACGCGACTTACGGCTTTTCGAAAGACCAGGCCATGAAGTTCTGGCAGGCATTGATAACCGCTCCCTATGAAGTGAGGCAGGGGCAGGTAGCTTCTCCTAAGCCAATGACCATCCAGACATTACGAGACAGCGTGCAATGGGCAGCCAAAACACTCTATGCTTTAACGCCTTCCAAAAACAAAGAGGAATTCGAGCAATACCGGCTCATGACAGACATCCGGCTAGAGTATCTGACGTATCAGCTAATCGAAAAGGAAGTGAACGATGAGCGTTTCACAACTGCGCAAACCCCAGCGATACTTGCCCGTTTAAAAACGTTGATAGCCGATTCAAAAAAACTTAGTAGTCGCTTCACCACACTAAACAAGGCGTATTATCACCCGGCTGAGCTGGAACAGGAAACCTACTGGCGAACGATTAAACCACGCCTGTTGTACGAACGCCTGGCGAAAACAAAGAGCCTGACCCTAACTGATTTCCCTCAAACCAATGGCAAATAACACTACCTCCCGCCGTCATTTTATAGCCACGGGGATGACGGCCTTGACCGGATTAACCCTCGTCGGTTCGTCTGCCTGGGCCAGGCCGGTTTCCAAAGCCGATGTCATTCGCTTGGGTATGATTGGAACCGGAGCCCGAGGAGCTGGATTGGCAACGCTTATACAGAAAATGCCGGGCATCGAACTCGTAGCCTGTTGCGACACCATTCCCGAACACTTGCAAAAAGGCATGAGTCTGGCCGCCAAAGGAGCCAAAGCGTATACGGATTACCGCAAGCTGCTCGACGATAAAAGCCTCGATGCCGTCATCATCGCCACTCCGCTTTACCTACATTACCCGATGGCAGTGGCGGCCTTGCAAGCCGGAAAGCACGTTTATCTGGAGAAATCCATGACGTACGATATTCCGCAGGCACTTGATCTGGTGAAAAAAGTACGGGAGTCTAACCTGATTTTCCAGGTCGGGTATCAATACCGTTATTATGGTCTGTATCACCGGGTAAAGGAAGTGATCGATCAGAATTGGCTGGGCAAAATCACTCATTTCGAGTGTCAGTATAACCGAAATTCCAACTGGCGTTTTCCGGTAAGCGACCCCAAACTGGAACGGGCCATCAACTGGCGCATGCACCGGGAGTACTGCGGTGGACCTTTGTCGGAATTGTGTGCGCATGAGATCGATGTCGTCAATTTTATGCTGAATGCTCACCCAACCAAGGTAGTCGGGCTGGGCGGTATCAATTACTGGAAAGATGGACGTGATACGTTCGACAACATCCGAACCGTCTACGACTATCCAAACGGGGTAAAAGCCAGCGTGACATCGGTCCTTTCCAATGCCTATAACGGTTACAGCATCCGTATTCTGGGCGACAAAGCGACCGTTGAAATCCTGCGCGACAAAGCCTTTATCTACGCCGAATCGACCAACAATGCTAAAGGAACCGTGGATGGTGTGACGGGCGCAACGCTGGCTGTAACCACGCAGGGGAAGGGTGTTGAACTTAAATTTGGCAAGCCGGGCGACGAAAATCTGGAGCCCACTACCTACGCCCTCCAGGACTTTTTTAGCTGTATCAAAACGAAAAAGCAGCCCATCTCCAATGTGGAAACGGGTCGCGACGGGTCCATTTCCATCCACATGGGCAATGCCGCTGCCGATACCGAAACTGTTCAGTTCTGGAAACCGGAATATTCTGTATAACCCATTTAAATTCCATAGAATATGGCCTTATCCAATGAATCTATCAAGCCAGTTACTACCTCGCCAGATACCCGAAATCCCAGTAATGGCCTGCTGAAATGGCTATCCTCGCTGGGTCCTAGTATCATTACAGCCGCCCTGGTTTTTGGTCCCAGTAAAATGACCATTACGTCCAAAATGGGTGCCGAATACGGTTATTCCCTGCTTTGGATCGTTGTCTTAGCAATCTTTTTCATGATCATTTTCACGGCTATGGCCACCCGAATCGGCTTAGCGACCAATCAATCGATGCTGGCAACGATTCGGCAGAAATGGGGAAACTCTGTAGCTATTGCCGTAGGCATTGGTGTGTTTCTGGTAGCCACTTCGTTTCAGGCAGGTAACTCCGTTGGGGTCGGCATTTCAATTGCCGAAGCAACCCACACGCCTGTAAATGCCTGGATTGCCTTATTTACCGTGATGGGCATCGGCTTACTGTTTTTCCGAACGTTCTATAAGGTTCTTGAAAAACTCATGATTCTCCTGATCGGTATAATGCTCCTGTGTTTTCTGGTAACCCTGGCGTTATCGAGTCCTGATTATTCCGATGTAGTAACAGGATTAAAACCAAGCTTTCCAACAAGATCGTTAGGGTTGATTATCGCCTTTACAGCGTCCTGCTTTTCAATTGTCGGTGCGTTCTATCAATCGTATCTGGTGCAGGAACGTGTACGGGTCAATCCGGCTATTAGAAATGAAAAAGTTGATACCATTACGGGCATGACGCTGATGGGGTTAATGAGTGCTACGGTGCTCATCTGTGCCGCAGCGGTGCTGCATCCGAAGGGACTAAAAGTAACCAGCGCGTCCGATATGGGGTTGGCTCTGGCCCCGATTTTCGGTCAATACGCGTCGGTGCTCTTTTTAATCGGTTTATTTGGTGCTTCGTTTTCGTCGCTGGTAGGGAATGCCACCGTAGGCGGTACGTTGCTCGGCGATGCCTTAGGGTACGGAAGTCAGCTGGGGTCAACTCGCGTTAAATACCTGATTGCGACCGTGATGCTGATTGGGGCGACTATCGCAATGATCTTTGGCAAATTACCTCTTCAGCTCATCATTTTTGCGCAGAGTATTACAATTCTGGTTGTTCCCTTTATCGGCATCGCTATGTACACCATTGCCAATGACCGCCAAATTATGGGGCAGTATACAAACACGTTGCCGGTCAAAATTGCCGGTGCAGCCGGGCTACTTGTGATTTTATCGCTTGCCATCAGCAACATCAATCAACTGTTCTTCAACTAGTTGAAGAAAATCAACATACGATGCACGATTTACAAACACTGGAACAGGAATTAATCAAACCGTCGGCGGCTTTGATTGCTGATTTATATGAACTGGATGGTGATATCATCATCCTGGGCGTTGGTGGTAAAATGGGGCCGAGTCTGGCACGACTGGCAAAGGCCGCAATCGATCAGGCCGGTATACGGAAACGCGTTATTGGAGTATCCCGCTTTTCGGAAAAACAGCTTCAGGTAGAACTAGAGGCCAATGGCATCGAAACGATCGCAGCAGATTTTCTGAACGAAGCGGATTTGGCCTCGTTACCTAATGTTGCGAATGTGCTGTATCTGGCCGGAACCAAATTTGGCACAACGGGTAAAGAAGCCTTTACGTGGGCCATGAATGCCTACTTACCGGGTCGGATAGCCGAGAAATATAAGAACTCACGCATCGTCGCCTTCTCAACGGGTAACGTATATCCCTTTACGGCAGTAACATCGGGTGGGGCAACCGAAGCGACAACACCCGAACCGATTGGCGAATACGGGCAGTCGTGCCTGGGACGCGAGCGTGTATTTCAGTACTTCTCGGAGAAAAACAGCACCCCAACCCTGATTTATCGACTGAACTATGCTATTGATTTGCGCTACGGTGTATTGCTGGAAATTGCCAAATCAGTTGCGGCAGCGAAGCCGATTGATTTAAAAATGGGCAATGTAAACGTCATCTGGCAAGGCGACGCCAACGAGATTGCAATTCGGTCGTTACGACATTGCAGTACACCCGCTAAACTCCTGAACGTCACCGGTCCAGAAACCGTCTCGATTCAGTGGGTAGCCGAACAGTTTGGTCTGATGCTGGATAAAACGCCGGTATTCATCAACGAACCACAGCCTACAGCTCTGTTGAGCAATGCTTCTGAAGCACATCGTTTGTTTGGCTATCCCCGCGTTACGCTACGTCAAATGATGGAGTTAACAATTGCCTGGTTACAGGGAGGAGGAAAATTACTGAGTAAACCAACCCATTTTCAAGAACGAAACGGCAAGTTTTAAGCGATGACATCAGCAGCATTACGTCCCGACATTCATTCGTTGTTACACGCTGGCACCGTTATTCCGGCTCACCCGCTGGCCCTGAATCAACATCGCCAGTTAGAGGAAGCTCGCCAGCGAAACCTAACGCGTTACTATATGGCAAGTGGCGCCGGTGGCGTGGCCGTGGGTGTCCACACAACCCAGTTTGCCATCCGTGATCCGAAGATCAATCTCTACGAAACCGTCCTCCGACTAGCTGCTGAAGAAGTTGATTCCGCCCAGCTTGACCGTCCGTTTATCAAGGTGGCTGGTATTTGCGGCCCAACGGATCAGGCCCTTCATGAAGCCAGTCTGGCTGTTCAATACGGCTACGATCTGGGGTTACTAAGCATGGGGGGCTTGCAGGGCTGGACAGAAGTCGCTATTCTGGACCGTGTTCGAGCTGTAGCCGAGGTCATTCCGGTTTTTGGGTTTTATTTACAACCATCTGTGGGCGGACGAATATTTAGCTACGAATTCTGGCAACAATTTGCCGAAATACCCAATGTGCAAGCGATTAAAGTGGCGGCCTTTAACCGCTATCAAACGCTGGATGTGGTCCGTGCAGTTTGCCATTCCAGCCGCCGGGATGAGATTGCGCTCTACACTGGTAATGACGATAACATCATTGCCGACCTACTAACCACCTATCGCTTTACGGTAGATGGACAAGCGGTCGAGAAAAACTTCGTGGGGGGATTGCTCGGGCATTGGGCGGTATGGACGCAAAAAGCGGTCGAACTCCTGGATGAAATTAACGTCTGCCGAACTCAGGAACAATTTGGTATGGATCGATTACTGACTCGTAACATCGATGTTACGGATACAAATGCCGCCTTCTTTGACCCGGCCCATGGGTTTCACGGCTGCATTCCGGGTATTCACGAAGTGTTACGTCGGCAGGGGTTACTGGATGGCCGGTGGTGCCTGGACCCAGCCGAGGAATTATCGCCGGGGCAGATGGAAGAAATTGACCGAGTCTACGTAGCATATCCATATTTACATGACGATCAGTTTGTTGCGGAGTTTTTGCGGACGCAGCAGATGCCTGCACTAAGCGTTTCCTAAATGAGTCGACTGCGATTAAAGAGGCTGAAAAAAGTAATGTTTCAGTGCAGCCTATTGGCCGTGCTGTGCGGCTTTACTCAATTTCAAAAGCCAGCAGAATTAAAACCGTTTCAGCTAACCGGACTGGCGCAGGGAACAACCTACACCATAACGTATTACAGTCAGAACGAAACCATACAGCATCAGCAGATTGATAGTATTTTCAATCGACTCGATCAGTCACTTTCCATCTATTCACCCACATCACTCATCAGCCAGTTTAACCAGTCAGATACGGGAGTCGAAACGGATACGCATCTTCAGCAGGTCATTCAAAAATCACTGGAGATTTTCAAGCAAACGGGTGGCGTGTTCGATATCACTGTTTACCCGCTCGTCAAAGCATGGGGTTTTGGTTCCGAGCAGGTTTCGACGCTCCCCGATTCCGCCACAATTACTTCCTTACTTGCTTGTGTGGGTTCGGATAAACTTCGGTTAACCCGGAATAAGCTGAGCAAAACAGTACCCTGTACTAAAATCGACGTCAACGGAATTGCCCAGGGCTACAGTGTCGATGTGATTGCCAATTATCTGGAAAAAATGGGCATTCGAAATTATCTGGTTGAAGTGGGTGGTGAGATCCGCGTAAAGGGGCGAAAGTATCCGCAAAATACACCCATGTCGATTGGCATTCAGACACCAACCAAAAACGAGTTCGAATCTGCGTCGATTCAGAAAGTAATCGAAGTGAGTCAGGGAGCTGTTACTACGTCGGGTAATTACCGGAAGTATCGGCAGATTGGCCCTAACCGGATTTCGCACATAATCGACCCAAAAACAGGATACACCACACGAAATGAACTCATTAGCGTCACGGTTGTGGCGCATGATGCCATCAACGCCGACGGATACGACAATGCTTTATTGGCAATGGGGTTGCCCCAAGCTTTCTCATTCTTAAAGAGCCATCGAAACCTGGAAGCCTATTTTATCTACCAAAAATCGAATGGCGTCGTTGCCGATACGGCGACAGTCGGTTTTTATAAACTTATTCGGTAGCCAACATAGTGAAATCGAATCCCAATCAAGTTAGTGACTCCTAGTATGCTTGAACAAACCTGGCGGTGGTTCGGTCCGGATGACCCCGTATCACTTAGCGATGTGCTCCAGGCAGGCGCCACTGGTATCGTGACTGCTCTCCATCATATCCCCAATGGCGACGTTTGGCCTGTTGAGGAAATACAAGACCGAAAAACGCTGATCGAAAGCCATCAGTTAAGCTGGTCGGTCGTAGAGGGCCTACCCGTTCACGAAGCGATCAAAACGCGAACGGGCGATTTTCATCGCTATATCGACAATTATAAGGAATCGATTGTCAATCTGGCACAAGCAGGTATCGATACGATTTGCTATAATTTCATGCCGATTCTTGACTGGACGCGTACGGATCTCGACTTCCTAATGCCCGATTCTTGGCTTACCACGCGTCGTGAGTACAGAAGCGGACGCCCGTGCGTTACTGGCCAGTATTGATTCACCAGCGAATGGGCTATGTTTCTGTACCGGGTCATTGTACGTCGTCAACCGAAAGTGGACAGATGCGGGTGAAAAGAGATGAGACGGTTTTAACCGCTTTGTACTCGCTGAAAAATATGACTTTTCCGTCGTTTGAGCATCGATAACTGCTTAGTTTTTTGC